>LT629697.1:3619068-4228602 GCA_900100325.1 Frankineae bacterium MT45
AACGGGGTGCGACCTGCATCACAACGGGGATCCACGTGTCGAAGAAACGTCTTCTGTCGTTCGTCGCGCTGCTGGCCGGGGCGGCTGCCGTCGCGCTGGCGGTCAGCTCCACTGGCGCCGGCGCCACCACCGCCCTACCGGTCAGCTATGACGCCGGCTCCAACATCATCAACGGGTTCTTCCACCCGGACACCTCGCCACCCGGCGCCAACAACTGGTCCTGCAAGCCCAGTGCGTCGCATCCGCGGGCCGTCGTCCTCGTGCATGGCACGTCGGAGAACGAGAACCTCAACTGGACCGCGCTCTCGCCGCTGCTGGTGAACCACGGCTACTGCGTCTTCGCGCTCAACTACGGGGGCACCGGCTCGCTGAAGGGCACCGGCGACATCCCGACCTCAGCCGGCGAGCTGTCGGCCTTCATCGACCGGGTCCTGGCCGCGACCGGCACGTCCAAGGTCGACATCGTCGGACATTCGCAGGGCGGGATGATGCCGCGTTACTACCTGAAGTTCCTGGGTGGTGCGGCGAAGGTGAACCAGTTGGTCGGTCTCGTCCCGTCCAACCACGGCACTGACGTCGGCGGCCTGGCCGGCGTCTTCGGCCCGGGAATCGGTGGCCTCCTCGGAACCGCCGGCACCCAGCAGATCACCGGATCACCGTTCCTCACCAATCTGAATGCGGGCGGCGACACCGTCCCTGGCGTGCAGTACACGGTGATCACCACGACGCACGATGAGATCGTCACGCCGTACACGTCGGCCCTGCTGACTGGCGCGAATGTCACCAACATCGTGATCCAGCAGGCCTGCCCGAACGACGGGGTCGGTCACCTCGGCATCGCCGACGACCAGTACGCGCTGCAGCTCGTGCTGAATGCCCTCGACCCGAGCAGCGCGGCCACCGTGGCCTGCTCGAACGGTTTCGGGCTCTGAGTTAGAACACGTCCACCGCCCGCGTTGGGGAGTTGGGTACCCGGATTCCGGGTAGCCGACTCCCCAAGCGGGCATCACGGGTAGCCGACTCCCCAAGCGGGGTGGGCGCGCTGCGCTACGCGGGGTGGGCGCGCTGCGCTACGCGGGGTGGGCGCGCTGCGCTAAGCGGGGTGGTCGCGCTGCGCTACGCGGGTCGGCCGGCGTCGCGTGGCTTGGCTATGCCGGGCAACCTGGGGTGGTTGCATCTCGGCGGTTGCGGGTGACGGCGCTACGCGCGGCCAGCTCGTCGTCCGGCGGGTAGCCGACCTCGGCCAGCACCAGGCCGTGCGGCGCCACCACCGGGACGTCGTCAGCGCGGCTGCTGCGGGACAGTAGCGACGCCGGCCACTCGGGGGCACGCCGCCCCTCCCCGACCGTGATCAGCGCGCCGACCAGCGATCGCACCATCGAGTGGCAGAAGGCGTCAGCCCGCAGTTCACAGACGATCTCACCAGAGTCGTCGGCGGCGCGCTGCACCGTGAAGTGCTGCATCGTCCGGATCGAGGTCGCCTCCGGGCGGAACTTGCAGAAGGCGGAGAAGTCATGCAGGCCGATGATCTCGGTCGCCGCGGCCTGCATCAGGTCGGTGTCGAGCTCCCGGCGCCAGCTCAGGACGAACCCTCGGCGCAGCGGGTCACCACCGCCCGGTCGGTCGCTGATGCGGTAGACGTAGCGACGCCAGAGGGCAGAGAACCGAGCGTCAAAATCAGCGGAAACGACGCGCGCCGAGTGCACCCGCACGTCCGCGGGTAGTACGCCGCCGAGTCGTCGCAACAGCATCGCCTGCTGCTCGCTCCAGATCGTCTCGGGCACGTCGAAGTGACAGACCTGGCCGGTGGCATGAACGCCGGCGTCGGTACGTCCGGCCACCGTCAAGGCGACCGACGGCAGCCGCAGGATCTGCGCCAGCGCCCGCTGCAGCTCGCCCTGAACGGTGCGGCGATCCCGCTGCACCGCCCAGCCCGAGAAGTCGGTGCCGTCGTAGCCGAGATCCAGGCGAACCCGCGCCGAGGCCTCCTCCACTGGCTCCGGGTTGTCCCCGGGAAGCCGGTCCGGACCGCCCGCAGGAGACGGCTCCGGACTCTCCCCGGAATGAGAAACGTCGAGCGACGGACCTCCGCCGTAGACATCAGCCATGGCATCAGTCATCTGCGGTGATCCGTCGCTCGACGGGAAGAGCAACCGGAAGGGTCCGGTATTTACTTGTCGGTCTCGGCCTGAGCCTCGGTCGCCTCAGCCTCAGCCTCAGCGGACTCGTCGGCCGCCGCCAGCTCGGCGCCGGCCTCCGGCTCGCCGATGACCTCGGCTGCGGCCTCGACCTCAGCTTCGGTGACCCCGGCCGTAGCGATGACGCCTTCGTCCTCGCCGGCTTCGGCGGAGGCCTCGTCGGCCGCCAGCACGCTGGCCGCGGTGGCGGACTCGTTCTTGGCGTCCTCGGCGATCTCCTTGGTACGGCCGCTAGCTGCCTTCGACGGCGCAATCTTGGTGCCGCGAGCCTTCTCGGCTTCCCGCACAACCTTCTTGCCGGCCGACTCCTGCACCAGCTCGATGATCGCCATCGGGGCGTTGTCGCCCTTGCGCGGGTTCGTCTTGATGATGCGCGTGTAGCCACCCGGACGCTCGGCCATGTTCGGACCGATCTCAGCGAAGAGCTTGTGAACGACGGCCTTGTTCGTCTCGTTGCCGTTGATCACCTTGAGCACCTGGCGACGAGCGTGCAGATCACCCCGCTTCGCGAAGGTGATGAGCTTCTCGGCCAGCGGCTGCAGGCGCTTGGCCTTGGCCTGCGTGGTCACGATGCGGTCGTGCTCGAAGAGTGCCGTCGCGAGGTTCGCGAGCAGCAGCCGCTCGTGGGCGGGGCCACCGCCGAGGCGGGGACCCTTGGTGGGCGTAGGCATTGTCGTGCTCCTCAATGAAATCCGGCGGATCTACCGCCGGGGCAAACCAGGTGTTGGGTTAAAGCTGTTCGGTTTCCGCGAAGTCGACGTCGTCGTCAGCGGGAGTTTCGTCGGTGCTCTCGTCGCCGTAGGAGGAGACAGCGTGGCTGAGCTCGAATCCGGGCGGGCTGTCCTTGAGCGCCAAGCCCAGACCTGCGAGCTTGACCTTGACCTCGTCGATCGACTTCTGGCCGAAGTTACGGATGTCGAGCAGATCGGCTTCACTGCGCCCGACGAGCTCACCCACGTTGTGGATGCCCTCGCGCTTGAGGCAGTTGTAGGAACGGACCGTGAGGTCAAGTTCCTCGATCGGCATCGAGAAGGCGGCGATGTCGGCGACCTCGGACGGCGACGGGCCGACGTCGATGCCCTCAGCCTCGTCGTTCAGCTCGCGGAAGAGGCCGAAGAGCTCGACCAGCGTGTGGCCGGCCGACGCGACGGCGTCGCGCGGGGTGAGCGAGAACTTGGTCTCGACGTCGACGACGAGACGGTCGAAGTCGGTGCGCTGCTCGACGCGAGTGGCCTCGACGCCGTAGGTGACCTTCAGGACCGGCGAGTAGATCGAGTCGACCGGGATGCGGCCGATCTCCTGGCCGGGCTGCTTGTTCTGCACGGCGGTGACGTAGCCACGGCCACGCTCGACGACGAGCTCGATCTCCAGGCGACCCTTCTTGTTGATCGTGGCGATCTTCAGGTCGGGGTTGTGCACGACGACACCGGCCGGCGGCGCGATGTCAGCAGCGGTGACCTCGCCCGGACCCTGCTTGCGCAGGTACATGACGACCGGCTCGTCGGAGTCGCTGGAGACGACCAGTTCCTTGAGGTTCAGGATGATGTCGGTGACGTCCTCTTTGACGCCCTCGACGGTGGTGAACTCGTGCAGCACTCCGTCGATGCGGATGCTGGTGACCGCCGCGCCCGGGATGGAGCTGAGCAGCGTGCGGCGAAGCGAGTTACCCAAGGTGTAGCCGAAGCCGGGCTCGAGCGGCTCGATGATGAACCGCGAGCGGTTTTCGGCGATGGTCTCTTCCGTCAGTGACGGGCGCTGGGAAATCAGCAAGGTGTTGCTCCTTCATACACGGGGACGACCGCTATATGACGTCCGTAAATTTGTATTCAGTTGTGGCCGGTGAGAGCTCTTCAGCCCTCACCGTGGGCGTGTGGCCGGCGGCGGGCCCAGACGCGGGCCGCACCGCCGACCATCTGCGCGATTGCGCAGCGATGCCCGTAGAACCAATTCGATAAAGCTGAATTAGTTCTTTGAGTAGAGCTCGACGATGAGCTGTTCCTGCACCGGGATCTCGATCTGGGCGCGCTCGGGCAGCTGGTGCACGAGGATGCGCAGACGGGACGGCACGATCTGCAGCCAACCCGGAACCGGGCGGTCGCCGAGGGTCTCCCGCGCAATGATGAACGGGGTGGTCTCGAGCGACTTCGGCTTGACGTCGATGATGTCGTACGGGGTCACCCGGTAGCTCGGGACGTCGACCTTGTGTCCGTTGACGATGAAGTGACCGTGGCTGACGAGCTGACGCGCGGCCCGCCGGGTACGGGCGAGGCCCGCACGGTAGATGACGTTGTCCAGCCGCGACTCGAGAATCTGCAGCAGGTTGTCACCGGTCTTGCCCTGGCGACGCACCGCCTCTTCGTAGTACTTGCGGAACTGCTTCTCCAGGACGCCGTAGCTGTACTTCGCCTTCTGCTTCTCCTGAAGCTGAAGCAGGTACTCGCTCTGCTTGATGCGGGCGCGACCGTGCTGGCCCGGAGGGTACGGACGGCGCTCGAATGCGGCGTCTCCACCGACGAGGTCAACATTGAGTCGACGCGAGATACGCGTCGCTGGTCCTCTATAACGTGCCATGTTCTCTCAAATCCTCTTGATCGCGGCCGTCAGACCCGGCGCCGCTTGGGCGGGCGGCAGCCGTTGTGCGGCTGGGGGGTCACGTCGGAGATGGTGCCGACCTCGAGGCCGGTTGCCTGCAGTGAACGAATCGCGGTCTCGCGTCCTGAGCCCGGGCCCTTGACGAAGACGTCAACCTTGCGCATGCCGTGCTCCTGAGCCTTGCGGGCAGCGCTCTCGGCGGCCATCTGCGCGGCGAACGGAGTCGACTTACGCGATCCCTTGAAGCCGACGTGCCCAGCTGAAGCCCAGCTGATGACGTTGCCCTGCGGGTCGGTGATCGACACGATCGTGTTGTTGAACGTGCTCTTGATGTGAGCGTGGCCGTGGGCGACGTTCTTCTTTTCCTTGCGCCGGATCTTCTTCGGACCGGCGGTACGGGACTTGGGAGGCATTACTTCTTACCTGCCTTCTTCTTGCCAGCGATGGTCTTCTTCGGACCCTTGCGCGTGCGAGCGTTGGTCTTGGTGCGCTGGCCGTGGACGGGCAGGCCACGACGGTGACGGATGCCTTCGTAGCACCCGATCTCGATCTTGCGCCGGATGTCGGCTGCGACCTCGCGGCGGAGGTCACCTTCGACCTGGAAGTGCGCGTCGATGTAGTCGCGCAGCTTGACCAGGTCATCGTCGGTCAGATCCTTGGTGCGCAGATCTTCGCTGATCCCGGTGGCCGCGAGGGCCTGCTCCGAGCGGGTACGGCCTACGCCGTAGATGTAAGTGAGCGCGATTACCATCCGCTTGTCGCGGGGTAGATCAACGCCGGCAAGACGTGCCATGCGGGATGGTTCTCCTATGTAACAGGTCGAAGGTGTGGTGCGCACCCGTTCCCATGGAGATTGCTCCGTGGGCCCTGGCCTTCGTCCGGGGGTGGACTCGGCGGTCAGATCCGGTGGGATCCGCCCCGCCGAGGTGGCGTGCGCTTATTCAGTTTGTCGGCGGAAGTCCGCTGACTAGCCCTGGCGCTGCTTGTGACGCAGGTTTTCGCAGATCACCATGACTCGACCGTGACGACGAATGACTTTGCACTTGTCGCAGATCGGCTTGACGCTCGGGTTGACCTTCACGGCCCATCCTCTGATTCTCGGTGTTGGTTTACTTGTAGCGGTAGACGATGCGCCCGCGGGTGAGGTCGTAGGGCGACAGCTCGACGACCACGCGATCCTCCGGGAGGATGCGGATGTAGTGCTGGCGCATCTTGCCGCTGATGTGTGCGAGCACCTTGTGACCGTTGCTCAGTTCCACTCGGAACATCGCGTTCGGCAACGGCTCGACCACACGGCCTTCGACCTCGATGGCCCCGTCCTTCTTGGGCATTTCCCCCACATTCCTTGGCTGCCAGCCCACTTGGCTATGGGCGCGGCAGCGATTTGGTGCTTCGTCTTACGGATGTTGCCTGTACCGGGAAGTTGTTACGAACCCAGCGCAGCATGGCCCGGGTCGCGCGAGGCCAGAAGGTCTCAGCAACTAGGGCTTAGCTACCGTGGTCCGGCGCTGCGCACCAACCCTCTACCGCAGCGGAACGCTGAGCTAGGTAAAGCGGCGACGCAGCCCTGCCGAAGGTTTCCATTTCTCGTAGCTGCGGCCAATGCATCTGCGAGAAAGGCGACGTGGACCTCTGACAACTGTACGCGGTGTTGTCGTGTACTCCAAACCGCGTAGTCACGGGGCTCTCAGGTACCCGCCTGCTCGCCGAACCCGTTGCCGGTCGGGGCCACACTCCCCCTTGCGTCCCGCCCCGGCGCGAACCCTCCTGCCATTCCGACGCCCAGACGTCCGAATGGCAGGAACGTCGCGGAGCGTCGCCTGCGGCCGAAGTAGGCTCTCGCTCGTGGATCTGAGGCGAGTACGCAGCGACGTGGACCGAGGCGTCGATCTGGCGGTGCTCTACGCGCAGAAGTGGCGCTGGTACCGCCGCGCGCAGACTCCCTGGCACCTCGCGGCCCTGCATTTCGAGCTCGCCCGGCGGCAGTGCTTCGCCCGGGGCCGTCTCTACGGTGAGCCGCTGCAACTGCTGCGGGAGGGTCGCCTGCAGCTGGGCGAGCAGACGCTCTTCGAGGACGGTGTCTGGCTCACTTCATATGCCGGCCGGATCGAGATCGGTGCGAGCTGCATCCTGAACCGGAACGTCATGGTGGCGGCCAGCGACCTGGTGCAGATCGGCGATCACACACTCATCGGCAATGGCTGCCTGATCACCGACTCGGCCCACCGCAACGACGACACCGAGGTGCCGATGCCCTGGCAGGGGTACGCAAGTAAGGGGCCCACCCGTATCGGCGACAACACTTGGATCGGCGTCAACAGTGTCATCACCAGCGGAGTCACGGTCGGTCGGCGCTGTGCCATCGGCGCGAACTCCGTCGTCACCCGCGATATCCCGGATTTCAGCGTGGCGGTGGGCTCCCCGGCCAAGGTCATCCGGTCGCTTCGCGGCTGAGTTTCGAAGCCGTAATTAGCTAGCGGCTGAGCTTCGAAGCCGCAGTCAGCCCGCGGCGGCGCTGAGCTTGATGCCACGGGCGCCGAGTTCGGCCCGACCGCCGTCTTCGGCGGTCAGCACCCACGGTCCGTCCTCGAAGAGGGCAACCGTGTGCTCCCAGTGGGCCGAGAGCGATCCGTCCGCGGTGACGACGGTCCAGCCGTCCTCGAGTTCTGCGGTCTCCGGCGACCCGAGCGTGATCATCGGCTCGATCGCCAGGGCCATCCCGGCTGTGAGCTTCGGCCCCTGCCCCGGACGGCCGTAGTTCAGGATGTGCGGATCCATGTGCATCGCCGAACCGATGCCGTGCCCGCCGTACCCCTGGACGATGCCGAACGGACCTGACTCTGAGACCTCCGAGGAAGCCAGCACGGAGGTCTCCACCGCATGGGAGATGTCGGAGAGACGTCCGCCGACGAGCGCTGCCGCCAGCCCGTCCCACATCGACTTCTCGCAGGCCGCTGAGAGGGCTCGGGCCGAGTCGCTGACGTCGCCGACGAGGACGGTGAGAGCAGAGTCTCCGTGCCAGCCGTGCATGATGGCGCCGTAATCGATGGAGATGATGTCACCGTCGCGGAGCACTGTCTCAGGCGACGGGATGCCGTGGACGATCTCATCGTTCACCGAGGCGCAGATGACGCCCGGATACGGACCCGTACCGATGTCGTAGTGCAGGAATGAGGATTCCGCTCCGGCGTCGGCCAGCACTTCCCGACCCACCTCGTCGAGGTCAGCCGTGGAGACACCCGCTACCGCGGCTTCGCGCATCGCGGCCAGCCCCTTAGCCACGACCAGGCCGGCCTCGCGCATAAGGGCAATGTGCTCAGGCGACTTCAGCTCGATCTGGTTGCGGATCCGGCGCATCAGGGCCCTCCTAGGAGCGAGTGGCGGCGAGCGCGGCGATCGCGCGATCAGTGACGTCCTCGACCGCGCCGAGGGCGTCGATACGTACCAGCTGCTTGCGCGACTGGTAGAACTCGATCAGCGGGGCGGTCTGAGCGGAGTAGACCTCAAGGCGATGACGGACGGTCTCCGGAAAGTCGTCGTCACGCTGGTACAGCTCGCCACCGCACCGGTCGCAGACACCGTCGGTCGACGGCGGGTCATACTCCAAGTGCCAGACATGACCGCAGTTGCGGCAGGTCCGCCGGCCGGAGAGCCGCTTCACTACCTCTTCGTGCTCAACCTCGAGTTCCAGCACCACATCGAGGGAGGAGGCGAGGTCGTTCAGCATGCTGTCGAGCTCGTAGGCCTGGGCAACGTTGCGCGGGAATCCGTCCAGCAGGAAACCTTCGGCGGCGTCCGGCTCGCCGAGACGGTCGCGGACCATGGCGTTCGTGACCTCGTCCGGAACCAGGTCCCCGGCGTCCATGAACTTCTTGGCCAGCTTCCCGAGGTCGGTGCCCCCGGAGACGTTCGCCCGGAAGATATCGCCGGTCGAGATCTTCGGAATCGAGAAATTCACAGCGATGAACTCGGCCTGGGTTCCTTTGCCCGCTCCTGGCGGGCCTACGAGCACTAGCCTCACTATCGCAAGAACCCTTCGTAGTTGCGCTGAAGCAGCTGGCTCTCGATCTGCTTCACCGTGTCCAGTCCGACGCCGACCATGATGAGCACCGCGGTGCCACCGAAGGGGAAGTTCTGGTTGTTGCCACCTGAGACCGAGAAGAACAGGTTCGGCAGCACGGCGATGATTCCGAGGTAGATCGCGCCGGGAAGGGTGATGCGTGAGAGCACGAAGGCAAGGTACTCAGCCGTCGGACGACCGGGGCGGATACCGGGAATGAAGCCGCCGTACTTCTTCATGTCGTCCGCACGCTCTTCAGGGTTGAAGGTGATGCTGACGTAGAAGTAGGCGAAGAAGATGATCAACGCGAAGTAGATCGTGATGTGCACGGCCGACTGCTGGTTGATGATGTAGTTGTTCACGTAGCGGTAGAACGACCCGGTGGACGTGCCGATGAGCTGCGAGATGAGCTGTGGGATGTACAGCAGTGAGGACGCGAAGATCACCGGGATGACGCCGGCCTGGTTCACCTTCAACGGAAGGTAGGTCGACGTACCACCGAACTGGCGTCGTCCGACCATGCGCTTCGCGTACTGGACCGGAATCCGGCGCTGCGCCTGCTCCACGAAGACGACGGCGGCGATGATCGCCAAGCCGAGGCAGACGATGAGGAAGAACGCGAAGCCGCCGCTGTTCTTCAGGATGGCGTTCCCCTCGCTCGGAATGCGAGCCGCGATCGAGGTGAACATCAGGACGCTCATGCCGTTGCCGACGCCACGGTCGGTGACGAGCTCACCCATCCACATGATGATGGAGGTACCCGCGGTCATACAGACGACCATCGTGGCGAGGGAGAAGATGTCATCGCGGTAGAGGATCGACGAAGTGCAGCCCTGGAAAAGCTGGTCGTGGTCGGCGAGCGCGACAAAGCCGGTGGCCTGCAGGATCGCCAGGCCGATGGTCAGGTAACGGCTGTACTGCGTCAGCTTCTGCTGCCCAGACTGCCCTTCCTTCTTCAGCGCATCGAATCGCGGGATGACGACGACGAGCAGCTGGATGATGATGCTGGCCGTGATGTACGGCATGATGCCCAGCGCGAAGACCGAGAGCTTCAGCAGCGCGCCACCTGAGAACAGGTTGATCAGCGAGTAGATGTCCTTGTTGGCACCGTTCGCCGTCTGATTGAGGCAGGCATTGATGCCCTTGCTGCTGGTGTTCGGCGTCGGAACGGAGGCTCCGAGTCTGTACAGCGCGATCATTGCGAAGGTGAAGAGCAACTTCTTTCGCAGATCTGGCGTGCGGAATGCCGAGGCAAAGGCACTGAGCACGGATCCTCCTGCTGACGAGGCGATCGCGATGATCGCGCTACTTGGCTACCGGTTGAATAGCTTCAGATACGGAAAGTTTAGGGCTGCGCGAGAAACACAGCACCGGGTCAGGCTAGCGCATCTGCACCGAAGGCACAGCGGCGAGTCCGATTCGATGAGAACCGTCCCCGTCCGCCGTGCCTACGGTCGTACAGAAGCGCGAAGTCTGATGCTACAGATCGGTGACACTTCCACCGGCGGCGGCGATCTTCTCGCGCGCTGAACCGGAGAACTTGTTCGCCGTGATGTCGAGCTTGATGCTGCCCAGGTCCCCGTCACCGAGAACCTTGACCAGCTGTCCCTTGCGGACGGCTCCGGCGGCGACGAGCTCGGCGACGCCGATCGTCCCACCGTTCGGGAAGAGCTCCGCGAGGCGATCCAGGTTCACGACCTGGTACTCGACGCGGAAGCGGTTCGTGAAGCCCTTGAGCTTGGGCAGACGCATGTGAATCGGCATCTGGCCACCCTCGAAGCGGGCGGGAACCTGGTAGCGGGCCTTCGTACCCTTGGTACCGCGGCCGGCGGTCTTACCCTTGCTCGCCTCACCACGACCCACACGGGTCTTCTTGGTGTGCGCGCCCTCGGCCGGGCGAAGGTGGTGAACCTTCAGTGGTCCGTTCGTCATTACTCGACCTCCTCGACCGTTACGAGGTGCGGCACGGTGTTGATCATGCCGCGGATTTCGGGACGGTCTTCCTTGATTACGGTGTCACGCATCCGCTTCAAGCCGAGGGAACGAAGCGTCTCACGCTGGTTCTGCTTGTAGCCGATCCCGGACTTCGTCTGGGTGATCTTCAGGCGGCTCATGGTTCAGCCTCCTAACTCGTCTGGCCGGCGCGAGCACGGAGCAGACCGGCAGGAGCAACGTCTTCCAGAGGCAGGCCACGGCGAGCCGCAACCTCTTCGGGACGGACGAGCTGCTGCAGGGCAGCCACCGTGGCGTGCACGATGTTGATCGGGTTGTCTGAGCCGAGGGACTTGCTCAGCACGTCGTGGATGCCGGCGCACTCGAGCACGGCACGCACCGGGCCACCGGCGATAACACCGGTACCGGGGCTGGCCGGCTTGAGGAGCACGACGCCAGCGGCCTTCTCACCCTGAACCGGGTGCGGGATGGTCTGCTGGATGCGCGGAACCTTGAAGAAGTTCTTGCGAGCAGCCTCGACGCCCTTGGCGATCGCGGCCGGAACTTCCTTGGCCTTGCCGTAGCCGACACCAACGGTGCCATCGCCGTCGCCGACCACCACGAGGGCGGTGAAGCTGAAGCGACGTCCACCCTTGACGACCTTGGCGACGCGGTTGATGGTGACTACCCGCTCGAGGTAGGCACTCTTCTCGGCACGGTCGTTGCGGTCGTTACCGCGCCCACCGTCACGACGATCGCGGCCGCCGCGCTCGTTGCCGCCGCGCTCGTTCCCGCCGCGGGCGTCGCCACCGGTGGCACCGGTGCGACCTGTGCGCTGTGGTCCGGGCATCAGCCGTTCCTTCCAATCATCTCTACGTTCATTGCGGTGTGGCAGTTACTCATCAGAACTCGAGACCGCCTTCACGGGCCGCGTCGGCGAAGGCCGCGATACGCCCGGTGTAGGTGGCGCCACCGCGGTCGAAGACGACCTTGGTGATGCCGGCCGCCTTGGCGGCCTCGGCGAGCTGTCCGCCGATGAGAGTGGCCTGCGCCGTCTTGTTGCCGTCGGTCAGCTTGTAAGTCGAGACCGAAGCCAGCGTCTTGCCCACGTTGTCGTCGACGACCTGCGCGAACAGGTGGCGCGACGAGCGGGTGACGACCAGGCGCGGACGCTCGGCACTGCCGACGACCTTCTTCCGCAGCCGGAAGTGACGACGGGACTTCGAGACCCGACGCGTGGCCGAGATGCCGGCGGAGCGGCGGGCCTTCTTGAGAATCGAGGATGCGGCCATGGCTTACTTACCTGTCTTTCCGGCTTTGCGGCGGACAACTTCGCCCTGGTACCGCACGCCCTTGCCCTTGTACGGGTCGGGCTTGCGCAGCTTGCGGATGTTCGCCGAAACCTCGCCGACCTTCTGCTTGTCGATGCCCTCGACGGTGAAGCGAGTGGGGGCCTCGACCTTGAACGTGATGCCGTCCGGCGCCGTAACCAGTACCGGGTGCGAGAACCCGAGTGCGAACTCGAGGTCCGAACCCTTGGCCGCAACGCGGTAACCGGTGCCGACGATCTCCATGGTCTTGACGTAGCCGGTGGTGACACCGGTGACCATGTTGGCGATCAGCGTGCGCGAGAGACCGTGCAGTGCCTTCGACTGGCGCTCGTCGTTCGGACGCGCGACCTCGAGGGAACCGTCGTCGGCCTTGCCAACGCTGATCGGCTCGGCGACCGTGTGGCTGAGCGAGCCCTTCGGGCCCTTGACTGTGATCTGCTGCCCATCGATGGTGACATCGACCCCGCCCGGGACGGGAATCGGCAGCCTTCCAATGCGACTCATGCTGCTTCTTCCTTTACCAGACGTAGGCGAGGACTTCCCCGCCCACACCGCGCTTGGCGGCTTGCTTGTCGGTCAACAGTCCGGTGGACGTTGAGATGATGGCGACGCCGAGCCCACCCAAAACGCGGGGCAGTCCGGTCGACTTGGCATAGACACGAAGACCTGGCTTGGAGACCCGGCGCACGCCGGCGATGCTGCGCTCGCGGTTCGGTCCGTACTTCAGGTCGAGGACGAGGAGCTTGCCAGGCTGGCCTTCCGGCGTGTCGGTGATGTGGAACCCACCGATGTAGCCCTGCTCCTTCAAGATCTCTGCGATGTGCCCCTTCAACTTCGAGTGAGGCATCACCACCGTGTCGTGGAAGGCTGAGTTCGCGTTGCGAAGACGCGTCAGCATGTCCGCAATCGGGTCAGTCATAGTCATGTATTGCTCTGCTTTCTCGCGCGGTTCCCGCTCATCGGAGCGGGCCTATCGCGAAGTAATGTTGTTCAACCAGACAAGTCTGCCTGATCGCTGGTCGGTAACCAAATCGCTGGTCACCGAGAGACTGCGGTGGAGCTGCGTTGCCCGGGCAACCAGGACGTACTAGACGCCCTGGTCGCCTCGAACTACCAGGACGACTTGGTGACGCCCGGCAGCTCGCCGGCGTGGGCCATCTCGCGCAGGCAGATACGGCACAGCCCGAACTTCTGGTACACCGAGTGCGAACGACCGCAGCGCTGGCAGCGGGTGTAGCCGCGAACCGCGAACTTCGGCTTGGCCGCAGCCTTGTTAACTAGTGCCTTCTTAGCCATCTGGCTCAGTTCTCCTTGAACGGGAAGCCGAGCGCCTTGAGCAGCGCGCGTCCTTCGTCGTCGTTAGCGGCGGTGGTGACGATGGTGATGTCCATACCGCGGGGACGGTCGATCGAGTCCGGGTCGATCTCGACGAACATCGACTGCTCGTTCAGACCGAAGGTGTAGTTGCCGTTTCCGTCGAACTGCTGCGGCGAGAGGCCACGGAAGTCACGGATGCGGGGCAGGGCGAGGGAGAGCAGGCGGTCCAGGAACTCCCACATGCGATCGCCGCGGAGGGTGACCTTGGCGCCGATCGGCATGCCTTCGCGCAGCTTGAACTGGGCGATGGACTTGCGGGCCTTCTGCACCAGCGGCTTCTGGCCGGTGATGAGGGTGAGGTCGCGGACGGCCGGCTCGATGAGCTTGGCGTCGCGAGCGGCGGCACCCACACCCATGTTGACGACGATCTTGGTCAGACCGGGGATCTGCATCGGGTTGCCGAAAGAGAACTGCTCCTTCAGGGCCGGCACGATCTCCTCGCGGTAGCGGGTCTTGAGCCGCGGAGCAGCCTGCTCCGACGTTGATGCGGCAGTCACTTCAGGTCCTTTCCAGACCGGCGCGAGACGCGGACGTTGCGTCCGTCTTCATCGCGGCGGTATCCCACACGGGTCGCGTTGCCGTCGCCATCGACGACCATCACCTTGCTTGCAGCGATCGCAGCTTCGATCGTCTCGATGCCACCGGTCTTGGCGCCACGGGCGGTCGTCGACATCGCGACGTGCTTCTTGATGCGGTTGACGCCCTCGACGATGACCTTGCCCGTCTCGGGGTTGGCCGCCAGGACCTTGCCCTTCACGCCGCGGTCTTTACCAGCGATCACCACTACGGTGTCGCCCTTCTTGATCTTCATCTTTACAGCACCTCAGGAGCGAGAGAAATGATCTTCATGAACTTCTTGTCACGCAGTTCGCGACCAACGGGGCCGAAGATTCGGGTACCACGCGGCTCGCCATCGGCCTTGATGAGAACGGCGGCGTTCTCGTCGAAGCGGATGTAGCTGCCGTCCGGACGGCGCCGTTCCTTAACGGTACGGACGATGACCGCCTTGACGACGTCGCCCTTCTTGACGCCTGCACCGGGCAGCGCGTCCTTAACGGTGGCGACGATGATGTCTCCGATTCCGGCGTAGCGCCGACCCGAGCCACCCATCACGCGGATGCAGAGGATCTCCTTTGCACCGGTGTTGTCGGCGACTCGAAGTCGCGACTCCTGCTGAATCACTTCTGTACTCCCTGCTCTGTGTCACCCGCTGCCCGCACTCCTGCGAACCCGACGATGACACCCGTTGGTATTTCGAGTTATTTGGTCTTACTGGACGAGCTGGCTTACTTGGCCTTCTCGATGACCTCGACGACGCGCCAGCGCTTGGTGGCCGACAGCGGACGGGTCTCCATCAGCAGCACGCGGTCGCCGATGCCAACGGCATTGGTCTCGTCGTGCGCCTTGAGCTTGTTCGTGCGGCGGATGACCTTGCCGTAGAGGGGGTGCTTGACGCGGTCCTCGACAGCGACCACGACGGTCTTGTCCATCTTGTCGCTGACGACCAGGCCCTCGCGGGTCTTGCGGAAGGTGTCGCGCGCGGGCGCGGCTTCCGTTGCTTTGTCGGTCATGCCTTCTTCTCCATCATCTTCATTGCGTTCATGTACTACTTGGCCGCCGACTCAGCCTCGGCCGGAGCGACCGAGAGGCCGAGCTCACGCTCGCGCAGGATCGTATAGATCCGGCCGATGTCGTGACGGACGGTGCGCAGGCGACGGTTGTCATCGAGCTGTCCCGTCGCCATCTGGAAGCGAAGCTTGAAGAGATCTTCCTTCGCTTCGTGCAGACGGGTCTTCAGTTCGTCGTCGTGCAGTTCCCGCAACTCACTGGGGCTGGTCATTAGATGTCACCTGCTTCACGCTTCACAATGCGGCACTTCATCGGCAGCTTGTGGATGGCACGGGTCAGCGCCTCGCGGGCGGTGGCCTCGTTGGGGTAGGTCAGCTCGAACAGCACGCGTCCGGGCTTGACGTTGGCGATCCACCACTCCGGGGAACCCTTACCGGAACCCATGCGGGTTTCGGCCGGCTTCTTGGTCAGCGGGCGGTCCGGGTAGATGTTGATCCAGACCTTGCCACCACGGCGGATGTGCCGGTTGATGGCGATACGAGCGGACTCGATCTGGCGGTTGGTGACGTAGGCCGGCTCGAGAGCCTGGATGCCGTACTCACCGAACGTCACTCGGGTGCCGCCCGAGGCCTGGCCGCGCCGGGTCGGGTGGTGCTGCTTGCGGTGCTTGACGCGCCGTGGGATGAGCATGACTCAGCTCTCCGTCTCTGTGCTGTCTGTTGCCATTGCGGTGGCGATGTCGGCGGCCGACACGTCGCTGCCCGCAACCGTCTCGACGACGGCGGTGGAGGCGCCGGGAACCTCGGCGACACCGGTGTCGATGGCCGGGGTCTCGACGACCGCGTCCTCGACCGGGGCGGCCGTGGTCGGGCCTTCGGAGGCGGCGCGACCGGCCTCGGTGGAGACACCGGTAGTGCCCTGCGAGCCGGAGCGGCGCGGACGGCTGCTGGAGGCCGGGCGGTCACGACGCTGACGCAGCGCCTCGGCGGCGACTGCAGCCTCACGCTCGGTGCGCGAACCGGTCGGGACCTCGCCCTTGTAGAGCCAGACCTTGACGCCGATACGGCCGAAGGTGGTGCGAGCCTCGTAGAAGCCGTAGTCGATGTTCGCGCGCAGGGTGTGCAGCGGCACGCGACCCTCGCGGTAGAACTCCGACCGGCTCATCTCGGCGCCACCCAGGCGCCCCGAGCACTGCACGCGGATACCCTGCACGCCCGGGCTCTTCAGCGCCGACTGCATGCTCTTGCGCATCGCGCGGCGGAAACTCACGCGGTTCGAGAGCTGCTCGGCGACACCCTGAGCCACCAGCTGGGCGTCACCCTCGGGGTTCTTCACCTCGAGGATGTTCAGCTGGACCTGCTTGCCGGTGAGCTTCTCGAGCTGGCCGCGAATGCGGTCGGCCTCGGCGCCGCGGCGGCCGATGACGATGCCCGGGCGAGCTGTGTGGATATCCACGCGGACGCGGTCACGGGTGCGCTCGATCTCGACCTTGGCGATGCCGGCGCGCTCCATGCCGGTGCTCATCAGCTTGCGGATCTGGACGTCTTCTTTGACGTAGGCCGCGTACTGCTTGTCGGCGAACCAGCGCGACTTGAAGTCGGTGCTGATGCCGAGGCGGAACCCGTTCGGGTTAACCTTCTGACCCATTATCGGGTCCGTCCCTTCTGTGCAGCCTTCGGGGCGGTCGCAATCGACTCGACCTCGATGGTGATGTGGCTCGTGCGCTTGCGGATACGGAAGGCCCGGCCCTGAGCACGCGGACGGAAACGCTTGAGCGTCGGTCCCTCGTCGACGAAGGCACGCGAAACGAAGAGCGTGTCCGGGTCGAGCTGGAAGTTGTGCTCGGCGTTGGCGACGGCGCTGGCGAGCACCTTGGCCACCGGCTCACTCGCAGCCTGCGGTGCGAACTTCAGCACCGACAGTGCCTGGTCGGCAGGCATGTTGCGGATGAGGTCGATGACGCGGCGCGCCTTCATCGGCGTGACCCGGACGTTCGTCGCACGCGCGATGGCGGTACGAACTTCGTCCGTTTCAGGGTTGGCAACCATTACTTTCCTCTTCTTAGTCTCGTCGGCTTCTAGCGGGCTGACTGCTTGACTCAGCCGCGCCGGGAGCGACGGTCGTCTTTGATGTGGCCACGGAAGGTGCGGGTGAGCGCGAACTCGCCCAGCTTGTGGCCGACCATGCCTTCGGTGACGAAGACCGGAACGTGCTTGCGACCGTCGTGAACGGCGATCGTGTGTCCGAGCATGTCGGGGATGATCGTCGAGCGCCGCGACCACGTCTTGATGACGATCTTGGTGCCCTTGTCGTTCTGAGCGTCGACCTTCTTCAGGAGGTGGTCGTCGACGAACGGACCCTTCTTCAAACTGCGTGGCATCTTCTAGTCCTCTTAACGCTTCTTGTTCGTCTTGCGACGGCGGACGATCATCTTGTCGCTGGCCTTGTTGGCGCGGCGGGTGCGACCCTCGGGCTTACCGGCCGGGTTAACCGGGTGACGTCCACCGGACGTCTTGCCCTCGCCACCACCGTGCGGGTGGTCAACCGGGTTCATGGCGACACCGCGGACGGTCGGGCGCTTGCCCTTCCAGCGCATACGGCCGGCCTTACCCCAGTTGATGTTGCTCTGCTCGGCGTTGCCAACCTCGCCGACCGTGGCGCGGCAGCGCAGGTCGACGTTGCGGATCTCGCCGGAGGGCAGGCGCAGCTGGGCGTACGGTCCGTCCTTGGCGACGAGCTGGATGCTCGAACCGGCCGAGCGGGCGATCTTCGCCCCGCCGCCCGGACGCAGCTCCACGTTGTGCACGACCGTACCGGTCGGGATGTTGCGCAGCGGGAGAGCGTTTCCGGGCTTGATGTCGGCGCCCGGGCCGTTCTCGATGCGGTCACCCTGCTTGAGTAGACGCGGCGCGATGATGTAGCGCTTCTCGCCATCGGCGTAGTGCAGCAGCGCGATCCGCGCGGTGCGGTTCGGGTCGTACTCGATCTCGGCTACGACCGCGGGGACGCCGTCCTTGTCGTGGCGACGGAAGTCGATGACGCGGTAGGCGCGCTTGTGGCCACCACCCTGGTGACGGGTGGTGATCCGGCCGGTGTTGTTACGACCGCCCTTGTTGTGCAGCGGACGAACCAGCGACTTCTCCGGCGTCGTGCGGGTGAGCTCGACGAAGTCGGCGACCGACGAGCCACGCCGGCCCGGCGTAGTCGGCTTGTATTTGCGAATTCCCATGACCTATATCCGTTTCCCGTTACGCCGGTGCGCCGAAGACGTCGATGCGGTCACCGTCACGCAGGGTGACGATGGCGCGCTTGACGCTCTTGCGCTGTCCGTAGCCGGCCCGGGTGCGCTTGCGCTTGCCCTGGCGGTTGAGGGTGTTCACGTCGGTGACCTTGACGTTGAAGACCTTCTCGATGGCGATCTTGATCTGAGTCTTGTTGGCATCCGGGTGGACTTCGAACGTGTACTTGTTGTCGTCCAGGAGGCCGTAGCTCTTCTCCGAGATCACCGGAGCGAGCAGAACATCGTGCGGGCTGTCAAACATCAGGCTTCCTCTTCGGTAACGGCGTCGGCCGAGGCGGTTGCAGACTCGTCCGTCTTGGCCGCTGCCTTCTTGGCGGCCGCCTTCTTCGCCGGCTTGGCCTTGGCCTCGACAGCCTCGGTGGCCTCCGCGGTGTCGGCCTTGGCCGTCTTCTTGGCGGCCTTCGGCGCCTTCGGCTCGGCCTTGGTCTCGACGTCGACCTTCGTCTCGTCGATCGCGGCGTCAACCTCAAGGCTGCTAGCAGCACCCTTGGCCGACTTGCCCTTGGCGGGGCCTGCGATGAACGTGGCCAGCGCCTGCTCGGTGAAGACGATGTCGTCGCTGATCAGCACGTCGTAGGTGTTGAGCTGACCCGGCTCGAGGATGTGCACCGCGTGGTGGTTACGCAGGCTCAGCCACGTCGCATCGTCGTTGCGCTCGGCGACGACGAGGATGTTGCGGGCGCTGGAGACCGAGGCGAGCGAGCTGGTCGCGGTCTTCGTGGACGGGGTGTCCCCGCCGACGAGCGAGGTGACCACGTGGATGCGGTCGTTGCGGGCCCGGTCCGACAGTGCGCAGCGCAGGGCGCCGGCGATCATCTTCTTCGGGGTCCGCTGGGCGTAGGAGCGCGGCTGCGGGCCGTGCACGACGCCACCACCGACGAACTGCGGCGCGCGGGTGGAACCCTGGCGGGCGCGGCCGGTGCCCTTCTGGCGATACGGCTTCTTGCCACCACCGCGCACCTCGGCGCGGGTCTTGGTGGCGTGCGTGCCCTGGCGGGCCGCGGCCAGCTGGGCCACGACGACCTGGTGGATCAGCGGGATGTTCGTCGGAACATCGAAGATCTCGGCCGGCAGCTCGACGGTGCCGGTCTTGGCCTTGGCGTCAGCCGGGTTGAGAACAGTGAGAGTCGCAGTCATGTTCAGGCTCCCTTCACTGCGGAACGAACCAGGACGAGACCGCCCTTGGGACCGGGGACAGCGCCCTTGATGAGCAGGAGACCGCGCTCGGCGTCCACCTTGTAGACGGTCAGGCTCTGCGTCGTCTGCTGCTCGTGGCCCATCCGGCCGGCCATGCGCAGACCCTTGAAGACACGACCAGGCGTGGCACAGGCACCGATCGAACCGGGGGCACGGTGCTTGCGGTGCGTGCCGTGACCGGCACCGAGGCCGTGGAAGCCGTGGCGCTTCATGACACCCGCGGTTCCCTTGCCCTTGGTGGTGCCGGTGACGTCGACCGAAGCGCCGTCGGCGAAGACGTCCGCGCCGATCTCCTGTCCGACCTCGTACCCGTCAAGGGTCTCGGTGCGCAGCTCGACCAGGTGACGGCGGGGCGTCACGTTGGCGGCCTTGTAGTGCCCGGCGACCGGCTTGGTCACCTTGCGCGGGTCGATGGCGCCGTAGGCGAGCTGGACGGCGCTGTAGCCGTCCTTCTCCTCGGTGCGGATCTGGGTGACGACGCACGGACCCGCCTTCACGACGGTGACCGGGACGACCCGGTTGTTCTCGTCGAAGACTTGGGTCATGCCGAGCTTTTCGCCCAGGATCCCCTGCAATTGCTTAGCCATGGTGTGTGATCTCTCGCTGTTCGCTACTGAATCTCTTACTGAATATTGACGTCGACGCTGGCCGGCAGATCGATGCGCATGAGCGCGTCCACCGTCTTCGGCGTCGGGTCCAGAATGTCGATGAGCCGCTTGTGGGTGCGCATCTCGAAGTGCTCGCGGCTGTCCTTGTACTTGTGCGGCGACCGGATGACGCAGTAGATGTTCTTCTCGGTCGGCAACGGCACCGGTCCGACAACCCGGGCACCCGTGCGGGTGACCGTCTCGACAATGCGGCGCGCGCTGGCGTCGATTGCCTCGTGGTCGTAGGCCTTGAGCCGAATGCGGATCTTCTGTCCCGCCATGGTGGCTAACTCACCTTCACTGTTTTCGGTGTATCAGTCTTCGATACTTCAGGATCAAGCTCGCAAGCCACGGGTGCGGCAAGGAGCGGCGCAATTCTTCGGACTCACCAGGGTGCTGATCTCTCGACCAGCACCCTTGGTGAATCCTTTGAAGTTGTTACCTATCTAAACCTCGCGGGTGGGCTCGAACCAAGTCGTGCTTACCGCGCGTTCAAACTTGTGTTACTTGATGATCTTCGTGACTCGACCGGCGCCGACGGTGCGGCCACCTTCACGGATCGCGAAGCGGAGACCGTCCTCCATGGCGATCGGCTGAATCAGCACGACCGACATGTCAACCGTGTCACCCGGCATGACCATCTCGGTGCCCTCGGGGAGGGTAACGACACCGGTCACGTCCGTGGTGCGGAAGTAGAACTGGGGACGGTAGTTGTTGAAGAACGGCGTGTGACGGCCACCCTCATCCTTCGAGAGGATGTAGACGGTGCCCTCGAAGTCGGTGTGCGGGGTGGTCGTGCCCGGCTTGATGACAACCTGGCCACGCTCGACGTCCTCGCGCTTGATGCCACGCAGGAGCAGTCCGACGTTCTCGCCGGCCTGACCCTCGTCGAGCAGCTTGCGGAACATCTCGATGCCGGTGACCGTGGTGGTCTGCTTGTCCGGACGGATACCGACGATGTCGACCGTCTCGTTGACCTTCAGGACACCACGCTCGATGCGGCCGGTGACGACCGTTCCGCGACCGGTGATGGTGAAGACATCCTCGACGGGCATGAGGAACGGCTTCTCGGTCTCACGGACCGGCTGCGGGATGTACTCGTCAACGGCGTCCATGAGCTTCAGGACGGCCTCGGCCCAGGTGGCGTCGCCCTCGAGGGCCTTCAGCGCCGAGACGCGAACGATCGGGGCGTCGTCGCCGGCGAAGTCGTTGGCGTTGAGCAGCTCGCGGACCTCGAGCTCGACGAGCTCCAGGATCTCCTCGTCATCGACCATGTCGGCCTTGTTCAGCGCGACGACGATGTAAGGAACGCCGACCTGGCGGGCCAGGAGCACGTGCTCCTTGGTCTGCGGCATCGGGCCGTCGGTGGCGGCGACGACGAGGATCGCGCCGTCCATCTGAGCAGCACCGGTGATCATGTTCTTGATGTAGTCAGCGTGACCCGGGCAGTCGACGTGCGCGTAGTGGCGCTTCTCGGTCTGGTACTCGATGTGAGCGATCGAGATCGTGATACCACGCTGGCGCTCTTCCGGCGCCTTGTCGATCTGGTCGAACGCCTCGGTGTTCGGGTTGAGGGCCGGGTACTTGTCGTGCAGGGTGCGCGAGATAGCCGCCGTCAGCGTGGTCTTGCCATGGTCGATGTGACCGATGGTGCCGATGTTGACGTGGGGCTTGGTGCGCTCGAACTTGGCCTTCGCCACTGCTCTGCCTCTTTCTTGTCTGTATTGCTAATTGGTTTGTGAGTTGGTCTAGCCGGTGCTGCGAGTTATTCGCCGCCGTCGCGATGGTGACTATTCACCATTGACCTTGGCGATGATTTCCTTCGACACGTTGGACGGAACCTCCGCGTACGAGTCGAACTGCATCGAGTAGCTCGCCCGTCCCTGCGTCTTGGAACGCAGGTCGCCGACGTAGCCAAACATCTCTGACAGCGGGACCAACGCCTTGACGACGCGGACCCCACTGCGCTCCTCCATGGCCTGGATCTGGCCGCGGCGGGAGTTCAGGTCGCCGATGACGTCGCCCATGTTCTCTTCGGGCGTCGTCACCTCGACCGCCATCATCGGCTCGAGGAGAACCGGGTTGGCCTTGCGTGCCGCCGCCTTGAAGATCATCGAGCCAGCGATCTTGAACGCCATCTCCGAGGAGTCGACGTCGTGGTAGCCACCGTCGGTCAGCGTCAGCTTGACACCGACCAGCGGGTAGCCGGCGAGGATGCCGTACTGCATGGCCTCCTGAGCGCCCTGGTCGACCGAAGGGATGTACTCCTTCGGGATACGACCACCGGTGACGGCGTTGACGAACTCGTACGTCGGGCCGTCGCTGGTCATCTCCAGCGGCTCGAGCATGATCTGCACCTTGGCGAACTGACCTGAACCACCGGTCTGCTTCTTGTAGGTGAGGTCTTCGCGCTCGACCGTCTTGCGAATCGTCTCGCGGTAGGCCACCTGCGGCTTACCGACGTTCGCCTCGACCTTGAACTCACGACGCATGCGGTCGACGAGGATCTCCAGGTGGAGCTCCCCCATACCCGCGATGATCGTCTGGCCGGTCTCTTCGTCGTTCTTGACCTGGAAGGTCGGGTCTTCTTCGGCCAGCTTCTGGATGGCCGTACCCAGCTTCTCCTGGTCGCTCTTCGTCTTCGGCTCGATGGCCACCGAGATGACCGGGGCCGGGAACGTCATGGACTCGAGCACGATCGGCTTGTTCGGGTCGCTCAGCGTGTCACCAGTGGTGGTCTGCTTGAGACCGGCCACGGCGATGATGTCACCGGCGCCGGCGCGGGGCAGTTCCTCACGCTTGTTGGCGTGCATCTGGTAGATCTTGCCGATGCGCTCCTTGCGGTCCTTGGTGGAGTTCAGGACCTGGCTGCCGTTGTCGAGGACACCGGAGTAGATGCGCACGAACGTCAGCTTGCCGAGGTGCGGGTCGGTGGCGATCTTGAAGGCCAGCGCCGACAGCGGCTCGGACTCGTCGGTCTTGCGCTCGGCCGGCGTCTCGCCGTCCTGCAGGGTGCCGGTGACGTGGTCGACGTCCAGCGGCGAGGGCAGGTAGTCGATGACCGCGTCGAGCATGGGCTGAACGCCCTTGTTCTTGAAGGCCGAACCGGTGAGAACCGGGTTGATCTTGTCGGCCAGCGTGGCGCGACGGATGGCCGCCTTCAGCGTCTCGACGCTGATCTCCTCGTCGCTGAGGAACGCCTCGGCGATCTCGTCGTCGACGTCGGACATCGTCTCGAGCAGCGTCTCGCGCCACTGCGCGGCGTCGTCGGCCAGCTCAGCCGGGATCTCCTCGACCGCGAAGTCTTCGCCGAGCTTCGTCTCGCCGCGCCAGGTGAGGGCGCGCATCTCGACGAGGTCGACGACCCCGAGGAAGTCACCCTCGTTGCCGATCGGAATCTGCAGCACCGCGACGTTGGCGTTGAGGCGGTCCTTCATCATCTGGACGCAGCGGTAGAAGTCCGCTCCGGTGCGGTCAAGCTTGTTGACGAAGCACATACGCGGGACGTTGTACTTGTCGGCCTGACGCCACACCGTCTCGGTCTGCGGCTCGACACCGGCGACACCGTCGTAGACCGCGACGGCACCGTCGAGGACACGCAGCGAACGCTCGACCTCGACGGTGAAGTCGACGTGGCCGGGCGTGTCGATGATGTTGATCGCGTGGCCCTTCCACTCACACTTCGTCGCTGCGGAGGTGATGGTGATGCCGCGTTCCTGCTCCTGCTCCATCCAGTCCATCGTGGCAGCGCCGTCGTGGACCTCACCGATCTTGTAGTTGATACCGGTGTAGAAGAGGATGCGTTCGGTCGTCGTGGTCTTACCCGCGTCGATATGCGCCATGATCCCGATGTTTCGGGTCTTGGCGAGCTCGGCGTTGTTAGCCATGATTCCTTCTCAGTCGTTTAGCGGGATGAAGCTGTGAGCAGATACCTGCGGGCCTCGCCGGGATCACCGGCGAGTTCCGCGAACTACCAGCGGTAGTGCGCGAATGCCTTGTTGGATTCGGCCATCTTGTGGGTGTCTTCGCGACGCTTGACGCTTGCTCCGAGGCCGTTGCTGGCGTCGAGGAGCTCGTTCATCAGGCGCTCGGTCATGGTCTTCTCACGACGGGCGCGGGAGTAACCGACCAGCCAGCGCAGGGCCAGGGTGGTGCTGCGACCAGCCTTGACCTCGACCGGGACCTGGTACGTAGCGCCACCGACGCGACGGCTGCGGACCTCGAGGGTCGGCTTGACGTTGTCGAGAGCGCGCTTGAGCGTGACCACCGGGTCGGTGCCGCTCTTCTCGCGAGCACCCTCCAGGGCGCCGTAGACGATCGTCTCAGCGACCGAACGCTTGCCGTCGACGAGGATCTTGTTGACCAGCTGCGTCACCAGGGGCGACTGGTACACCGGGTCGATGACGAGCGGGCGCTTAGGTGCGGGACCCTTGCGAGGCATTAGCTCTTCTCCTTCTTGGCGCCGTACTTGCTACGGGCCTGCTTGCGGTTGCGAACACCCTGGGTGTCCAGCGAACCGCGAATGATCTTGTAACGAACACCCGGGAGATCCTTAACGCGGCCTCCGCGGACGAGCACGATGGAGTGCTCCTGCAAGTTGTGGCCGACACCCGGGATGTAGGCCGTGACCTCGATGCCGCTGGTGAGGCGCACGCGGGCAACCTTGCGCAGGGCAGAGTTCGGCTTCTTCGGGGTCGTCGTGTAGACGCGAGTGCAGACACCACGACGCTGCGGGGAGCTCTTCAGTGCTGGCGTCTTGGTCTTCGACGTCTTGTCCTGCCGGCCTTTGCGGACCAGCTGCTGGATCGTAGGCATTCGGCCTGCAATCTCCTTAGATCGTTTGGTGCGGGTGCGGTCTCGGAACTACTAGGTACTTCTGGCAAATCTGTCCCGACGTTGCCGCCGAGTGAATCGCTGCGGGTTATCGCGAGCCGCTCTGCGGACACGCTGCACCCGGTGGTGCCTGCTCTTTTGTTATCTCCATCGACCCACGCGGTCGGGCGTGTCGCAGCCCGCTCACGAGCCAGCCCGGCGAAGATCGCCAGTCCGGACGATGGTTGTGCGCCCGCCGAGCGCCGCAAAGAAATGCATCAGACCCCTTAGTTTCCGGGGCCTGCAGACGGCAACGACTGAAAGGCACGAAGTGGCGCCCGAATCGCTTCGGGCACAGCTGTCTACGATACCCGGACCCATGCAGAGAAGCAAAATCCCCCGGAATCAGGCCCTCGGTCGATCCGACGCCGCGGCGACACGTCCGTGTCGTGGGTCACGCCGAGGATCAATGGTCGCGGTCGACCACATACCGGGCCAGCGTGGCCAGGTCGGCCGCGGCCTGCCGGTCGATCGACAGGCCCTCGAGAAACTCCAGCGCGCGGTTGAGGCGGGCGTCGGCCTCGGCGGATGCCCAGGCCAGTCCCCCGGCGTCACCGATCAGAGTGGTGGCGAGCTGGACGTCGGCCTCGTCGGTCGGCGGCCCGTGCTGGATAAGGGAGGCCAGCCGCCGGGAGGCGTCGGTGTCGGCGGTCAACGCGGCCACCACCGGTGCGCTCCGCTTGCCGGCCCGCACGTCCGATGAAGAGGACTTGCCCGTCACCTTGGGGTCGCCGACGATGCCCAGGATGTCGTCGACCAGTTGAAACGCCATTCCCAGTTCGAAGCCGTAGCCGTAGAGGCCGCTCACCACGTCATTCGGGGCTCCGGCGGCCAGCGCACCGATGGAGGCCGAGGCCGCGATGAGGGCGGCCGTCTTCCCCGCCTCCATCTGCAGGCAGGCCTCCAGATCGATGTGCTCGGCCCCTTCGTAGGCGAGGTCGCGGGACTGGCCGCTGATGAGTTCATGGATCGCCCGCGTCAGGCAGGGCAGCGCGCGTGAGCCGGCGACTCCGTCGGCGATGAGGACGTCAAAGGCCACCGTGAGCATCGCGTTGCCGGCCAGGATGGCCTGACCGTCACCGAAGACGGTCCAGGCGGTCGGGCGGTGTCGCCGCTCGATGTCGCGGTCCATCACGTCGTCGTGGATGAGCGAGAAGTTGTGCACCAGCTCGACGGCGATGCCGCCGGGCACGCCGTCGCTCGGCAGCCCGCCGCCGGCCACGGCCGAGATCACGGCCAGCGTCGGCCGCAGCGCCTTGCCACCGCTGCTGGCCGCCGACCCGTCCGCCTCCTGCCACCCCATCTGGTAGCTGGAGATGAGCCGCATCTGCTGGTCTTCGAGGGTGCCGATAGCGGCCCGCATCGCCGGTTCCACCAATTCGCGGGCCCGTTCAATGACCAGCAGCGCCGGATGAGTGTCAGCGCGTGAGGTCACGATTCTCCGCAAATCTCTGCTGTGGAATCACAGGGTCCATCGTCTCATGGGTGTACCGGGTCAGGGTCGTGCCCCTTCGCCCGCTCGGACGCGGCCCGGGATCGGGTACGCCGGGTCTGGGCCGTAACCGCAAATGCGATCAGGAGGGTGAGCGTGATCAGCGACGCCCGCAGGGCGACCTGACGTCCATGGTCTGACCCTGTGGCGCTGGGTAGCACTGGGAGCGAGGTAGCCCGGGTCGGGGCGGCGGTTCCACCTGACTCCTCGGGGAGCACGGCCGTCACCGCCGCGACCGGGTTCACCATGCCGTACCCGACGTAGTCATTGCGCCCGTTCGGGGCCGCCGGGTGGGAGGCCGTCAGCTCGATCCGGTGAATTACCTGAGCCGCGGTCAGGTGAGGAAAACGGGCTCGCACCAGGGCCGCGACGCCGGCGACGTACGGTGCCGAGAAGCTGGTGCCCTGGATCGAACCGGTGCCGGATTCCGTAGTGATCTGGTTGACCTGGCCGTGCCCGCCCCGGAACGGGTTGGTCGCGGTGATGTTCGTTCCCGGGCCAGCCACGCCGACCCAGGGTCCGGCGATGGAGAAGGAGGCGGCGCTGCCGTCCTCAGCGATCGCCCCGACCGCGAGAACACCGGGCAGGTCAGCCGGCGTTGCCGCGGTGACCGCCGGCTTCCCCGGAGTGTTCTGATGCGAACAGGCGGCCGTCGAGTCGAGGTTTCCGGCCGACACCACGATCACCACGTTCGCCGCGATCGCCGCCTGCACTGCGCCCGACAGGTCCGGACTGTCCACCGTGCCGGCCGGGCCACAGTCGGCCTCGGAGATATTGATGACCTGGGCCCCGTTCGTCACGGCGTAGCGGATCGCGGCGGCGAGGCTGGCCGGCGTTCCGGCGCCGCTGCTGTCGGATCCTCCGTTGTCGGAGGGTCGGGCGAAGCGCTCGCTGCTCTGCCGGATGGAGAGCAGCGTCGCATCCGGGGCTACGCCGGTGAAACCCGACTGCGCATCGGGCGCCGCCGCGATGAGACCGGCCACCAGCGTGCCGTGCCCGTCGCAGTCATCGAGCCCCGCAGGCACGGTCGTGTCGCCGCTCTGCACCAAGTCGGCTAGTCCGTGTAGCCGGGCTCCGAAGGCGGGTCCGGCCGTGACACCGGTATCTATCACGGCAACCTTCACACCATCACCGCGGCTGAACTTCCAGGCCTCGGTGTAGAGCAGGAGTCGTTGGGCCCAGCTAACCCCGTTCTGCACAGTGGTCGGCGGAACTCCCTCAGAGACGCAGGCCGCCTTCTTTACATAGGTCTCTGGTGGCGTCGGCGCGGTGGCGGCGAACGCCGAGGGGGCGCTCGCCCCGGCCCAAGCGACCAGCAGCGCCACGACTGCGGTCGAGATCGGAGATCGCCGTAGACCCTTGTACGCGGTTCGGGGCCGCCGACTCATAGGTGGCGCATCGTCGAGTAGAGCCCCATGACTCCGATCGCGAGCGGCAGGATCGAGATCAACACCAGGGACTCCAGGAAGTCCACGCTGCGCAGCGTGCTGGGGGCCAACCGCACCCGCGGCACCACGACCGTCACGAAGACCGCCACCACGGCCAGCCCCAGTCCGGCGGCAAAGAGTGCCGGTGTGGCGTTGCTCGGGTTGGTGAGCACCGTCAGGGCACCGGCGGCGGCGACCGCGGCCAGTGCCGTCGACAGGAGTGCGACTCGCGGCACTAGCCCGGCAACGCTCCGCGTCCGCAGCGCCAGCGCAGCCAGGCAGACGCCACCCAGGGCGATCGACATGACCGTCCCGTGTAGCGCGACCGCGGCTGAACTGAATGCGACAGCCAGGGCGCAGCCGATGAACGCACCGTTGAGGTACTCGTCGGCCAGCCGGGCCTTGGCGGCGATCTCCTCGACGTCGATGTCGTCGCGAATCGCCCGCATTTCACTGGCATTGGTCGGCAGGATAGGCAGGGGCAGGCGAGACATCCGGACCACGATCCAGGGCAGCGTCGCGATCGCTGCCACGCCGACCGCAGCGCAGCCGGCGAGTGCGCTCACGGTCTTGACGTCGAAGATCACGCAGACGGCGGCGGTGCCGGCCCCGAAGATACTGGCGATCGCGGTGCTGGCGAAGACCACGGTTCCGGTGACGATCGCGGCGACGGCCAGGATCGAATAGGCGAAGGTGAAGACGAACCCCAACAACACGCCGGATCGGCCGATGGTGCCAGGCACGATGTCGATTCCGGCAATGAAGATAAGGGGAAGCCCACCCGCCGCGACCGCGGTCGCCATCACTCGATCGCCTGGGCCGCGCGCGATCGCGGCGGCGACGCCAAGGGTGGCCAGGCCTGCGACAAGGGCGAGGTAGATGTTCACCGTCTCGTGACCGCGGTACAGCAGGGTCGTCGCGGCGATGGCCAGTCCGACGATCGCGGCGGCGGCGCCCATCGCCGGATTCGTACTGCGCCGGCTCATTCGCGAACGCACGGTCGAGGCGATCGCGTCGACCACATCGTCATAGATCGGCGGCACAATCGCCGACTCGCGCGGGGTGAGATGCAGCGCGGTGCCGTCCAGGATCTCCAACGAACGCAGCGTCCGATCGTTGGGCAGCTCGTCGGCCCCGACCAGGGCCAACTGCCATCCGCCGTGCTGCCCGCCCCCGTCGTCGCTGCGCTCACCGACCAGATCCAGCAGCAGCGGAAGCAGATCCACGATCGGCACATCGATCGGCAGCGCGAGATCCACCCGGGTCCGCGGGGCGATCACCACTACCCGAGCAAAGGATCTGGATTCCGCAAGCGTCACGTGAAGAAAATCCAATCGAGAGGAACGACGTCGGAGGAACGCCGATCCGGCCGCAGAAGGGTGAACTGCCGGGCCGAGTCGACGTACCGCTGGCTACTATATTGTGCGAGGAACGCGGGAGGAGCGCCTTGGCAACGAAGATCTTCAGACGTCGGCCACGCCTCGCCGCGCCGGTGATGCCCACCGGCGAGACCCACCTTCAGGCCCCTCCTGACCTGCCCCGCGTGCTGCCGGCCAACATGCTCACGAATCTGCTACCGGGCGTGATGATCCTGACCTCGGTCGGCTTCGTCGCGATCAGCGGAGTCAACCCGGCCTCGCTGATGATGGGCGGGATGATGGTCATGTCGACCGTCGGCATGATGGGAACCGGCCAGGGGAATCGACGAAGTGCCCGCAAGGCGCAGCTAACCGCTGATCGCAATGACTATCTCGCTTATCTGGATCAGATTCGCGACGAAATCGGTCGAACTCGCAGCCAGCAACGGGCCGCCCTGGTCTGGACCCACCCTGACCCGACGTCGCTCTGGTCGATCGCCGGCGGCCGGCGCATGTGGGAGCGGCGTCCGGGTGACGCCGACTTCAGCGAGGTCCGTATCGGCACCGGAACCCAGCGGCTGGCCCGTCGTTTGATCCCGCCGCAGACCGGGCCGGTCGAGGAGGTCGACCCGATCGGTGTCCTTGCGCTGCGTCGGCTGGTGCGGGCGCACTCCCTGGTGGAGGATCTGCCGCTGGCGGTGAAGCTGCGCTCCTTCCCGGCCGTCTCCATCGGCGGCGATCCCGATCAGGCCCGCAGCCTGGCCCGTTCGATGATCGCTCAGCTCGCTTCGTTCCACGGTCCGGACAACCTGCTCATCGCGGCGGCCGTGGATGGCTCGACCCGGGCGCAATGGGATTGGCTGAAGTGGCTGCCGCAGAACCAGCATCCGACCCTCACCGACAGCCTCGGCAGCGCCCGGATGGTCACCTCCTCGCTGGCCGACATCGAACTCGGCCTCGGCGCCGTTCTCACCGACCGCGCGCGCTACAACCGGGCGACCGCGGCGAACCCGGACGAGCCGCACGTGGTGATCGTCATCGATGGCGGCCAGGTGACCCTGGAGGAACGGATCATGCTCGAGGAGGGCCTGGTCGGCGTCACGCTGATCGACCTCTCCAACTCACTCGGGCGGCTGGTCACCCGGCGCGGGCTGCGGATGATCGTGGACGGCGGCCGGGTCGGGGCGATCGGGCGTGACCAGGTCGAGTGGCTGGGCGAGGTGGATCTGCTCACCGTCGGTGAGGCGGACGCGCTGGCCCGCTGGCTCTCGCCGCACCGCCTCAGCATCACTCAGTCCACCGACGACGCGCCGCTCACCGGCTCAGCCGAGCTCGTCGACATGCTCGGCATCGGCAACCCGGCCAATATCGAGGTGTCTCGGGTCTGGCGGCAGCGTTCGTCTCACGATCGTCTGCGCATTCCGATCGGCGTCGGAGAGCACGGTGAGCCGGTCGACCTGGACATCAAGGAGGCGGCCCAGGGCGGGATGGGTCCACACGGCCTCGTCATCGGCGCGACCGGCTCCGGCAAGTCGGAGCTGCTGCGCACCCTCGTGCTCGGGTTGGCGGTGACCCATCCGGCGAGTGCCCTCAACCTGATCCTGGTCGACTTCAAGGGCGGCGCCACCTTCCTCGGGCTGCAGGACCTGCCGCATACCGCCGCCGTGATCACCAATCTGCAGGATGACCTCACCATGGTCGACCGCATGTACGACGCCCTGTCCGGTGAGATGAACCGGCGCCAGGAACTGCTGAAATCGGCGGGCAACTTCGCCAACGTGAAGGACTACGAACGTGCCCGTGAGCAGGGCGCCCCGCTGGATCCGCTGCCGTCCCTGCTCATCGTCTGCGACGAGTTCAGCGAGATGCTCAGCCAGAAGCCCGAATTCGCCGAGCTATTCGTGGCAATCGGACGCCTCGGACGGTCGCTCTCCATGCATCTGCTGCTCGCCTCCCAGCGCTTGGAGGAGGGGAAGCTACGCGGTCTGGACAGTCACCTCTCCTACCGGATCGGCCTGAAGACCTTCTCGGCGGCGGAGTCACGCACGGTTCTCGGCGTCACCGATGCCTACGAACTTCCGTCGATCCCGGGCTCGGGCTATTTGAAGTTCGACACCTCGACCCTCATCCGCTTCAAGGCGGCCTACGTCTCCGGCCCGTACCAGGGCGACGAGCAGACACCGGAGGCCGGCGGCGGCGCCTCGACGGCGCGCCCCTGCAGTTTCGTCTCCGGCCGGGTGGAGCTGGACGAGCCCGTACCGGCCATCGCACCCGCCGCTGACCCGACCACGGACCCGAGCCCGCCGTCGACCCCGAGTGACTTCGACAGCCAGCAGCCCGCGGTGCTGGACGTCGTCGTCTCCCGCCTGCGCGGTCAGGGGATGGCGGCTCACGAGGTCTGGCTGCCGCCGCTGAAGGAGGCGCCGACGTTCGACCAGTTGCTGCCACCGCTGTCGGTCACGCCCGATCGCGGACTCTGCCCGGCCGGCTGGACCGGGCTGGGTGGGCTGCGGGTGCCGGTGGGCATCGTCGACCTCCCGTTCGAGCAGCGCCGGGACCTCCTCGCCCTCGACTTCTCCGGGGCGGCCGGCCACGGTGTCGTGGTCGGCGGCCCGCAGAGTGGCAAGAGCACCATGCTCCGCGACATCGTGACCTCACTGGCCCTCACCCACACGCCGGAGGAGGTGCAGATCTACAGCATCGACCTCGGCGGTGGCTCGCTGGCCGCCACTGAGGGTCTGCCGCACGTCGGAGCGGTGGCCTCCCGCAGCAACCCCGACCTGATTCGCCGCATGATCGCCGAGATCGGCGCAATCCTCAACGAGCGCGAGGACTTCTTCCGCCGCAACGGCATCGAGTCGATGGGCGCCTACCGGCAACTGCGCAGCGCTGGACGCGGCGCGCCGGGCACGGCCGGTCAGTTCGGCGATGTCTTCCTCATCATCGACGGATGGGCCAGCTTCCGCTCCGAGTTCGAGGATCTGGAGCCACGGATCACCTCACTCGCCGCTCAGGGTCTCTCCTTCGGCATTCACGTCATCATCAGCGCTGCGCGTTGGGCTGAGATCCGGGCCGCGCTCAAGGACATGATCGGTACCCGGCTTGAGCTGCGCCTGGGTGATCCGACCGAGTCGGAGGTCGATCGCCGCATGTCACAGGCGGTCCCCCGGGCCACCCCGGGACGCGGTCTCACCTCCTACAAGCGCCACTTCCTGGCCGCGCTCCCCCGGATCGACGGTTCCCCGGTCGCGGCGACCCTCGCGAACGGCTTCGCCGCTCTCGTCAGCCAGGTCGCCGGAGCATGGCCGGGGATCGGTGCGCCCCCGGTACGGATGCTGCCTGAGCAACTGCCGTACGAGCAGCTGAGTGCCTCCTCAGGTTCGTTGCTCCCGATCGGCATCAATGAGGAGGCACTCGAACCGGTCTTGCTGGACTTCGAGGCCGAGCCGCACTTCCTCTACTTCGGCGACGGAGAGTCGGGAAAGACGAACTTCCTGAAGGTCGTCGCGTCCCGGCTGATGGAGCAGCACTCGTCGGCCGAGGTGCGCATCCTGCTGGCCGACTATCGCCGCACCATGCTCGGGTTCGTCGATCCCGAGTATCTGGCCGGCTACGCCGCCTCCGCCCCAGCGCTGGAGGCGTTACTCACCGATCTGCGGCCCATCCTGCAGCAGCGCCTCCCCGGTCCGGACATCACCGCGGAGCAGCTGCAGGCCCGGAATTGGTGGAGCGGCCCCGAGGTGTACGTGCTGGTCGATGACTACGACCTCGTCGCGGCACCGACCGGCAACCCGATCGCCGCCCTACTGGAGTTCCTGCCGCAGGCCAAGGACGTCGGACTGCACCTCATCATCTGTCGGCGGACCGGCGGCGCCGCCCGCGCTCTCTTCGAACCGGTCATCCAGCGCCTGCGTGATCTGGGGGCGTCGGGCATTGTCGGCTCCGGCAGCCGCGACGAGGGAGCGCTCCTCGGGACCACCAGACCGTCGACCCTGCCAGCGGGTCGTGGCGTGCTGGTGGGACGCCGCTACGGAGCGCAATTAATACAGGTTGCGAAACGCTGAGAGCGCCGTCCCGCTGGGATAAGAGAATTCTTAGAGGAGGGTATGGGGCCTTTCAGAGCGAGCATTGCTCGCCTTCTGGGGGGCTGGTAAACACTGAATCGAGAGGTAATCAACCGACCGACCAAATGAAAGGGGACGCCAGAATGACTGGTGCCTTCAATACCGAAGCCGCGACGATGGCCCAGGCTGCCAGCCGGGTCACCGACGTAAACCACACGATCTCGACCGAGCTACGGACGCTCTTCAGCAGCGTCGAAGCGGTGCAGGCGCACTGGTCGGGCCAGGCGGCCGCGTCGTTCCAGCAGCTGATGGCCCGCTGGAACGAAGACTCCCTGAAGCTCAACCAGGCGCTCGCCGGAATCTCCGAGCAGATCGCCCAGTCGGGTAAGGCCTACCACGCGTCCGACGAGGCCAACACGTCCGCCATCCGCAGTGCCGGTAGTGGTCTGAACCTCTGACCTTTCGTCAGAAAACTTCTAGGACCGGGAGGTCAATCAGCATGTCTTCACCCATCAAGGTCACCTTCTCGCAGCTCGCCGCGACGCAGGACCAGGTGCGCAGCACCGTCAGCAACATCAACACCCAGCTCGCCGATCTGAAGAGCTACCTCAACCCGTTGGTCCAGACCTGGTCCGGTGCCGCGGCTGACAACTACAACGCTGCCCAGGCTCAGTGGGACCGCGCTGCCGAGGACCTGAACCAGGTTCTGAGCGCGATCGGTAACGCGCTGGGCTCCGCCAACGAGGGCTACCAGCAGACTGAGAAGTCCAACGCCAGCCGCTGGTAGTCGCCGTCTCCGAGCTCGATCGAACTGAAGCCGATCCGGCCGGCCACCCGGTCGGATCGGCTTTTGTTTGCGAAGCCGATCCGAACATTTCCATTCTCATTCCATTTCACCGCCGGATAGTTGCGCGGAGAAATATCTCGAAATTGCACCGGCCGGAGGGAGGCAATCGTGACGTCATTCAAGGCGGATCCGCAGGCACTCAGTACGGCTGCCCAGGCTTTCACTGCGCAGGTGGATCCGATCAACACCGTGGCGACCCGAGCCGAGCAACTGCAGGGCAGCCCGAGCAGCGCCGGGCGGGACTACGCCGCCGAAGGCACCGCCTACCACGCCGCGCTGCTCACCATGGTTCAGACGCTGCTCACCCCGATGGCCAGCAAGGCCACCTGGGTCGCCGACACGCTCGCCAGCACGGCCGCGAGCTACCAGCAGAGCGACCGGTCAGCCGACACCGGGCTGGACGCCGCCGGAGAGGGTGCCTGAGATGTCCGACTGGTGGAACCCGATCGACGACGCCGAGTCGGTCGCTTCGGCGGAGATCGGCCTGGACGGGCAGATCCTCAAGACCGGTGTCTCGGCCGCCAGCGACACGGTTCGCGATGCTGTCAGCACCAGCGCGAACCAGATCAGGGATGTCGCCGCGGGCTACGGGCACGCGGCCGGTGACCTCACCTCGGCCGGGGGTGCGGCGGCCCACGACTATGCCCACGGTTGGTCGCGGGCCTTCAACGATGTCACCGACGGGGATCCACTCGGGGCGGTCAAGGCTCCGCTCGATGTGTTGGGTGGGGAACTGACGGCCACCGGCCGCCTGGTCGAGGGGGCCGGGAAGGCCACCAACGATGTGCTCAGCGGCGGCCTGCACGCGGCCGGGGACGCCTTCGTCGGGGGCACCAAGCTTGTGGGCGATGTCGGCTCCGATGTCCTGCACGGTCTCGGCTTCGGCGGCAGCAGCAGCAGCAGCATCGACAAGGCGATCGAGAAGCACTTGGTCGGACAGGAGAATCCCAAGGTTCTCAAGGCCAATCAGGCCGAGGAGAAGGCCGGCAAGGCACAGCTGCAGCAGTTGAAGGGGCGGCTGGCCGCCAATGATCCAGCGGCCTTCGGCACCGCTGACGAGATCCTCGATCCGGGGTCGGCCGGCCTGCACTACTTCGACTACTTCCTGCCGGCCTACAACATGTGGACCGGTCAGCACATCACGGTCGCCAGTATCCGGCAGGCTTACGACCGGGAGCGCGGACTGAGCTTCGCGGCCTTCACCGCCGACGCGAAACTGCTTACCGCAGCCGCCGGCCAGACTCGCGACATCACCCAGACGCTGCAGAGTGCCTACAACACTCTGATCCCCACCTGGCAGGGAAGCGCCGCAGCGCACTTCGAGACGACGATGGCCGCCTTCTTCACCGCTGATCAGGCGGTGGCGAAGAACCTCAGCGACGCCGGCAGCGCGATCTCGGCGATCGTGGTGGCGATCCAGAACCTCGTCTACACCAAGGCCAGCACGGTCTCCGGCCTGTATCTGGATCGTCTACCGCGGGGAATCGACGGCGTGCAGGCCCTGCAGGCGATGGTCACGGTGGCCCAGGGCCACGGCCACGACCCGCTCCGTCGCTGGGTGCTGGGAACCCTGGGGCAGCCGATTCATGGGCGCCACGCCTGGGACTCCGATGACATGTACAGCCTTGACGATCTTGATGACCGCTCTCGCCAGCTCGCCACGACGGTGGCCGGGCAGTGGTGCAACAAGATCCTGGTGGCGCAGACCGAGCAGCGCCTGAATTCCTTCTTCAAGCTCTGTGACTCGACCACATCGAGCATCAAGCAACTCTTCGCGCAGTTCGCCGGTGAGGCGAAGGCGGTGGCCAATCCCTTCGCCGCTCTGCCGACGGCCCCGGGCGGGGCTTCGTCGGGAAGTACCACCCCGGCCGGTTCCTCCGACCCGGGAGTAGGCGGCGGAACCCCGGCGGGCTCGACTCCATCGACCGGCGCGCCCTCTGGTTCCGGATCGGCGCCGAGCGGAACCGGCTACGTCCCGATCCCGAACGTCGGCTCGGGCGAGACCCAGCCGACCGTCCCCGCCGGCACCGCGCCGGGGGCGACCACCACCCCGCCCGCCAGCCCGGGCGGCTCCCCCTCCGGCGGCCCGTCGGCGGCTGACCCGATCGTCACCAACCCGGACGGCTCGGTGACCTTCGGTCCGAACGGCGCGCTCACCCTCGGCATCAGGAACCCCGACGGCAGTTTCACCCTCACCGACACTGATGGGACCGGGACTCACCGGTACCGGGTCGCGTTCGCCCCGGACGGCCACCCGGTCGTCGAGGCCATCGGCTCCGACGCGATCGACGGGACCAACGGTGACGACCATGCGACGAGTCATCCGGTGAACTTCGGACCCACCAGCGATCTGTCGATCGGGGCGGAGCACTCCGGTGACGGCTTCACCCTCACCGATCGTTCTGGCCCGACGCCCCATGACTATCAGGTGAGTTATGACAGCAGCGGGCACCCGCACGTCTCGGCCGCTGCCGCGTCGACCGGGGATGTCTCAGCCACGACGAGCACCCAGATGGGCGTCGGGACCCAGTTCGGCGCGCAGCAATCGGAGCAGACCACCGCTGCCACCGCGTTGCCGGGCGACACGTCCACCCCAACCACGACCGGCACCGCGCACTCCGGATCGACCGCGATGGGGATGCCCATGATGGGTGGGATGGGTCGCGGCGCGGGTGGCGGCGGCGATCAGGAACTGCGGCGCAAGTACGGAGCGCCGCAAGACGAGGGTGTCGTGGACGCCGACGAGCTCGAGTACTGGGACCGACTCGGTCCGACGATCGGCTGATCGCATGCAGCTCACCACCCAGCTCGCGCAGCAGCTGATCGACCAGGCACAGCGGGACGCCGAGGCGCAGTTCAACCGTCAGCACGCACTGGCCGGTGAAGGCGAGCTGGCGCTGAGGCGGATCACCGACGATGGAGCGAAGCTGAAGGCAACGGAGGCAGCGGCTAAGTTGGCAGGCACGCCGGCGCTCGGTACAGACACCAGCCCCTTCTCAGGAGGGAGCAGCACCGGCCCTGCCCGCACTGATACGGACGAGATGGATGACGACGAACAACCGAGTCGCTGGCTGACGTGAATGCCAGCAGCAACCGCAGGTCGCTCAGCACAGCACGGGAGGTCGCGCTGTGAGTTCCCTGGTACCTCGATTCGACGCCGAGCGCGCCCGGGCGGCGTCGATGCGGATGCGCTACGTCGAGATTCGCAACGCGCTGGCGCAACTGCAGGTGAAGGCAACATCCGAGGATGGGACGGTGGCGGTCGAGATGGGGGCGGGCGGAGCGGTGCGGGCAGTGACGCTGACTGAGCAGGCCATGCAGAAGTCTCCTGAGGCCCTGTCCCGGCTGTTGCTGGAGACGATCAACAGCGCGATGCAGCAGATCGCCGACAAGACGAACGAGGTCGTCTCGCCCTTCGTCAGCAACTCCGGGTTGGATCTGCAGGCGATCACCAGCGGTCGGGTGCCGGCCAACCCGCATCAGCGTCCGCAGAACCCGTTCGCCGAAGAGATCGAGCGGGCCAGCGCGATCCCCAAGCGCCCGATGGGCGACTACGCCAGAAGGCAGCAGGCGCCCGAGAACCCTGCCTCGAAAGCCGAGCCCGTCGATGCGGATCGCCGTCGTTTCGAGACCGGGGAGGAGGTCTAGTCATGGAGAACTCAAGTCCCGACTCCTACAGCGTCGACACCGGGGTGCTCCGCGAGGTCGCCGGCAACCTCGGCGGGCAGGCCTCCTCGGCGCAGAGCCTGGTCAACCGGGCGGGCACTACCGACGTCCCCGCCGGTTCGTGGGGAACCCTCGGGTACTCTCTCGGCCTCCCCGATCTCTACACCCAGGTCCGAGATCAGGCCGACAGCACACTGAACCGCATCCATGACTTCCTGCTCTGGTCATCGCAGACACTGAGCCGGACCGCAGCCGACTACGACAACCAGGAAGCGAGCACCGTTCGTCATTTCCGGGCCATCGGCGGCGGTAACCCGACGAGCGGTGGCACGACATGAGCACCCCGGCGGCGTTCGCGATCTCCTCCAAGGAGTCTCTGACCGCGGTGATGGATGAGCTGAAGAGCCATGAATTCGCAGCGATCGGCAGTGAGGTACTGACCCTGGTCGGAGCGCCTCGCCAGGTCACCGAGGATCCGGTGGCGGTGCAGCGAGAGCTGACTGACGCCGGTCTGAGCTTCCTCAGCGGTCTCATCGAGCCGCTGAGGCAGTGCCTGGACCTGGTGACCGGAGACGCTGACTCACTGAACGCCCGGGCCGAGCAGTGGCGCACGCTGGCCGCGAGTCTGCGAGCCACCGGACCTCAGATCAATCAGACGGCGGAGGCCACTCGCAGCACCTGGACCGGCGCGGCATCGCAGGCCTTCGACACCACCATGCACGAGTTCAGCGGAACCGTCACCGGCGCGGCCGGCGCCTGTGACGGGGTAGTGATGCTGCTGCAGACCAGCGCCGAACTGATGACCGGGGCCCAGGGCCTCATCACCGACATCCTGGCTCAAGTGGTCGAGTACATGATCGTCGCTGAGGCCTCCGCCGCGGCGTCGGCTTCAGCTACCTTCGGCGCCAGCCAGGCGATGGCCCAGGCGGCGATCGTGGGCGAGACAGCTGAGGGAGTCGAGAAGGCCATCGCGATCGTGGATCGGGTCACCGAGCTGCTCCAGCGCATTGCCCTCGCGCTCGGCGAGGTGAGTGGCGTCTTCGCCAAGGTCACCGAGCTGCTGGCCAGACTCACCAAACACGCCGTCGACGGTGAAGGGGCGGCCACGATATGACCAGTTCGGTACTCAACTGGCTGAGCCTCACCGTCGAGGAGTTCGCGCGCTGGGGCTGGCAGCAACGCATCGGCTGGCCCGACCCGCTGAGCAGCTCAGCCGTCGGGCAGTTCGAGCTGCCGCTGGAGGAGATCCTGGGTGAGACACCGTCACCGGTCACCCAGCGCAGCCGAGGCGAGGAGCGGCTGCTCGAGTCGGTCGCCGACGTGCTCTGGCGTCCGGCCTACTCCGCCTTTGCGATTCGGGGTGAGGCCGGCCGAGGCGAGACCTACTCGGTGGCGGTGGTCGGCGCCGAGGAGGCCATCTTGCTCGTGGTCACCGCCGATCAAGTACGCATCAGCCGGGTGGAGCCGACCGCGATAGCCGAGTCCCTGGTGGCTCAGTTGCCGAAGGTGCTGGCCGCGCCGACCATCCGGATGGAGGTGGCGGCGCAGACGGCGTCGCTGCTGGCCGGCGGCTTCGAGCGGAACGCCCCGCAGCGCACGCTGCGCTCGGCGATGAGTTCGGCCGGCATCCCGGACGTGGTTGCCAACCGGCTGCTGGCCCCGGAGTCCGCCGTACTGGCCACCGGGACGTTGGCGGCGATGAGCTATGAGACCGACCCACCCCGGTTGGGGACGCGCTCGGCCAGCTGGACCGAGATGGCCGACGGAGGAATGGTCTCAAGCCTCGGACGTGGGGGCGAAGTGATCTGGGAGCCGATGTCACCCGCCGTTATGATTCGAGTGGTGGCCGACACCATGGCCAGTCTGGGTTCACGATGAACGGACTCGGGAACTTCGCAGTGACGGCAACGCTGGTGCGAGTGCAGGAGGGGTGCAATAGATGAGTCTGCTCGACGACATCGAGGGAGCGCTGGACTTCGGCGGGATGTCCCTGTCCCACATCAAATCTGTCGCGAGTTCGGTGAAGACCGGTCCGATGCTCGACATGGCCCGCGCCTTCGACCACGGGCACTCAGCGCTGGTCTCACAGCACGAAGGACTCGTCTCGGCCGCCACCAAGGTGGTGGGCGGGTGGAAGGGCCAGGCGGCCGACGCTGCGTCGACCAGCGTGCTCAAGACGGCCACCACCAGCCGTGAGTCGAGCTACGCCGCCCAGTCTTCGTCGCAGAACATCCGACACCTGGTCGCCACCATCCATACCGAGCAGGCCAAGATCGACGCCGTCGAGCCGGTCGATACGTCATTTTCAGCCGCCGTGCACAACGCGGGTGGGCCAGTTGCCGCCGTCTTCCACCCGGGCGCGGTCGTCGCCAACATGGCTGCGGCCCAGCTCAAGGCCAATCAGCACAAGGCAACCGCGGCCGGCTACCTGAACACCATGAACAACGCGGGGAATGAGACCGCCTCGGCCCAGGCGAAGGCCTTCGATGCGATCCCGCTGCCGAACTACGGCTTCGTTGATCCGGCCGGCCTTCCGCTCAAGATGACGGTGCCGGCGGTGAGCTCCGGCGGCAGCGGGCCCGGCAGCGGCCCGATCTACTCACCCACCGGACCCGACGGCAGCTACGCGCCGCCGTCCACCGGCTCCCCATCCCCGGGCGGTCCCCCGGTCTCAACGGTGACACCGGTGCACTCCGGCCCGACCGTTCCCGATCCGGGCAACCCGGGGTCAACGGCACCGGCTGGGAGCAGCCCCACCCCAACCGTCCCCACCGCCCCACCGGGCAGCACGCTTCCCAGCGGAGCCAACCCGAGCCCCGCTGGCGGCCCGCCACCAGGAACCGTCACTGCGACGCCCGGATTACCGACTTCGGTCGGCGTCGGTGCCGGCGCGCTGGCCGGTGGCGGGGCATTGCTGGCCGCCGGCGGTCTCAGCGGTTTCGGCCCGGGTGGTGCGTTCAGCGGTGGCGGGACCGCCAGTGGGACGAGCGGCGGTTCGGAGTCGGCTGGCGCGGCCGGACGCTCCGGCGCGCTCGCCGGCGAAGGCGAGGACGGGTCGGTCGCCCGGCTGCGAGCTGGAGGCCCGGGCGCTAGCGGTGGGCGCGGCTTCTCGGCCGGTGATCCGGCGGAGACGTCAGGCCTGCGCGGCGGCGGGATACGCGGCGGATTCGGCGATGGGTCAGCCTCCTCCGGTGAGTACGGCAGCGGCGTGGCCGAGGCGGGGCAGTCGCCGCTGCGGGCCGGTTCGCTCGGGTCGGCGGCCGGCAGCGAACTCGCGGCGGGCGAGACGCGAGGCATCTTCCCCGGCGGTGGCGCCGGAGGGCGCCGCAGTGATGAGGAAGAGCTCAACAAGCGACCCGACTACCTGGTTGAGACCGACGACATCTGGGGTGATGGCCGGTTGGCCGCTCCTCCGGTGCTCGGCTAGCCACCAGTCTGCGAAAGGCGCAACTATGTCCACGAAATCCAGCTCAGGATCCTTCGATCAAATTGCTGTTCTCGTCGAAGGGTCAATCATCGGCGACGGCGTGGCGTTCGGCCATCTGGGTGACACGATCGGTGACGCGATCGCGCAGGCGCAGATCGACGCCCAGACCGCCACCGCGGCCGGTGCCGATGTGCAGGTTGAGCTGGGTTGCCTGGTCGACATGTACAACCACCTCTCCGACCTGCACACCAGCCTCGCGCAGCGGCACGAGACGCTCCTGAACCAGGTAAAGAGTCTGGCGACGCACGCCGCCGGTGGCAGCGCACCGGGCATCAAGGCGGCCTGGTTGGCGATCGCGAAGTCGAGTGGGGCGGCCAGTCAGGGGTCGGCCACCCTCATCGGCAATCTCAAGGCCGTCGATCAACTGGTCGTGGGCTACATGCATGCTGCACATGACAACGCGACCGCGTACGCCGCGCAGGAGAACCTCGCCGTGGCTCAGTTCGGGCAGGCCGCCGACTCGCGCGGGCGCGTCAGTGGCGCGGCGAATGCCACCGCCGCCAAGTGAGGCGAATACGGCTGACCCGATCGAGCCTCGCCGCCGGGCTCTGCGCCATCGTGCTGACTTCCGCGCCAGGGGTGGCTTCGGCCGACACCTGGCGAGCCGGGCAATGGTGGTTGGCCAAACTCAATCTGACCCAGGCGTGGACGCTCTCAAAGGGGGAGGGCGTCAAGGTCGCTCTCTACGACTCGGGTGTGGACGCGACCCATCCGGACTTGAAGAACGCGATCGCCGGCGGTACCGACACCACCGGTCAGGGGACCCCGGACGGTCTGACGCCGGTCGCCAGCAGCATCGGGCCTTCGACCGATCCGACTAACCCGTCGTCCAAGGCCCAGCACGGCACCACGATGGCGGTCTTCATCGCCGGCCGGGGCCACGGCGCCGGCAATGCCGATGGGCTGCTCGGTTCGGCGCCGGGCTCCTCCATCCTCTCTATTTCCAGCACCGGGGCCGACGGCTCCCCGGCCCAGGCCACCCAAGCGATCCACTGGGCGGTCGCCCACGGCGCCAAAGTCATCAACATGTCCTTCACCGGTGGCGGTCCATCGGCCGACGACATTGCCTACGCCGAGTCTCACGACGTCGTGCTAGTCGCCGGAAGCGGAAACGACGGTAGCGGCGGCCTGACCGGCCCGGCCGGATACTTCGGCGTCGTCACCGTCGGCGGCGTGGACGCCAACCTCAACTACGACCCCAACGCCACCTACGGCGGCCCGGGCGATGTGGCCGGGGAGGCCACGAGTGGTGGGATCGCCGTCGCCGGGCCAGACTCCGTTAAGAGCGAGCCTGAAAACAATGGCATCGGGTTGCCGGCCGCCACCACGGTGGCCCAGGGCACCTATACGACGACCCCGGGCACCTCGAACGCGACAGCGATCGTCAGCGGCATCATCGCGCTCATCCGGGCCAAGTTCCCAACGATGGATGCCGCCAACGTCATCAACCGACTGATCAAGACAGCGACTCCGGCCTCCGGTGGCGGCTACAGCGAGAAGGTCGGCTTCGGGGTGCCGGACGCCTACAAGGCGCTCACCGCCGACGTCCCGAGCGTCTGTGAGAACCCACTCGGATCCGAAGCCACTCATAGCGTCGGCATATGGCAGTCGATCATCGACAACAGCGCCTACACGCCGGGGTGCACACCCACGTCATCGTCGGCCCCGGCGAGCCCTGGCGCAGTTCACACCGGCAGCGCCGCCGCTGCGTCGGAGAGTTCCTCGTCATCGGCGCTGCTCATCGGTATCGGGGCCGTGGTCGTAGTGGTCGTCGCCATCACCGGGGTCGCCTTCACCCGCCGCAACCGCAGGAACGGACCGGGCGGGCCGCCAGCCGGTGGAGCCGGAGGTGGACCGGGTGGGCCCGGTGGAGCCGGAGGTGGGCCCGGTGGAGCCGAAGGTGGACAGGGTGGGCCCGGTGGACCGCCGCCGTACCCGCCGCAGCAGTATCCCGGCCAGCCGTACCCGCCACAGAACTACCCACCGCAGAACTACCCACCACAGAGCTATCCACCGCAGAACTACCCACCGCAGAACTACCCACCGCAGAACTACCCACCGCAGAGTTACCCGCCACCGCCACCACCGGCCGCTGCGCCGCCCCGCTAGCTGAGATCAGCCGGCGTCGAGGCTGATCTTGGCGCGGCGGCGCATATCCCACGCGAGTGCGGCTCGCCCGGCCAGCAGCAGGAGCGCCGACCCGCCGGCGATCCAGACGGTTCGGCGGTAGTGGCCCTGCTGATGCCGTAGCTCGCCCTCAGGCTTGGTGAGACCGGTCGGGTCGATTCGCAGCAGCGCCCGGTCACCCACGCGCAGATATCCGAGGTCCGCGCTGGTGAGCACGTCGAAGGGGACGCTCTGCCCGGTATCGGTGATCAGCGCGTACCCGATGCGATGCTGGCAGCGTCCGCCGGCGCAGGAGCCGAGGTAGGCCGAGCGAGTGACGGTGGCCGGATGCACATCGCCGACGGCGGAGATCCACAGCGTGGCCAACGCGAAAGGCGTGGCGAAGGCGAGCGCCAGGACGAGCACGAGACCCGCAAAGGAGCCCAGAAAACCAAGAACATTCGGCCGCCGCCGGGCCGGCGGCACCGGCGGTGTCAGTGAGGCGTCTGTGACGCTGGCCGGCGCCAGGAACACGCAGTAGCCGAAGAGGGCGCTCAGCACGGCCAGCGGGATGCCCAGCCCGTACTGGACCGCGCCGCCGTGGCCGCCGGCCAGGGTCAGCATGCCCAGGATCTGGAGGAGCAGGAAGGCGACCGCCGAGCGAGGGCGGCTGCGGAGCAGGCGGACGAACCAGTTGGCCGGGACTGACTGGGCGTCGACGGAGGCGGGCGTCACCGCGCGGTCGGGCGGAAGAAGCCCTCGAAGCGGTCGCCCGCGTTGCTGGTGCGCAGCGGCGTCAGGTGCACGTCGGCTCCGGTGTGCGGGGCTTCGATCATTCGCCCAGCCCCCACGTACATCGCCACATGCCCATCCCATACCACTAGATCGCCGGGCGCAAGGTTGCTCTCGGCAACCCTCTCCCCGATGTTCTGAGCCGCGGCGTCATGCGGCAGCGCGACGCCCTCCCGCCCATAAGCCCACTGGGTCAGACCGCTGCAGTCGAAACCCTTCCCGGGAGTCTCACCGCCCCAGACGTACGGGGTGCCGAGCTGGCTGAGGGCCAGGCGCACCGCGGCGGCCGCCTTCTCGTTCGGCGCCCGGACCGTACCGAGACCGTCTGGGAGGTGGAGCGTCACACCGGATCCGGGCTCCACCGCCGGCGCCGTGCCCCGTGCGGGATCGGCCGAGGTCGGCGCAACCCCGCCACCGGAACCAGAGGAGCTGTGCCCGCCCGACGGACCCTTCCCGCCGCCGGTATGGGAGAGCCCTCCGGAAAAGTTCTGCCGCCCGGCCCGGTCAGCCTCCTCGATCGCCGCCATGACGGAGTCGACGGCCCGCCCCACCGAACGCAGCAGGTGCTCGCCCTGCAGCAATTGCCGGCTCATCCGACCCGCCGCTTCATTCACCGCACTGGCCAGAGAGCCGGCCGCGGCTCCGACGCCGAAGACCGCGGCGTCCGTATCCAGCGCGTCGGCGTCGTCGCCGACGGCACCAAGGCGGGACGCCGATCTGGCCGCGGCCAGCCGGAACTCCTCGAGGAGGTCGAGGTTGTATTTGATCGACTCCGGCATCAGTACCCCACGTAACTTCCGCCGTGCTGAACGGCGCGGACGCCCGGCACGTTGTCGAGCGAACCGTAGCGACTCAGCGCGTACCGCACCCCGGCGATGATGTTGTCGACCGGGCTCCAGATGTCGCCGTGGCCGGGGAGTGCGTACTCGGTGAACGTGGAGTCGATGGTCTGCATGAGGCCCTTCGACGGGTGCCCGGCCGCTGCGTTGGAATCGGTGAGGTTCTCCGCGTGCGGATCACCACTCGACTCGTGCTGGATGATCAGTGCGATCGCCGACGGGTCGATTCGACTGGCCGGAACACCGTGTTTCTCAAGCACGGCCGAGGCCGCTTCGATCCACGCCTTGACGTCACCACTGGGTCTGAGAGTGGGAGCCGATCCGCTGGACGACCTCCGGACCGGGCCAGCAGCCGAACTGGGTGCGCTCGACACCGCATCACCGTGGCCGATGGCTCGCCATTGGATGCGCCCGCCACGCTGCGGCAGATAGCCGCCCTCGCCCGGAGCATGCAGCTGCAGGTAGCCCGGGCCGGCGGCGGCCGAGGCGACGCCTCGCGCCGCGCTCGTCAGGGCCGCTGAGAGTCTGCCGACCACCGGGCGCGCCTGGGCGCAGGCCGCCGCCACCTCCGTCGCCACGAGATCGTCGACGAGCCCGGTGAAGGCCGACTGCTCCAGTGACTGCAGACGCTCCACCTCGGCCAACACCTGCTCGGCGATGCTGGTGAGCTCCTGCTTGGCGATATCGATGTGACGGCTGACCGTCGTCAGCTCGGCCGCCGCGCGACGCAGCCCGGCCGCCACCTCAGCCGACGCCGCCTGCAGCCGCCCCATGTAGCCGGTGAAGGCGGAGGCGGCCGGCCCCGACCAGCCGGCTGCGACATCCTCGGTCGCGGCGCTGACCCCGCGCTGCACCACGCCGATGCGCGAGGCCGCGTCGCTCAGGGCCCCAGCCAGGGCGTCGACCGCCGCCGCGTCACCGTCCACCTGCTGCCACAGCTGGGCAAACTCGTCGCCACCCGGGAGGGCGGCCACCGCCACTGCGGCCGGCACCGCTACTCCCCGCCCTCGACCAGGCTGCCGTCCGAGATGCCCTCGACCGCCTCATCAGCGGCGTCACCCTCCTCGGCGTACTCACCGGGGCTTCGAGCGCCCTCCATCCCGGCATCGCGAACCGCGTTCACCGGATCCACCTTGATGTCGATGCCACCGGCCGACCCGACCTTGACGTCACGGGCCTGCTGGAGGTCGTCGGCTGCGTTTCCAAGGTAGTCGTGCTCGCCGGTGCCCAGACCGGGGACCGTCTCCCGCCACTTCTTGCCGGCCGTCTCCCGGCTCTCAGCGAACGCGCTATTGACGGCGGCCTGACTACCCCCGGCGACGTCGCGGGTGTCCGCATCGATGCCGCGCGCCTGCTTAGCCAGGTGGTCGAGATTGTTCCGTGATTTGTTGATGGTTGAGGTGGCAGTGGCCAGCCGCGAGCGGGCCGCGGCCCGCTCGGCATCATTGGTGGCGGCGTCGAGAGCGCGCTGCGCGCTGGCGTGCTGCTGAAGGGCCAGTTCCAGCTGGCTCTGGGCGGCGTCGGTGGCGCTGCGGTTGGCCGACTTGGCCGCGGCCTGCGCGCTCACCGCCTCCTTGTACTTGTCGACGTCCCCGACGCCGTCCTTGGCGGTCGAGGCGGTCCGGGTCCGGTGGGCGTCGCGGGCCGCTGCGTCGGCGCTGCGGGTGGCCTTGCGGCTGGCGCCGGCCGCTGACTCGAGGTCCTTCGCGGCACCGCTCACCGCCTTCTGCGATGCGCGCGCCCCCGACTCCAGTTGCTTCAGCGAGTTCACCAGCTTGGTGATGCGGGCGGCGTTGCGCATCGCCAGGGAGCTCCCCTCGGCCACCTCGTCGATGACGAAAGCTGCCTCGCTGCCGCCGAGGGTCTCGATGGCCAGGGCCTGCGCGGCGACGAACTTCCAGATGGCGTCCGCCGCGAATTGGGAGAGGCTGTCACGGATGATGCCCCGGACGGTGCCGACCGCGACCCCGGCGATCGTCATGGCCTGCGCCGCGTTGTGGGCATGGTCAGCCGCGGCGGAGATGGTGCTCGCGTAGTTCTTCGCCGCCTGCTGGTACGCGGTGGCGGCCGGGCCGGTGTGCTGCGACACCAGCGCCTGCGCCGACTGCGTGTAGTCGGCCGAGCTCTTCTCCAGCGCCGCGGCAATACGCTGCCAGGTCTGGGACTTGGCGCTCACCTCGTCCGGGTTTCCGCCCACGAGGTCCAGGGCGTCCTTCAGGAATCCGATGTGCTCGATGAGCCAGCCGATGCCGGCCGCTCCGAGGGCGCCCAGCGGGTCGCTGATGACGCCGAGCAGATCGAGGCCGTCACCAGCCAGATCCACTCCCTGCGAAACCCAGTTCCCGCTCTGGAAGTCCTTGATGGTGGCGGCCGCATCGGCGAAGATGCCCGCGCCAGCGGTCCCCGATGTCCAGCTGTCGAAGTTCGTCACGCCGGAGGGAGTGGCGTAACCGGGGCCCGGGTCGATGAGTGGATTGCTCACTTACCCGCCTCCAGAGACCCGTTTATCGCCTTGAAGCCCTGCTGCGAACTCTGCTCGTTGGCTGTGTAGGCGTCGGCCATGGCGTCGGTCTCTTCGGCGATGACCTCCCCGGCCGCGACGGCGGCGGTGATGAAGTCGCTGGCGCTCCCCGTCCATACCTGCAGAATCTGAGCGACGAAGATGCAGGCGACCCCGAAGGTCTTGATGTCCCAGGTGTCGGCCGCGTTGGCGGTGGCCGACTGCAGCTCGCTCATGAAGCCGGCCACTTCGGCCGCGTGCGCGTGCAGCGCCTCCGGCGAGACCTCGACGACGTCGCCCATCAGAGCCCCCGACCCTGGTAGCCGTCTTCGGGCGACTCGTCGGCGGCGACGCCGGGGTTCGACGACCCGGACGTCGCGCCGTCAGACGAGTCGTCCGAATCGCTCAGCGCGGTGAGCTGGCTACGGACAAAGTCCATCGCCGCGCTCGACTCACCGACGAGGGAGGCAAGCACCTGCTGGGTCTCTTCGGCCGCGCGCACCCGCGCCCGCTGGGCGGTACGCATGATCTTCGCCGCCAGGTCCGACAGCTCAAGATCACGGGCCGTGGAGCCGAACTCGATTCCGACCAGCGATCCGGTGGCGGTCACGCTCACCGTCACCGCACCGTCGTCGCTGGTCACCGACGGACGGATCTCAGCGACCCGGGTGCGGGCCAGTTCGGCCCGTTCGGCGATCTCGGCGACGCGCTGCTGATACTCGGCCACGGGATCGCCGGCTGTCGCCTGGTTCAGGTCGTCGACCTGCATCTTCACTGCCCTCCATCGACTGTTCGGTGCTCTGCGCAGAAGCTATCCGGCGGTCCGCCGGGGCGGCAAGGCTCCCCCGGCCGGTGCGCTCAGGGGCTTCACAAGTGCGCCTTCAGGAACGAACTCAGAAATCCCGAACGCCCTCCTCAGCCCCACTTCGGGTAAGGAGACGTCGGTGGAACCGGCTAGATTGTCAGGCACGACGAGATTCGACGACTGAGGAGTGTGGCGTGAGTCTGGGGGGGCGCCGGTGGCTGGTTGCCGCCGGCCTGGCGGTCTGCGTCCTCGCTGGCTCAGTAGCCGCGTACGCACTGCACTCACCCGGGTACAGCACGCGGCACGTCGATCTGAATGACGGCGGTATCTGGGCCTCGAGCGACCACGACGGGCTCTTCGGGCGCGTCAACAAGCCGGCCGGCAGCCTCGACACCGCCTTCTACCCGCCCGGCGCCAGCCAGCAGAACTATCAGCTCGACGTCCTGCAGGACCGGGCCGCGGTGCTGGCCCGCGACCGCGCCAGCGGCAAGCTCTACCCGGTCGACGTGGCCACCGGCGCGGTGGAATCGGAGAAGGGGATCACACTCTCCACCTCTGACCAGGTCCAGATCGCCGGCGGCACCGTCGCCGTCCTCGACCCGAACAGCGGCAAGGTATGGGCCGCCCGCATCGACCCCGACCAGGGAGTAGTCGGCAATCACGGCCTGGCCGCGCTGGGCGGGAAGGCGCTGCCGGTGGCCGAACTCGGCTCCTCCAGTGGCGTCGGCATCGGTTCCGCACTAGCCGTCGGCGACGACGGCACGGTCTACGGCGTCTCCGCCTCAGGCAAGGTCGCCACGATCCGACCCTCCGGCTCCGGGCTCGGCGCCGTCACCTACAGCAGACTCGACGCCGCCCTGCAGGCCCCGCAGGTCACCGTAGTGGGCAACAAGATGGTGGTCTTTGACGCCAAGACCGGCGCGGTGCTGCTCCCCGGTCACCACACCGCGACCATCACCGATCGGCAGGCCGGTGCCGTGCTGCAGCAGCCCGGGCCCGCGGCCGACGGCGTGCTCATCGCGACCCAATCGAGCCTCTTCTCAGTTGGTCTGAACAACGCCAAAACAACGGTTCTGGCCTCCACGGGGACGGGCGCACCGGCCGCTCCAGTGCGTCTGGACGGCTGCGTCTACGCCGCCTGGAGCGGCACTCCGGGAGTGGCGGTCGGCGGATGCGCCGGGGCCAGCAGCAGCATCATCGCGCTCAGCGATGAGAAGGCTCTGGTTCAGCCGCAGCTTCGCATCAACCGCGGCGCCGTCGTGCTCAACGACCTGGTCAGCGGGGAGATATGGGACCTCGACAGCGGACGGCGGCTGGACGACTGGGCCTCGGTGAAACCCCCGGCACCGATCAAGCCGAAGAACGACCGACAGCAGCACGATCCGAACATCGGCGCCGTACTGGCCCCGCCCAATGCCGTCGACGACAACCTCGGTGCGCGTCCCGGTCACAGCACGATCCTGAACGTGCTCGACAACGACTCCGACCCTGGCGGCAACGTGCTGTCGATCGCATCGGTGAACGGGCTGGACAACCCGCAGGCGTCCTTGGCGATCGCGCCGGACGGGCAGTCGGTTCAGCTGACGATGCCCAGCAACTCGGGCGACATCCACTTCAGCTACACCGTCGACGACGGCAAGGGACTGTCGGCCACCGCGAACGTGTCGGTGACGGCCCGATCGCCGGGCGACAACCGTGCGCCGAATCTGCGGTTGGGGTACCAGTCCAGGGTCTGGGGAGTCGCCTCCGGCGGATCCATCTCGCTGCCGGTACTCGGAGACTGGCGCGACTTCGACGGCGACCCGGTGATCCTGGTCAGTGCGTCGGCCACCGCGGGCCGAGTGAGCACGTCCCCGGACGGGCGCGTCAACTACATCGCGCCCACGACGCCAGGGCCGCAGACGGTGCAGTACACGGTCTCGGACGGTCAGGCCACCACCGAGGAGACGCTGCAGTTCAACGTACTGGCCGTCACCTCCTCGCAGACCACACCGGCGACGGCCGAGCCCGACGTCGCCCGGGGCCAGGTCGGACAGCCGATCGTGATCAACCCGTTGAGCAATGACCTACCCGGCACCGACCCGACGAACCCGGATGCCCGGCTACAACTGGCAACCGACGTGGCGAGCCCGGACGCCACCACGGTGACCACGGATCTGAAGGCCGGCACCGTCACCCTCACCGCCAGCCACGCCGGCACATTCCTCTTCGAATACACCGTGGCCTATGGCAACGCGGCCTATGCCAAGGGGGCGGTCCGGGTCGACGTGGTGGCCCCGCCGAACACCCCGCAGCGCCCCATCGCGATGCTCGACTCAGCGACTCTGCACGGGCAGCGGCCGGTGATCGTGGACGTGCTGGCCAACGACTTCGACCCATCCGGCCGGCTGCTGGTCGTCCAGTCGGCCACCGCCACCGCCGGCAACCAGCTGCAGGTGGCGATCATCCAGGGACGCTGGCTGCGCATCAACTCGCTGGTGCCGTCGGTGACACCCAACCCGCAGACCGTCGACTACGTCATCAGCGACGGGGTGGGTGAGTCGGTGACCGGGCAGGTGTCGGTGAGCCAGCTGCCCCTCTCGACCGACAACACCCCGGTCCCGCAGGACGACTACGCCACCGTGCGCGCCGGTGACATGGTGACGGCGCCGGTCCTCGACAACGACACCGACCCCGACGGCGACGCTCTGAGCCTGCTGGCCGATGTCAGCGGAGCACCGCGGCCCGGCCAGCTCACCGTCACCAGCGAGCAGTCCGGGACGCAGCTCGGCCAGGCCTACGTCTCCGGCGACGTGGTCCGCTTCGTCGCACCGGCCGGCGCCCTCGACGAAGAGACCCAGGTCGTCGACTACGTGGTGCAGAACGACGCCGGACAGCAGGCGGTGGGGCAGCTGCACGTCACGATCGAGCCGCCGCCCACCCAGTCCCACCCGGATCAGGTGCCCAGCCCCCCGAACGTCGAGTCCCGGGCCACCGCCGGTGACACCATCACCATCCCGATCCAGACCAGTGAGGTGGATCCGGATGGCGACTCGGTGACCCTCGTCGGCATCGCCTCGGCGCCCACCCTCGGCCGCATCATGTCGAGCACCGCATCGTCGATGGTCTACCAGGCCTACCCGACCAGCTCCGGGACCGACGACTTCACCTATCAAGTCACTGATAAATACGGCAAGATCGGCACGGCGGCGATCCGGGTCGCGGTGGTCCCCTCCGGCGACCCGCAACCTCCGGTCGCCTCCGACGTCACCATCACCGCGGCTCCGAACGCCGCACTGGGCGTGGACGTCCTGGCCCGTGCCTTCCACAGTCCGGATGACAGCGTGACGATCCTGCCGCTGGCCAAGACCAACGTCGGCGCGATCCCGGGTGGCGCGACCCTCACCGCCCCGACCGGCAACATCGAGGTGACCGCCAACAAGAGCCTGGTTCCGGTGGTCGTCCGCTACGCCATCACCGACGGCATCGGCGAACCGTCACCGGCCAGCCTCACGGTCCGCTCGCAGGCGGGCTTCGACATCCCACCGGTGGCCGTCGACGACTACGCCAACCCGGCGGTCGGCGACAACGTCGTCACCGTCGACGTGCTGTCCAAGGCCTCCGACCCGGACGGCGACGCGGGCCGTCTGCAGGTGAGCAAGGTCTTCGATCCGCAGGCGACGTTCGCCGCGGGGAAGATCACCGTCCCAGTCCTGAAGACACCACAGGTCGTGCCCTATGAGATCACCGATGACCACGGCGCCACCGCGATGGCGATCATCTACGTCCCGGCCGAGGGAGCGGGCGCGCCATCCGGCAAGCCCGGCCAGTCCATCACGCTGGAGAAGAGCGGCAGCAAGACCATCAACATCGCGGATTTTGTTACTGATCCGTCGCACAAGGTGGTGACGCTGACCACCACCAACCAGCTCTCGGCCTCTCCCAGCGGCGGCCTACAGGTGACGGCCGCCGGCGCCGGCCAACTCACCCTGCACGCTGCCGGCGACTACGTCGGACCGGCGGCGATCACCTTCCAGGTGACCGACGGGGCCAGCCTCACCGACCCAGCCGGACAGTTCGGCTTCATCTCGGTGCCGGTCCAGGTCGGTCCGGAGACCCCGGTCCTGCGCTGCCCCTCCACCAACCTGCCGGTGGTCGAGGGTGGCGCGCCGCTCGATCTCGACGTCACCTCGCTCTGTCACGTCTGGGTGGCCGACCCGGCGCAGCTGAAGACCATCAGCTACACCGCCTCCTGGCAGCCGCAGCCGGAGAACGTGAGCGTCTCCGGCTTCGGTACCAAGACCCTGCATGTCACGGCAGCGGGCTCGTCTCTGCCGGGCAGCACCGGCGCGCTGGTCGTCGGTGTCAGCGGGTCGGACCCCACCCCGTCGAAGATCCACCTGGCCGTCGTCTCCTCCCCGCCGCCGTCGGTCGCACCGGTGACGGTCGACGGGGTGGTGGCCGGCACCTCGGCCACGGTGGATCTGGCCAACTACGTGAGCACCGACCTGCGGGACCGGCTGGTGTCGGTGGTGAGCGTCGCCCGGACATCGGGAATGGGCGCCTCGGTCACCTCCAATGGATCGCAGGTGTCGATGACACCCGCCGCCGACGCGCACGGCACCATCACCTTCGGCGTCACTATCACCGACGTCGCCGACCGGACCCGCACCGAACGGCACGCCAACGGCCTGATCACCCTTCATGTGCTGGGTGTTCCGGACCGGCCGGGAACCCCGGCGCCGGGGCGCACGGTCCAGAGCCGGATGGTAACGCTCTCCTGGACGGCACCGGCCAACAACGGCGAGCCGATCGACTTCTACGAGGTCGACTGGGACGGCGGATCGCAGAAGTGCCCCGCCTCGCCCTGCACCATCACCGGGCTCACCAACGGCGCGCAGTACCAATTCACCGTCAAGGCACACAACGGCGTGGGGTTCAGCCAGCTGAGCGCCGCCTCGGCACCGGCCGAACCAAACACCGTCCCCAACGCCGCAACCGGGCTGAAGACGGCCAACCCGACGGACGGCCAGCTGGTCGTCAGTTGGACGGCCGCCACCTCCGCCGGAACCCCCGTGCTCAGCTACGTGGTGAGCTGGCCAGGAGGCACCACCAGCGTCACCGGCACCAGCGCCACCGTAACCGGGCTCAACAACGACGCGCTCACCACCATCCAGGTCGTCGCGGTTAACCAGCAGGGGCCGGGTCCGTCGGCCACGGTCACCGGGGAGTCCTCCGGATTGCCGGCGGCGCCGAAGAACGTCAACGCCGACCCGGTGTCACTGGCCGGCCGCAGCGGAAAGGCGGTGACGGTCAGCTGGTCGGCGGTCGACCCGAACGGACCGGGGCCCGCCACATACACCGTGACCCGCTCCGGCGGTGCCGGCGCCGCCACCGTCTGCAGCAACACTCTGCACCTCTCCTGCCCGGATCAGGTCAGCAATGACGGCGCGATCTACACCTATGCGGTGGTCGCCTCCAACGCGACATCCGGCCACTCCTCCCCGGCCGGGACTTCGCCCTCGGTGGTGGCCGCGGACACCCCGGACACTCCGGTGATCAACTCGTTGACGGCCAACGGCCAGAACGGGCAGGCGGTCATCACCTTCACCGCAGGCGATCCTCATGGCGCCGCCGGGTACGTGCAGTGCACTCGCTCCGGCAACACGCCTTGTGGAACCTGGTCGACCAACGGCGGAACGCAGACGCAGCCCGTCAGCGGCCTGGCCAACGGCACCACGTCGTCACTGACCCTCAAAGAATGCAATCAGAGCGGCATCACCCAACCCTGCAGCGCGCCAACCGACCCGGTGTCGGTGACGCCCTACGGCCCGATCGGCACCCCGATCATCACCAACGTCCAACCCGACGGGCAGTACGTCAACTTCTCGGTGAGCGTCGACCCGAACGGGCGTCCGGTGACCGTGACGGTGACCCGCCGTCACGGTGCCACCTCGCCTTCCCAGACGTTCACGACGACCGCCACCGAGCAGTGGACGCATGACTTCAACGACGACCCGGACGACAAGATCGGGTTCACCCAGAGTGAGCAGATCGTGGTGACCGCGTCTCCGGCCGGTCCAGGGGATAGCCGGCAAACAGTCAGCGCCCAGGCGGTCGGGAACTCCACGCGCGCCACCGTGCAGTTGACCCGTTCGAGCGCCCCCTGCACACCCGACCCGACACCGACCCCGGAACCGTCCGCCACTCCGGGCCCGACCCCCACCCCCGACCCCGAGTGCGGCTACATCCACCTCAAGCTCAGCAACTTCGAGAAATCTGACTCGGTGAAGTGCACCTTCGCCGCGTCAGCCAGCAGCATCTTCGGCGGCGACCGGACTCCTCCGGACGACGTCACCGTCTCCACCGACAACAACGGCGCGTACGACGACGACACACCTCGCACCTACGACACCAAGAACACCAACCTGGTGGCCACCTGCGAGGGCGTCACCTCAAACACCTTCAAATGGACCTGACGCAGATGACCGGAACAACCACCTCCACCGCTGGGAAGCAATCGATGACCTCACTCACCGCAGAACAGATCAGCTGGTTCTCGCAGACGTTCGAACGGCTCACCGACAACATCAGCCTGGCCGTGCTGGGGAAGAAGCACGTCGTCCGTCTATCGCTGACCTGCCTGCTCTCGGAGGGGCACCTGCTGCTGGAGGACTTCCCGGGTACAGGTAAGACGAGCCTGGCCAAGGCCCTGGCCAACACGGTGCAGGGAAGCAATAGCCGCATCCAGTTCACCCCCGACCTGCTCCCCTCCGACGTCACCGGGGTGACGATCTTCGATCAGCTGAAGCAGGCCTTCGAGTTCCACCGGGGGCCGATCTTCGCCACCATCGTGCTGGCCGACGAGATCAACCGGGCCTCCCCCAAGACCCAGTCCGCCCTGCTGGAGGTGATGGAGGAGAGCCGGGTGACGGTGGACGGCATTCCTCACGACGTAGGGGCTCCGTTCATGGTGATCGCCACCCAGAACCCGATCGAGCAGGCCGGCACCTACCGGCTCCCCGAGGCGCAGTTGGACCGATTCCTGATGAAGACAAGCCTCGGGTACCCGGACGCCGACGCCACCGTCGAACTGCTGCGCGAGTCCTCTATCCGTGACCGCACGAAGACGATTCAGCCGGTGATCACCGCCGAGGTGGTGAGTCAGATGAGTGAGCTGGCCGATCAGGTCTTCGTCGACGACACGATCCTGCGCTACGTCGGCTCACTGGCCGACCAGTCCCGGGTGCATCCGCAGGTCCGTCTGGGCCTGTCGGTCCGCGGCTGCCTGGCCTATGTCCGCTGCGCCAAGACCTGGGCCGCCGCTAGCGGGCGCAACTACGTCATCCCGGACGACGTCAAGGACCTCGCGCTGCCGATCCTCGAGCACCGCATCCTCCTCGACGCGGACGCTCAGTTCAGTGGGGCCACCGTGCGCGGCGTCATCGACCAGATCTTCACCGCGGTGACCCCGCCGGCCGGATTCACCAACTAAAAGCGGCCCATTGTGTCCAGTCCCAGTAGTCACCCCGGAGGTGGCACCCGTCGGCCCGGCAACGGCCCAGGCAGGACCGGCTTAGCGAGCGACGGCCCAGGCAGCACCGGCTTAGCCAGCAACGGCCCAGCCGGTAACGGCCCGACCCGCAGCCGAGCGGCGGGTCGGCGGCGCCGGGCCAGCCGGTGGGATCGCTGGAGCGAGTCGCTGCGCCGGCACGGCGCGTCGGTGCTCGCCCCGATCCGCGGTGCCCTGGAGGCGGTGGCCCCGGTGGCTCGTCCGGTCACCTCGCTCGTCACCGGCCTCGGGTGGCTGCTACTGGGATGCGCGGTCGCCGCCTGGGGCATCGCCGGTCTCTTCGACTGGGCCGAGCTCGCCCTGATCGGCTGGCTGCTCATCGTGCTCTTCGCACTCTGCGTGCTGCTCACCATCGGTCGTACCGATCTGCGGGTCACCGTCCAGCTTGAACCCTCCCGGGTGCGGGTCGGGGAGACGTCATCCGGGCGGGTGGACGTGCTGAACCGGCGCCGGGGTCGGCTCCCCCCGATCGCCCTGGAGCTGCCCGTCGGCGAATCAGCCGGCCGATTCAACATGCCGAGCATCGGTAGCGGGCAGTTCTTCACCGAGGTCTTCACCGTTCCGACCGATCGACGCGGCGTGATTCCGATCGGGCCGGCCACCACGGTCCGCGGTGACCCGTTCGGATTCCTGCGCCGATCAGTTCGCTGGACGGAGCTCCTGGAACTCTTCGTGCACCCGCGGATGGTCGCCGTGGAGCCGCTGGACTCCGGCCTGCTCCGCGATCTCGAGGGGCGCACCACGAATGACATCTCCGTCAGTGATCTCGCCTTTCATGCTCTGCGCGAGTACTCCCCCGGCGATGATCGTCGTTACATTCATTGGCGTTCCTCGGCCAAGGCCAGTGCCGGCATCCCGAACAGCAAGTTCCTGGTCCGGCAGTTTCTGGACACCCGCCGCTCGCACCTCACCCTGGTCGTCGACGGCGATGAGTTCGCCTACCGCACCCCGGAGGATTTCGAGACGGCTATCTCCGCCGCCGCCTCGGTCGCCGTCCGGGCCATTCGGGATGAGATCCAGACGACCGTGGTGGCCAGCGAGGAGGTGGTGCATGTCGGCACGCCGCAGCGCACGCTCGACGGCTTCGCCCGGGCTCAGCCGTCCCGCCGCCCACTGGCCACACTCGCCCTCGAGGCGTCGCGAATCGCGCCCGCGACCAGCGTCGCTCTGATCATCAGCGGTGCATTCTCGGAGTTCAGCGATATCCGCCGGGCCGCCGCGCACTTCCCGATCGAGGTGAACACGGTGGTCCTGCGGGTCGACCCGGAGCGTCCCTCGGGCATCTCCACCGTCTCCGACATCACCGTCCTGAGTGTCGCCGATCTGGCCGACCTTCCCCGGTTGCTACGCGCGGGGCCGGGCGAATGAGCACTCCGCGGAGTAACTCCACTCGCGGTTGGCGGCCGGTCAGCTGGCGTCCCCGCCGGCGGGACTACGTCGACGCCGGGTTCCTCGTCGCGCTGACCACCGTGGCGCTGCTGACCCTGCGTACCACCTTCTCCGGTCCGACCTTCCTGGTCGTCGGGTTCATCGGTGCGCTCCTGGGCGTGCTGCTCGGCCAGGTCGGGAACACCCTGCGAATCCCCTGGGTACTGACGCCGTTGATCTTCGCCCTCGGCTACTTCATCTTCGGCGGGGCGATCGCCCTCGGCGACGACCCGGCCGGCGGCCCGCTACCCACCCCAGCGACAGTGCGGGAACTATGGCACCTGCTCGGGCACGGTTGGAGCCAGCTGCTGACCACTCTCGCCCCGGTCACCGTCTCCGGTCCGCTGATCGTGCTTCCCTTCGTGATCGGCCTCTTCAGCGCCGGGATCGGCATGACCATCGCCGGTCGCACCCTCCGCGTCGGGGTGCCGCTGCTGGCGCCGGTGGCGGCACTCTTCGGGGCCATCCTGCTCGGCACCGCCACCCCCGGCACCATCGGTTTCGTAGGCATCGTTTTCGGTGCCCTCGCCGTCGGGTGGGTCTCGCTGCGCGGGCAGCGGCGCATCGTCCAGACACACGGCGGCTGGGTCTCCCGTTTCGCGACCGCGACGGTGATGCTGGCCGTCTCAGCTGCGGTGGTGCTGGTCGGCGCCGCACTCTGGCCCGGGCAGCGCTACGACCAGCGCGACATCCTGCGCGCGCACATCACACCGCCGGTGGATATCAGCGCCTTCCCCAGCCCGCTGGTCGGCTTCCGCAAGTACCGGCCGAGCGCTGATCAGCTGGCCGACCAGACCTTGTTCACCGTAAAGGGCCTTCCCGCCGGCTACCCGATTCGGATCGCGACACTCGACGACTACAACGGCATCGTCTGGGCGGCCCGCAACGCAGCTGCCGTGCCGGCGCTCGGCGGTGAGCCGGACACCTTCCAACGGGTCGGCAGCAGCATTGCGACCAGCGAGACGGGCCCGAAAGCGACCCTGCAGATCACCATCGGCCAGGCTTATGCCGCGGCCGTCGACACCAACAGCTGGCTCCCCAGCGCCGGGGCCAGCGAGCGGATCTCCTTCTCCGGCCCGGACGCCGACAGTCACGCCGACGGCCTGCGCTACAACCTCGCCACCGACTCGGCGCTCGTCGTCGACCGGGTCAAGGCCGGTGACACCTACACCGTCGATGCGGTGCTGCCGGGGAGCACACTGCCTACCGACGCGGTCCCCTTCGGTGGAACCAGCATCGATCCCAGTGTCGGCGCGTTCGTCGTGGCGACGATGAACCGGTGGGCGCCGAGCGCGGGGACGCCCTGGGACCGCCTCACCGCGATCGGCAAATACCTGCAGACCAACGGCTACTACAGCGAGGGCGGCCCAGGCGAGACGCAGTACCTGCCCGGGCACTCGACTGGGCGTCTCACCGCCTTTCTGGCCGCCGGTGGGCTGGTCGGCGACGACGAGCAGTACGCCGCCGCCTATGCCCTGATGGCCAACGAACTCGGCGTACCGGCCCGGGTGGTGGTGGGGGCGACCCCGGCCGCCGGGACCGACGGCACCACGGTGGTGCAGGGCCGGGACGTCCACGTCTGGGTCGAAGTGCACCTGGCCAACGGCACCTGGGCCACCGTCCCGCAGACCACTTTCATGCCGCCGACGTCAAGGAAGCCGAACAAGCAGAATCAGCAGCAGATCGAGAACACCAACTCAACCGTGGTGCCACCGCCGAACACATCACGGCCACCGAGCAGTCTCGACGAGTTCGGCCAGGCCGGCTCCAACTCGTTCCGCCGTAACCAGGTAAACAGCACGATTCACAAGCATTGGCAGCTGCCAGCATTCGTGGTGACGTTCCTGAGTTGGGCCGGGCCACCCATCCTGCTCGTTCTGCTGGTCGCCGGCGCCATCATCTCGGCAAAGGCGCTCCGACGTCGCCGGCGGCGGCGCTCCGGCACCCCGGCGCTGCGGTACGCACTGGGGTGGCGGGAGATCCTGGACCAGGCCCGGGATCTCGGAGTCGCCGTGCACACCGGGTATACCCGCCGAGAACAGGCCGACAAACTAGCGGTATTCGCGGTTCGACCGCTGGCCGAACGGGCCGACGGCATCCTCTTCGGACCACAGCCGGCAACCTCGGCCGAGTCGGCGCAGTACTGGAGCGACGTGCTCCGCGCTCGTCAGGACATGGTGCTGGGCGTGAGCCGGTGGCAGCGCCTCAAAGCTCGGGTGAGCATCCGGTCGCTGCTGCCAATGACCGCGTACCCCCGCTCGAAGTAGCTATCCTCCGGGTCCGGTGCCGACGTGCTCAGCGTCGGCGTCGCCGCCACCAACGGCCTCCGCCGCGACCGTCGTTGGCCCGGGTCGGCGCGGCGTCCGCCGACGGCCCGCTGATCGGTAGCCGCACCCACGAGGAGCCGTGCGGATCGCTGAAAGGCGACCGACCCGGAGGCGGTGTCACCAGCGGCGGAGGCGGCGGCTGATCGGGACGGGGTGGCCGAGGCATCGGCGGCGGATCGATCCAGCCCGGGGCCGAGTCGCGGGGGCTGCGGTAACGGAAATCGCTCGCCGCATCCCGCCGGGTCTCGGTGAGATCTCCGCGCAGACTCCGCAGGATGGCGTCGTCGTCCGGAGTGGGCAGATCCGGCGACGCCCCAGCGGCTGGCAACGGGTCAGCCGCGCTCGCTTCGTCAGTGTTGCGCGCCGCGAGATTGAAGCGATTCGCGTGCTCCTCCTGCTCCAGGCGCAGGTCCAGGGCGATGCGCGCCTGCCAGTAATCGTCCAGTGAGATCCGCCCGGCGGCCACCAGCGCGTCGAGCTCGGCGACCGTCAGATCCTCATACATTCGTTGCTCGAATCACACTCGTCAGTTGGCGGGGCCGAGGCCGAAGTACGCGGCGGCGACCGCCGGATCCAAGGTGGGGCCGGTCGGCAACACGTTCAGTAGCCCCGGCGACGCGGGCTGGATCGTCTTGCCCAGTCCGAGGTAGCCCAGCGCCTGCGCGCTGACCACCGGATACTTCACGCCCTGACTGGTGAGCAGGAAGAGTGCCCCGGTGCTCGCTGGCTGGGCGCCGGTGACCTGTCCCATCACCTCGCCGTGACCCGGTGCAACGTAGACGGCGTCCGCCGTCCCGACCGGTGAACCCGGTGGGGCAGGCACCGCGCTCGCCTTCGGCGGAAGGGGCAGGGCCGTGGTCGGGTAGACGCTATAGCTGTTGGCGTCGCTGCCGCCGGACCAGCTGAGACAGATCACTGGAGCCTGGGCCGAGGTGAAGAAGGTGGGCGGCGTGGACGGAAAGTCGCTCACGTCCAGCGGGTGCTTAGTCACCGGAGCGGCGCTCAGGGTCGAGGGCGGCAGCGAAGGCACGCTACCGCTGCTCGGCGTCGAGGCCCGGATGAGGTCGAGGTAGAGCGGGGTGATGCGCTGAACGCCGTCGGCGAGCACCACATACTCCGCCGTCCCGGTGGAGAGCTGCACGGTGAAGACGGAGCCCACGGTCAGCGACGAAGACCAGCTGACGGCCTCGCCGGCTCCCGGGATCTGCGGTTCGGTGAAGGGCGCACCCTCCGGGGTCGCGTTGAGCAGGGCCAGGCTCACCGGCCGTGGCGTCTGCGCGTCGGTGCCCAGAGCCAGCGTCGCGGCCCGGTCGGACTGCTGGATGCGGGACCGCTTCCCGTCCCAGAGCACGTAAGTCGTCTTGCCGGCGTCGCCGGTGACGAGCGTGGCGACATTCCCGACCTCACTGGCCGCGACCACCTTCTCGCCGACGATCGCCGTGGTCTTCACCGTGGGGGGGCTGGAGGGCGCCAACGACGGGTCGACGGCGCTGACGTCGCAGACGCTCCAGGTCGGCGCGAGCAGGGTGGACTCCGACGGGATGTCATCCGGCGCGCCGGTGATTCCCAGCAACTGCCCCTTCGCCATACCGGAGAGAGTCGAGGCGTTCACCGACTTGGTCTCCGGCTTTCCACCGCTCGCGCCGCTGGACCCCGAGGTGCTGGACGCCTGGCCCGCCGCCAACAACGCTGAGGCGAGGTTCATCGACGAGTAGAGGCGGCCGTCGCGGAGCACGTACGTTCCGCCGGTGTCGCTGTCGATGAGGACGGTGGCCGAACCGATCGAGGGGGCCGGCTTGATGAAGCCGTAGACCGCGAATCCGGCCAGCGCCAGCACCGCGATCGCCAACCCGACGAGGAGGGAGAGCCCGTGCCGCGGGCCGCCTACCGTGCGACGGTAGGACTGCCCCGAAGAGACCGCCAGTTCCAGCCGACGCATCCCGAACCGATAGGCCTCAACCTGCGATTTGGTGGTGTTTTCGGTTGGCACGCTAGCTTCGATCCTCCCCGCTCCCTGGCGCTATACTAACCGGGCTGACGCGGCTCTAGTCTATTTCGGGAGGTGGCGAGCTGGTCTCCATCCCGCCGCGCCCCAAGGATTCCCGAAGCGGTCGCCGCCAGCACGGGACCAAGCCGACCTCCGGTCGGCGGCGCCGCAGCGAAGAGTCTCAGGGGCTGGATATCCGCCCCGGGCCAGCTGGCCGATCGTCCACACCGCCATCCTCTGGGCTCGCTGCGCAGCGCGGTGCCGCCATTGCACCTACTCGTTCTGGCCGCCGGGAGTCCGGTGCCCGCGAGCGAGATGCCCGTCGGCCAGGCACTCGCGAGCCAGACACCCGCGAACGCACCGAGGGTCGGGCCGGACGCCGCCGGGCGGTGAAGGCACCCCAGCGGGTGCGCTCAGGTCTCTTCTTCGGCGGGGTCCGCATCGCGGCGATCGTCGTCATAGAACTGGTGGCCGCCGCCATCCTGCTGACGCCCGACGTCTCCCACATCTGGGCCGTCGTTGTGGTCACCTTCGCCGTCCTCATCGCGGCGGCCGGGTTGATCCCGCTGCGAGGGGTCCGGGTCGTCACCTGGGCCACGTCGGCCATCAGCTACGCGAGCCGACGCCATGTCACCACCGTCGAGCCGACCCGGGCCGGCGACGATGCCGCCGGCCGGGGGTCTGACGATCCCGCTACTCATACGGTTCCGGCCGAGGTTCTCGCCTTCTTCCCTGATCTCGCCGTCCGGCAGTTCGCCCTCCGCAGCGGCGAGCAGGTGGGGCTGGTGCGGGCGCAGGGCAGTTGGTCGGTGAGCGTCGCGGTGACGGCGGAGTCGACGGACCTGCTCACGGGAGCGGAGCCGGTGCGGCTGGGAGTGGAGAAGATCGTCGCCTCGCTGGCCAAGCAAGAGCTAGCCCTGGACGTCGTCCAGGTTTGGACGCAGGCGCTCGGCGGCGACCCGAATCGCTACGGTGGCGGGAAGCTGGCGGCAGTTGCGGCCGAGTTGAGCGCGCAGGCGCCGCTGCTGCGGGATCGCACGCTGATCGTCACTCTGCAGATCAACCCGATCAGCGCTGGTGCCGCCATCGACGAGCGCGGCGGTGGCCTCATCGGGCTGCAGCGGCTGGCGTCGGCGGCGATCGGGACGGTGCGGGCTGAGGCCTTCGCCGCCGGCCTGCTGGGGCGCCCCCTCGACGCCGCCGCTGTTACCCGCGCCATGGCGGTGTCACTGCTTCAGCCGCCGGCCGGCGAGCAGGCGGTGCTGCGCTGGATCGAGTCCTGGAAGGGGATCGCGTCGGCGCAGGTGCTGCATCGCTGCTTCGTCGTGAGTTCCTGGAGCCTCAGCAGCCTCGAGGAACTCACCTACCTGCCCAGTTACGGGCTCACCGTCGCCCATGAGATCCGGCATCAGCCCGATGGGGCGTTCGTGGTCGTCAGCACCATTCGCGTCTCCGCCCTGAGCGCGTCGGCGTTGGAGGCCGCGTGCGACCAGCTGAGAGGCGAGTGCCGCCGAATCGGCGTCGGGATCCGGCTGGTACGCGGGCAGCAGGCCAACGCGCTGCGGATGACGATTCCGGGTGGGCAGAGCCGATGACGACACGCACCGACGAAGCGACGCTGGAGAGCGAGATCTTCTGCCAGTTCAGCGGTGAGGCTGAACAGTTCCAGGTGCTCAACGGCGGCGTCGGGCAGGGCGTTCCGCTCGGGGTCAGCCGTACCGGGCGAGCGGTGCGGGCCCAACTGCTGGCTCCGGTACCGACTCGCATCGTGGTGGTCGGCGATGCCCAGCTGGCCTCGATCCTCACCATCCGGGCCGCGGTCCTCGGAGCGACGGTCGTGATCGCCACCGAGCGGCCGGCCCCATGGAACCTGTTGGTCCAGACCGTGGCCGGAGAGCAGCCGTTCGCGACCGTGACCCGTCCCGATTCGCTGTCATTGCCGGCCGCCACCATCGCCGCCCCGCTGCTGGTGCTGCACGACAGCAGCGCGGTGGCCTCGGAGTCGGTGCTGGCCCGTTCCGCCTGGCAGACGTCGCTCCACCTGGTCTTCCGGCTGAACGCTCAGCTCTCGTCGCTACTGGAGTCGAGTGATCTGACCCTGCTCCCCCGGCCCCCGGCTGACGAGGTCGCGGCGACGCTGGAGCTACTGCGACTGCCACCGGCATTGGCGACCGGCCTGGAGCGGATGACCGAGAACGAGTATCTCGCCATCACCCGCAACCGGGCCCAGTTCGTGAGGATCGAGCCGACGGCCACCGAGCAGTCGATCCTGCGGTGATCCTGGACCAGCCGGGCGTCGTCGCTGACCGGGAATCACCCTCGTGACCTACGGCCGGTAGTCCAGTCCAGGCAATTGCCGACCTACGGGTACGCGGGCGCAACGGCGTCGACCTGTGAATGTGATCGCGACAATCGTCCGTACTCTACGCGTACGGAGAATCGACAGATAGCAATACTGTCTATTGCCTGTCGTACTCCTCGGCGCCAGCATTGGAGTGCGACTCCAGACATCCGTTCGGGGTCAAAGCGGGAGGACAACTCAATGCATTTCACAAGAAGACTGGAACGTGACAACCGGCGGGGAAGCTACATCGCGACCGTGGTGGCAATCGTCGCCGGATGTACCTTTGCTACAACTACCAATGCCGTCGCAGGTCCAGCTGTGCCGACGGCACAGAATTCCGTGCTCGGCGTATCGGTGGATCCGAGTGGATGGATTCACTACTCAAACGTGCTGGCCAACTCACTTGACCTGCAAGCCGCGGTCAACACGACCGAGTCCGGCAAGAAGGGCACCAACGGTGCCTGCGTCTTCAGTTCAGCTTCGACCGCGGACACTAAGTCCGCCGGCTATTCGGAAGAGACCGCCTATAACCCGAAGACGTGCCAAATGATTGTGCGATCGGGGGGACTTACCGCCGCCGGGGCCGCCAAGCTCGAAGCACTAACACCGAAGACGTCCGGAGCGGCGCAGGTGTCCCGGCAAGTGGGCGCCCCTGCCGTCCGTTCCACCAAGGTCGCTGTGCCATCCACAAAGCCAGCGACGACCGCAGCGCTAGGTACTTACTCCGCATTCGAAAAGGCTAGCTACGTGGATCCGGCGATCGTGACGATTACGTCGGTCACGACGAACCTGTTCTGGCAGGCCACCGGCGGGCGGGTCGTCAACCCGTCCGGGAATGCAGTTCCGTATGCCTTTTCCTGGGACGGCTGGTCCAGCAGCGGAGTTAGTTTCAAGTGGTCCGGAAGCCCAACGACTCAGCTTCAATCATTCGATACCTTTCACAACACCGATTTTGAGAAGGTTGTCGTTGGCTTGTTAGGCGTTGCCGGATACGCGGCGTGTGGTTGGAACGGTTCAGCGGCGAACTTCTATCTGGCGCCGTGGGTAAACGGCATTGCGAGCGGCTACTACAACTGGGGCCACAGCAACAGCGTCAGCGGCGGGTGCAGCGACCTAGTGCACTTCCGTGAGAACCACGGCGGCGGAAGCAGTTCGTGACGCGAGCCCTCACGGGTGAGCGGCGCGGGGCGCAGTCATCTTCCGATGCTGCGCCCCGGCGCTTGCGGCCTGGAGCGGCACTTCGGCGCTCGTTGAATGCGGGCCTCTTGATGGCAGCGCTAGGCTCTCTCGCCGGTTGCCACTCGGCCTCCCATCATCCCGACACTTCTCATGCTCTTTCCAGTACTCAAGTTCCCGCCACGCCCAGCGCAGTCGCCGTGCTCTATGCACAAGACCTGTTTGACAAGAAGCTCGCTGAGGCGACGACGCTGGTGGCACCAGAAAGCCAGGCCGACTTCGCAGCAATCACGTCAGTAATCGCTACGCAGTCCGTCTCTGCACATGACTTGGCCGCCGCGGCTGAGGCCACTAGGTCGGATACAGCTACTGTCGTCCTGTCGGGAACAATATGCACGGGTCCCGGAGGCGTTGGATCCACGCCTGCCCCGACTCCTGCCTGCGTCAGCAATAGCGATCCAAAGTCAATCAACCCGGCATTCACGGTGTCTTTGAAGAGGGGAGCCTCGGGCACGTGGTATGTCTACTTCCCGCACTAGCGCATCTGTCCGACCGCGTCGTCAATGAGCGGGACCGTTCAGTCGACTGTTGTTAGAAGGGTTCACGTGACGATTGATTCAGCGAAGAACGGCTCAGTGTCAGCGATGACCAATGCGGCGGTGCTGACCTACCTATCCGCGACTTGGGGCCTCATCCTCATCCTTCTGGCTATCGCTCTGCCAATTGAGTCCTCACGGCTGCCGGCGACAGCTCGTGTCGTTCCCGCCAGCTCCGTCGCCGCTCCAACTTCGAGCAATTCGTCGAGCGTGCAGCCATCGTTGCCGCCGAACGCCGGCACCTCAGCAACCACGCCGAACCGACGGAGCCTGGTCAGCCGCCGCGGATACGGCGTGCTCGCGCTCGCCGCGATTCCCTTAGTTGTGTCGATCGGCGTCGGCGCGCTGCTGCGCTACCAGCGTCGCCACAGATCCGCCGGCGCGGCGTCCGTCGCCCTCGCGTTGTCTTCAGTGCTGCTAGCGGCCGGTGTCGTTGGCCTGGTTACTTTCCTGGTCGGCGGATTCGTGATCCCTTGTGGGCTGCTGCTGGTCGCGGCCTGCCTGGTTCAGCGCAGAGAGGGTGAGGTCGGAGTTGCCCACTAGGGCTGATCCCGCCGCGCGGTCGGTGTACACATTTTTGGGCCGCCCGGAGTGCACTTCATCCCGGCATCACGCTCCGCTCGCAGGCGCCGGACGACTGGATGGTAGTCGGCAACAGTGAGCCGCTCTGGTCGGAACGCCCAGAGGCCTAGTAGAAAGGCCGTCCAGTGAATACAGAACGGGCCCGACACCTGCTGGTGTCGGGCCCGTTCTGCGTGATGTTGCTTAGCGGTACTCGGTGAAGCCGTACTCCTCGAGGGGCACAGCCTGGCCGATGTTGTTGCTGTCGTAGCCGAAGAAGTCGCTCTCGTCGTAACCGGCCATGGTGAACGCGGCGGCCCGCGCCTCCTCGGTCGGGTTGACCTCGACGTTGCGGTAGCGGGCAATACCCGTACCGGCCGGGATCAGCTTTCCGATGATCACGTTCTCCTTGAGGCCGACCAGCGAGTCCGAACGGGCCGAGATGGCCGCGTCCGTGAGGACCCGGGTGGTCTCCTGGAAGGAGGCCGCCGACAGCCACGAGTCGGTCGCGAGCGACGCCTTCGTGATACCCATCAGCACCGGACGTCCGGCCGCGGGCTCCCCGCCCTCGGCGACAACGCGACGGTTCTCCGACTCGAAGAGCGAACGCTCGACCAGCGAACCGGGGAGGAACTCCGTCGCGCCCGAGTCGATGACCGTGACGCGCTTGAGCATCTGCCGGACGATGACCTCGATGTGCTTGTCGTGGATCGCCACACCCTGCGAGCGGTACACCTCCTGAACCTCGCGAACCAGGTGCAGCTGCACCTCGCGGGGGCCCATGATGCGCAGCACGTCGTGCGGGTTGACGGCACCGGCGATGAGCTGCTCGCCGACCTCGACATTGCTGCCGGGGTTGACCAGCAGACGCGCCCGGCGGGAGATCGGGTACTCGATCTCCTCGCTGCCGTCGTCCGGCGTGACCACGAGGCGGCGGGTGCTGCCCTTGGTTCCGTCGGACTCCTCCAGACGAACCCGTCCGGCCGCCTCGCTGATCGGTGCAACACCCTTCGGCACGCGGGCCTCGAAGAGCTCACCGACACGGGGCAGACCGTGCGTGATGTCGTCACCGGCGATACCACCGGTGTGGAAGGTACGCATCGTCAGCTGGGTACCGGGCTCACCGATCGACTGGGCGGCGATGATGCCGACCGCCTCGCCGACGTCGACCAGCTTGCCGGTGGCCAGCGAGCGGCCGTAGCAAGTGGCACAGGTGCCGAGCGCCGACTCGCAGGTGAGCACGGAGCGCACCCGCACGTCGGTGATGCCGGCGGCGATGAGCTCGTCGATCAGCACGTCACCCAGGTCGGCTCCAGCCGTCGCGATGACCTTGCGGCCCAGCGTGACGTCCTCGGCCAGCACGCGGGCGTAGACGTTGGTCTCCGCGTGCGCGTCCTTGATCAGCGTGCCATCGGCCGCAGCCTCGGCGATCGGGATCGAGACACCACGCTCGGTGCCACAGTCCTCCTCACGGATGATGACGTCCTGCGAGACGTCCACCAGACGACGGGTCAAGTAACCCGAGTCGGCGGTACGCAGCGCGGTGTCGGCCAGACCCTTGCGGGCACCGTGGGTGGAGATGAAGTACTCGAGCACCGAGAGGCCTTCACGGAAGTTGGCCTTGATCGGGCGGGAGATGATCTCACCCTTCGGGTTGGCCACCAGACCACGCATACCGGCGATCTGACGCATCTGCATCATGTTTCCGCGAGCACCCGAGCTGATCATGATGTACACCGGGTTGGTCTTGGGGAAGTTCGACTCCATCTCCTTGGAGACTTCGCTGGTCGCCTTCGTCCAGACCTCGACGAGCTCCTGCCGGCGCTCGTCGATGGTGATGACACCACGCTGGTATTCCTTCTCGATCTTCTCCGCGTCCTTCTCGTAGCGGTCGAGGATCTCCACCTTGCGCGGCGGGGTCACCACATCGTCGATTGCGATCGTGATGCCCGAGCGGGTCGCCCAGTGAAAACCGGCCGCCTTGAGAGCGTCGAGCGCCGCTGCGACGACCACCTTCGGGTAGCGCTCCGCGAGATCGTTGACGATCTGGCCGAGCTCCTTCTTGGTGACCTCGTAGTTGACGAAGCGGTAGTCGATCGGCAGGGCCTCGTTGAAGAGGACCCGACCCAGCGTCGTGTCGACGATGAGCGTGTCGCCCGGCGTGAAGCCCTCCGGAGCAACCCACGGCTCGCCCTTGCTGCCGTTGTCGACCGAGTAGACGCCCTCGAGACGGATCCGCACCGGGGCCCGCATGTCCAGCGCCTTGCTGTCGCGAGCCATCAGGGCCTCGGCGTCGCTGGAGTAGACGTTGCCGGCACCGAGCTGCTCGTCGCGCTTGGTCGTCAGGTGGTACAGACCGAGGATCATGTCCTGGGTCGGCATGGTCACCGGACGGCCGTCAGCCGGCTTGAGGATGTTGTTCGTCGAGAGCATCAGGATCCGCGCCTCGGCCTGAGCCTCGGCCGACAGCGGCAGGTGAACCGCCATCTGGTCACCGTCGAAGTCGGCGTTGAACGCCGTGCAGACGAGCGGGTGGATCTGGATGGCCTTACCTTCGACCAGCTGCGGCTCGAAGGCCTGGATGCCGAGACGGTGCAGCGTCGGCGCGCGGTTGAGGAGCACCGGGTGCTCGCGGATGACCTCTTCGAGGACGTCCCACACGACCGGACGGGCACGCTCGACCATGCGCTTGGCCGACTTGATGTTCTGCGCGTGGCTGAGATCGACCAGGCGCTTCATCACGAACGGCTTGAAGAGCTCCAGGGCCATCTGCTTGGGCAGACCACACTGGTGCAGCTTCAGCTGCGGGCCGACGACGATGACCGAACGGCCGGAGTAGTCGACGCGCTTGCCGAGCAGGTTCTGACGGAAACGACCCTGCTTGCCCTTGAGGAGGTCCGACAGCGACTTCAGCGGGCGGTTACCCGGGCCGGTGACCGGACGGCCACGACGACCGTTGTCGAAGAGGGCGTCAACCGACTCCTGCAGCATGCGCTTCTCGTTGTTGACGATGATCTCGGGGGCACCGAGGTCGATGAGGCGCTTGAGGCGGTTGTTGCGGTTGATGACGCGGCGGTACAGGTCGTTGAGGTCAGACGTCGCGAAACGTCCACCGTCGAGCTGCACCATCGGGCGCAGGTCCGGCGGGATGACCGGAACGCAGTCGAGCACCATGCCGAGCGGGCTGTTGCTGGTCGCCAGGAACGAGGCGACCACCTTCAGGCGCTTGAGGGCACGCAGCTTCTTCTGCCCCTTGCCACTGCGGATGGTCTCGCGCAGCGACTCGGCCTCAGCGTTCAGGTCGAAGCCACGCAGCAGCGTCTGCAGCGACTCTGCACCCATGCCGCCTTCGAAGTACTCGCCGAAGCGGTCCCGCAGTTCGCGGTAGAGGCCCTCGTCGCCGATGAGCTGCTTCACGTCGAGCTTGCGGAAGGTGTCCATGACCTCTTCGAGACGGTCCAGCTCGCGCTGTGCGCGGTCACGGAGCTGGCGCATCTCGCGCTCGCCACCCTCGCGCACCTTGCGGCGGACGTCGCTCTTTGCGCCCTCGGCCTCGAGCTCGGCCAGGTCGGTCTCGAGCTTCTTGGCGCGGACGTCGATGTCGGAGTCACGCTTCTTCTCAAGCGTCGCCTTCTCGGCACTGATCTCGGCCTCGAGGGTCGGCAGGTCGCGGTGACGCTCTTCGACGTTGACGCTGGTGATCATGTAGGCGGCGAAGTAGATGATCTTCTCGAGATCCTTCGGCGCCAGGTCGAGGAGGTAACCCAGACGCGACGGGACACCCTTGAAGTACCAGATGTGGGTGACCGGAGCGGCCAGCTCGATGTGCCCCATACGCTCGCGACGAACCTTCGCCCGAGTTACCTCGACGCCACAGCGCTCGCAGATGATGCCCTTGAAGCGCACGCGCTTGTACTTGCCGCAGTAGCACTCCCAGTCACGGGTGGGACCGAAGATCTTCTCGCAGAACAAGCCGTCCTTCTCAGGCTTGAGCGTGCGGTAGTTGATGGTCTCCGGCTTCTTGACCTCGCCGTGGGACCACTCGCGAATGTGATCGGCCGTTGCCAGGCCGATGCGCAGCTCGTCGAAAACGTTGACGTCGAGCAAAATTGCCTACTCTCTTAGTGGAGCTTGTTTCTCTTAAGTTCGTTGCTGTTTCCCGGCCGCCGCCGCTCGGCGCGGAGGCGACGGCGACCGGGACGTGACGCTTTAGACCTCTTCGACGGAACTCGGCTCGAAGCGACGCGACAGGTCGATGCCCAGCTCCTCGGCGGCGCGGTACACGTCGTCGTCGGTGTCGCGCATCTCGACCGTCTGGCCGTCCGAGGAGAGAACCTCCACGTTGAGGCAGAGCGACTGGAGCTCCTTGAGAAGCACCTTGAAGGACTCCGGAATGCCGGGCTCCGGGATGTTCTCGCCCTTGACGATCGCCTCGTAGACCTTGACGCGGCCGAGGATGTCGTCGGACTTGATGGTGAGCAGTTCCTGCAGTGCGTAGGCCGCACCGTAGGCCTGCATCGCCCAGCACTCCATCTCACCGAAGCGCTGGCCACCGAACTGAGCCTTACCACCGAGCGGCTGCTGGGTGATCATCGAGTACGGACCCGTGGAGCGGGCGTGGATCTTGTCATCGACGAGGTGGAGCAGCTTCAGGATGTAGATGTATCCGACGCTGACCGGCTCCGGGAAGGGCTCGCCCGAACGACCGTCGAGCAAGCGTGCCTTGCCCGAGTGGCCGATGAGCTGCTGACCGTCGCGGGTCTTGTTGGTCGACGAGAGGAGACCGGTGATCTCCTCCTCGCGGGCGCCGTCGAAGACCGGAGTCGCGACGTTGCCCTGACCCTCGCGGGCGGCCTCGGGCAGACGGGCGGCCCACTCGGGCTCCCCCTCGACCTTCCAGCCGGTCTTGGCGACCCAACCGAGGTGGGTCTCCAGAACCTGGCCGACGTTCATTCGCGACGGCACACCGAGCGGGTTCAGCACGATGTCGACCGGAGTTCCGTCCTCGAGGAACGGCATGTCCTCCGGCGGCAGGATCTTGGAGATGACGCCCTTGTTCCCGTGGCGTCCGGCGAGCTTGTCACCGTCCTGGATCTTGCGCTTCTGGGCGATGTAGACGCGGACGAGTTCATTGACGCCGGGCGCCAGCTCGTCGCCGTCCTCACGGCTGAAGACCCGGACACCGATGACCTTGCCGGCCTCGCCGTGCGGAACCTTCAGCGACGTGTCGCGGACCTCGCGGGCCTTCTCACCGAAGATGGCGCGCAGCAGGCGCTCTTCGGGGGTCAGCTCGGTCTCCCCCTTCGGCGTGACCTTTCCGACCAGCACGTCACCGGGGACGACGTCGGCGCCGATGCGCACGATGCCGCGGTCGTCGAGGTCGGCGAGGACCTCTTCGGAGACGTTCGGGATGTCGCGAGTAATCTCCTCGGCACCCAGCTTGGTGTCACGGGCGTCGACCTCGTGCTCCTCGATGTGGATCGAGGTGAGCACGTCGTCCTGCACGAGACGCTGGTTGAGGATGATCGCGTCCTCGTAGTTGTGACCCTGCCACGGCATGAAGGCGACGAGCAGGTTCTTGCCGAGCGCCATCTCACCGTTGTCGGTGGACGGTCCGTCGGCCAGCACCTGGCCGACCTCGACCCGCATGCCCTCGACCACGATCGGCTTCTGGTTGAAGCTCGTGCCCTGGTTGGAGCGGGCGAACTTGGCCAGCCGGTACGTGTTGCGAGTGCCGTCATCGGCCATCACGGTGATGTAGTCGGCGGAGAGCTCCTCGACGACACCGGCCTTGTCGGCGGTGACGACGTCAGCGGCGTCGACGGCGGCACGCAGTTCCATGCCCGTACCGACGAGCGGCGACTCGCTGCGCAGCAGCGGGACAGCCTGACGCTGCATGTTCGCACCCATGAGGGCGCGGTTGGCGTCGTCGTGCTCGAGGAACGGGATCATCGCGGTCGCGACCGACACCATCTGGCGCGGCGAGACGTCCATGTAGTCGACCTCGGACGGGTCGAGCAGGTCGACCTCGCCACCCTTCTTACGGACGAGAACCTTGGCTTCGGTGAAGGTGCCCTGGGCATCGATCGTGGCGTTGGCCTGAGCGATGGTGTGGCGGTCCTCCTCGTCGGCGGAGAGGTAGTCGATCTGGTCGGTGACCCGGCCGTCGGTGACCTTGCGGTACGGCGTCTCGATGAAGCCGAACGCGTTGACCCGGCCGAAGGAGGCGAGCGAACCGATGAGGCCGATGTTCGGGCCTTCCGGGGTCTCGATCGGGCACATGCGGCCGTAGTGCGACGGGTGAACGTCACGGACGTCCATGCCGGCGCGGTCACGGGAGAGACCACCCGGGCCAAGCGCCGAGAGACGACGCTTGTGGGTCAGACCCGCGAGCGGGTTGGTCTGGTCCATGAACTGGCTCAGCTGCGAGGTGCCGAAGAACTCCTTGATGGAGGCGACGACCGGACGGATGTTGATCAGGGTCTGCGGCGTGATGGCCTCGACGTCCTGAGTGGTCATCCGCTCGCGGACCACGCGCTCCATGCGGGAGAGGCCGACCCGAATCTGGTTCTGGATCAGCTCGCCGACGGTGCGCAGGCGACGGTTACCGAAGTGGTCGATGTCGTCCGTCTCATAGCCTTCCTGGCCGTCGTGGAGACGGATCAGGTACTCGATGGTGCGGACGATGTCGTCTTCGGTGAGCGTGCCGGTGGTGAGCGGCGCGTCGACACCCAGCTTCTTGTTGACCTTGTAGCGGCCGACGTCGGCCAGGTCGTAGCGCTTCGGGTTGAAGAAGAGGTTCTCCAACAGCGCCTGGGCGGACTCGCGCGTCGGCGGCTCGCCCGGGCGCAGCTTGCGGTAGATGTCGAGGAGGGCCTCGTCGGGGGTGCCGATGTGGTCCTTCTCGAGGGTGGCCAGCAGCGTCTCGGACCAGCCGAAGTGCTCGCGGATGCGCTCGGTGCTCCAGCCCAGGGCCTTGAGGAGCACGGTGGCCGGCTGGCGGCGGCGACGGTCGATGCGGACACCGACGGTCGAACGCTTGTCGACATCGAACTCGAGCCAGGCGCCGCGGCCGGGGATGACCTTCACGCCGTAGACGTCGACGTCGGAGGTCTTGTCCAGGGTGCGGTCGAAGTAGACGCCCGGGGAGCGCACCAGCTGGGAGACGACGACGCGCTCGGTGCCGTTGATGACGAAGGTGCCCTTGCGGGTCATCACCGGGAAGTCACCCATGAACACGGTCTGGCTCTTGATCTCGCCAGTCGTGGTGTTGGTGAACTCGGCGGTGACGAAGAGCGGCGCCGCGTAGGTCATGTCCTTGTCCTTGCACTCCTCGATGGACGCCTTGACGTCCTCGAAGCGCGGGTTGGAGAAGGAGAGACTCATCGAGCCGGAGAAGTCCTCGATCGGGGAGATCTCATTGAGGATCTTCGCGATGCCGGACTGGGGAGACATGGTCTTGCCGCCGTCTTCTTCCAGACGGGCCTGCCATGCCGCGTTTCCGACCAGCCAGTCGAATGAGGCGGTCTGCAACGCAAGCAAGTTCGGAACCTCGAGAGGCTCACGAATCTTGGCGAAGGAGGTGCGGGGCGGAGAGCCGGGGATGCCGGCGATGGTTTTGGTCGTGCGAGATGCTGCCAAGATGCGTCCTTCCGAGGACTTACCTACTGGAACCCATGTACTCGAACTCGTGCCGCCGCTCTCATCAGAGCCCCGGAGCACCCGGATTTGCTGAGCTCGAGGCCGGTGGGCGACCGAAGTCGACCGAGAACCAGCGATGGGCACAGCAAATAGACCCTTGACGGGCCGAAAGTGATTGAGGGCAGCGCAAAGAGCTACTTTACCTCACGAGGACGCACCTGTCCACCGTGGTCCAGCGGCGCGAACGTCTGCGCGAGCAATGTCAGCGGGGTCACACTCCGGGGCCCTCTATATGGCTTACCCGGCAGATGCTCCATCCAAGCTGGACACTGCTACGTACTTCTGTATTGCTCGTTGCTTGTGTAACTACTGCGTGGGAAAGACTGCACCCGAATCGGGCTTGCGTCAAGCGCTGTGCTCCCCGACACGCTGGAACGACCACGAGTTCGGGGTTGCAGCGACCCCAGCGACTCGGCCGGGGTTACGTCACAACGGTGACACAACCCCGGCCACTGCGATCTGAATGGCGCATTTCGCCGATCGAGCTAGCCTGTCCGAATCAGGTGACGGCAATGCTGCCGAGCACGAGATTCTGCCCGGGGTTGATCGTGCAACTGATAGACCGTTTGGATGCCGGCCATATGCTCGCGCCAGCGGCATCCGTCGGGTTGAGGAACGCACTGAAGGTCGTCAAGGCAAGCGTCGCTGTGCCTGCGGCCGACAGAGTCGCACTCGGAGCGGTACCGGCTCCGGTGATCGTGAAGGGTGGGCCGTCACCGTTGGCATCCACCGACTGAGGTATCGGTGTCGACGGAACCGTGGCCGTCATCGACAAGGTCGACGGCGACGCGTTGCTCAACGTGGCACCGGCGGTTAGAGAGCCGGTGATCGACGCGCCACCGAGAATCTGAAAGAAATCGGTGGTACCGACGTCAAATAGAACCGCGATCTTAAGGCTCGACAGCGTCACTTGTTGACCAACCTGGCCCGTGGCCGGCAGGCTGCCAGTAACCGTGGCTTGGTAGTCCATCAGACCAACAAGGACGAGGCTGCATTTGATATTTATTTTCTTGGAAATCACCGTCGGGGCCGGTGAAGTAGTAAAGGTATGGTCCTTGCTTATGAAGGTTCCGGCGTTGGTCACCACAGTTGCCTGCACGTGATAGGTCGTGTTCGGCTGAAGGCCCGCAAGCGTCGTATTCACTGTCGCGGTGCTGTACTGCGAAACGCCCGCAGTTGACGGCGGCGCCGTCGAACCGTAAGAGGTCGTCAATCCATATGACACCGTCGAGGTCACGCTTCCCGTCGTGGATACGCCAACCGAGATCAACTCTCTGCCGATGCCGGGCAGCGCGTACGCATCGACACTCATGAGACCCGGAACAACGAAGGTGAGGAAGTCCGTCGACGCGTTGCCGCCGGCGCTTGTGAGCTGCACTTTGTAGTAGTACGGCGACCGGATCAACCCGGAGAGGGAGATGGAGAACTTGGCACTCGCGGTGCTGCCACCGGTCACAGCGACCGATGACGACGAGCTCCCCAACGAAGTCGAGGTTCCGTACAAGACCGTCACCGATCCGGTAGCTCCGGCGCCAGCCAGGTTAACGACGCCGGAAATCTGCTCAGTCCCTGAGACTACGGACGCGGTCACTGTCCCGAAGCTGACGCCGGCACCAGTGGCAATGGGAGCACCAATAGCGATTAGAAGCGACGACACCACAGCCATCGCTAGGATGCGCATTGATCGCCGAAAAGGGGCCCTACGCCTACGAATTCGTCGCGAGACTGTTTTTGAATTTAAAGAAGACATTGTTCGACCCCATTTGGACAGGTGATAGCCAAGCATGGAAATATTGAACGCCGCCCGCCGATAAAGGCGCGACGAGACGGTTCGGCCGCAGAAATCGAGGCGGGATAGGTATGCGCAAGAGTCCTCAGCAGTTATGGGACGCTAAAGCGCTCTGCAAATCGGATTGACATGTCACGATTGAGGCTCGTATCCGGCAACTTCCCTCCCAAGAAGTAACCTCGACGCTGTAGACAAGAGCGCCTGGTGAGTTGAGGCTAACATCCTGGAAGTCGAAACGTAACCACCTGTGGATAACTGCTACTAAATTGGACCGGTAAACATTTCCGTCGGATCACTACCTAAAGGCATGATCATCACACCAATTCAGCAGATCAGTTGATGTAACTGAGCTTGCTGATCTTCCACTTTCCGTCGACCTTGTCCGTGATGATCTGAAGTGCGAGCAAGTCGGTGACCGGGTCAGTGTTGGTGGTGTTCGTACGGGTCCGCTCGGCGTAGACGGCAACGGTCGCCTCGGTGCCGGCACTATTGATGGCCGCCAGGCCTGAGTTATCGACCTTCCCCACGGCGACTGTCTTCGTACTCGTCGCGTCAGCCTGCTGCGCCTTCATGGCGTTCATGTAGTCAGTCTTGAACTGGCCCGTCAGATTGACTTCGGCGGCCTTGGCCGAATCATCCCATTTGCGATAGTCGTAGCTGATCGCGAGGGCCGTTGCTTGATTCACCGAGGAGAGAATCTCACCACGGAGCGCTGCGGTCTGGTCGGTCTTGTGCCAGGGATGCCAGACCAGCATGTTCACGCCGGCAAGCACCAGCATGACGACGACGGCAGCGGTCGCAATGATCCACCCAGTACCGATACGACGCCCGGACGGCGCGACCGACTCCGCGGACTCCTCGCGGACAACCCGCGACTTGGTGGCCGGTCTGCCGGCCATACCGCGGCCCCGGCGCGCCGGCTCACCCGCGGTCTCTGACTCGCTCAGTTCGCCTGATTGCTCACTGTCCGAGTCCAGAGCGGCGGAGCCCGTAAGGCCAGCTCCCCCGATACGGCGGGCGCGGTTGGCGACCTGGGCAGCCGGAGTCGTCCGGGTAGCTCGGCGGGGCTCGTCCGTGGGCGCAACCTCCTCGACGGGCCGAGCGGCCTCGGTAGACGGCGGGCCATCGGCCACCGCACCCGATTCAGGACCTGCAGTCGCGTCGGCTCCAGCCTTCTTAAAAGTCATGCCAGGAGCCGAGTCGGCAGCTTCCTCGACGAGACGGACGTCGGAGTCGACGTCGATGCCGGAGAGGGTCTCGGAGGTGGAGACGATGCGCTTCGGGCTCATGAGGTCAGTCCTAGCGTCTTGGTGTCGTTGATCAGCCACTGCCCGCCGGACTGCTTCATGGTGAGCTCCAGGCGATTTGCACTGCTCTGGGACTTGGTCCCCTTGTCGTCCACCTTGTAGCCGTTGAATGCGATCAGCACCATCACGGTGTCCTTGTTGCTCGACTCGACAGACGTGGAGGAGATCGTGGCTACCAGGTCAGACTTGGCCGCAACCATCGTCTGCTGCGTGCTCGCCTTCAGCGGCGCCAGTGCGTCCAGGGTCTGACCACTTACGCCCTTCACAGCACGGGCCCAATCAGCCTCGAAGTTCTTACGGCTTAGCGTGCCCAGGTTCACCGTCTCCTGAGCGGCGGCGTCCATGGCGGCCTGCTCGTTTGCGGCGATGTGGTACTTGGAAGTACGAGTCACCTGGAAGAGGAGGAGGGCGGCCAGCACCACACAGACCAGCCCAGCCGCCACGAAAACGATCCACGCGGCATATCCGCGGTGTTCCTTCGACATTCTCACTTCTCTTCTAGATGCATCAAAAGGTCCAGCTTGACTGCTTCCGCAAGTCCAGTTGGCAAGGGTAGAGTAACGAGCTTTGAGTCAGCTGAGTGCTCGATTTGGGTTGCCCCGGTACTGCCGGTGCTCGAGTGCGGCGTCAGTGCATGCTCGACGACAGGATGGTGACCCAAGAGGAGTCCCCCAGAATCTGAGCCGAAGGGTTCGAGACGTCGCCAACCCGGACCACGTTGGCCGTGTTCGCCCGGGGATATACGGTCCCCCCGCCGGCGGTGCTCATAGTGTCCCCGCCGGGCGTGTTCGCGGCACCACGAATACTCGTCCCATTGGTGCACTGCGCTCCTGTGTTTGGAGCCGCTGGCGACGTATCGAGAGAGGTCCGCTTCTTGGTGCCGCCGTAGCCCGCAGTGCAGTACGGCGGTTGCGTTGAGGCAACAGTGCCGGGCGCCACGAAGCCGAAATGAAGGGTGCCATCACCCGGCAAAGCCGACAGCCCATCAGCGAGCGCAACCGGAAAGAGCGAGAGCACCTGCTGCACTCCACCGATATTCCGCGTCACGACCTGGCCTAGGGTCGTCAGGTTGGCAAAGAGCACACCGATGTCGTCCTGATTGCTCTGAACGAACGTCTTCACCGCCGCGAACGCGCTCGGGCCGTTGTCCAGCAAGGTCCGGATGTCACCGTCGCTCGACTTGAGCGTCGCGGTCAATTTGTTGAGGTCGCTGGCCCAGCTGCCGATCGCCGAGCCTTCCGCGATTTGCGTCTTCAAGACCGTGTCACTGTTCTGGATCAAAGAAATCGTCTGAGGGAGCGTGGCCAATGCGCTGGAGATCAACGTGCTGATCGAATCGGCCAGCACCGCGAGGTCCGGCCCCCGATTGTTGAAGGCCAAGTCAAGTTCGTTGAGGCTCTTCTTCAGCGCATCCGTATTGATGGACTTAGCGAGATTATTCAGGTTGGTCAGGAACACCTGAGTCGCGATCGGGATCTCGTTCTGGGACATCGGCAGGTTGCCGCCGGCCTCCAAGTATGGACCGACGTCCTTCTGGGCAACGAGGTTGATGTACTGCTCCCCGACTGCCGACCGGTCGGCGACGATGGCCGAGGTCGTCTGCGGCAGGTGCGGGTCGGTGCAACTCTTGAGGTCGAGATCGGCGCGGACACCGTCCTTGAGGAGGTGGAGTTCACCGACCTTGCCGATGCCGACCCCACGGTAGGTGACTTCGGCATCGGTGAAGATTCCACCCGAGTCGGGGAAGTCGGCCGAGATGGTGCAGCCACCCTGCCCGAAAATCAAGGTTCCGATGCCGGCGTAGCGCGCCCCGACGTAACTCACGCCGAGCAACGCAATGATGAAGAAGGCTGTGAGCTGGATTTTTACCGACCGCTTCAACATGACTAGCCCTCCGCCCCAGGGACGCCCTGCAGCAAACTCTCGTTCGCCGAAGTGGTCCCCGTCTTCGGGTTGCACTTGCCGTACTTGTTTCCAATGATGTCCGCCACGCAGAGGTCCTTGTAGGTAAAGCCGACATTCAAGTAGTCGCCCTTGATGTCATTCGTGACGTTCCGCGGGAACGGCGCCGTCGCCAGCAGTGCCAACGAATTTGGCAGATTGGAGCCCGCGTTGTTTAGCTGAGTAAGGATCGGCTGCAGGCTCTTCAGATCCGCCGTGAGATTGGCGTTGCTCTTGTCGATGACCCCGGTGGCAACCGTGCCGAAGTTGGCCAGGCTGTTCAGCAGGGTGACGAACTGGGTCCGCTGCGAACTCAGCACCTTCAGCGCGCCGGGAAGCGTATCGAGAGTGTTGGTGAGGATCTGCTTCTGGGCGTTGAGGTGGACGACCAGGGAATCGACACTATCGATTGCCTTCGTAATGGCGTCCTTCTGTGCGTTCAAGCCACCAACGAAGGTGTTCAACTGGGTTAGGAGATCTCGGATCTCATTGGTCCGACCTCCAAAGACGTTGTTCAACTCGTGAATGATGGTCTGCACCTGAGAGAGCCCACCACCACTGAGTACCAGCGAGATGGAGCCAAGGATCTCCTCGACCTCCGGGTTCCGGCCGGTGTTCGCCAGCGGAATCTCGTCCCCGCTGACCAGGCGGGCCGAGTCCGGATCAGCCGGCGCCTCCAGCGCGACATACTTCTCACCCAGCAGCGACGTCTGCAGCAGTTCTGCGCGCGCGTTCTTCGGAAGCACCACATCGCCGTTGATCGAGAGCTTCACCCGGGCGGTCCAGCCGTTGAGGCTGATCGAGTCGACCTTACCAACGGCGACGTCGTTCACCTTTACCGACGACTGAGGCACTAAATCAAGCACGTCGAGAAAGTCCGCGCTGATCGTGATCGGGTGACTGCCCAGGTTCGCCCCGCCGGGTAGAGGCGTGGAGTAAAGCCCGTGGAAGCTGCAGCCACTCAGGACGAGGGCGCCCACGAGTGGCGCGGCCACAGCACTAATCGCATGTCGAAGCTTCATGAAGTACCTACCTGCACCAGATCACCGGTTGCCGCATCGACCCACGACTCGGTGCCATGCGCCCCAGGCACGCCCTCGAAGCTGCTCGGCGAGGTAAATCCACTTGCAGAACCATCGGCGTGCGCGGGCACGCCTGTCACTAGTGTCGGCTTGACGGGACTGGTGTTGTCATGATCCTTCGGAACGCCCTGCGCATCAAAGACGTCTGTCGCCGGGTTGTACGCGTGGGTGATGTTCGAGACGGTGGTCGGAACCACCTGCAGGAACTCATTCAGCGCGGCCTTCTGCTGCACCAGGGTCGTCGTCACGTCCTTCAGGCTGGAGACGCTGGTGTGGATACTCGCCTGGTTCTTGTTAATGAACGAATTGATATCCGATAGCGCTCCGGCGAGGTTCTTCAACGCTAGGGCCAGCGAATCCCGCTCATTGGCCAGGCTGGAGGCGACTGTTGCCAGTTGTTCGTTGAGGTGGCGGACCTGAGCGTCACTGTTGGCTAGCGCGGTCGTAAAGGCCTGGAGGTTCTTCACGGTTCCAAACAGATCCTCACGGCTGTCGGCGAAGGTCTTGGCTGCCTTCGACAGATCGGTGAAGGTCTGCCCTAGGAGAGCTCCGTTTCCGTCGAGGTTCTTCTCCGTCGTTTCGATGAGGTCATTGAGTGGACTGGACTTGCTACCAGGCGCGGGGCCAAGCGCCACCGAGAGGTCGCTCAACGACTTGTAGATATCGTCGAGTTCCACCGGCGAGGCAGTACGGCTCAACGGAATATTGGAGTTGTTCGGAAGCTGCGCCCCGCCGGTGTAGACCGGTGCCAGCTGAACGTAGCGGTCACTCACGATCGAAGGGGGCACAATCACCGCGATCGCGTTGGCCGGCACCTTGTAGGAGGCGTCGTACGTCATCTCCACCTCTACGTTGTCCACATGCGGGGTGATCTTCGTGATCTGCCCGACCCGCACGCCGAGAATTCGAACGTCGGAACCGACGTAGACCCCGACTGCCGCCGAGAAGTGGGCAGTAACGGTTCGCGTGGGCTTCTTCGTGACGAAATAGAACGCGCCGGCGATCACAAGGACGAGGATGACGCCGACGGCAATCAGACGGATATTGCGTCCCCGGTCGGAACGCTGAGAACGAGCAGCCGTGGACGGCACCGGGTTGGATTCAATGGTCATTAGTCTGCTCCCGGAACGCCATCCGGCGGAGTCGGTTCAACCAGATCAAAGGTTTTGCCGTTACGGATATACCCACTGAACCACCGACCATTCCCGGTTACATTCGTGAAGAGTCGGTAGTAGGGCGCGATCAATTGGAGTCCTCGGGCCAAGCTGTCCTTGTTCTGATTGAGAATGGCCAGCACCGAGTTGAGCTGATCCAGTGCGGGCTTGAGGTTGGCGTTGTTGTCGGCCACCAGCCCCGACAACTGGGCCGAGACAACGGCTGTGTTCTCGAGCAGCGTCTGGATGGCGTCCTTGCGACTGTTCAGCTCGTCAAGGAGGAGCCCACCATCGTTGATCAGCTGGGTGATCTGGGTATCCCGGTCGGCCAGCACCCCAGAGACGCTCTGCGTCTTGGCCAAGAGTGACCGCAGCGCATCGTCCCGGGTAGCAAAAGTGTTGGAGAGCTTCGAAAGGCCGGTTATAGCCGCCTTAACGTCGGCCGGGGTGTTGTTGAAGGACTGGGACAGCACCTCGAACGACTTGGCCAACTGCTCCTTGTCGATCTCCTCAACCGTGTTCGTCAACTGCTGGAACGTGGGATAGATGTCGTAGGGGGCAACTGTGCGGGTCAAAGGGATCTGCGAGCCGGCCTTAAGCCGCGACTCACCGATCGGGTTGATCGCCAGGAACTTGGCTCCAAGCAGCGTCTTGATCTTGATCGCCGCCGTGCTCTGATCACCGACGAAGGCCTGCTTCACCCGGAACGTGATCTTTACGTGGTCGCCATCGAGCGCAACGTCGGTAACCAGCCCGACCTTCACGCCGGCGATGCGAACCTCGTCGTTCGGCTTAATACCGGCCGCCTCACTGAAGGCCGCGTAGTAGATGGTGCCGCCCCCGATGATGGGCAGCTTCTGGGCATTGAAAGCCGACCAGAGCAGCACAGCGATCAGTACCAGGCCGATCGCGCCAATCGTGGTGGGATTGCGGCTGCTGAAGGAGCGGCCACCAGGCGCTTTGCGTGTCTTCATTGGAGTGGTCGGCGTCACAGACCACACCTCGGCTGAGACGACGTCCACGATGGCACAGATGCCGGGGGTACACCCGGATTCTCGGTCTCACCGTTAATGCTGCAGACGTAGAAGTTCGCCCAGGCTCCGTAGCTCATAGTGCGAACTAGCGCCGCGGCACGGGCAGGCACCTGCTGGATCGTGGTAGTGATCGTGCTGGAGTTCTTGTTCAACGTAGTGGCGAGTCCCTTGAGCTGGGTGACGTCGGCGGCCAGCGGCGGACGGATGCTGGTCAGCAACTGAGTAGCCGTTGTGGCCAGGCCGTTCACCCCGTCGATCGCGTTGCCGATCGACTGTCGGTCTTCGGCCAGGCCGGAGACCCAGGTCTGCAGCGAGTTGATGAGGTCGGTGAGCTCAGCATCACGGTCATTCACTGCCGTGAGTACAGAGTTGAGGTTGTCGATGATGCTGCCGATCGCCTGGTCCTTGCTGGCCAGCGCCGTGGTCAGGCTGGCAACCTGCTGAACCAGCAACTCAATCGAGGGCCCCTCGCCTTGGAAGGCGCCGATGATGGAGGCTGAGAGCTGATTCAGCTCGGTGCCGTTGAGCACTTGGAACAGCGGCTGGAACCCACCGAAGAGCTGAGTCAGATCGAGCGCGTTCTCGGTCTGCTTCTCCGGAATCGTGGCGTTCGGGGCCAGCAAGTCGTTGGGGTCACCGGCACCTTGGGTGAGTTCGAGGTACCGCTGGCCGACCAGGTTGCGGTAGCGCAGCCGGGCCAGCACCGACTTCGGGATGCGGTGATCCGCGGCGACGGTGAACTTCACCTCGGCCAGATTCCGCTTGACCACCTTGATCCCGACGATCGACCCGACGCGCACGCCGGCGATTCGCACGTCGTCATTCAGGTTCAGCCCGGTCACGTCGGTGAAGTCGGCGGAGTACTTGTCGACCGAGCCGTACGAGGCGTTGCTGATGGTGGCCGCGAGGACGTAGGTAGCCAACGTGGTCACGATCAGGAAGGCGATGAGCTTGATGAAGGGTGCGACCCAACCTCTCATTTCGCGCTCACCTCCACACTGTTTCCACGCAGTATCGGGCCGGCGATGACCTTCGCGATATCGGTAACGGCTGACGGCTCGGAGCCGGTCTGAGCGGCCACGACAGCGCCGATGATTTGCTGCTCGGCCATGCTGTTGGGTCCGTAGTACCCACCAGGAAGCGGATTGATAAGCGCGCCCGAACCGGCACTGGCAGGATTTGCGGCGCCGTCGTTGAAGAGCTTGCCTGGCGCTGCGTTACACGTCGGCGGGCCGCTGGTCGTCTGCGGCTTGTCGCTCTCCAGATAGCGTCCCATCGCTTGGGTCGAGCGAACCGTAACGTGCACATATCCACCCGCGAACGCGGCCTGCGCGCGTCCATCCAGCTTCACCGTCGCCGCCAGGATGCAGGTGTACTCGGGCGCGTACTTGGCAAAGAGGTCCAGCACCGGCACCGAAGTAGCCGCGACATTGATGATCTGGTTTCCGTTCGCCGTGAAGAAGGCCGCGAGCGCATCCGACGTGCTGGTACCCAGCGTCAGGAAGTTCGCCAGCGCCGCGCTCTTGCTGGTGATCGTCTGCGATGTCGTCTTCAAGTTGTCCAGCGTCGACAGGATGTCTGGCAGCGCCGCGTCATAAGTGGCGGCGACCTTGCCGAAGTTCACCAGGTCCGTCGCCAACTGCGGCACGCTCGGGTTCAACTTCTTCAGGTACGTGTCGAGGTCAACCAGGCTCTGACCGATCTGATCGCCGCGGCCGCGAAGCGCCGTGGCCAGCGCGGTGAGCGTCGCGTTCAGCTCGGCCGGGCTCAAGGCGTCAAGAATCGGCTGGGTGTTGCGCAGCAGATCGGAGATCTGGGCCGCCTGGTAGCTGGTGTCCTGATGAATCGTGTCGCCGGCCTGGATGTTTCCCTCGGGATTCTCCGGAAGGATCAGCGCCACATACTGCTCGCCGAAGAGCGTCTTCGGCAGCAGCTGGGCGAGCACATTGCTCGGCACCAGGTCGAGCTTCGACGGGTCCAGGGCCAGCTCGACGTTGGCGCCAGTGGTCGTCGCGTGGATCGAGCGGACCTCGCCCACCTCGATGCCACGAACCTTGACGTCCGACTGCGGCTGCAACTGGTTGCCGGTGAAGTCGGTCTTGAGGACGACGTCGGTGACCTTGGTGAAGCGCTTCTGGTACGCGGCGATCGACAGGCCGACCAGCCCCAGCAGCACGACCAGAAAGAGCACGCCGTAGATACGCAGCTTGATGCGAGATGCGGTCATGGCCACTACCCCGCGATCCGGACTGTGGTCGACGCGCCCCAGATGGCCAGCGAGAGGAAGAAGTCGGTAATGGTGACGGCGACGATCGCGGTACGGACGGCCTTACCGACGGCCACACCCACGCCGGCCGGGCCACCCTTGGCGGTGTAGCCGTAGTAGCAGTGGCTCAGCACCAGCACGACCGAGAAGACCAGCACCTTGAAGAACGACCAGAGGACGTCCTCGGGTGGCAGGAAGAGATTGAAGTAATGGTCGTAGGTACCGGCCGACTGCCCGAAGTAGACCGTCGTCACGAAGCGGGTCGAGAAGTAAGACGCGAGCAGGCCGATGACGTAGAGCGGGATGACGGCGATAAAACCGGCGATGATGCGGGTGGTCACCAGGAACGGGATGCTCGGGATCGCCATGACCTCAAGGGCGTCGATCTCCTCGCTGATCCGCATGGCACCGAGCTGGGCGGTGAACCCGCAGCCGACGGTGGCCGACAGCGCGAGGCCGGCGACCAGCGGCGCGATCTCACGAGTGTTGAGGTACGCCGAGATGAACCCGGTGAAGGCACTGGTACCGATCTGGTTGAGGGCCTGATAGCCCTGCAGGCCGACCTGGGTGCCGACGAAGAAGCACATGAAGGTGATGACGCCGATGGTGCCGCCGATGACCGCCAGCGCTCCGGTGCCGAAGGTGACCTCGGCCAGCAGCCGCATGACCTCGCGGAGGTAGCGCTTGAGGGTGCGCGGGATCCAGATCAGTGCACGGACGTAGAAGGAGAGCTGCTCGCCCCACTGCTCCAGCTGGGCGCCGGGCCAGTGCATCGCCTTGCGAGCGCTGTCGGTGAAGGTGGTAGCCACTATGACCCCTTCGCCGGGATGATCTGCAGCAGCACCGCGGTGACGCTGAAGTTGACGAAGAAGAGCAGCAGGAAGGTGATGACCACGGACTCGTTCACCGCGTCACCGACACCCTTCGGGCCACCACCCACGTTGAGTCCCTTGAAGGCGGCCACCACACCGGCGATGGCACCGAAGAGGAGGGCCTTCAACTCCCCCGACCAGAGGTCGGAGATCTGAGCCAGCGCGGAGAAGCTGGAGAGGTATGCCCCGGGCGTCCCGCCCTGCAGGATGACGTTGAAGAAGTAGCCACCGGCGACACCGACGACGTCGACCAGACCGTTCAGGGCGACCGCGACGAGCATGGTCGCGAGCACCCGCGGCACGACCAGGCGCTGCACCGGAGAGATGCCGAGCACCTCCATGGCGTCGAGCTCGTCACGGATCTTGCGGGAACCGAGGTCGGCACAGATCGCCGACCCACCGGCGCCGGCGATGAGCAGTGCGACCACGATCGGTCCGGCCTGCTGCACAACGGCGACGACGCTGGCGGCACCGGTGAACGACTGGGCCCCGATCTGGCGGGTCAGGCTGCCGATCTGCAGCGCGATGACCGCGCCGAACGGGATCGCGACCAGTGCCGTCGGGACGACGGTGACGCTGGCGACGAACCAGGACTGTTGGACGAATTCCCGGAACTGAAATGGGCGCTTGAAGGTCAGGCGCCCCACTTCCAGGAAGAGAGCGAACAGGCGTCCAGCCTGTTTCACCCCGGCCAGGGGTGCGAACGTGGCAGCCATCAGATAGTGCCGACCGGAATTGTCTGGGTCTGGTAGTCATCCGACATCTCGGCCAGGCGACGCAGACGGTCCTCTTCGTGCTCCTGGGCCAGGGCGGCCTTCACGGCGGCCTGGGCGGCCTCAGGAAGGGTGTGCAGCATCTCCAGGACGCGCTGCTGACGACGGGCAACGGCGGCGCGCTGCGGCAGGCCGTGCGAGGGCTGCAGCTGCGGCGGCAGACCGGGACCACCGCCCGACCCCTTGGCCCCGGCCAGCGGGTGCGGCTCGGGGGCGTTGCGGGCCCGCTCGAGCTCGGCGGCCATGAGCGCGACGTCCTTCTCCTCGCTCATGCCGATCGGGCCCTCACGGCGTCCGTTGAGGAACTGCTTGACGACGGGCTCGTCGCTGGTCAGCAGCACCTCGCGCGGGCCGAACATGACCAGCTCGCGCCGGAAGAGCATGCCGACGTTGTCCGGGACGGTGCGGGCGATACCGATGTCGTGGGTCACGATCAGGAAGGTGGCGTCGGTCTGGGCGTTGAGGTCGACGATCAGCTGGCTGATGTAGGCGACACGCACCGGGTCGAGACCGGAGTCGGGCTCGTCGAAGAGGATGATCTCGGGGTCCAGCACCAGGGCGCGGGCGATGCCGGCCCGCTTGCGCATACCGCCGGAGATCTCACCGGGGAGCTTGGATTCGGTGCCCTCCAGACCGACCATCGCCATCTTCTCGTTGACGATGTCGGCGATCTCCTTCTCCTTCTTGCGCGTGTGCTCGCGCAGCGGGAAGGCGATGTTGTCGAAGAGGTTCATCGAGCCGAAGAGGGCGCCGTCCTGGAAGAGGACGCCGAAGAGCTTGCGGGTCTCGTACATCTGCTGCTCGCTGCAGCGCACCAGGTTGGTGTCCTTGATGACGATGGAGCCGCGTTCGGGCTTCAGCAGACCGATCAGGGACTTCAGGAACACCGACTTGCCGGTACCCGACGGGCCGAGCAGCACGGAGATCTCGCCTGGCGGGAGGGTGAGGGTGACGTCGCCCCAGATGAGCTGCTTACCGAAGGACTTGGACAGCCCTTCGACCGCGACCTCGACTCCCACGCTGTCTCCTAAAGATCCGTTTTACTGCATTCCAAAGTTGCTGCTCACAGCTGCGCTGTCAGGTGCTGCTCGATGGTGCCATGTCTTGCCCCCCGGCGCCCGCGCAAGACGGACTCCCAACCACACCATCGGCAGGCCGGTAGTTGTGTGCACACACAGAGGTGTGACGCAGGCAACCCACCTAGAGCAAACTACTGCCCGGTAACAGTACGAGTCACCACTGAGCGGAAAAAACTATCCAAATCTTGATGTGAGGATACGCACACACGCGATGAACCACAGGTTAATTCAGGGGAAAAGCAAGAAGGAGCGGCACCTGTGAAAGGTGCCGCTCCTTCTCAGGAGATACCTCGTTTGGCTGAACTGTGAGCTCAGCGCGGTGAGGGAGTTACTTGACGGTGACCGTCGCGCCAGCGCCCTCGAGAGCAGCCTTGGCCTTCTCCGCGGTCTCCTTGTTGACCTTCTCCAGAACAGCCTTCGGGGCGCCGTCGACGAGGTCCTTGGCCTCCTTGAGGCCCAGGTTCGTGAGCGTGCGCACCTCCTTGATGACCTGGATCTTGGTGCCGCCAGCGGCGTCGAGGATGACGTCGAACTCGTCCTGCTCCTCGGCTGCCTCAGCGGTCGCGGCCGGGCCGGCCGGGCCGGCAACGGCGACCGGAGCGGCGGCGGTGACGTCGAAGGTCTCCTCGAACTGCTTCACGAAGTCCGAGAGCTCCAGCAGGGTCATCTCCTTGAACGCGTCAAGCAGGTCGTCAGTGCTGAGTTTCGCCATGATGGTTCCTTTCCTTTTTCTACTTCTTGGCCGGTGAGCCGGCGTTGGTATCGCGTCGTCGGGGTGATCCCTGGACGCGATGGGATGGGGTTACTACTCCGCCGGCTCGGCGGATGCTTCGGACTCGGCAACGGCGGTGTCGATCTCAACAGCGTCGGCCGGAGCCTCTTCTGCGGTGAAATCCTTCACCAGCGGTGCTGATTCGGACGCGGCAGGAGCGGCAGCCTCGGCGGGCTTCTTCTCCTCCAGCGCCTTGGCCAGGCGGGCCATCTGCGACAGCGGAGCCTGGAACAGGCCGGCTGCGCGGGTCGGCAGCGCCTTCAGGCCGCCAGCGACCTTGGCCAGCAGGACTTCGCGCGACTCGAGGTCGGCCATCTTGGTGATCTCGGCCGCTGTGAGCGACTTACCGTCGAGCACACCGCCCTTGATGACCAGCAGCGGGTTCGCCTTGGCGAAATCGCGGAGGCTCTTAGCGGCCTCGACGGTGTCACCCTTGACGAACGCGATGGCGGTCGGTCCGACCAACAGGCTCTCGTCGATAGCGATTCCGGCGTCGGCCGCGGCACGCTTGGTGAGCGTGTTCTTGACGACGGCGTAGGTGGTCTCGCTTCCGAGCGTGCGCCGCAGGGCACCGACCTGCTTGACCGTGAGACCACGGTATTCGGTGATCACAGCGGCCGATGAGTTGGTGAACTGCTCGGCGATCTCGGCAACGGCGGAGACCTTCTCGGTGTTCGGCATTCGTCCTCCTCTCGTGATGTCTGGCTGGGTGAACTCATCACGAAACGAGAAACGCCCCGGCGCAGGGCGCACGGGGCGGAGTTTGCTGTTGCCAGGCCCGAAGGCAGGCGGCAGAACCGAACCGTCCATCCTGCGCGGGCCGCTCTGGCGCTCCAGAGTCATTCAGCTGCATGTGCGCATGCAGCAACCAGCGGTCTTTGGTGGATCAGTTACCAAGAGTACGGGTCGGTGAGGCGTACCGCCAAATCCGGCAGCGGAGTGACCTCAGGCCGACGCGAGCGGCGACGAGTAGGCCGCCCCAAAGCAGACGAACGGGATCGGCGCCTCACCATCGAAGCCGGCGATCGCATCGGCCAGCGCCGCAGACGAACGAATCCCCTTGGCCAAGCGGCGGTGGTAATCGACCATGACGCTGGCTGCCGCGTCGTCGGCCACCCGAGCCACTCCGGAGACGACGCAGCGGCTGCCCCAGTGCAGCAGCACGCTCGTCAGCCCGAGCGCCTCGTCACCGGGACCAACCGTAGCCAGCCCGAGTTCGCAGGCGGCCAGAATGACGTGTTCGGGAACCCGACTGATCTGGTCCAGCTCATAGGCGAAGAGCGGACCATCAGCCAACCGGATCGAGGAGAAGAGCGGGCTGTCCATCTGATGACGGCCGTGTGCGGCGACGTGCAGCACCGAACTCTCGACCATCCCGGAGGCGAATGCATCCTGGTTGGCCTCAGCTCCGACGACTGCCCGCCCGCGCGCCCCCCAGATATTCGCGATGCTGGCCGCCTCATCCTCGGCCAGTTGCAGTTCCGGGCCCGCCACCGCCGTGACCCGACCCGTGCCGGAGACTACGTCCTCGGCGCTGAGCCACGCCGACGCCGACGGGGTGACGACGATCGGTGTCGAGCGGAGAGATTCAAGGCTCCCCCAGGGGATCGCCGTCAGGACTCCGGTCGGGACGATCACCAGCTCACCATCTCCGTCGCGATGGAACGGGCGGAGCAGTTCGTTGTCCAGCCACCGCAGGGATGATTGCAGCGACGCCAGGACCACCGATCGCAATTGGGCAGGCAGCATGTCGTTGGCCAGCACGTCGAGGTCAGCCCGCACCCGGTTGATCCGCTCGGTGACCTCACGCAGTGGGCGGTCGACTACCCGGACGGCCGCCCCCCCGGCTCGGACCGTCACCCCGTGCAGCGACTCACCGGAAGCCACGAACATGAGCATGGTGGAGGCCTCCTGCTCCAGCGCACCCCGGATCTGCGGCACCGACACCGGGCGCTCGGACTCCCCCAGCCCGTCGCTGGTCCAGCTCCGCTCGCGAATCTGTCGCTCAAGTTCGACCACTCGCCGACGGCCACTGGTCACCTGCTGCACGGCCGCCGGGTCCGACTCGATCCCACGAATCCGCTCCACGGTCTTGCGAAGCTCCGTCAGCAGTTCGGCCGTCACTTCGTCGCTCGGCGGCCGAACCGAACGGAGGCGACGAGACGTCGCTCGGCTGCGCTCGGCCGCACTCACCACATCGGCCGGCTTCCCGCTACGCAGCGCCACCGATACTCCGAACTGGGCCAGTCGTCGCCCGTGCACCGCGCTCGAAGTCTGCATGTCGATCGATCCGAACTTCGCCTGGTGATTGGCGAGGTCGTCGAGGCCGGTACGTATCTCTTGCTGACCGTGCGCCACCGCTCCAGAAGCCACGCTCAGTTGCGCCCTCACGAAACGAGTGTGAAGTCGCGTGGAGATCGGATCATTGCGACGAACCGCCCCGGCGTCCGCGGCGGCTCGGGACGCCCGCTCGAGGTCTCCGGTATTGATATAGGCCTCCGCGGCGAGCAGCATCGCCATCCTCGCCTCAGTCTTCAGACCCGCCGCGCCTAGTTCCTTGGCCAGCAGCAGAGCCGGCGGAGCCAAGCGAGAGCCGGGGCGTCCAGCCGCCAGGTCTCCCTGGAGCAGCACCAACTCCGCGCTGCGTCGCCAACGGTGACTACCCCGCCGCCGGAATCGCGTCCGCGCCCGAGAGGCCAGGCTCCGCGCCATGGCGATATCGCCGGTGAGCAACGCACATTCGGCCTGCGCCAGCTCGGTCTCGGCCAGGTCCTGGCTGAGCCGGTCCCGTCTGAAGACCTCGTTCGCGTGGGCCAGGGATTCGGTCGCCTCGCGGAGCAACCCGGCCTCCATCAACACTCGGGCGTGATCCAGCAGGGCGATCCCGCCCAGAGATCCCTGCTCATCGACGTCATTAGCGGACTGCATCTCGCTCAGAGCCCGAGGCAGATCACCCTGCAAGAAGCTCAGATATCCAAGGTTGTGCAGGGCAGCCGCCCGGAACGCGCTGAACCCACCCTCGGCCGCCAGCTCATCCGCTCGCCGCAGATCACTACGTGAGTTCGCCAGATTCCCCATCGAAAGGTGGATGAATCCGCGATTGATGAGAAACGCACACCGATCGAAGGGCGTCACCGCCTGGGCCCGGGCAACAGCGACGTCAAGGTCGTCCAGCGCGTCGACGAACTTGCCGGCGCGCAGATGCAGCCACCCACGAATCCCATGAACCAGCGCCCCGAGCTCCTCGTGGCCGGTCTGCTCGGCAATCAGGCGCGCTTCGTTCAGTGAGAGTTCGCCGCGATCCGCGCCGTACAGGTCGGCCTCGGTCTCAGTGAGGCTCAGCCAGACGCGGGCCGTCCGAACCGCCAGCTCGGTTGAATGTTCACCCGGGTCCATCGACGACAGCAGCGTGAGAATCTTGAGTGCCCGCATATGCAACTTGCGGGCCTCGCTCGGCCGATGGTGGTTGAACTGCTCCACGCCGCGGGCGTGAAGGGAGGTGGCTCGGGCCAGCTTTCCCCTCAGATCCGCGGACGGCACAACACTAGAGTTCCATAGACGGTGTGATCACGGGGGGACGGTCCGTTCCCGGGACACGAAGAATGAACTGGGCCATGCCGTGCGGCACTGACTCGAAGGCGAATCGCCCGTCAAGGTCGGCCACCGCCTGGAACGATCCGACCTCGTGACGAAGCTCGACCTCGACCGTCGCCGCCGGGGCGATCCACCCGTCGACCCGCACGAAGCCGGTGGCCGCCGGGCTGATCGTCACCATGGTGGTGAGACTGGCGCTGGTGAAGGTGACCGTCTGGACCTCGTCGGCCGCTTCGCTGCGATGCGACAACGAGCCTTCACTCAGACGCTGGAGCTCGGCAACCTCCGTATGCAGTGCGTCGAGAGTCATCGCGAACTGCACTCGCGCCACCAGCCCTTCCGGCATCGGGTCGGTGTAGTCATAGAAGTCGGCGATCGACAGCATCAAGCTCTGGTCCGTCTCGTCGAGCTCGCCGGCGGCGAGCTGAATCTCTGTGGGGGAATTGCTGTCGCTCATGCGTACTCCCAGTCCGTATCGGCAGATAGCTGTGCGCGAAGTTTGGCCAGGCACCGGCCCCGGGTCGGGCCGATGCTCCCGACTGGCATTCCCAAGGCAGTGGCCAGCTGGTTGTAGTCCGGACGGTCGGAGAACGCGATGACGCGTAGCAGCTGCTGGCATCGTTCGGGTAGCGCGGAGAGGTGACGCCAGAGCACTTCGTCACCCGCATTACGCACCACCATCGTCTCCGGCCCTTCGTGCTCGGGCGCGGCGATCTCCTCGCCGGTGAACTCCTCCGGCCGGACCCGACTCTGGACGCGCCCGACCCGCCACGCCTCGCGACGAGCCGTCACGACCAACCATTGCAGGACTGCGGCCGGAGAGGTGATCGATTCGGAGTGCCGCAGTAAGGCAAGCCAGGTGGTCTGGACGACGTCCTCCGCCGTTGCCTGATCCAGACGCGCTGCTCGCGCGGTGTGCCAGAGGATGGGCGACACGAGTGCAACGAGGTCGGCCATGGCGTCCGGGCGGTCTCCGCGATATGCCTCGAAGAGGTGCCCGGCCTTCATCGAGAGAGTCTCCGGAACTGGATCGGTGTCGATCATGGCCGCCTCAACTTGGTCAATTCGCTGATGGCGCCCCAGGCCCGGGTGACCGTCGACGCCGTATCGCAGACGTCCAGCTTTCCGGCTTCGAGCAGTTTCTGCGCGATCTCTCCGGCCAGAATCGGGGCGCTGAACGACGTTCCGCTCCATACCGCGAAGCCGCCACGGAAGTCGTCCGGGTCGATCGTCTCCCTCACGCCGAGGCCTTTGATGACGACCCTGGCGGTCGGCTCGAGAGCAGCATCGAAAGTCTTTGGCAGAGTGCTCACGACCGACGCCCCAGGGCGCTTGGCGATCACCCAGTCGCCGTCATTCGAGAAGAGCGCGGTCGTTCTGTCGTTCGGGTTGGTCGCGCCGACGCTGACCAGGGGAGCACCGTTTCGGTTGCGCTTCACCTGGCCTCCCGGGTGGGGAGCGAAGCCGGCCGGGTACATATGGCGGGAAGTCGCATCGTTCCCGGCCGCGGCGACGACCGCGACGCCCATCAGGCTCAGCTCAGTGAGTGGGAGCATGAGCAGCTGGTCATAGGCGACGTCGGCCGGTTCCTCGTGGTAGTACCCGAGGGAGAGCGACACGACGTCGATGATCTGATCGACCGGACCCGACTGCTGAGCAGCGGCTTGCCGAAGAACCAGCCAGTTCAGCACGTCGACGAGTTCCTGCTCATTCACCGCACCGTCGCCATACATCACGCGAACGGCCAGCACCTTGGCATCCGGGCACTTCTGCCGGATCAACCCCGCGATGAAAGTGCCATGACCGGCGTCCGCGTCGAGAACGCCCTCGAGGGGGTCGCCAACAACGCCCGTCCGCTCCGGGTTCGTCTTGCTGTCGATGAGTCCGATCCGCGTCGATCCGACCTTGGGCTGCCGGTCGACGATGGTTGGTGGCAACCAATCGTGCTCGCCGGCGCCGGTGTCCAGTACGACAACGACCGGACGCCGTCCCGCCTCTTTGTTCACGATGGCGTCCGGGCGGTAGACCGGTGGTGCTCCGATCCAGTTGACCGGCTGCCGGCCGCCATAGCCGATGACCCCGTAGGCGTCACTTGGGCCTCCGGCGCCCTGTCCGACCGACTTCGGTGCGCCTTCGGCCCCCTGTCCGACGGACTTCGGAGCTCCTCCGATGTCGACGCTGGCGGAGAGCAGGTGGTTAAGCGTGACGGCACGTGCGGCGGCGGACTTGCGCCCGACAGCGGCCCGGAAACGCTGCAGGATCGTCCACGCGTCAGCCGGAGCGAGCGGAGCTTCGGGATCGGCCGCGACAAATCGCACCCGCACGGTGAGAATGCGCTCGGCGAGTTCGACGAGTTCAAACTTTCGGGCGAAGGCCAGTATCTTCGGGTCCGGCCGCGTTATCTCAAGCTTCAGTGACTCGCCGGCGGCCTCGGCCAGCGGCTTGCGGACCTCGTCGAAGGCTCCATAGCGGACCAGGAGTTCGGAGGCGACGTATACCGTCGGCCGGATGATCTGCCCCGGAAAGCGCACGGCGTTGTCGGGGTCTAGGACCCGCGAATCATGCTTATTCAGCACGTAGGCCGGCGGGCTCAGATGCGGCTCACGCCGTCGCTGCGGAACCTTCCCGCCACCATTGGACGCGCTGCGGGCGGGCGGTTTGGACGACGTCATCAATTGCCACCTTTAACGTGAGCGGGCTGCTAAGCCACCTCGAAATCCTAAGCCAGCCCGCTCTGGCTGACTAGGCACGACGTGGACGCGCCGATTTGGCTGTACGTCTGAAGAGAGTCAGCGAACTCCGTACTGATACATCGCGCCGAGAAATGTGTCGGGCGTCGCTTCGAAAGAATTCTTCGTGCCGGATGTATCAGCTCGCGGTCGAGGTTCTCTACTCCCATGACGGTGCGCACTGAAAACCGTCGGGCAGGTGCGGAATCGGACGGTACGAGGGTTGCCGTTCGGATCTTCATCGCTGTTGCTGGGACGCGTGGGGGGACCAGGGCCGGCGGCGAGTAGTGGTTCGGGGGAACCAACGACTCGCTGACGACCATGGTGACGCGGTCATCCAGCCGCGGCACGCCCAAATAGAAACAGCCGGGCCGCCAGCGATTGGCGGTCCGGCTGTTTTCGTCTGCGGCTTACGGTTTTGGCGAGATTGCACGCCATCGCGTGCAATCTTGCCAAAAGCGATCAGGCCAAAAGCGGATCAGGAAGTGGTGTCTTCCAGCATGTTGCGGGTGCGGTTAGCGTCCACCGGGATACCCGGACCCATCGTCGTCGAGAAGGTGACCTTCTTGACGTACTTGCCCTTGGACGAGGACGGCTTAGCCCGCAGCACCTCGTCGAGCGCGGCGGCGTAGTTCTCGACCAGCTGGGTCGGGGTGAACGAGGCCTTGCCCAGCACCAGGTGCAGGTTCGACTGCTTGTCGACGCGGAAGCTGATCTTGCCGCCCTTGATGTCGGCCACTGCCTTCGCGACGTCCGGAGTAACCGTTCCGGTCTTCGGGTTGGGCATGAGGCCACGCGGGCCGAGGACGCGAGCGATACGCCCGACCTTGGCCATCTGGTCGGGGGTGGCGATCGCGGCGTCGAAGTCGAGGAAGCCGTCGGTGATCTCCTGGATCAGGTCGTCACTGCCAACCTTGTCGGCACCCGCGGCGCGGGCCTCTTCGGCCTTGTCGCCGGTCGCGAAGACGATGACGCGGGCGGTCTTGCCGGTGCCGTGGGGCAGGCTGACTGTGCCGCGGACCATCTGGTCGGCCTTGCGCGGGTCAACACCGAGACCGAGAGCGGCCTCGACGGTGGCGTCGAACTTGGTCGGGGTCGCCTTGGTGGCCAGGGTCGCCGCCTCGAGCGGGGAGTAGATCTTGTCGGCCTCGATGAGTTCCGCTGCCTTGCGGTAGGCCTTGCTGCGCTGTGCCATGGTGGTGCTCCTTCATGGTGCTTGTGGTGTTAGCGGACGCCGACCATCGGCGGTCCTCCCACACGTGCTGTGGTGCTGGTGTCACGCGCGAACGCGTGACGCCGAAGAGGACTTAGCCCTCGACGGTGATGCCCATCGAGCGAGCAGTGCCGGCGATGATCTTCGCGGCCTGGTCGATGTCGTTGGCGTTGAGGTCTTCCATCTTGGTCTGGGCGATCTCGCGGACCTGGGCGTCGGTGACCTTGGCGACCTTGGTCTTGTGCGGCTCGCCGCTACCCTTCTCGACACCAGCGGCGGCGAGCAGCAGACGCGCAGCCGGCGGGGTCTTGGTGATGAAGGTGAACGAACGGTCTTCGTACACGGAGATCTCGACCGGGACGATCTGGCCGCGCTGCGACTCGGTCGCGGCGTTGTAGGCCTTGCAGAACTCCATGATGTTCACGCCGTGCTGACCGAGCGCAGGGCCGACCGGCGGCGCCGGGTTGGCCGCACCAGCCTTGATCTGCAGCTTGATGATCGCGGCGAGCTTCTTCTTGGGAGGCATTGTCTTCTCTTCTTCTGGTGGTTACTTGATTAAAAAGTTGGATCGACGCTAGATCTTCGAAACCTGGCTGAAGGACAGCTCGACCGGAGTCTCGCGCCCGAAGATCGAGACCAGCACCTGCAACTTCTGGTGCAGCGGGTCGATCTCGGAGATCGTGGCCGGCAGGGTGGCGAACGGACCGTCCATCACCGTGACCGACTCACCGATGCTGTAATCGACGGTCTCGACGACCTGCTTCTCCGTCGACGTCGGCTTGCCACCGGCCAGCACTGCGGCCTTCTCGGTGGCCGGGGCCAGAATCTTGACGACCTCGTCGATGGTCAGCGGCGACGGACGCGACGTGGCGCCGACGAATCCGGTGACCCCCGGGGTGTTACGCACGGCGCCCCAGGACTCGTCGTTGAGGTCCATCCGGACCAGGATGTAGCCCGGGAAGACCTTGCGGTTGACCGTCTGCCGCTTGCCGTTCTTGATCTCCAGGACCTCTTCGGTCGGCACCTCGACCTGGAAGATGTAGTCCTCCATGTCCAGCGAGGTGATCCGGCTCTCGAGGTTGGTCTTGACCTTGTTCTCGTAACCGGCGTAGGAGTGCACGACGTACCAGTCACCGAAGGCGGTCCGCAGTTCGCGGCGCAGCACCTCGATCGGGTCTTCCTGCGGCTCGTCGGAGTCAACCGGAGCCGGCTCGACCACTAGGTCGGCGCTCTCGTCGGCGCCGATGAGGATCGCCGCCGAGTCGTCGTCGCTGTCGCTGTCGGCCTCGGCCACGAGCGAGTTGGCCTCGTCGTCATCGGCGCCGAGCAGGTGAGCGGCTTCGGCGATGTCGAGGTGCTCGTCGTCGCCGGCTCCGCCGTGAGCGACGTCCTCGGCGGCCAGCGACTGCGCCTCGTCGGACGCAGCGTCGGTCGGGGTACCCGAACCGGCTACGGCGAACGGGTTGCGCAGGTCGCTGCGGTCATCGGCAGCGCTGTCGAAGTCGGACACAATCTCTCTTTCTAGCTTTGAATATCTCGGATTCGCCAGGTTCGGCGGCTGGTGTGGCGGGGGATTCGGCGTGCTGATCAGCCGCTAACCGAACAACCAGACGACGAGCTTGGTGAAGCCGATGTCGAGACCGGCGACCAACGCCACCATGATCACCACGAAGACGATGACCACGATGGTGTACGTGATGAGCTCCTTGCGCGACGGCCAGATGACCTTGCGCAGCTCAGAGACCATCTCGCGCAGGAAGCGAATGACGAACCAACCCCGGCCGCTGGACGGACGCGACGAAGATTTCTCGGTGCTGGTCGCTGTCACGATCGCTCCTCTCGAAGGTGCCCGAACCGTCGGGCCCCGGTACTGCTGACATTGCCTGCCGGGCCGGCAGGCAAATCGGACTGATTACTTCTGACTGAGTGGTTACCGCTAGGTGATTCATTCAGCCATGGCAGGGGCGACAGGACTTGAACCTGCAACCACCGGTTTTGGAGACCGGTGCTCTACCAATTGAGCCACGCCCCTAGGACCTGCAACTGCTGTCTTACACACCCACTGAAACTGCACTTGCACAACTGCACTGACACAACTGCAGACCTGAGTTTGCGCATGCTGACGCACACCCAACTCGGGTCCAGTTGACGAGTGTACGTGGCATTCGGCCCAGCTCCAAGCCGCCTTCGGCCGCCCTCAGGGTGCCCCCGTCGGAAACCGGGTCGCGAGCACCTGTCCCGATCTGGGACCATGGCAGGCATGGGAAACACCTCAGGCCACCGCATCTCTGACCGTATCGCCGCCATCGCCGAGTCCGCCACCCTCGCGGTGGACGCCAAGGCCAAGGCCCTGAAGGCCGCCGGGCGCCCGGTCATCGGCTTCGGCGCCGGTGAGCCCGACTTCCCGACGCCGGGCTACATCGTCGACGCCGCCGTCCGGGCCGCGCACGAACCCCGCCACCACCGCTACTCCCCCGTCCCGGGACTCCCTGAGCTCCGCTCAGCCGTCGCCGACAAGACGCTGCGGGACACCGGTTACCACGTCGACCCGGCGCAGGTGCTCATCACCAACGGCGGCAAGCAGGCCGTCTACAACACCTTCGCCACCCTGCTCAACCCGGGCGACGAGGTCATCGTCATCGCCCCGTACTGGACGACCTACCCCGAAGCGATCGCCCTGGCCGGCGGCAAGACCGTGGTCGTCAACACCGACGAGACCACCGGCTACCTGGCCAGCGTCGAGCAGCTGGAGGCGGCCGTCACCCCGCGCACCAAAGTGCTCCTCTTCGTCTCCCCCTCCAACCCGACCGGCGCCGTCTACCCGGCCGACCAGGTCGCGGCGATCGGCGCCTGGGCAGCCGGCCACGACCTCTGGGTCGTCACCGACGAGATCTATGAGCACCTGATCTACGGCGACGCCAAGAACGTCTCGATCGCCACCGTCGCCCCCGAGCTCGGTGACAAGGTTGTCATCCTCAACGGTGTCGCCAAGACGTACGCGATGACCGGCTGGCGGGTCGGCTGGATGATCGGACCGGCCGACGTCATCAAGGGCGCCTCCAACCTTCAGTCACACGCCACCTCGAACGTCTCGAACGTCGCTCAGATGGCCGCACTGGCCGCGGTCTCGGGCGACCTCAGCGCGGTGGCCGACATGCGCAAGGCCTTCGACCGGCGCCGCCTCACCATCGTCTCCATGCTCAGCGACATCCCCGGCATCGTCTGCCCGACCCCAGAGGGTGCGTTCTACGTCTACCCGTCGGTGAAGGGTCTGCTCGGCAAGTCGCTGCACGGACGGGTCTCCACCACGTCGGCCGAACTCGCCACCACGATCCTCGAGGAGGCCGAGGTCGCGGTCGTACCGGGCGAGGCCTTCGGCACGCCGGGCTACCTGCGTCTCTCCTACGCCCTGGGCGACGACGACCTGGTCGAGGGGATCAGCCGGATCGCCAAGCTGGTCGGCGAAGCCGACTAAGCCCGGTCTCGCCAGCGAAGCCGACTAAGCCCGGTCTGGTCAGCGAAGTCGACTACGCCGGACCGGTTCGGCGAAGCCGACTAGCCAATCGCAGAATCGACTAAAGACCTTAGCGACTGGTCAGCCATTCGTGGCCAACCTTCTCCTCGGTCTCGATCGCGGAGATGATGAACGGCGCCGTCACCTTCTCGATCTTGCCGCCGAGCAGCGGAATGGCGGCCTTGAGTTCGGCCCGCACTGCGAGGGCCGAGCCCTCCGGCGTCGCCACCAGTCGCATGGTGCCGCGCATCTTCATCGGCTGACCAACGAAGTCCAGGGCGACCTGCACATCACGGGCGCCGTCGGCGGCAGGAGGGCCCCAGGTGAGCGTCTCGTGCACCTTGATGCCGTTGCGGGCGAAGTTGCGCAGCAGTTCCGGCAGCTCCGCCGTCGACAACGTCCGCTCGACCTCAACGACCGTCTCCGGACCGGTCGTGGTGACGGACTGGGTGAAGCTGAGGGCCTCGCTGGAGGCACAGCGCAGCGCGATGAACTCCGGGTCGGTCAGCATCTCGAAGACCGCCGGCGGGGGCGCTGGATGGGTCAGACCCAGTTCGATCATCATCGCAGTCGCACCACCGCTCGAGCCCGTCCGAGCACCGTCTGGCCGTTCACCGTTGCGGTCAGGTCCACCCGCACTTTCTTGTCGTCGAACTTCTCCGCGACGGCGCCTGAAACCTCGAGGGTCGCGCCGTCGGCGTCACTGACCACCACCGGGCGGATGAACCGGACCCCGTAGTCGAGGACCGCCCCCGGGTCGCCGACCCAATCCGAGACGACCCGCGCGCCGAGGGCCATCGTGTACATGCCGTGCGCGATGACGTCCGGCAGCCCAACCGCCTTGGCGAACCGCTCGTTCCAGTGGATCGGATTGAAGTCCCCCGACGCGCCCGCGTACTGGACGAGGTTGAAGCGCTGGATCTGGAACTGCTGGGCCGGCAGCGCCGTGCCGACCTCGACGTCTGCGTAGCTGATCATGCTGTCCCTCGCGCCACGATGGTCGAATAGGCCGTAAAAACCAGGGAACCGTCCTGGTCACTGGCCTCACTCTTGGTGGTGATCAGGTCGTTGCCGGCCGCCGCCCGGATCGACTCGACCGAGACGACGACGCTGAGCTGATCGCCGGCCCGGATAGGGCGGGTGTGGACGAAACGCTGTTCCCCGTGCACCACGCGCGAGTAGTCCAGACCGAGGTCCGGATCGCCGATCACCTGCGCACTGGCCCGCATCGAGACGACGATGGCCATCGTGGGCGGGGCGATGACGTCGGGGTAGCCGAGCTCGCGGGCCGCGGCCTGGTCCCGGTAGACCGGACTCCAGTCGCCGATCGCGTCGGCGAACTCGCGAATCTTCTCCCGCCCGATCTCGTAGCTGTCAGTGGGCGGGTAGGTCCGACCGACGAACGACTGGTCCAAGCTCATGGACTGACGTTAGCCCATCGGTTGACCCGTCAGGTCAGGTCGGCCGCGATCTCGAACGGCGGCGCACCGAATCCCTCCACGCGGTACCGCCCCCAAGGATCGACGTCGCTCAGCGATGTACTCACCTCGGCGAACGGCGAACGGAGCGTCACCCTGCGCGCTCCGCCTTGAACCAGGGTGGTGACCGCGGGGTCGGCGTCCAGGCGTCCGTACCAGCTGTATTTGCCGCTGAGCGGGTCGAAGTGGCCGGTCAGAGTCGCCCCGACGGTCAGCGCGGCACCGTCGGAGCCGATCAGTTCGACCGGGCCGCTGTAGCCGTCGTCCTCCTCGGCCTGGGCGTCGCTGATCGGGATGGTCGCGGCGTCGTCGCTCATGTCGTCTCCGAATTTCGTACCTCGTCGGGAAGGGGCATTGCCAGATCCAGGCTGAGTCCGGCTCGGGTCAGGTAGCCCGAGATCGCGTCCCAGATGAATTCGTAGAGCGTGTTGCAGAGTTCGTCGCGGGGGACGCTCTGGTCGACGACCCACCAGGTGAGGGTGTTCTCGACGAGACCGACGATCGCGTGGGCGGCGATCTGCGAGATCACCGGCTCCGCCCCGAGCCAGCTGAGGATCGCGTTCAACAGGCCGGCGAGCTTGGCCGCCACCGATGCCTCGATGTTCTCCAGCGGCTGCGACCCGCTGGAGGAGCGGACCCGGAGGAATTGGTAGAGCCTCGGGTGGGTCTCGACCCACTCCGCGATGGCGTTGACGGTGGCCAGGATCATCCGACCCGGGCTCACCTCGGCCTCGAGCGCGGTCACGATCAGTTCGACGATCTCGTTCGAAAGGCTCGCCGCCATCGCCTGGGTCAGGTCGTCCTTGTCGCGGAAGTAGCGGTAGAGCACTGTGCGACTGACGTGGGCCGAACGGGCGATCTGATGGACGCCGACGTCGGTGCCGTACTCGTCGACGGCCCGTACACCGGCGGCCACGATCGCGGCCCGGCGCTGCTCCCGATGCTCGTTCCATCGGTGGCTACGACCGTCCGGGAGGCGCTCGCCACCGTCGGCCGCCGCAACAGGTGCCGCTACCGAATCGTCGTCGACGGATGGGTGACGATCAGTTGGCAGCGAGCGGGACACGGGACAACCGTAGGCGGAAGTACCCGCGACGCCAAGCAACAGTGAAATTCTTCCCACATCCCAGCGCCGCGCCTTGGATGCAGAAAACCCCCGGTAGGCCTAGGCCCAACGGGGGTTTCGCGTCGAAACTGCTAGCGGACTAGCGGGTCTCGCGGTGCTCGGTGTGCTTGCCGCAGTTCGGGCAGAACTTCTTCAGGTCAAGACGGTCCGGGTCGTTGCGCCGGTTCTTCTTGGTGATGTAGTTGCGGTGCTTGCACTCCTGGCACGCCAAGGTGATCTTGGGACGGACTTCGGTGGCTGCCACGGTGTTGCCTCTCGGATTCGAAAATGACCAGATGATGCACTGATCAGGGTGCTGCAGGTAATTCTAGCTAGAGATCGCGCTGTCCATCTCTGGCCACGTAGCGAGGGCCGGACTTGAACCGGCGACACAGCGATTATGAGCCGCTTGCTCTACCAACTGAGCTACCCCGCCCCTGTGCTACTGGTCTTGATGCTGGTACTGCTGTCACTGCCAGAACTGCCTGTACAGCTGGTAACGCTGGGGTCTTGCACTGCCAGAGCCCCCTTACGGAATCGAACCGTAGACCTTCTCCTTACCATGGAGACGCTCTGCCGACTGAGCTAAGGGGGCACGCATACGCACGTGAAAGCGCCAAAAAATGGCGGCGACCACGGACAACTGCGCCGTCGAAAGACGATACACGATGCTTAGCGCGGGACGAAAACGAGTACCGATCCCCGACTTCAGATCACGCTGTGTCACTCCCCACAGGAGCCCGGCCGCCTGCGCCGGGCCAGCCCCGCGAACGGGTGAAACCGTCGTCGCCAAAGAATTTGCTGGGGACATGGTGGGGCCCAGGTGGTCGCACGGGGAGAAGATCACCTGGGCCTTAAGCTCAAGTATGAACACTCGGTAGTCAACGTGCAACCATTTGTGAAACCAAAGTAATCGACGCTTCACGCCCAACGGACACGCCGCACGCCTCACGACACGCCGATGCGTTGGACCAGGCCCAGAAACGCAGCGGCCCCCGGGAGCGAACTCCCGGGGGCCAAGGCGGTGGCGGGTGTTGGGTTTGAACCAACGTAGGCTGAGCCGGCGGTTTTACAGACCGCTCCCTTTGACCACTCGGGCAACCCGCCAGGGATGTGCTGCCGACATATTGGCAACGGTGTCGAAGTTTACAACAGAAGATCACCGTCGCTGACATCCGTCATCGTCCGTCCATACCAACCCCCAACGAAAGGTCCCGAACATGGCTGATCCGTCGTTCGACGTCGTGAGCAAGATCGATCGCCAAGAGGTCGACAACGCCCTCAATCAGGCCGCCAAGGAACTGTCGCAGCGCTTCGATTTCCGGGGCACCAACAGCTCGATCGACTGGTCCGGCGAGCTCGGTATCACCCTCAAGGCCGACACCGAGGAGCGGGTCGTCGCGGCGCTGGAGGTCTTCAAGGAGAAGTTGATCAAGCGATCCATCTCACTGAAGGCTCTGGATGCCGGTGAGCCCTCCTCCTCGGGGAAGCAGTACGTCATCAATGCGTCCATGCAGCAGGGCATCGACTCCGACCAGGCCAAGAAGATCGCCAAGCTCATCCGCGACGAGGGGCCCAAGGGCGTCCAGGCCCAGATCCAGGGCGATCAGCTGCGGGTCAGCGGGAAGAAGCGCGACGACCTACAGGCGGTCATCGCCCTGCTCAAGGACGCCGACACCGGTGTCGCCCTGCAGTTCGTCAACTACCGCTGACGAACGCGAAGAATAGAAGAGAAGGCACGATGAAAGGCATCATCCTCGCCGGTGGGTCAGGTACACGCCTGCATCCGATCACCCGTGCCGTCAGCAAGCAGTTGCTGCCGGTCTACGACAAACCGATGATCTACTACCCGCTCTCGGCGCTGATGCTGGCCGGAATCCGCGACATCCTGATCATCACGACTCCGCACGACCAGGAGCAGTTCGCGCGGCTCCTGGGCGATGGCAGTGAGCTCGGATTGAATCTGAGTTATGCCGCTCAGCCCGAGCCCAACGGCTTGGCCCAGGCGTTCGTGATCGGACGGGACCACGTCGGAGGCGACACGGCGGCGCTGGTCCTCGGTGACAACATCTTCTACGGCCAGGGTCTCGGCACCCAGCTGCGCAGCGCCGCGAAGCTGACCGACGGCTGCGTGCTCTTCGGCTATCGAGTCAGGGACCCGGAACGCTATGGCGTGGCCGAGGCCGCCCCCGACGGCCGTCTCATCTCGATCGAGGAGAAGCCGGCCGCCCCGAAGTCGAACATGGCCGTCACCGGCCTGTACTTCTACGACAATGACGTGCTGGAGATGGCGCGGACCCTGGCACCGTCGGCCCGGGGCGAGTACGAGATCACCGACCTCAACAACATCTACGTCAGCAATGGCACGGCGAAGCTCGTCGACCTCGGTCGCGGGACGGCCTGGCTCGACACCGGCACGCACGACTCGCTGCTGGAGGCCGGGCAGTTCGTCCAGGTGCTGGAGCACCGGCAGGGTGTGCGGATCGCCTGCGTCGAGGAGATTGCTCTATACAACGGCTTCATCACCGCCGAGCAGACGTACGCCCTCGGCGAGAAGCAGCAGAAGTCCGGCTACGGCCAGTACGTCATGGACGTCGCGCGCGGCGCAAGACGATAACGCCGGCGACGATCACCACCGCGGCGACCACCACCAGCACGACCCAGAGCAACTGGCCACCGCCCATCCCGCTCGATTCGGCGGAGTCGATCGGGGTCGGGGTGGCGGCAGCCGGTTTCGGTGTGGTCAGCGGCGGGACGGTCACACTCACCGCGTAGACGGCTGATCCGGACTTCTCACTGTCGATGACGAGGGCGACGTGGCGCGGCGTGAGCACACTCCCGCTGACTCCGGTGAAGGCGATCCCCTCGCCCTGCGGCTGATCCGGAAGGTCGAAGGAGATCGGCGACTGGCTCAACGCCGCAGCGACGTTGTCGTCGCTGACCCGCCACAGGTGGGCGCTGCTGTAGGTCCGCAGCACCAGCAGGGACCCGTCAGCGCTGAAGGCTCCACCGGTGACCATGAAGCCACCCGCCACCCCGACCGGGCCACTCGAGGCGTGTGCAGAGTCAACCGGCCCGACGGTGATCGACGCGATTCTCTGCAGTTGCTGGACCCCGTTGGCCGGCTGCTGGGGAACGAGGTAGACGTTGCTGGCGCCGCTGAACGTCTTGGTCGCAACGTAGAGCCGGTGGCTCAGCGGATCGAACATCAGTGATTCGGCGTTCTGCGGGCCGTCCGGGTACTGCAGCCGCCAGGTTCGGGTGGGCGTCACCGAGCAGGGCTGCCCCCGATCGTCGGCGGAGAGTTTGGGCTCCGGGACCCGATAAATGGTGATCGAGTCCCGGGTGCTGTCGTTGTCCCCGATGTCCCCGATCCAGATGTAGGCCTTCCCGTCAGCGTCATGGCCGCCGGCCATGTCCTCCCAGTCGACGTTCGTGGCCGATTCCACGGTGCAGACCGCCACCGTCGTGCCCGTCTTCGCGTTCATCGCGAAGAAGCGCGCCGAGTCGCCGCTGTCGTTCTGGGCGTAGAGGACGCCGGGCGAGCGCAGCCCGACGACGACGCCGCTGGCCTCGTCGAGGGCGGGGTCGCTCAGATCGAAGAGGCGGTGCGATGTGGCCGAGACGGTGACATCGGACCGCAGCGTCCACGGCGCAGCAGCGCCCCGGAGAGTGGCGGGACTCAGCACAGCGGCTCCGGCGGCCGGAGCCCCGTACGACTGCAGGCAGGTCACGCCGGCCAGCGCCAGCGCCCCCAGTAGAGCGACGAAACGATGGGCTGACGGCGCGGGGCTGCGTCTGGGCACCGGACAACCATAGGGGAGCTACCTTCAGCACTCCTGAGAGGATGGCGCCGATCTGATGACACCGGTCGTGACGATGGGCGGCCGCCGCGATGAAGCGGCCAGCAGGGCGCAGGTGACCGGAGTGAGCACCCCGCCGATGAGGAGCAGCCCGACGTAGGGGTCCGCCGCTTCCACCCGGTCCTGCTCCTGGTGACTGGCCGCATCTGGCTGCGGCCAGTACGACCCCGGCGACGGGTCGGGCACGCTCTGCGGGACGAGGGTGTAGGTGACCTGGGGCGCGGCGAAGACGACCAGTGACGTGAAGACCGCGGCACTCAGCCCGGCGAGCAGGCTCAGGCGACCGTCGGCCCCGAACCAGCCGGTCGCGACGCCGGTGGCGACCGCGGCCAGCGCGACGACGAGCAGCGTCGCCTCGGCGACCAGGCCCGGGTCGATGTACGGCGTGACCAGGACGGCGCCGTACCAGGCCAACCCGGCCCCGGCGCTGCAGGTGGCCACGACGGCGAGGACGGACGGGTTCAGTGGTGAGCGCTGCGACGTGATCATGAGGAGCGTCACCGCGACCGCGACGAGAAGCAGCGCCACCAATCCGAAGGCCACGCTCGACCCGACGTCGGGCGAGGCCGGTTCACGCTGATCAGCACGGAGTTCGGCCAGCGCCAAGCAGGTCAACGCCCCGACGAGTACGTAGCCCTCGGCCCGCAGCACCCGTCCGGGCCAGGGCGCCGTCACCGGTCCCAGCGCCGCCCAGAACGCACGGCGGCCGCCGCGCCGTGACGCCGCCGAGAGCGCAGCCAGGACGAGAATCAGCCCCACCGCCTCGAGACGGAGTGGCCGGTAGTCGAGGGTGATCGCCACCGCTAGCCCAGCCACCAAGGCCGCAACCACCGCCAGAGAACCGGCTGCACTGCGCAGCGACGCGCGGTCGCCGACGATCACCTTGCCGCAGCTTCGGGCGAAGCGACGACGCTGCGGCGGCTCGTCGATGCCGGCCAGTTCGGCGCGCATCGCGGCGCCCCAGTCGTGGCGCCCCGGCGCGAGGCAGGCTTGCAACACGGCAAGCAGCCATTGGGCGCTGTCGAACCGCCCGCTGCCCCTCCGCTGCCCGCTAGTCACACGGCACCGGCAGCCGGGTTGAGGTGAGGCCGTCGGCGCGGCGCCGGCGCGGACTCGGCAGCCTCCGCCCCGAGCTCTACGGCGAAGGCGGCCCCGCTCGGAGTCAGCCGGTAGAGATGCCGGGGTGGCCGGCCCGGCGCTGGCTCGCGTTCCCACGAGGACTCCAGCAGGTCGCGGTCACAGAGTCGAATGAGGATCGGGTAGAGCGATCCTGCCTTCAGTCCGACCTGCTGGCCGAGTTCGTAGCCGTAGCGCCAGGTCTCGGCGTCCTCGGCGAAGGCACGAAGCACCGCGACGGTCTGGGGCGAGGGTCGGCGAGCCATGCCTGGAACTCTATCTAGGTAGTGTTCTTGAAGGCAATAGTCGAATCTGCGGATCGTTGACACACTCCGCGTCGCGATCAGGTCAGGGTCGCGAACGGCGCAGCGTCACCGACCGCCCGCGGCTCAGCGAAGGAAGCCCGGGTTCTCCTGGGCCATCCGCTGCAGCCGGGCGATCCGCTCGGGCATCGGCGGGTGGGTGGAGAAGAGCTTGCTCATCCCCTGGGCGCCGAACGGGTTGGCGATCATCAGGTGGCTGGTGGTCACCAGCGTCGGATCCTGCGGGAGCGGTGCCGCGTTGGTTCCGGACTGCAGCTTGGCCAGCGCACTGGCCAGCGCGAGCGGGTCGTTGGATAAGACGGCGCCGGATTCGTCGGCCTGGAACTCGCGGGAGCGGCTGATGCCGAGCTGAATGATGCTGGCCGCAACCGGGGCGAGAAAGACCATCAGCAGGCCGGCGATCGGGTTGCGATCACGGTCGTCCCCGCCGCCGAAGAAGAGCGCGAAGTTGGCAATGAAGGTGACGGCGGTGGCGAAGGTGGCCGCCACCGAGGAGATCAGGATGTCCCGGTTGTACACGTGGCTCAGTTCGTGGCCGAGAACGGCGCGTAGCTCACGACGGTCGAGCATCTGCAGGATGCCTTCGGTGCAGCAGACCGCGGCGTGCCGGGGGCTGCGCCCGGTCGCGAAGGCGTTGGGCGAGGCGGTGGGAGAGACGTAGAGGCGGGGCATCGGCTGGTGGGCGGCGGTGGCCAACTCACGCACGATCGAGTACATCGCCGGCTGCTCGGCCTCGCTCACGGGCCGGGCGTGCATCGAGCGGAGCGCAATCTTGTCCGAGTTGAAGTAACTGAAGGCATTGATCGCGAGTGCCAGGAAGAAGGCGATGATCAGGCCACTGCGGCCGAAGAAGAGGCCGCCGAGGAGCAGCAGCAGGCCGGAGAGTGCTCCGAAGAGGACTGCCGTCTTGAGGGCGTTGTTGGTTGAATGCACGCTTACCTAACGCGCGGAGGCACCCCAGTCGTTCCCGAGAGCTTGTCGTTCCCGGGGCGGGGAAGTGAAGTCGAGCGCAGTCGGTAGCTAGATGACGCCAGTCACTGGTTGACTGACTCTGTGTCCGCGATCGATCACCTCATTCATGACAACCAGCGCTACGCCGCCACCTTCCCGGGGGCCCGTCCGGTGCAGCCCCGGCTGCGGCTGGCTGTGGTCACCTGCATGGACTCTCGCCTTGACCTCTTCGGAGCGCTCGGCCTGGACATCGGCGACGCGCATCTGCTCCGCAACGCCGGCGGCGTGGTCACCGACGACGTCCTGCGCTCGCTGGCCATTAGCCAGCGCGCCATCGGCACTCGAGAGATCGTGCTGATCCATCACACGAACTGCGGGATGTTCAACTTCGACGACGACGAGTTCCGGGCGACGCTGGCTCGTGAAACTGGCGAGGAGCCCCCGTGGCGGGTGCCGGGCTTCAGCGACATCGAGGAGGACGTCCAAATCTCGATCACGCGCGTCCGCGACTGCGGCTGGCTCCCCCACCGTGACTCGGTGCGGGGCTTCATCTTCGACGTCGCCACCGCTCGGATCACCGAGGTAACCGCCTGAAGCACTGCCTCAGGCGGCTCAGGCAGTGAACTCCGGCTCGGGATCGTCGGTGTCAAGGGTGGCCAGACGCACCAGCTCACCCTCCTCCACGTCGTAGAAGTTCATCGTCGTCAACGGCGACGAATAGGCGTGAATGCTGACCGCGGGGCGGTCTGAGGTGTTGCGGACGTCGTGCACATACGTTCCATCGAAACCGACGCTGCGGCCGGCCTGGTGGGTGCGCTCCCGCAGCCCACCGGCGCCCCGGCCGGTTCGGGTGTACACCGCCTCGGAGAGCTCTCCGCTGATGACGGTGAAGGAGCCGGAGGAGCCGCCGTGGTCGTGTAGCTGCGTGCCCTGGGTGGGCATCCAGCTGATCAGCCAGACGTCCACCCGCTTGTCGCGGTACAGGCGCTGGTGCCAGCGGGTCTCGGCGTCGTACTCGAACGGGTACAGGCCGGAGCGGACCTCGTCGGCGAGGAAGCGGGTGAACTCGACGAGCTGGATGGGGTTCAGCGGCTCGGTGGGCAGCGCTGACGGGCAGTTGGGCGCTGCTAGGCGCCGGATGGCGGTCATCGAACGAACTCCATAGTTGGACAGATCGACCCGCAGCGCCCGGAATCAAGTGAGATCGAGTGGCTCGGCAATTGAACAGCCAGCCATTCGGCGACTTCGGCGCGCCTAGTGGGTCAGGAGGGACGGGGAGGATTGAGCGGCGGGATTACCCGCACATACATCCCTCGTCGAACTCATCTGCCCGGCGGCCGGCCCAGAACACGTCAAGGAGCCCGCCCTCGGCGGGACGTCCGTGTTCGCTCGGCACCATGCCGCAAGTATGCGGCACCGAGAACCGCTTTGTCTACCCGAAGAGTAGAGAAAAGCGGGTGATGCGCGTCGCTATGCCGCGTCCCGGTACCGAGAACCGCAGGTACTTAGGCGCTCCACCGGAACGAGGCCATCAGCTCTTCGATCCGGTGCCGAACCCGGCTGCCCGCGTCGGCCCGGAGGTCGAACTCGGCGACCAGCGCCAACTTTCCGTCCGGGCAGGGCAGCAGGAAGCGACTGGTGTTGGAGTCGCTGTCGATGTCGAGCATCTCGGCGGCGACCGCGCCCTCACGCACCTCGATGGCCGGTGGGACGTCATCGTCGAGGAGGCCGACCATCAGGACGCCGCTGATCGAGTGGAGAGCATCTTCGGCAGCTACGGCGGTGCTGAGCGTGGCCAGCACCGGTGCGCCGTCAAGGTCTTCGGTGTGCCCCAAATCCTCGGATGTGATTACCAGCCAATCGCGACAATCCATCTCAAAAGCCGGCACTACGATGTCACTCTGCACGTTGATCCCCCAGTGATCGCTGCGAGCCGCCACCGCCGCGAATGCCCAGGGCACGCACGGCAACAGCAGGTGATGACGCGGCGATACACCCCTGCATCGCCGGTACTACTGACCCCCACAACCGTTCCCAGGCGGCCTAGTGTGGATCAGGGTGAATCAGATGAAACTCAAATCCTTGCCCGGCAATCGTCCAATACTTTGCGGCCGGAAGCTAGCAAAATGGAAAAGTAGTTCCGGTGTCACGTTGAGCAAAGACCCCGTGATCGCTGAGGCAACGGGGGGTAAACGCAGGCTGAATGCGGGACACGTGAGCGATACCACGCGCCGTCCGGCGTTTACCTCCGTACCATGGACCAGTTGGTGAATCGATGAAGACGGATTCCCCTTCCTCGGCGTCGCACGAGGTGCTCCAGGCGGCATTTCTTCCAGCAGGACCCATCTGCACCCGATCAGACAGGCACACAAAGCATGGCCAAGGACGTCCAGCAGCTCGATCGTGTCGTCATCCGAATCGCGGGTGACTCCGGCGACGGGATGCAGCTCACCGGTGATCGATTCACCCAGGAGACGGCCAACTTCGGCAACGACCTGAGCACACTCCCCAACTTCCCGGCCGAGATCCGAGCCCCCCAGGGCACGCTGGCCGGCGTGTCGTCGTTCCAGATGCACTTCGCCGACCACGACATCCTGACCCCGGGCGATCGCCCCGACGTTCTGGTCGCGATGAACCCGGCGGCGCTGAAGGCGAACCTGGCCGACATGGCCAAGGGCGCGACCCTGATCATCGACACCCACGACTTCACCACGCGCGCGCTGGCCCGCATCGGCTGGGACTCCAACCCGCTCGAGGACGGCACGCTGGAGCAGTACAACCTGCACGCGATCGAGCTGACCCAGCTCACCCTGGACGCGCTGGCCGAGAGCGGCCTCTCCCGCAAGGACGCCGGTCGCAGCAAGAACATGTTCGCGCTCGGCCTCCTCTCCTGGATGTACTCGCGCCCGACCGAGGGCACGCTGAAGTTCCTGGAGACCAAGTTCGCCAAGAAGCCCGAAATCGCCGCGGCGAACATCAAGGCCTTCAAGGCCGGCTGGAACTACGGCGAGACGACTGAAGCCTTTGCGGTGAACTACGAGGTGAAGCCGGCGCCACTGCCGGCCGGCACCTATCGCAACATCACCGGAAATCTGGCTCTCTCCTACGGCCTCATCGCGGCCGCCCAGCGAGCGAACCTGCCGCTCTACCTCGGCGCCTACCCGATCACGCCGGCCTCAGACATCCTGCACGAGCTCTCCAAGCACAAGCGCTTCGGTATCCGCACCTTCCAGGCCGAGGACGAGATCGCCGGCATCGGCGCGGCCATCGGCGCCTCCTTCGGCGGGGCGCTGGCCGTCACCACCTCCTCGGGCCCGGGTATCGCGCTGAAGGGCGAGGCGATCGGCCTGGCCGTGTCGCTGGAGATCCCGCTGGTCATCTGCGACATCCAGCGGGGTGGACCGTCAACTGGCCTGCCGACCAAGACCGAGCAGTCCGACCTGCTGCAGGCGATGTACGGACGCAACGGCGAGGCGCCGGTTCCGATCATCGCCGCCCAGTCCCCAGGTGACTGCTTCGCCGCAGCCGTCGAGGCTGCTCGTATTGCGCTCACGTACCGCACCCCGGTCTTCCTGCTCTCCGACGGCTACATCGCCAACGGCTCCGAGCCGTGGCGTGTCCCAGCCACCGCCGACCTGCCGGATCTCCGGGTCGACTTCGCGACCGAGCCTAACGGCCCGGAGGGCGAGTTCTGGCCGTACCTGCGGGATCCGGAGACGCTGGCCCGTCCGTGGGCCATCCCGGGCACGCCGGGACTCGAGCACCGCGTCGGCGGCATCGAGAAGGCCGACAAGACCGGCAATATCAGCTACGACCCGGATAACCACGACCTTATGGTCCGCACTCGGCAGGCCAAGGTGGACGGCATCGCCCGCACCATCGAGCCGATGACCGTCGACGACCCGGGAGCGGCGCTCGGCGAGCCGGCCAAGGTGCTGGTGCTCGGCTGGGGGTCGACCTACGGGCCGATCGGGGCCGCGGTTCGCCGGGTGCGTCGCGCCGGGTACTCCATCGCCCAGGCCCACGTGCGTCATCTCAATCCGTTCCCGGCCAATCTCGGCGAGATCCTGGCCAGCTACGACAAAGTGGTGCTCCCGGAGATGAACCTCGGCCAGCTGGCCACCCTGATCCGGGCCAAGTACCTCGTCGACGTCATCAGCGTCACCCAGGTCCGGGGCATGCCGTTCCGCGCCGCCGACCTCGCCGAAATGCTGCAAGGAGTTCTGCACAATGACTGAATCAGTCGTCCCCAACGGCGCCGCCGGTCTCGGGCTCAAGGCCAAGGACTTCAAGACCGACCAGGAGGTGCGCTGGTGCCCCGGCTGCGGTGACTACGCGATCCTGGCCGCCGTGCAGGGGTTCATGCCCGATCTCGGCGTCAAGCGCGAGAACATCGTCTTCATCTCGGGCATCGGCTGCTCCTCCCGCTTCCCGTATTACATGAACACCTACGGGATGCACTCCATCCACGGACGGGCTCCGTCGATTGCGACCGGCCTCTCTTCGTCCCGCCCGGACCTCTCGGTCTGGGTGGTGACCGGCGACGGCGACGCGCTCTCCATCGGTGGCAACCACCTCATCCACGCGCTGCGCCGAAACGTGAACCTGAAGATCCTGCTCTTCAACAACCAGATCTACGGCCTCACCAAGGGGCAGTACTCCCCCACCTCGGAGCTCGGGAAGATCACCAAGTCCTCCCCGATGGGCTCGCTGGACCACCCGTTCAACCCGGTCTCGCTGGCTCTCGGCGCCGAGGCCACCTTCGTGGCCCGCACCCTGGACTCCGACCGCAAGCACCTCACCTCGGTGCTGCGGGCGGCCGCGGACCACGAGGGGACCGCACTGGTCGAGATCTACCAGAACTGCAACATCTTCAACGATGGCGCCTTCGACCTGATCAAGGACTCGGAGACCCGTGACGACTGGATGATCCGGATGGAGCACGGCGAGGAGCTGCGTCTGGGCGCTGACCGCTCCAAGGCCGTCGTCCGTGACCAGTACGGCTCGTTCAGCGTCGCCCACGACGTGCCCGAGGGCGATCCGCGAGTGGTCGTGCACAACGCCCACCACGACGACCCGTCGTATGCGTTCGCGCTGTCGCGTCTCTCGTCCCTGGACCGTCGTTACGCGCCGATGGGGGTCTTCCGCTCGGTGGAGCGACCGACCTATGACTCGCTGATGGGCGCGCAACTCGACCACGCCCTCACCCAGGCACCGGCCGACACCGCCTCCCTCGACGCCCTGCTGCAGGGAAGCGACGCTTGGACCATCGCCTGAGCGGCGCCGACTCCTCCACCGACCAGCCGAACCACGATCGGCTGAACTTCGCCATAAGCCGGGACGACGGCCTGCGGATCAGCACCGACCCGTCGCTGCTGGATCTCGATCGCATCTGCGGCTGGTTGGCCACCTCCTACTGGGCCAACGAGCGATCCCGGGAAGACGTCGCCCGATCGCTGCGCAACAGCTACCCGTTCGGGGTCTACACACCAGCTGGCGAGCAGGTCGCGCTGGCCCGGATCACCTCGGATCTGGTCTCCTTTGCCTGGATCGGGGACGTCTTCGTCGACTCGCAATGGCGGGGACGGCGGATCGGGCACTGGCTCGTCGAGACGGTGGTGGCCCACCTCGGCCAGCTCGGCGTGCCCCGCTTCGTGCTGGCGACCCGGGACGCCCATCAGGTCTATGCCGACGTCGGATTCACGCCACTGCGGGTGCCCGCGACCTGGATGGAGATCGACACCCGGCTGAACCGTCCCAGCCCGGACGACGTCCGACTCACCGGCGGCGCTTCGGCGGCCGGCGCCGTGCCGGTCTCCGGTGACGCGCACGCTTCGGGTGACGTGCCGGTGTCGAGCGACGTGCCGGTGTCGAGCGACGTGCCGGTGTCGAGCGACGTGCCGGTGTCGAGCGACGTGCCGGTGTCGAGCGACGTGCCGGTGTCGAGCGACGTGCGGCCGTGACCGATCCGGCCGGAGCAGAGCAGCATCACCTCCGCCGCGGGTATATCTTCGGCGTCGCCGCCTACCTCCTCTGGGGACTCTTCCCGCTCTACTGGCCGCTGCTCGAGCCGGCCAGCGCACTGGAGATCCTGGCTCATCGCGTGGTCTGGTCACTGGCCTTCGTTGCACTGCTGGTCTGGCGCGGACACTCCTGGCCGGCGGTGCGCCACGCGGTGGCCGTCCCCCGCACGCGATGGCTGCTGGTGCTGGCCGCCGTCGTCGTGGCCGTCAACTGGGGCGTCTACATCTGGGGTGTGAACAGCGGCCATGTCATCGAGACCAGTCTCGGCTACTTCATCAACCCGCTGCTGAGCATCGTGGCCGGGGTGGTGATCTTCAAGGAGCGGCTTCGTCCGATGCAGTGGGTCGCGGTCGGCATCGCGTCGCTGGCGATCGTCGTCCTCACCGCCAATTACGGTCGGCTGCCGTGGATCGCGCTGATTCTCGCCTTCTCCTTCGCGACCTATGGCTTCTGCAAGAAGAGTGCTGGAGTCGGCGCGGTCGAGTCGCTGGCCGTCGAGACCGCGGTGCTCTTCATCCCGGCCGTGGTGACCCTCTTCGTGCTGCAACTGCAGGGGACGCTGGTCTACGGCCACCATGGCGGCGGGAACACGCTGCTTCTGATGACCACCGGGCTCGTCACCGCCATCCCGCTGCTCTTCTTCGGCGCCGCGGCCCGCCGCCTGCCGCTGTCGGCCATCGGGATGCTGCAGTACCTGGCTCCGGTGCTGCAGTTCGCGGTCGGTGTCGGCCTGAAGCATGAGTCGATGCCGGCGGCCCGCTGGATCGGCTTCGGGCTGGTCTGGACGGCGCTGATCCTGCTCACTTTCGACGCGCTGCGGCGTCAGCGGCGCGGGGCCGGGGCACCGGTTAGTCCGGAGCCGGATGCCGCCGTCGAGCCGGCCATATGACCTCCTCCAGCGGACGGTCCGGGTCGATCACGATTCCCACCGATCGCAGGTTGCCGTCCAGCATCATCCAGAGCGACACCGTGAGAAACTCGGCTAATTCGGTGTCGGGCATCTTCGGTTCCGGGTCCATCAGCCAGCGCCGCATCACCGCGTCGGCGAACCCGACCATGCCGGAGGCGAGCGGAACGCGGAAGCGCGCCGCATCCTCGCTGAGGTCGACGACCGCCCCGAAGTAGTTGCTGATGACGGTGATGTACTCGTTCTTGGCCATCACCGCGCAGTGATCGACGTTTCCGCTGCCGGAACTTCCGGACTCGAGGAACTGATGCAGCCGGGGGTGGCTGACGACCCAGGTCACGTAGGCGGTGATCACACCCCGCAGGGTCTGCATCGGTGGTTTGCTGAACCCGAACTGGGGCAGCATCTCGTGCATGAGCAGGGCCAGCGCCCGGCGCCGGACCAGCTCGTCGAGTTCTTCGCGATCCTTGAAGTGGCGGTAGAAGATCGGGCGACTGACTCCGGCCAGCTCGGCGATCCGCCCCATGCCGACGCCGACGCCCTCCTCCTCGATGGCCGAGATGGCGGCGTAGATCAGGTCATCACGCCGTCGCGCATGACGGACTTCTGCGTCAACGATGTGAGCCACCGCACTAACTTAGCCGATGGGTCAATACTTCGTTGACCGCTCAACCAGTTCGGGCCACGACCAGTTCGACGACGGCTGAGAACCCGGCCCGGGCCGGGAGATCGGGTAGTTCGGCCAGCATTTCCCGGGCCGCCACCGCGTAGCCGTCGAGCGTCTCGCGGGCCTGCCGTAGTGCGGCGGAGGCGCGCAGCAAGTTCAGCGCCTCGGCATGCTCGGCATCGTCGTAGATCGGGCCGCGCACCAGTTCACGAAGCCGATCGTTGGCCGGATCGGTGTCACGCAGGGCGTAGAGGACCGGCAGCGTCGGGATCCCCTCGCGCAGATCCGTGCCCGGTGTCTTCCCGGACTGGCTCGACTCGGACGCGACGTCGAGGATGTCGTCGGAGATCTGGAAGGCGACGCCGATGATCTCGCCGATCCGGCGTAGCGTCTCCACGACCGCCGGGGTGCAGCCGGCGAAGAGTGCTCCGAACTGGGCGGCGGTCGCGATCAGCGAGCCGGTCTTGTCGGCCAGCACCGCCAGATAGTGCTCGATGTGGTCGTCATCTGGGCCGGGGCCGATCGTCTCGCGGATCTGGCCGGTGACCAGCCGCTCAAAGGTGCGAGCCTGGATGCGGACCGCCTCCGGACCGAGGTCGGCCAGAAGGTCGGAGGCCCGGGCGAAGAGGAAGTCACCGGTAAGGATGGCTACTGTGTTGGTCCAGCGCGCGTTGGCCGACTCCGCCCCTCGGCGCACACCGGCCTCGTCCATTACGTCGTCGTGGTAGAGCGTCGCCAGGTGGGTCAACTCCACCACCACCGCGGCGTCGACGATCGCCGGCGCCTGCACGTCGCCGAAGTGCGCGGCGAGGACGGTCACCAGCGGGCGAAATCGCTTGCCGCCGGCGTCGACCAGGTAGCGGGCGGCGACGTCCAGGAACTCGTAGTCGGAACTGACGCTGGCGCGCAGCGCCTTCTCCACGTCAGCGACCCGGCTACGGACCGAGTCGGCCAAATCCGAATCGGGGAAGTCGACCCCGAGCAGGGCGATGTTGCCCTGACCAACGCTGCTCACTTGTAGAGGAATGCGGATCTGGCTGCGAGGTCGAGCAGCGGCTGCGGGATGATCCCCAGCACGACCGTGGCGGCGGCGCTGAACGAGACGGCGATCGCAGTCGCCGACGACGGGATGGCCACGGTCGGTGCATTCTCCGGGGGCTCGGCAAAGAACATCATCACCACGATACGCAGGTAGTAGAAGGCGGCGATGGCCGAGCAGATGAGCGCGATGACGACCAGCGGTCCAGCGTCATGCCAGGCCGCCTTGAAGATGACGAACTTTCCGATGAAGCCGGCGGTGAGCGGAATACCGGCCATCGACATCAGCAGGATGGTCATGGTGACCGCGAAGAGCGGGCTCTTGCGGGCCAACCCGGACCACTGCGAGAGATGAGCCGCCTCGCCGTCGGCGTCGCGGACCAGCGTGGTGAGCCCGAAGGCGGCCACCGTCGCCAGACCGTAGGTCACCAGGTAGAAGAGCGTCCCCGAGATGGCGTCGGTGGAGGTTGCCGTGAGACCGACCAGCAGGAAGCCGGCGTGGGCGATCGAGGAGTAGGCCAGGATGCGCTTCACGTCGGTCTGGGTGAGACCGAAGACAGCTCCGACCAGCATCGAGGTGATCGCCACGGCCCAGATGACCGGGCGCCACTCCCAGGTCGTCGAGATGACACCGACGTAGAGGACGCGCAGGATGGCGCCGAAGGCGGCGATCTTGGTGCAGGAGGCCATGAAGGCGGTGACCGGCGTCGGCGAGCCCTGGTAAACGTCCGGGGTCCAGTTGTGGAACGGGGCGACACCGGCCTTGAAGAGGAGGCCGACGAGGAGCAGCCCCATGCCCATGTACAGCAGCACATCCGACTTACCGGAGCCCTGTGACGCGGCGAGGATCGCCGACAGGTCGACCGAATTGGCGTAGCCGTAGAGCAGGGCCAAGCCGTAGAGGAAGAAAGCCGAAGCGAAGGCGCCGAGGAGGAAGTACTTGAGCGCGGCCTCCTGCGAGAGGAGGCGGCGCCGACGGGCCATGCCGGCCATCAGGTACAGCGGGAGCGAAAGCACCTCCAGCGCGATGAACATCAGCAGCAGGTTGTTGGCCAGCGGGAAGATCAGCATCCCGGCCACCGCGAAGAGGCCGAGCGGGAAGATCTCGGTCTGGACGCGCTCGGTGCGGTTGAGCTCCCGGTCGCGCTGCGAGCCCACGACGAGTGCGGCCTGGGCCACGATGGCGCTGCCGGTGTCGACGCCCCGCTCAGCCATCAGCAGGAAGGAGAGGAAGGCCAGGATGAGGATCGAGCCCTGGATAAAGAGCCCCGCCCCGTCGACCGAGATGGCGCCGGCGACGGTCGAGAGCTCCACGTTGTGCAGCAGCGCCACCGTGACCAGAGCGGCCAGCAGACCGAGCAGACTCACTCCCAGTTGCAGATTGAAGCGATCCTTGCGCGGGATGACGGCCTCGACCAGGACGCCGACGCAGGCGGTGATCAGCACGATGAGAATCGGCGCCAGCGCGTGGTAGGCGATCGACGGCGCGTGCAGCGCCGGCGTGTCACTGGCGGCCAGTAAGTAGTGCGAAGTCACTTGACTCCTCCGTGGACGGACGCGGGAAGTGGATCAGTGACGCCGACGTCATGCAACGTCGCTTGCACTGCAGGGTTGATCACGTCGAGCACGGGTTTCGGGTACACGCCCAGGAAGATGATCAATGCCAGCAGCGGCGCCACTGCGCAGATCTCGCGCTTGTCGAGGTCTTTGAACTTCTTCACCTTGTCGATGACCGGCCCCTGCATGGTGCGCTGGTACAGGTAGAGCACGTAGATCGCGGCGAGCACGATCCCCAGGGTCGCGAGGATCGCGATGGCCTTGTGCCGGGTGAAGGTACCGACGAGCACCAGGAATTCACTGATGAAGGTGCTCATGCCGGGGAGGGCGATGGCGGAGAGGCCGGCGAGCAGGAAGGCGCCACCCAACCGCGGGGTGATCTTCGCCGTCCCGGCGTAGTCGGCGATCTGGCGGCTCTTGCCGCGGGCGATCAGCATGCCGATGACGATGAAGAGGACACCGGTGGAGAAGCCGTGGTTGACCATGTAGAAGACGGCGCCGGTGCCACCCTGGGTGGTGAAGGCGAAGATTCCGATCCCGATGTAGCCGAAGTGGGCGATCGAGGTGTACGAGATAAGCCGCTTCATGTCCCGCTGGCCGATCGCCACGAAGGCGGCGTAGAGGATCCCGACCACCGACAGGACGAGCACGGTCGGCGCGAACCACTTGGAGGCCGCCGGGAAGAGCGGCAGGCAGTAGCGCAGGAAGCCGAAGGTACCGACCTTGTCGAGGACACCGACCAGGATGGCGGCGCCGCCGGATGGGGCCTCGGAACCGGCATCAGGCAGCCAGGTGTGGAAAGGCACCAGCGGTGCCTTGATCGCGAAGGCGATGAAGAAGCCGAGGAAGAGCCACTTCTGCGTCGCGTTGTCGGGGATCGTCCCGATCAGCTCGCTGAAGGCGAAGGTGCTCTTGCCGCTCGTGATGTAGAGCCCGATCACCGAGGCGAGCATGAGCAGGCCGCCGACGAGCGAATACAGGAAGAACTTCATCGCCGCGTACTGACGGCGCGGGCCGCCGAAGAATCCGATGATGAAGTACATCGGAACCAGCATCGCCTCGAAGAAGACGTAGAAGAGGAAGACGTCGGTGACGACGAAGACACCGATCATGAAGAATTCCAGCAGCAGCAAGAGCCCGAAGAAGGTCTTGACGCTCCGCGGCTTCTCGTCGGCCTCCTCGTACCCCTCGACGCTGTCGAAGGACTTCCAGGACGCCAGGATCACACACGGCACGAGGATCACCGACATGCCAACGAGGACGAAGGCGATGCCGTCCACCCCGAAGGCGAAGTGCACACCGAGCGACTTGATCCAGTTCCAGCTTCCCTGGAACTGGAAGCGGGGGGCGGTCGGGCTGGTGTCGTAGGCGATGGCCAGGACACCGGTGTAGACCACCGTGATCAGCGAGACGCCGAGCGCCGTGACCTTGGCCGCCTCGTTCTGGGCAGCGGGCAGGGAGAAGACAGCGATCGACCCGAGAAGCGGGATCAGGATCAGGACAACGAGGGCAACGTTGTGCATCAGATGAACCTCACGCCGAGCAGGACGGCGACGACGACGAGTGTGCCCAGGAGCATCGAGAGCGCATAACTTCGGACGAATCCGTTCTGTGTTCGGCGGAGCCGGGCTGATCCCCCACCGAGCGCGGCGGCCAGTCCGTTGACGCCCCCGTCGATACCCCGGTTGTCGGCGAAGACGAGTGCGCGGGTCAGCCACTGGCCGGGGCGCATGAGTACGGCCTCGTTGAAGGCGTCGGCGTAGAGGTTGTTGCGAGCGGCCGTCGTAATCGGCGTGACGCCGACCGGCGCGGTGGAGGGAACCTCGCGCTGTCCGAAGACCACGTAGGCGCCGGCGACGCCGCCGGCGACGACGATCAGGGTGATCAGGGTGAGCACGATCGGGGAGATGGTGTGGACGCCCTCTTCGACCGACGGGCCGACCGACGGGGTGAGCCAGTTCTGGACGGCACCGCCGTACACCATCAGCCCGCCAGCGACGAGGGAGAAGAAGGCCAGGATCAGCATCGGGATCGTCATGACCTTCGGTGCCTCATGCGGGTGGACGTCATCCTCCCAGCGCTTCTCGCCGAAGAAGGTCATGATCAGCGCGCGGGTCATGTAGAACGCGGTCAGGCCGGCGCCGATCAACGCCACGATGCCGAGAATCCAGCCCGAGGTGCCACCCTTGTCGAAGGCGGCCTCGATGATCTTGTCCTTCGTGAAGTACCCGGTGGCGAAGGGGAAGCCGATGATCGCCAGATACCCGCAGACGAAGACGGCGAAGGTTATCGGCATGACTTTTCGCAGCCCGCCGAAGCGGCGCATATCGATCCGGTCGTTCATCGCATGCATCACCGCGCCGGCCGAGAGGAAGAGCGCCGCCTTGAAGAAGCCGTGGCCGAGGAGATGCATGATCGCGATCGCGTAGACGCCGTTGCCCAGACCGGCGGCCAGGAACATGTAGCCGATCTGGCTGACCGTGGAGTAGGCGAGCACCTTCTTGAGATCGTCCTGGCCGAAGGCGCAGATGCAGCCGTAGAGCAGGGTGATGGCACCGATGATGGTGACGACGGTGCGGGCGGCCTCGGAGAGGTCGAAGATCGGCGCCGAGCGGCAGATCAGGTAGACGCCAGCGGTGACCATGGTTGCCGCGTGGATCAGGGCCGAGACCGGGGTCGGGCCCTCCATGGCGTCCGGGAGCCAGGTCTGCAGTGGGAACTGACCGGACTTTCCGCAGGCACCGAGGAGCAGCATCAGTCCGATCGCGGTGATCGCCGCACCACTCACGCCCGGGTGACCCCCGGCCAGGGCACCGAAGACACCGGAGAAGGAGGTGGTGCCCAGGTAGGCGAACATCAGCATGATGGCGATCGAGAGTCCGACGTCACCGACACGGTTGGCGATGAATGCCTTCTTGGCCGCCGTGGCGGCGGATGCGCGGTCGTAGTAGTAGCCGATGAGCAGGTAGGACGCCACACCGACGCCCTCCCAGCCGACGTAGAGGACGAGGTACCCATTGGCCAGCACCAGCAGCAGCATGGCGGCGATGAAGAGGTTGAAGTAGCCGAAGAAGCGACGGCGCCCTGGATCGTGATCCATGTAGCCCACGGCGTAGATGTGGATCAGCGACCCGACCCCGGTGATGAGCAGGGCGAAGGTCAGCGAGAGCGGGTCGATGAGGAAGCCGGCGTCAACGTTGAAGGAACCGACCGAGACCCAGTTGAAGAGGTGCAGGTTCACCTCGCGGGAACTCTGTGATTTCACGGAGAAGAAGAGCGCGACCGTGATCACGAAGAGCACGATGGGAACAGCCGCACCGAGCAGGTGGCCCCACTTGTCCGCGCGCTTGCCCGCCAGCAGCAGGATCGCCGCTGAGATCGCGGGCAGCGCGACGAGCAGCCATGCGGCAGACTGGATTCCAGTAGCTTGAATCACGTCGTAATTCCCTTTGATTCCTAGTACTTCAGCAGGTTCGCGTCGTCAACGGACGCGGATCTGCGGGTTCGGAAGATGGACATGATGATGGCCAGACCGACCACGACCTCGGCCGCTGCGACGACCATGACGTAGAACGCGATGATCTGGCCGTCGAGCGAGCCGTTGATCCGCGAGAAGGTGACCAGGGTCAGGTTCACCGCGTTGAGCATCAGTTCCACGCACATGAAGACAACGATCGCGTTGCGTCGCACCAACACACCGACGGCACCGATCGTGAAGAGCGCTGCCGAGAGCACCAGATAGTAGGTAGGACTCATGTCGGTTACTTCTCTCCGGAGTTGGGGAGGCCGGTTTGATGGGGGTAGTACTGCTGTGGGGCGTCCAGCGAGACGTCGGTTCCACCTGGGGTGGAGGCCATCACCGACTCGGTGGAGATAGACCCGTCGGGGAGCAGCGCCGGGGTGCCGATCGAGTTTCCGCTGGAGAGCACGCCCGGTCCGGGCAGCGGCTGGGGACGACCGGAGCGGATCCGCTCCCGGGCCACCGCCTTCTGCGACGGCTTCGGCTCGTCCCGCTCGATGTGGGCCAGCACCATCGCCGCCACCGCCGCCACGATCAGCAGAGCCGAGGTGAGTTCAAAGGCGAAGAGGTACTTGGTGAAGATCAGCGAGGCCAGCGAGTTGACGTTGTGTCCGTCGCTGTTGGTCTGCGTCAGGTCGACCGGGGTTACGTCGGTGAAGGCGCGACCGATGCCGAGCGCCACGATGACGGCGAAGCCGAGGCCGATCAGGGTGGCCGCCACGCGCTGCCCGCGCAGCGTCTCGACGATCGAGTCGGAGGAGTCACGTCCGACGAGCATCAGCACGAAGAGGAAGAGGATCATGATCGCGCCGGTGTAGACGATGATCTGCACGAGCCCGATGAACGGGCCCTGCTCGATCAGGTAGATCATGCCCAGCGCCATCATGGTGGCGGCCAGCGACAGCGCCGAGTGCACCGCGTTGCGGAAGAGCACCATGCCGATGGCACCGGCGAGGGAGACCGGGGCCAGCACCCAGAAGGCGATCGCCTCGCCGAGCGGCACGTCGCCATGCATCAACGGCTGGCTAGAAGCTAGTAGTGCACTCATCAGCCGTGGTGCCTTCCGACCTCGATGGCGTTTCCGGTAATCGGCCGGCCGGCGATGTTGGCCGAACTCTGCGGCTCACCCTGCTGCAGCGGGTCCTGCGAGTCGACCGTGTAGTAGGCCTGCTCGTTGTCGCCCAGACGCATGGCGTGCGGCGGGGCCTCCATGCCGGGAAGCAGCGGGGCCATGAGCTGCTCCTTGGTGTAGATCAGCTCCTGGCGGTTGTCGAGGGCCAGCTCGTACTCGTTGCTCATCGTCAGCGACCGGGTCGGGCAGGCCTCGATGCACAATCCGCAGAAAATACAGCGCAGATAGTTGATCTGGTACACCTTGCCGTAGCGCTCTCCCGGTGAGAAACGAGCCTCTTCGGTGTTGTCGCCACCCTCGACGTAGATGGCATCGGCCGGGCAGGCCCACGCGCAGAGCTCGCAGCCGACGCACTTCTCCAGCCCGTCCGGGTGGCGGTTGAGCACGTGCCGCCCGTGGTAGCGCGGTGCCGTCGGGTAGACGTCGAACGGGTACTGCTCGGTGTAGACGTGCTTGAACATCGTCGAGAAGGTGAGTCCGAAGCCCTTGGCGAAACCGAGCAGGGTGCCACGAGGCTCCGCGTCGGTGTTCGGCCGCGGGGCGGTCTGGTCAGCCATTGCTGGGGTCTCCCTTTCTGGCGGGGGCACCGGCCGGGGCAGAGCCGGCCGTCACCGAACCCGCGGGCGTGCTGGCCGTACGGACCGAGCGTCGAATCGGGGGGACGACGAGGTCCATCGGTGGAGTCGGGAAGGGCGGTGGGAGCGAGGCTTCGTACTCGTTCTCGTACTCCCGCTCGGCCGCGGCCCGCGCCGCCGACATCTCACGCGAGTAGAGGACGGCCAGAATCACCGCGACCACCGGGATGAAGACGACCCCGGAGGCCTCGAACCGGTTCCAACCACGCTGGGTGAGAACGTGGAAGGAGGTGAAGGCCATGATCCAGAGCAGGTTGATCGGGATGAGCACCTTCCAACCCAGATGCATGAACTGGTCGTAGCGCATACGGGGCAGCGTGCCGCGCAGCCAGACGAAGACGAAGATGCAGGCGACGACCTTGAGGACGAACCAGATCACCGGGAACCAGCCCGAGTTGCAGCCACTCCAGATGGCGTGGACGCCCCAGGGCGCGTGCCAGCCGCCGAGGAAGAGCGTCGTCGCCAGAGCCGAGACCGTCACCATGTTGATGTATTCGGCCAGGAAGAACATGGCGAACTTGAATGACGAGTACTCGGTGTGGAATCCGCCGACAAGTTCGGACTCTGCTTCGGCGAGGTCGAAGGGGGCACGGTTGGTCTCACCGACGACGCAGACGGCGTAGATGGCGAAGGAGACGAAGAGCGGGATCACGTTCCAGACGTGACTCTGCTGGGCCACGATCTCCGAGGTGGACATGCTGCCGGAGATGACGAAGACGGCCACCAGGGAGAGACCCATGCCGACTTCGTAGGAGATCATCTGGGCCGCTGAGCGCAGGCCACCGAGCAGCGGATACGTCGAGCCGGAGGCCCAGCCGGAGAGGACGATGCCGTAGACGCCGAGCGAGGAGCAGGCGAAGACGACGAGCACCCCGACCGGGAGGTCGGTCAGCTGCAGTTGCGTCTGGTGACCGAACATCGAGACGGTCGGACCGAACGGGATGACGCAGAAGGCCACGAACGCCGGGACCGCGGAGAGGATCGGGGCGATGAAGTAGACCGGCTTGTCGGCCAGGATCGGGATGATCTCTTCCTTGAAGGCGAGCTTCACGCCGTCGGCCAGGGACTGCAGGATTCCCCAGGGTCCGACCCGGTTCGGGCCGATGCGGTTCTGCATCCGGCCGACGACCTTGCGCTCGAAGACGATCGAGAAGAGCGTCATCACGACCAGGAAGGCGAAGACCATCAGGACCTTGATGAGCACGAGCCAGACCGGCTCGCTGGTGAAGCCCGGCACATTGACGGACTCTGCGGTCGGGAGGCTCATTGGGCTGCTCCTGCCGTTGCGGCTTGATCGGATGCGGCGATCGTCACCGGATCACCGGCGATGGCGGCCAGCGTGGCCCGCACGGCACTGCCATGCGCGTTCGTCGGCAGCCAGACGACACCATCGGGGAGATCCTCGACCAGCGCCGGCACGGTGATGACGCCCCGGTCGGTCGAGACGGTCAAGAGCGCGCCGTCGGTGACCCCAGCCGCCGCCGCGGTGGCGGCCGAGAGGCGGGCGACGACCGGCTTGGCCGTTCCGGCGAGGTTGAGGTCGCCGTCCTGGGCCCGTCCGGCGTCGATGAGCTCGTGCCAGGTGGAGAGAACCGGAGTCGTGACCGTGGCGACCGGCGCGCTGGAGGCGGCCACCGTCGGCGACGCGGCGCGCACGTTGCCCACACCCAGACGGGCGAGCTCCGCCCGGGCCGTCTCCACACTCGGCAGACCCAGATCAACGTCGAGTTCCTCGGCCAGGGCGTGCAGCACCCGCTGGTCGCTGAGCGCCCCGGTACCGGTGATGGTGAGGTCGAAGGGACGCGAACGCCCTTCCCAGTTGACATAGGTACCGGCCTTCTCGGCGGCCGGGGCGACCGGCAGCACGACGTCGGCGTAGTCGGTGACCAGGCTCTGGCGCAGCTCGAGGCTGATCACGAAGCCGGCGTTGGCGACCGCGTGCACCGCCTGCTGCGGGTCGGAGAGGTCGTTGAGGTCGACGCCGCCGACGACCAGCGCGGTGACGCCGCCGTCGTTGACCGCGTCGATGATCTGGTCGACGCTGCGGCCGGGGACGGCCGGGATCGGCGCGTCCCAGACCCGCTCCACCTCAGCCCGAGCCGCGTCGTCACTCACCGGACGGCCGCCTGGCAGCAGGGACGGCAGGGCGCCCGACTTGATGGCTCCGACCTCACCGGCGCGACGTGGGATCCAGGCCAGCTTGGCCCCGGACGCCTGGGCCAGCGCGGCGGCGGCACTGAGAGCACCGGGCACGCTGGCCAGCCGCTCGCCGACCAGGATGATGCTGCCGTCAGCGAGGGCGGCCGGGTCGAAGGCCGCGATCGCGGTGGCCTCGCCGCCGGGGACGGTCTGGATGAGAGTGCCGTTGAGCTTGCGCAGGCCGTTGGAGGTGTATGGCGCGATCGAGAAGACCTTCGTCTTGCCGATGCGGGTTGACTTGCGGACCCGCAGGAAGACGGCCGCGGCCTCCTCCTCGAGCTCCAGCCCGGCGATCAGGATGGTCGGAGCCTTCTCCAGTGCGCTGAAGGAGACGTGCGCCGGCGTCACCCGCGCGACGTTCGCGGCCAGGAACGCCAGTTCCTCCTCGCTCTGCGGACGGGCACGGAGATCGATGTCGTTGGTTCCGAGCGCGACGCGGGCGAACTTGGCGTATGCGTAGGCGTCCTCTTCAGTGAGACGCCCACCCGGCAGCACAGCGACGCCCCCGCGATCGCGGGCCTCGCGGAGTCCGGCTGCGGCGCGTTCGAAGGCTTCGGTCCAGCTCGTCTCGACGAGCTTCCCGTCGGCGTCGCGAACCATCGGCCGGAGGACCCGGTCGGTCTGCTCGGTGTAGTGGAAGGCCCAGCGACCCTTGTCGCAGATCCACTCCTCATTCACTTCCGGGTCGTCCCCGGCGAGCCGGCGGGTGATCTTGCTGCGCCGCCAATCGGTACGGGTGGCGCAGCCCGAGGAGCAGCCTTCGCAGACGCTCGGGGTGCTCATCAGATCGAACGGACGGGCCCGGAACCGGTAGGAGGCGCCAGTGAGGGCACCGACCGGGCAGATCTGCACCGTGTTGCCCGAGAAGTACGACTGGAACGGCACGTCGGTGGAGGTGCCGATCTGCTGATGCGCACCGCGCTCAAGCAGGTCGATGAAGGGATCGCCGGCGATCTGCTCGCTGAACCTAGTGCAGCGCTGGCAGAGCACACAGCGCTCCCGGTCCAGCAGCACGTTCGAGGAGATGGCGATCGGCTTCGGGAAGGTGCGCTTGACGTCGACGAAGCGCGAGTCGGCCCGTCCATTGCTCATCGCCTGGTTCTGCAGGGGGCACTCGCCACCCTTGTCGCAGATCGGGCAGTCGAGCGGGTGGTTGATGAGCAGGAGTTCCATGACACCCTGCTGCGCCTTGTCAGCCACCGGCGAGGTGAGCTGGGTGTTGATCACCATTCCCGGCATGACCGTGGTGGTGCAGGAGGCGGCCGGCTTGGGCATGCCGCGGCCGTTGCCCATGTCGGGAACCTCGACCAGGCACTGACGGCAGGCGCCGGCCGGATCGAGAAGGGGGTGGTCACAGAAGCGCGGAATCTGGATGCCGAGCTGCTCGGCGGCACGAATCAGCAGCGTTCCCTTGGGAACCGAGATCTCGATGCCGTCGATCGTGACGGTGACGAGGTCCGGTGCCGCAGGAGCTGCCGGCTTCTCTGGCGCAACAGTCATTAGACAGAGGCTCCCGTTAGTTCTTTGGTCTGAACGTCCGGCGGCTGGGGTGCGCCGGGGTCGGTGATGAGCGCTTCGTACTCGTCGCGGAAGAACTCGATCGAGGAGGAGATGCTGCTGGTGGCCCCGTCGCCGAGAGCGCAGAACGAACGGCCGAGGATGTTCGAGCTGATGTCCAGCAGGGTGTCGATGTCGGCCATCTTGCCTTCGCCGTGCCAGATGCGCTCGAGGATCTGCGCCGTCCAGTAGTTGCCTTCCCGGCAGGGCGTGCACTTTCCGCAGGACTCGTGCTCGTAGAACTGCGTCCACTTCAGCACTGCCTGAACGACGCTGTCGCCCTCGTCGAAGATCATGACGGCTGACGTGCCGTTCATTGACTTGGCCTGAGCCACCGAGTCGAAGTCCAACGGGGTGTCGAGGTGAGCGCGGGTGAAGAGCGGCGTCGAGGAGCCACCCGGCGTCCAGAACTTCAGCTCCTTGCCACGGCTCATCCCACCGGCCATCTCCAGCAATTCACGAAGGGTTGTCCCCATCGGCGCCTCGTACTGGCCCGGGTTCTTCACCCGTCCCGAGAGCGAGTAGATGCTCGTGCCCGGCGATCCGGCCGGCCCGAGCGCCTTGTACCAGTCGGCCCCGCCCAGGATGATGTACGGGACGCTGGCCAGGCTGCCGACGTTGTTGACCACGGTCGGCGAGTCGTAGAGGCCGTTGGTGGCCGGGAACGGCGGCTTCAAACGGGGCTGACCGCGCTTCCCCTCCAGCGAGTCCAGCAGCGCGGTCTCCTCGCCACAGATGTAGGCACCGGCACCGCCGTGCACAGTGATGTCGCAGTTCAGCCCGGAGCCGAGAATGTTGCTGCCGAGATACCCCTTGGCGCGGGCCTCCTCGACGGCGGCGGTGACCCGGCGAATCGCGTGGACGGCCTCACCTCGGATGTAGACGAAGGCCTGCTCCGACCGAACCGCGTAGCAGGCGATGATGATGCCCTCGATCATCGAATGCGGATCATTCATCATCAGCGGCAGGTCCCGGCACGTACCCGGCTCACCCTCATCGGCATTGACGACGACGTAGTGCGGTTTGCCGTCATTCTGCGGGATGAACTGCCACTTCATGCCGGTGGGGAATCCGGCGCCGCCGCGGCCGCGCAGGTTCGAGTCCTTCACCGTGGCGATGACCTCGTCGGGCTGCATGGTGAGCGCCTTGCGCAGACCCGAGTAGCCGTCCAGCGCCTCGTAGTTGGCGATCTTCCACGGCTGGTTGGTGCCGAACCGCTTGGTCAGTACGGGAGTGAGAGACATGATCAGGCTCCGTCCTTCTCATCGCCGAAGCTCAACTGGTCGCTCTGCGGCTCGCTCTGGGGTTTGCGAACTCGGGCCCGGGCACTTCGGCGAGGCGCCGCCGGCTGCTGCGGTGCCGTCTCTAGTCCGGGCATCTGCGAGAGGAGTCGGGCCTGCTCGTCCTCGTCGGCAGCTGCTTCGTTAGAAGTCGCCCCGTCAGAGGTTGCCTCGTCAGAACTCGCTTCGTCGGAATCGGCTGGGCTTGCGGCGTCGGCGTCCACTCCGCCGACCTCAGCGGTCTCTGGCTGCGCCGCCGGCTGAGATTCGTCGGCCTGCGGATCCGACTCGACAGTCTCCAACGGGGCGTCGTTGGCGCTCGTCACCGCGGCCACCTCGGGCGCCGCCGGAGCGGCTGCCTCAGCCTTGGGAGCCTCAGCCTTGGGAGCCTCAGCCTTCGCCGGTTCAGCCTTCGCCGGTTCGGCCTTTGACGCCTCGGCCTTGGCCGGCTCAGTCTTCGCAGCCGGCTCAGTCTTCGCGGCCGGCTTTGACGTCGCGGCGGCGTAGGAGGGGGCGGTCTCGCCTCGGGCGATTGCCCGCTTGACGCCGGCCTCGGTCGGCAGCCCGGTGCCCTCGGCCTCCAGCGCCTCCGAGCGGGGGTCGAGGAAGCCGGCGATCTGCCGCTCGATCTCACGGAAGGAGCAGAGCGGAGCGCCCCGGGACGGGAGCGGCCGCTGGCCGTCCTGCAGCTTCTTCACCAGCGCATCGGCCGAGTCGACCGTCTGGTTGTCGAAGAATTCGTAGTTCACCGTGACGACCGGGGCGTAGTCGCAGCCGGCCAGACACTCCGCGTGCTCCAGGGTGATCTTGCCGTCCTCGGTGGTGCCGTTCATGCCGACGCCGAGGTACTCCGACAGAGCGGCGTAGATGTCGTCGCCGCCCAGCAGCCCGCAGAGCGTGTTGGTACAGACGCTCACCAGGTACTCACCGGTCGGCTTGCGCTTGTACATCGTGTAGAACGTCGCGACCGCGGCCACCTGCGCCTTGGTGATGTCGAGCGTCTCGGCACAGAAGGCGATGCCGTCGGGGGTGATGTAGCCCTGCTCGGACTGCACCAGGTGCAGCATCGGGAGCAACGCCGAGCGCGACTGACCGGCCGGGTAACGGGTAATGATTTCCTGGGCATCCGCCCGCACCTGCTCGGAGAAGACCGACGCGTCACCGGGACGGTCGATGCTCATCACCGAGGTGCGGAAGTTGGTCGGCTGACCTTCGAAAGACGTCATCTGTCACATCCGCCCATCACTGGGTCGATCGAGGCGACGGAGGCGATCACGTCGGCCACCAGGCCACCGATCGACATCGTCGCGGTTCCCTGCAGGTTGATAAAGGACGGCTCACGGAAGTGCACCCGATACGGGCGCGTGCCGCCGTCACTGACGATGTGCGCACCCAGCTCGCCCCGCGGGGACTCGACGGCCTGGTACACCTGACCGGCCGGCACCCGGAAGCCCTCGGTGACCAGCTTGAAGTGGTGGATGAGCGACTCCATCGATCCGTTCATGATCTTCTGCACGTGCGCGAGCGAGTTGCCCATGCCGTCGGGGCCGAGCGCGAGCTTGGCCGGCCAGGCAACCTTGGGGTCCTCGACCATGGTCGGGCCGGGCTCGAGGCGATCCAGCACCTGCTCAATGATCTTCAGCGACTCCCACATCTCGGCGACCCGGACGACGAAGCGCGACCAGCAGTCCCCGCGATCGTCGGTCGGAACCTCGAAGTCGAAGGTCTCGTAACCGAGGTACGGCTCGGTCTTGCGCAGGTCCCATGGCAGTCCGGCGGCGCGAAGGATCGGGCCGGTGATCCCGAGGGAGAGGCAGCCCTCGACGCCGATCCAGCCGACGTCCTTCAGGCGCTGCACCCAGATCGTCTGGTTGCGCAGCAGCTTGTCGACGCCGGCCAGTTCCTTCTTCATCTCCAGGATCCAGGCCCGGATCTTCTCGTCGGCGTCTGCCGGAAGGTCCTGGGCGACACCGCCGGGGCGGACGTAGGCGTGGTTCATGCGCAGCCCGGTGATGAGCTCGAAGATGTCCAGGCAGCGCTCACGGGCCCGGAAGCCGTTTGTCATCGCGGTGAGGGCGCCGAGCTCCATGCCGCCAGTGGCCAGCCACACCCAGTGCGAGCTGAGGCGATTGATCTCCATCATCATCACGCGGATCAGGTTGGCCCGCGACGGAGCCTCGATGCCGAGCAGCCGCTCGACGCCGAGGCAGTACACCGTCTCGTTGAAGAACGGTGAGAGGTAGTCGGCCCGGGTCAGGAAGGTGACGCCCTGGGTCCAGGTACGGAACTCGGTGTTCTTCTCGATTCCGGTGTGCAGGTAGCCGACGACGACGCGGGCGTCGGTGACCGTCTCACCTTCGAGTTCGAGGACGAGCCGGAGCACGCCGTGGGTGGACGGGTGCTGCGGGCCCATGTTCAGGACGATGCGCTCGTCACTGATCGGGTCGCCGCCGCCGAAGACCGCATCCCAGTCACCGCCGGTGACGTTGTAGACCCGACCCTCGGTGGTGTCGCGCGATGGGGAGTAGATGTCACTCATCGATATGTCCTCCGCTCGTCCGGTGGCGGGATGGTCGCGCCCTTGTACTGGACCGCGATCCCACCCAGCGGGTAGTCCTTGCGCTGCGGGAAGCCGTCCCAGTCATCGGGCATCAGGATGCGGGTCAGCGACGGGTGTCCGTCGTAGATGATCCCGAACATGTCGTAGGTTTCGCGCTCCTGCCAGTCGGCGGTCGGGTAGACCGGCGTGACCGACGGGACGTGCGGGTTGTCGACCGAGACCGCGGCCTCCAGACGAATTCGCCAGCGGTAGGTCATCGAGGTCAGGTGATAGACCGAGTGCAGCCGGTTCTCCGAGCCCAGGTAGTCGGCCCCGGAGACGCTGGAGAGCAGCTCGAAGCGCAGCGCCGGGTGGTCGCGCATCGTCTGGGCCAGCGTGCGGACGTGCGACGGGTTGATGTGCAGCGTCAGCTCACCCCGGTCGACGACGATCTTGACGACAGCCTGGTCGAAGGCCTTGTACGCGTCTTGAATCGCGTCGACGAGGTCGTCGAAGTAGCTGCCGTAGGGGCGCTCCGCACTCGGGGCGACCCATGGCTCGCGAACCAGTCCGCCGAAGCCGGTGGTGTCACCGGAGCCACTGATGCCGAACATGCCGACCTGAGGAACACCGATCGTCGAATCGGCGTCAGGGGTGACGGGCTGGGCCAGCGGAGCCGGCTCGTTCGGCGGGCCGGCTGGGAGGTTGTCGGGGGTGGGGGCAGTCGGATCGCTCATCGGTTCACTCTCCCGCCAGATACCGTCGCGCTCATCGGGCGAACCGCTGGCTGCTGGGGACGAGCTCCACCTTCTGCCCTTCCAGCCGTGCCGCACGCTTTGGTCCGAGCGGCTCGTTCATGATCTTGTGGTGCAACTTCAGGATGGCGTCGATGAGCATCTCCGGGCGCGGGGGACAGCCGGGCAGGTACATGTCGACCGGGACGACGTGGTCGACGCCCTGCACGATCGCGTAGTTGTTGAACATGCCGCCTGAGCTGGCGCAGACGCCCATGGCGAGCACCCACTTCGGCTCGGGCATCTGGTCGTAGATCTGGCGCAGTACGGGGGCCATCTTCTGGCTGACCCGTCCGGCAACGATCATCAGGTCGGCCTGGCGCGGGGACGGCCGGAAGACCTCCATGCCGAAGCGCGCCGAGTCGAAGCGAGGAGCCCCGAAGGTCATCATCTCGATGGCGCAGCAGGCCAGGCCGAAGGTCGCCGGCCAGAGTGATGACTTGCGGGTCCAGTTGACCAGCGTCTCGACACTGGCCAGCAGCACGCCGTCCGGCAGTTTCTCTTCGAGTCCCATTTACGCCATTCCCATCTTGCAGTTCGTCACGTTCGTCACCGCGCGTGAAGGCTCATGGCTAGTCCCAGTCCAAGCCGCCGCGACGCCACACGTAGGCGTATGCGACGAAGACCGTGACGATGAACAGGATCATCTCGACGAGGCCGAAGAGGCCCAGCGCCTGGCTAGACACCGCGTACGGGTACAGGAAGATGATCTCAATGTCGAAGACGATGAAGAGCATCGCCGTCAGGAAGTACTTGATGGGGAAGCGGTTCGGCCCTTCGGGCTGCGGGGTCGGCTCGATGCCGCACTCGTAGAAGTCCAGCTTTGCCTTGTTGAAGCGGCGCGGGCCGGTGAACGGCGCAATGGCGACCGAGAAGAACGCGAAGCCGAACGCAAGCGCGAACAACAGCAGAATCGGCAGGTACGGCGCGAGCACGGAACTCCCCTCTGAACTGGTGTTTGCTAGCGCTCTCAGGCTAGACGTTGGGGCACCGGGGGCAGAAGTGAGGCATACCTAAGTAGTAACAGGTACGTCGGAATTGTTTCGACGCGGCCCGTGTTCTGACGAGGTGAGCACAGCCGACGCGCCGTTCGGCGCCATTCTGCAGATGACGGCCCTCCCGGGTAAGCGTGATGAGGTGCTTCAGATCCTGACGCACTACGCACGGACGCTCGAAGGCGAGCCCGGCACTACTCTCTTCGCGGTGTCGCTGGATCCGAACGATGAGAACCTGGTCTGGATCTGGGAGGAGTTCGCCAACGGAGCCGCTGTGCAGGCGCACTTCGAGCACGACTTCTTCCGCGCCCTGCAACTCGAACTGGCCGATCTGCTCGACGGGCCCGCTTCGGTTCGTCCGCTGGCCCCGGTGGTCCGCCGCGTGCAGGAGGTCGTCGCCGAGTCCGGCGACTAGAAGTCACGGGTCGGGTATGTCAGCTCGTGAACGAGCGAAATGGGGAGCCATCTCCCCTGTTCCGGAAAATGGCTCCCCCACAGCGGTCGGGTTCCGCTCAGCAGAACTTCTGACTCGTGCCGGCCCCGTGCGTCTGCGGCGTCGTCATCAGTGAGCACGGCGAGATGCCGTTGCTGGTGAGGACGTCGCGAACCTCGGTCGTCTCGGCGCCGCTCAGCGCTGGTGTGCGGGAGAGGACGAACGCGCTCGCCCGGTCGGGCGACACGACCACCGCCCACCGATACGCCGAGTCCAGGCCGACTATCTCGTAGTTCGGGCCGCCGAAGTACAACTGCTGCCCGAAGAGATTCAGAAACGACACAGTGAGCACCGAGTTGGCTGGAGCGTTTTCGACCCGGGCCACTCCGAGCACTCGGCTGGACGAACCCCACCAGGTGGTGCAGGTGTTGTTCACCCCGACCGTCCCGTCACTCTTCGCGGTGTACACCGCTGTCACGTTCCGCGCGCACTGCACCTCGAAGATCTGTGGAATGGCAGCGACCTGGTACCAGGAGCCGACATAGCGGGTGAGATCCACCGATGCCACCGGCTGGACGGGACCGGCCGCTGACTGACTCGTCGCCTTGAGCGGTGCGGCCTCGGCCGACGAGACCGGCAGCAGCGCAATCGCCGAGAGCACGCAGAGAGAAATGAGAAGTCGCGTCTTCATACGACGGTTCCCGCGCTCAGCTGGCACAGAGCGTGACGACAGCGGTGCCAAATACGAGCGAACCGTTGGTGGGTAACGAGACTCCAAAGGTGGAGTTCAAAGCCCCGGCTCCGGCCGGATCGAGCCGCAGCGTGATGCCGCTGAGCACCGTCGCGCCCGTGCGCGAGGAGACCTTGAGTCCCGAAAGATCAAGGTCGAGGAGTGCCACCTTGGCCGACGCACCATTCACCCTTGTTGCGTAGACCTTGCCGGCGGCGAGATCGATGTCGAAATTAGTGACCGCGAGGTGCTTGCCCCTGAGGTTGACGAAGTAGATGCCGCCGCTGTGCAGGATGTCGCCACTTACCGTTGCCAGCGACGGGTCGCCGCCGGTGATCGGGAAGCCGTACGTGACGTTCAAGCCGTGTTGGAATCCGAGCGAGAAATGGGTCTGCGGGAGCACCGGAAGGGGCAGGATTCCCGCTTTGAGCAGGGTCGCTGCGATCCCGGGCGCAGTGGTCACCGAGGTGACCCCGGACAGCGCTGCCGATCTCTTGACCGGCGCGGCAGCGGAAGCCGACGTGGGCATCATCAGGGTGGCCGCGAGCATGGCGGTGAGACTGATGATGCCGAGCAGAGATAGCCGAAGACGGCGGATTAATGAGCGCATCGTGCGATCCTCCAGAGAGCGAACGTGCTTAGCCGGGTTGGATAACCGACCCCGGCGCCCGGTGTGATCACCGGACGCGAGGGAGTACGTCCCCCGGCCGCTGTTTGGATGCCGAAAGATGCGGAAAAAGAAACTTCGCTGGGTATGCATCCGATCAAGCCCACGCCGACGTAGTACCTGCGCAGGGGCAGCGACAGCGGCCCCCGCTGAAACCGTGAGGACGCCGCAGAATCGACCGCCGAGAGGAGCAGCATGTCGGACATGCCGCCCCCGTCCGGCTCGTCACGACTTCCCGAAGAGGCGCAGCGTCCCGAAGCGGCGCAGCAGCGGCCCGCTGAGGCGCAACGACCCGAAGCGGCGCAGCAGCGACCCGAAGAGGCACAGCGGCGAGACGCATCGGGGGATGCTCTGCCCGCCACCTCTGCGGGCCCATCCGGTCGGCCACTCCCCCCTCGCCGACCGGATGCCTTCGGCCGGCCGGGCCCCCTCGGCCGGCCGGAGGAGGACGTACGCCTTGACGCCGCCTTCCCCACCGGAGATGGGCAGGTATTGAAGCAGAGCTACGACCGCTACGGCGGTGTGGTTTATCGGACCGCACTGCGCTGCCTGCCTTCACCGGCCGACGCCGAGGAGGTCACCCAGACGACTTTTCTCTCGGCGTGGCAGGCTCGGGCCACCTATCAGCCTCAGACCGCACCACTTGGCGCCTGGCTGGTCGCTATTGCCCGGCGCCGGGCGATCGATCGGCTACGGGTCTTAGCCCGTGAGCAGCTCATCGCTGGTGCCGCCGCTGAGGCCGCAGCGACCCACCGGATCGACTACGCGGCCGATCCGGCGAAGTTGCTGGACAGAATGGTGGTGGCCGACGAGCTGGCTCAGCTGCCGGAACCGCAGCGTCGGGTGCTTGAGCTTGCCTTCTTCGACGACCTCACCCACACCCAGATCGTGAGCGTTACCGGACTCCCGCTGGGCACCGTCAAGAGTCATCTCCGCCGTGGGCTGCTCCAACTTCGACGCCGATGGGAGGTGGATGGTGCACCAGCAATCTGATCCCGGCGAGCCGGAACGCCTAGACGCAATCGTCCTGGGCGCCTTCGGCGAGCGTCTCTCCGACGTCGACAGCGCACACCAGGGCGGCTGCCTTGAATGCATGCAGGAGCGCGTGAGTCTGGCCCACATCGTGCAGCTGGCCCGCAACCCGGTCGAGTCGACGGCAATGTCCGACGCCCGCCCGCCGTCCAGCGTCTGGGCTGGCATCGCGGCCGAGCTCGGCCTGGACGTCGATCCGTCTCCGATGAATACGACTTCGGTGGAGCCAGCGGTCGAAGCCGTCCCGCTGGCTGCTCCTGACTCGGTGACGCCGATCGGACGACCCGCACACCGGGTTCAGCTGAACCGTTCTGGTCGCTGGCTGCTGGCTTCGGTGGCTGCCATCGCCCTCATCGCCGGGGTCTGCGGTGGCTACCTGCTCGGACATTCACGGACGACTACCAGGACGGTGGCCGTCTGCGCGACCAATCAAGCCGCGCTGGCTCAGATGCCGGACGGGCCGGCTGGTGCGTCCGGCGAGGCGGCCGTCGCCTGCTCGGCCAGCGGTCCGTCGCTGCGGGTGACGACGTCCAAGTTGCCGCTACGCGAGGGGTTCTACGAAGTGTGGCTCTACGCCCCGACCTCGGGAAAAATGGTTGCAATCGGCAATCTTGGCGCGAACGGCACCGGTGCCTTCACCCTGCCGTCCGGAGTGGATCTGCGGGAGTTCCACATCGTCGACGTCTCGGCTCAGCAGTACAACGGCAATCCGGCTCACGGGCAGAGCGTCCTGCGTGGACCGCTCACCAGCTGAGCACTCAAGGGACCGTCGTCAGACCGCCCTGCCAGAATCACGGAATGACCGACGAACGCACCGCCCTTCAGACGTTCTTGGACGCGCAGCGATGGACGGTGCTCCAGATCCTGGACGGCCTCGACGAAGGGTTGCTGCGGACTCCGATAGTTGCCTCCGGCTGGACTCCCCTCGGCCTCGTCGAACACCTAGGCCTCGCCGAGCGGCACTGGTTTCAGGAGGTCGCACTGGGTCAGGCCGACCCGCTCCCCTGGCCTGCCGATGATGGCGACTATGACGAGACGGCCCCGTTGCTCACCGACCGTCCGACCGAGGTCGTCTTCGACTTCTACCGCGAGCAGATCGAGAGGTCGACTGCCGTTCTCGCCTCGACGTCTCTCGACGCCCGGCCACTCGGGAGCCACGATATGGAGGGCACGGAGGACGTCGTCAACCTGCGGACTCTTGTGCTGCACATGATCGAGGAGACTGCTCGGCACGCCGGGCATCTGGACGTCGCCCGCGAGCTGCTCGACGGGCGCACCGGTCTCGGCCCACGCTAGGCAGATCACTGCAGACTGTGGGCCCACGCGGGATCGACTGGGCCGTGCAGCAGCGCACGATTCCCGAGCGGAGCCCGCAGTGACAGGGTTGTCCGACCAACCCTCAACTCGTCCGAGCACGCGTGATCGCCGTTGGTGCGGCTGAGTGCCCAGACCTCGACCGAACTTGCCGACTCGGAGACCTGGAATCCCACCGGATGGGTGCAGCCGCCGCCCGCGGTGTAGTAGACATCCAAGGTCTTCTGGCTGAGCACCGCCACCAATCGCCAGGGCATGCTGTTCAGCCCCGCACCCTGAGCCGGCGTGAGAACCTTGGTCGGTTGCGGTTCTCCGAGATTCACTGACGAGTGGAACGGTGTCAGAGGGTCGCGCACGGCCGGCACGAGTGGCTGTATCGATGGCTTCGCTGGTGAGTCTTCAAGCGCATTGCGGACGATCGAAACACCAAGCAGCAGAGTGCCGATCGTGACGACTGCGATCGCCGCGCGCCGCGATCGGGTCGCTCGACGCGGCCGGAGCCGCACGTCGCTTGCCGGTTCGCTCATAGGGAGAGAATTTCATGGGTGGCCGGTTGACTGACCCGCTATGACCAAGTCGTTATCGAGCTGAACTCGAAGCGCGCTCACGAGTAGCGTTCGTCTGAGAGGAAGGGAGTGCGCGTGGCTGAGGTTCACAACACCACGATGAAGCCGGGGAAGCTCGACCTGCTGACCGATTGGCTGCCGACCCGGCCCTGGTACGTCGGCAACGGATCACCCTCGCTGAGACGAGGCGGCGGCTTTCGCCTCGACGACCCGGCGGGCCAGGTGGGGATCGAGTTCCTGATCGCCGTCGACGAATCCGGCTCCGAGCCGGTGAGTTACCTCGTCCCCCAGACCTATCGCGACGCCCCGGTCGACGGCGCCGAAGAGACGCTCATCGGTACCAGCGAGCATGGGGTTCTCGGACTGCGCTACATCTACGACGGCGCCACCGACCCCGTCCTGGTCAGTCAGTTGATCGCGTTTTTACAGGGAGACGTCGAGGCGCAGGCCCAGAGCCAGAGCAACACCCCCGACCCGTCGGTCACCGCCCAACTGGCAGTGACAGGCGGCCTCTCCTCGGCCAGCAGTCCAGCCACGGACTCGGCGACCTCGACCGACATACCGGTTGAGACGGCGGACCGTGGGAGCCACATCATCCGCATCAACCGGGTGCTCCACCCAGAATCAGCCGCGGACGGGAGCGCTCTGGGCGAGGTCGTCGGTGGGGTCGTCGGTGGCTGGCAGCAGCGCGAGGGCGTCGATACCCGGGGCCAACTGGTCGTCGTTCAAGCCGTCCCTTAGCGGTCGATACTGCTAGCAGTATTGACTGATATTGTTGGCAGTATGAAGACGACCTTCGACCTGCCGGAGCCGTTGCTACGTGACGTGCAGGCATTGGCGAAGCAGCGGGGAACCACCAGCAAATCATTGGTGGAGCAGGCCCTCCGACGATTGATCGAAGAGCAGCAAGGCAAGACATTCAGCCTGCCCGATCTCTCCGTCGACGGCGATGGGCTCCGGCCGGAATTTAAAGATGCATCCTGGGAGACGATCCGTGACGCGGCCTACGGGAGTCCCGGCCAGTGATCGCCGTAGACACGAACGTCCTGGTCTATGCCCACCGCCAGGACTCGCCGTTCCACGATCAGGCCCTCGCCGCCGTCCGCGACCTCGCCGAATCGGCCTCCACCTGGGCCATCCCGTGGACCTGTCTTCACGAGTTCTACGCGGTGGTGACGCATCGGCGTATCTACGCGACCCCGTCCACTCAGGAGCAGGCCCTGGCGCAGATCAACGGGTGGTGCGCGTCGCCATCACTGGCGCTCCTCGGCGAGTCGGTCAATCATCTGGCCGTTCTGAGTGACCTACTGGGCCAGTCGCGGCTTGTCGGCCCGGCGGTGCATGACGCCCGAGTCGCGGCGGTCTGCCTGAGCCACGGAGTACGCGAACTCCTGACTCTGGACCGCGATCTCAGCCGATTCCCCGGCCTGCAAGTTCGCAGCCTGCTCGGATGAGGTCGGTTACCTGATCGCCGGGGTGATCTTGGTGAGGACCTGAATCACCCGGTCGGAGACGTCACCACCGTGCGGTTCGTGCAGATTCGCCAGCAATTTCAGGACGAATCGCATCAACCCAGGGTGCGGAAGGCCGTGACGGGTGCAGGCCCGCATCACCGCTGGGTTCCCGATCAGCTTCACGAACGTGCCGCCGAGCCGGTAGTACGCGCCCCACTCCTGGGCCATCATCTCCGGGTACGCCTGCAGGGCCCGCTCACGCGACGGACCCTCCGGTCGAGACATCGCCTGGACGACGGCCTGCGCAGCGAACTTGCCGGACTCCATGGCGTACGGGATGCCCTCGCCGTTGAACGGATTCACCGATCCCCCGGAGTCGCCGACCAGCAGCATGCCGCGGGCGTAGTGCGGCGTCCGGTTGAAGCCCATCGGCAGGCCGGCGCCACGAGTCGGGACGGTGGCGTTCGGCTCCCTCAGCCCCCACTCCTCGGGCGTGTTGTCCAGCCAGCGGGTGAGCAGCTGTCGGTAGTCAGTCTTCTGGAACCCGGCGCTGGAGTTGAGGACGCCGAGACCGACGTTCACGGTCCCGTCGCCCATGCCGAAGATCCAGCCGTAGCCGGGGAGCAGCTTGGCGTCGTCTGCTCCGGGCGGGCCGTCCCAGAGTTCGAGCCAGGACTCCAGGTAATCATCGTGCGTGCGCGGGCTGGTGTAGTACCGACGCACCGCCACGCCCATCGGCCGCTTGTCGTTTCGCTGTACGCCGAGGGCCAGGGCCATCCGACCGGAGACGCCGTCGCAGGAGAGCACCACCGGGGCCCGGTAGGTGACCGGTGACTTGTCCGGCCCGACCTTGGCCGTCACCCCGACGACGTTGCCGGCCGCGTCCAGCAGCGGTTCGCTCACCGTGGTCTGCTCGTGCAGGCGTGCCCCCGCCTTCACCGCCTGATTGGCCAGCAGTGCGTCCAGATCGGCCCGGGGGCGGACCAGCCCGTACGGCGGGAAGTTGGTGAGGTCCGGCCAGTCGAGGTGCAGGCGCTGCCCACCACCGATGACCCGAAGGCCCCGGTTGTGCAGCCAACCCGCCTCCTCGCTGACGTCGATACCCATATCGACCAGCGCGCGGGTACCGCGAGGGGTCAGCCCGTCACCGCAGACCTTGTCGCGGGGGAACGTCGTCTTCTCCAGCAGCAGCACGTCAAGACCGGCACTGGCCATCCAGTAGGCGGCCGAGCTCCCGGAGGGTCCGGCACCGACGACGATGACGTCGGCGTCATAGCGCTTCTCGTCCGGAACCTCGGACTGCGGGCGGGAGAGCTCGTCGGGCCCAGCGGCTGCGGTAGCGGTCATGGGGGTCAGTTTAGGCAGTTCCCGGGCTCGGTGTCGGACCGGTGGCGACCCGGTGTGCCCAGCCGCCGGCGCCTAGGCTGGTGAGATGGCCCGGTACCTGGACATTCACCCCGAGAATCCGCAACCGCGAGCGATCACCCAACTGGTGGCCCAGATCCGTGACGACGCCCTCATCGCGTACCCCACCGACTCCTGCTTCGCCCTCGGCTGCCAGATCGGCAACCGGGACGGGCTGAACCGGATCCGCGAAATCCGCCACCTGGACGAGCACCACCACTTCACCCTGATGTGCCACGACTTCGCGCAGCTGGCCCAGTTCGTCCACGTGCCCAACTCGGTGTTCCGGATGGTGAAGGCCAGCACCCCGGGCAGCTACACCTTCATCCTGCCGGCGACCCGCGACGTGCCCAAGCGGCTGCTGCACCCGAAGAAGAAGACAGTCGGGGTCCGCATCCCGAAGCACACGTTCGTCCAGTCGCTGCTGAGCGAACTCGGCGAGCCGCTGCTGTCGAGCACCCTGCTGCTCCCCGACCAGGAGGAGCCGATGACCCAGGCCTGGGAGATCAAGGAGTTGCTGGACAACCAGGTCGATGCGGTCGTCGAATCCGGGGAGTGCGGCACCGAGCCGACCACGGTGGTGGATCTCTCCGGCGACGAGCCCGAGGTGGTGCGGGTCGGCGCGGGCGACCCGAGTCGCTTTCTTTAACCGAGTGATCGATAGGTCAACCGCGTGATGGGATAGGCCGATGCCGCCACACCAGAGTCACCATGTTGTTCAGCTCAGCGCGACCGCCGATCTCCCCGCCACCACGCTCTACCGGATTCTGCAGCTGCGGTCTGCGATCTTCGTGGTTGAGCAGGCGTGCGTCTACCTCGACCCGGACGGGCTGGACCTGGAGCCGGCCACCCGCCAACTCTGGATCAGCGATGAAGCCGGCGAGGTGCTCGCTACGCTCCGCCTGCTCCGCGGTGCCGAGGCCTGGCGGATCGGCCGCGTCGCCACCGCCACCACCGCCCGATCGCAGGGCCTAGCCGCCCAGTTGATGCGCTCGGCGGTCGAATACACCCAACGTATGAACGGTCCGGATCAGGTCGTCCTGAACGGGCAGGCCCACCTCGAGGCCTGGTACGAGACCTTCGGCTTCCGCCGCTACGACGAGACCTACGACGAGGATGGAATCCCGCACGTGCCGATGCGGCTGGATCAGTAGCAACCACCTTAGAAATCTGGGAGATCAGTGAACCTACCGAGGCCTACGACCACCCGAACGTTCCTACGCGATCAGGAGAAGCCGGCCTCGGTGACGAACATCGAGCTCTTCTTCGATCTCGTCTTCGTCTTCATGGTCACGCAACTCTCCAAGCATCTGCTGGAGAATCTGACCATCGAGGGTGCGCTGCAGACGGCGCTATTGCTCGGCCTCGTGTGGCTCACCTGGGTCTACACCACCTGGGTCACCAACTGGCTGGACCCGGATCTGGTGGCCACCCGGATGATGCTGCTGGCGGTCATGCTGGGGAGTCTGGTGATGGCCTCCCGGCTGCCCGTCGCCTTCGCCGCCGGTGGGTTGGTGGTCGGCGTCAGCTACGCGGCGATCCACGTCGGCCGGGCGCTATATGTCGTCGTCGTGCTCGAACATGACACGTTTCTCAGGCGAAACTTCGAACGAATCCTGGCCTGGTGCTGCGTGAGCGGCGCCCTGGCCGTCGCCGGCGGAGTGGCCGATGGGCACGCCCGGGAGGTGCTCTGGCTCGGCGTCGTGCTCGTCGACCTGCTCGGTGGAGCGGTCGGTTTCTACACGCCCGTTCTCGGACGCTCGCACGCGTCGGAGTGGTCGATCGACGGCGGCCACTTCGCCGAACGCTGCCAGCTCTTCGTGATCATCGCCCTCGGCGAATCCATCGTCGTGCTCGGGGAGACGCTATCGGGCCTGCACCACGCCAATGAGATCGCGGTATTCGTGACCGCGATGATCGGCGCCGCGCTGCTGTGGTGGGTGTACTTCGACCGTAGCGCCGAGGATGCCGCCGACGTGATCGCCAACTCGGCCAGCCCGGGGCGCCTCGGTCGCTCGGCGTATCACTTCGTGCATCCGATTCTGATCGGCGGGATCATCGTCTCGGCGGCCGGCGACGACGAACTGCTGCTCGCCGCCCACACTGACCCGGGTCGTCACGTCGAGCTGTCGACGGTGCTGCTGGTTACCGGCGGCACCGCGCTCTTCCTGGCCGGTCACGCCTGCTTCAAGGCTGTGGTCTGGCGGCGACCCCCTTGGAGCCGTCTCACTGCGGTCGTTGCGCTGCTACTGCTGATGAGCGTCGGCGCGCATCTGGCGCCGCTCCCCCTCGGGCTGCTCACGGCCCTCATCGTGCTCGCCGTCTGCATCTACGACCGGGTGCATCCCGCCGCCGCCGTGGCCGTCACTGCCGCTGACAGCCGCGGCGGGGCCGGATGAATCCGACCCCGCCGCCAACCGCCTTACTTTTCTAGCTCAAACCGCTGACCTCAGCTGGCCCGTCGGCGTACCGCGAGAGCCACCAGACCGGCGCCGACGAGCGCCAGCACCGCACCCAGGCCACCGATGCCGGTCGCGTCAAAGCCGGTGTTGGCCAGTGACGCGTCGTCAGTCGGGGTGGTAGCGGTGACGGTCGCCGCGGTGCCTGCGATGTGGAAGCTGAACGTGGTGCTCGTGTGGGCACCGCTCAGCACCAGCGTGTGCGTCCCCGGAGCCAGCCCGGCCGGCACGGTGAAGGCGTAGATCAGGTTGCCGCTGGAGTCGGCCGTGACCGCAGCCAGCGTGATCGGCGTCGAGTGAACCACCGGCGTGACCTTCTCGCCCGGGACGAAGCCCGAGGCTGTGATGCTCAGGGATTCGCCCGGCGTCAGCGTGCTCCCCTGCGTGATCGGGTCACCATTCGGATCGGTGATCGAACCGACCGTGGCCCCCGGAGTCGGCGTCGCGGTGGCGACCGGGACCGGGGTCGGCGTCGGGCTTGAGGACGGCGCCGGTGTTGCGGTGGCGATCGGCGTCGGCGTGGCGGTAGCGACCGGCGTAGGCGTGGCCGTCGGTTCCGGGGTCGCGGTGGCGACCGGCGTGGCCACCGGAGTCGGCGTGACCTCCGGCGTCGGAGCTGGGGTCACGACCGGAGTCGGCGTCACCACCGGAGTTGGGGCCGGGGTAACGACGGGTGTCGGCGTCACCACCGGAGTCGGAGACGGCGAGACGACCGGCGTCGGCGTGACCACCGGAGTCGGAGACGGAGTCACGACCGGAGTCGGCGTGACCACCGGCGTCGGAGACGGCGTCACGACCGGAGTCGGGGTCACCACCGGCGTCGGAGACGGCGTTACGACCGGAGTCGGCGAAGGCGTCACGACCGGCGTCGGCGTCACGACCGGAGTCGGAGTCGGGGTGGAGGCAGCGACCGCCGGGTACACCTGGGTCCAGGTGCTCCCGGTGACGAGGACGTCGGCCACCCAGTACTGCGTTCCCGGGTTGGTCGCGATCCGAACCTGGTAGATGTTCGGGTTCGCGGTGGAGGCCGACGGGAAGTCAGTGATATGCAGCTGCAGGTTCGCCAGGCTGTCGTCATAGACGACCGGCACCGAGGCCGAGAGCGCGGCGATGGACGCTGGATAGTGGATAAGGCCGCTCGGATCGACGGTTGAGCCGACGATCTGCGACGAGCTCTCCTGCTCGGTCGTGCCCCAGAGTTTCGGGATGGTTCCGTCGACCGGCGTCACGTAGATCGTCGCCGCCGAGTGAACGGCGATTCCGTCTGTGGGCGCCGAGCTCGCGGCGAAGTAGGTGGCCATCGGCGTGTCGTTGATCGAGCCGGAGGTGATTTGGTGACCGGCTGCGTCGTAGAACGAGACAGTTCCCGACGCGTTGGGGTCCGGTTCGTAGGTCGGAGCCACGACCCCGGCCGAGGCGCCGGAGGAAACGACCAGAGTCGTTCCCAGCACCGCGGCTGAGAGAGCGACGAGGCTCAACACGGCCCTTCGCTTGCGGGTGGACACCTTACGGTGGGCTGGCTTCACTGACACGACTCCTCTTGAGACATGGACACAGGTGTTCTTGCGAACAGGCCAAGGGTCACAACGTCAGGCGTACGTCGCGTCTCGAACTTGCGACTTTCGGACGTACCGACGGTTAACCACGGATGAACTCACCCTGCGTCATCTTGCGTTTCAGTCGGGTGATCTTGGCCAGTTGTCACACGCGGTCAGGGCGCCACCACTGACGTACCGGTATCGGCCGGCAGAGTGGGCGAAGCCTCGACGATCGGGTGTGGGGTGAAGAGCGAGCCGGAGCCGCTCGATACGGCACCGGCCGAGCTGCTCGTCGCCCCAATTGCGCTTGTTTCATTGGGTGTGGCGGTTGGCGCCGAATCGGACGACGCACTTGACCCCGCGCTCGCTGCCGAGGTCGCAGCGCTCACCGTGGTGGTCACTCCCAACCCACCCGGGAAGCCGTAGCCGTCGGCCTTCCCGTACCCGTAGGCCGCGACCCCGAAGCCCTGCGGTCCGTCCAGGCGATGGGCGCCGACGCTGACGGGAACCTGCGCGCCCGAGTACCCGGAGGTCCCGATGACGCTGAAGGCGGTGGTATCGAGCCCGGAGCCGTCCAGCGAGAGCGCTGCGATCTGATCGCTGGGGGCAATGATGTTCAGATAATTCTGGGTGATCTGTGGCGTTGTCTGCGCCGACGGGGTGGCGACGGTGTAGCTGGTCAGAAACTGCGAAGTGGGGACCACGGTGAGGCTGAACGGGTCCCCCACTGCGTCGTCCACCGAGTGACTCTGCGAATACTGCATAACCTGGATGGGCTTGTCCGAACTGATCACCGCGCTGTGGCCGATCTCGGTGTCGGTGAACTCACCGGCGTCGAGCGTGGCGAGGAGCGCCCCGTCGACGGTGACGGTGGTCTTCGCGTCGGCGGCGACGACGCGGAAGAGATCACCCTTGCGGGTCGCGAATGGCTCGGTGATGAAGCTGGTTCCCCAAGCGGAGGTGGGAAGCAGTTCCTCGGCCAGTGTGTTGCAGGCGACGGCGTCACGGGGCACGCTGGCGCACCGATTGCCGGCCAGTACGGCAATCGGCTTGTCGGCCAGGACGTCGGTTCCGGTGAGGTCGGTGCTCATCACACCGGCGTCGGCGAGCTGATAGGTCTGACCCGCGTCCAGCGAGATGGGGTACGGCACGCCCTTCGGGTGAGCACCGACGGTCTCGGATGGGGTGATCGTCACGGTGGTGTTGTCGGCCGTGGCGACCGCCTCGAACTGGGAGCCGAAGGTCAGGTAGCTGGCGTAGGTCTGCACGATGTAGTGGTCGCCGAGTGTCTCGGTCGGCAGCGCCAGGAGTCCGTCGCTGGTGAAGGTCTCGGTGTTAAGCCCGGAGACGGTCACGGGATCGACCGCGGTGACGTGGATGCCGCCGGCCCCAACCCGGTCGTTGGTCATGTTCTGCACGGTCAGCGGCAGCGGAACGCGGGTGACCTCTCCCGCCGTCACCGCGAAGTTCGCGGTGAAGTCGAGCCCCGGGGCGGTGACGCGGCCGGTGGTCGAGTCGGTTGAGGTCACCGAGAGGTAGAGATCGCTGGCGCCGTCGTAGTTGCCTTCAAAAGCCAACCAGAAGTCCTGACCCTGCGTCGTGTGGGTGAGGGTCAGCGACGCCGGCACCGCGGCTGAAGACGGGATGGGGCTCGCCACTGCCACCCCGACGATGGCCGGCGACGTACATGACGCCCCGATCAGTAGGACCGTCGCGGCGATGCGGCTCAACGCTTTCATGCTGTGGTGAACTCCTGATAGATCCTGAATGACATTCCGAGATCGAACAATTACTTGCGGCGACAATTGCCTGGATGTAGAACGATCGGCCCGGAGTGCGCTCCGGGCCGATCGTGTCACTGCCTATGAACTTGTTTTTACTGGCCGTTCTCCGCTGGTTGAGCGGGTGAGCCGATACCGATCAGACTGCAGTGAAGACATCTGCGGCGACCAATGCGCTGGTTCCGCTCGCCGTGGTGACCGTGATGCTGTGGTTTCCCGCGGTCTGCGCGGGAGTCACCGCCGTGATCTTCGTCGACGACACCACCGTGAAACTCGCCGCCGCCTTCGTACCGAACGTCACCTTCGTCGCACCAGTGAACCCAGTACCCGCGATCGTCACCGTCGTCCCACCAGCAATCGGACCCGACGTCGGCGAAATCGCCGTCACCGCCGGAGCCGCCGCCGTCGCAGTGAACACATCAGCGGCAACCAACGCACTCGTCCCACCCGGCGTCGTCACCGTAATGCTGTGCGTCCCCGCCGTCTGGGCCGGAGTCACCGCCGTGATCTTCGTCGACGACACCACCGTGAAACTCGCCGCCGCCTTCGTACCGAACGTCACCTTCGTCGCACCAGTGAACCCAGTACCCGTGATCGTCACCGTCGTCCCACCAGCAATCGGACCCGACGTCGGCGAAATCGCCGTCACCGCCGGAGCCGCCGCCGTCGCAGTGAACACATCAGCCGCAACCAACGCACTCGTCCCACCCGGCGTCGTCACCGTAATGCTGTGCGTCCCCGCCGTCTGGGCCGGAGTCACCGCGGTGATCTTCGTCGACGACACCACCGTGAAACTCGCCGCCGCCTTCGTACCGAACGTCACCTTCGTCGCACCAGTGAACCCAGTACCCGTGATCGTCACCGTCGTCCCACCAGCAATCGGACCCGACGTCGGCGAAATCGCCGTCACCGCCGGACCCGCCGCCGTCGCAGTGAACACATCAGCCGCAACCAACGCACTCGTCCCACCCGGCGTCGTCACCGTGATGCTGTGCGTCCCCGCCGTCTGGGCCGGAGTCACCGCGGTGATCTTCGTCGACGACACCACCGTGAAACTCGCCGCCGCCTTCGTACCGAACGTCACCTTCGTCGCACCAGTGAACCCAGTACCCGTGATCGTCACCGTCGTCCCACCAGCAATCGGACCCGACGTCGGCGAAATCGCCGTCACCGCCGGGGCCGCTGTCGGAGTCGGGTAGATCTGAGTCCAGGTCGTTCCGGTGACCAGGATGTCGGCTACCCAGTACGCGTCGTTCGGGAAGGCCTGCACCCGCACCTGGTAGATGTTCGGGTTTGCCGTCGAGTGCGAGGGGAAGTCGGTGATGTGCAGCTGGAAGTTGGCCAGGCTGTCGTCGTAGACCACTGGTCGCGTCTTGGCGATGGTGGCCAGGGCACCCGGGAACGCGTTCCCGTTGGGGTCGGTCGTGGAGCCGACGATCTGGGAGGAGGACTCCTGCTCGGTCGTGCCCCACAGCTTCGGGATGGTGCCATCGACCGGCGTCGCGAAGATGACCGAGGCCGAATGCAGCCCGGCGTCTGGAACCGCGCTGCTGGCCGCATAGTAAGTGGCGAACGGCGTCGAGTTGATCGACCCGGAGGTGATCTGCGTGCCAGCCGCGTTGTAGAACGCGACCGTCCCGGTCGCGTTCGCGTCTGGTTCGTAGGTGGGGGCGGTGGTGGCACCGCTGCTCGGGGCGACGAGAACGCTGAACGCGGTGAGGAGCATCGCTCCGGCCGCGACGATTCCCATACTCTTCCTGCTCGTGACGGGATTGAGCCTATTCACTGAAGAACCCTCCGATAGTTGTTCACAGTCCGTACCAGAGCAGACTCACAGGGCAAGACATACGAGACGCCTACGCACATCGCACAGCACCTGTCCTGGCGGTTAACTACGAATGAATGAGCGCTAGGCCGCCGGCGTACGCGAGCGTCTGTAGAACCAGAGACCGCCACCGGCGAGTGCGGCGACGACGGCCAGCCCGGCGATCCAGAGCCCGGCGTTCGATCCGCTGTCATGCACCGCTGCGGCGTCCACTACCTTGGCCGCGCCTGTGGTGGACGCTGCGGCGGAGGACGGAGTAGCAGTCGCGGTCGCGACTACACCGGCACCACCTGGCGTCTTTCCGGCCGCCGTCGTCTTAGCCGCTCCCTTGGTCGGGTGTGCGGCCGCCGTCGTCGCCGTCGAGCCAGGAAGCGGCGGAATCTGGGGATCCAACTCAGAGGAGTGGGCGTCTCCCTTGTTGCAGGGCACATTCACCGGGTTGACCACTGACCAGGTGTTCCCCTTGACCACGATGTTGGTGGCCGGGTACTGGGAGTTGAGGGTTCCCCGGTCCGGCGCAGCGACGTAGATGCGCAACTGCAGCAGACCATTCACCTGCGGCTTGTACTCGTTCAGGAAGTCGGCCAGCGTGAAGTCCTGACCGGTGGCCTCGGCCATCGGGTACGCGATGTTCGAGTAGGTGGATGTGGCCGTGAGTGTGTCGCCATTCCACTGATCGGCGGTCGTATTCGGCCGGGGCTGGTAGGCCAGCAGGGTGGCCGCTCCACCCTTCACGTCGTAGCCGTCGGGCGCCTTCACCGAGCTGACTGCCCGCCAGACGAAGGGGCGGTCGTGGATGTTTCCCCCGGTGACGGGCTGGCCGGCCTTGTTGCAGAGTCCGATCGCACCGATCACGGCGGGATCGGTGTAGGGCACGGCGACGGCGGCCGAGGCGGCTCCCGCGCTGCCGAGGAGCAACGCGAGGATCCCGAGTCCGGCGGCGATCAGCAGCACGCTGCGACGGATGGCGGCGAAGAGGGCGCGGGTCATGACGAGGTCTCCGGGGTAGCCCCGACCGGGACGGGCGAGGTGCTCGAGTGGTCCAGATCCTCCGGCTGGTCGGCGTCGGTCGGATCGCTCGGGCCGGATGGGCGCGGGTTACGGGACTTCGGGCCACCCCCGGCCGGGCGAGTCGGCGGGCGGCGACGGCGCCGGCGGATCAGCACGATCGTCAGCACGATGAGGAGCAGCAGCCCGATCAGGATCAGGATGGCCATCCACGGGATCGCGTGGAAGGAGACGCTCTTGGTCACCGTCTTCGGGTTGCCGTAGAGAGATCCCTTGACAGGCATGGGTGATGCCGTGATGTGCGCGTGCTCGAAGATGGTCGGCAGCACACCCTTGACGTCAACCGCCATCCGTACGCCTACGCCGGGTAGCAGCAGGTCCTGGTTCGGGATGGGATCCGCCTTGGCCTTCGTGCCGAAGAGGCCGGTGACGCTCACTGCCTGGCGGACACCAACGTTGACATTGCCGCCATTGCGGAGCAGGTACGTCACGTGGGCCACTCCGCCGCCGATCGGGTTGGAGGCAGCCTTGTAGCTGACCTTCACGTCCGAGATCGTGAGCAGCGAGCGAACCGCACCCTTGACTCGCACATAGACCCGGGTGGCGACGCGCTGATCCAACCGCACGTTCTGCCCCTTCGGGTTGAGGCCGAGGGTCTGCAGCGAGGCGACGATGCCGGCGCTGTGGTCACCGGGTGAGGCGCCGGCCGGCACGTGCAGCGTAAAGGGCAGCACCACCCGCCCGGGGCCTGAGGCGGTGGTTCCAGGTACGTGGACCGTCTGCTGGCGCGCCGGCAGCTGGATCCAGACTCCCGCATTTCTCGGTACGAACGCCTGCGGCGCGACGCTCAATGTTCCGTCGATGCCGTTGACGAGGTCGGTCGAGTAAATGAGGAGATCCAGCGGCTTGGCGGAGTAGTTGGTGATCGCCACTGAGTCGGTGTAAACGCCCCCCGGACCAGAGGTGTAGGAGAAGAACGGGCGAGAGTCGTTCTTGCCGTTCGTCGCCGGACCGATACCGAAGGTGGCGCGGTCGGCCGGCTTGGTCGGCGGGACGACGCTCGGGGTATTCGTGACGGGGGTCGGCTGCGGCGTCGCGGCGTTGGCACGCGAGGCGGGAGAGAGCAGGCTGAGCAGCGCGGCTACCAGCGCCAGCGCGAGCGGGACCAGCAGGAAGCTACGTCCGCGGTTGGCGCTCGAGGTCTGTAGAGATTGGGCGGGCATGGCATGTAGTGCACTCGCCCCGGGCAACGGCAGTGAGGCGCAAACATGAACAACGCACAACGTAGAGAAGCAGGGCGGGCAAACAATCTGCCCGCCCTGCTTCTCGGTAATGCGCTAGCTACCTAACGATCAACTTAGACGATCGAGAAGGTGAGCGTGGCGGTGTAGGCGCCAGCGATCGTCGACGACGGAGCCGTGAGGCTCAGCTTGCCGGTCACGTTGACGGTACCCGGGCCAGCGGTGGCCTGGGCGAACTGCTTGGCCGCGCTGTGGAACGCGGTGATGCCCGCGACGCCCGCCGTGGTGACGTTGGTGGCGTTGAGGGTGTTGCCGGTGAGGAACTTCGGCGTGATGTTGGTGAACGACAGGCCGTCACCGGCGATGCTGTGCGAAGCACCATCGGTGAAGTCGGTGACGATGGCCGAGGCCTTCCAGCCGGTGCTACCAGCGCGCGTGTCGGTGATGGTGACACCGTTGTTCGTGCTGGGGGTGTTGCTGGCCGTGAACTGGCCCGGGTCGGTCGCTGCGGCAGCGGCCGGGTCACCGAAGTTGGCCGGAACGCTGTCGTACTTGGTGCCGTCGGCCGACAGCACCAGGGTGCCGAGGTCGAACGGGTGCAGCGGCGTGTAAGGCGTGCTGATAACCAGCGTGCCAGCCGGGACCGTGGTGGTGATGGTCTGCGGGTCGACCGGGTAGGCCGGCGGCGCAGCGGTGACCGTCACACCGGTGTTGTCGGACGAAGCCTGGAAGTTCGCCGGGTTGGCCGGGATGAACGTACCGGTGATCGTGTGCGCAACCGTGTCGGTCGGGGTGTAGGCGAAGGTGGCCACACCCGCAACCAGGGCGATCGGGGCACCGCTGTTGGCACCGTCGATCTTGAACTGAACGGCACCGGCCGAGACCGTCGCGCCGCCAACCGTCTTGGTAACGGCGGCCGTAATCGACTGGGCCGTCGCGACGGTTCCGGTGGTCGTACCGGTGAGCACGGTCGTGGTGGCCGCAGCCGGCGCCGGAGCGTCGACCGAGTAGGCCAGAGCGGCCGAGGTGACGCCGTTGTAGGTGGTGGCGTCGGTCGGGACGAAGGCGAACGTGTAGTTGTGCGCGCCGTCAGCCGGGGTGATGGTGGCCGAGACGTCACCGGTGGCAGCGTTCAGGGTCGCGCCCGGAACGGTGGTGGCGCCATCGAGCAGCGTCACGGTACCGGCCGGGTGGGTGCCATCGCCGGCGCTGAGCGTCGAGGAGAGCGTGACCGAGGAGGCGTGCGGAGCCGGGCTGACCGGGTTGGCCGTGATCGTCGAGAAGGACGTCGAGACCTTGACGGTCGGGTAGACCTGGGTCCAGGCGCCCGAGGCCGGGTTGACCAGGATGTCCGAGGACCAGTACTGCGTTCCCGGGTTGGTGGCGATACGAACCTGGTACACGTTCGGGTTCAGGGTCGAGGCCGACGGGAAGTCGGTGATGTGCAGCTGCATGTCGGCGCCGCTGTCATCGAAGACGACCGGGACCGAGGCCGAGAGGGCCGCGATGTTCGCCGGGTAGTTGATCGTGCCGGACGGGTCAACCGTCGACCCGACGAGCTGCGAGGAGCTCTGCTGCTCCGTCGTGCCCCACAGCTTCGGGATGGTCCCGTCGACCGGGGTCACGTAGATGCTGGCCGCCGAGTGCGGGCCGCTGCCGGTGACCGCCGAGCTCGCCGCGAAGTACGTGGCGAACGACGGGTCGTGGATCGAGCCCGAGGTGATCTGGACACCGGCCGCGTTGTAGAACGCCACCGTTCCCGAGGAGTCCGGGTCAGGCTGGTAGGACGGCGCTACTGCGCTGGCGTTCGTGGCGCCAGCCAGCATCATTCCGGCCGCGACGGAGAGGGCCGCGGCCCCTCCGATTGCGGTTTTGAGTTTCATCTTCATGCGAGTAATTCCCCAGATTCTTTGAGTAAAGAAGGTTGCCAAACTCGCCCAACCGGCTTTTCCGATTGAACGTCTCTCTATCGGGTGGATCTATTGGGGTCGTGCAGTGGAGAGAACTAGCTGGTCGGGTTGATGCCCTTGTCGACCCAGGCGCGGGTAACACCGGCAGAGGTGAAGAGAGCCGCGTTGGCGGGCTTTCCGTACCAGCTGCTGGCCGAGCCGAAGAGGGTGTTGACCAGGTTCAGCGAGCTACCCGACTGGAACGGCGTCGTGGAGACGGCGTCGGTCTGGCGAGCAATGATGTAGAGGAAGCGGTTGAGCAGGTACGAGGTAGCGACCTCTCCGTCCGGCGAGGCACCGTTGAGCAGGTTGATCGTGTTCGGGGCCGGCGTGGTGCCGAAGTAGCCCGTGTCGATCAGCTTGTCGCGACCCGTCGAGAACGGCGAGATGCCGTCAGCCGACGTGACCGGGTTTCCGTTCACGTCGTTGTGCGCCACGATGTTGGTGATGGCGGTCGGGTCGTGCTCCTCGCCGGTGACGACGTTGGAGGCGAGAACGCCGGAGGCAGCGAGGTCGACGCCGGTCAGGGTCTTGATGTTGGCGATGAAGTCGTTGCGGGTTCCGGAACCGACCTGCGGGATAACCGGGACGATGCCGTGAGCCTTCTGAGCGGCGGTACCGGTGTAGCCCGGGATGTCGCCCCAGGTCTTGTAGGTGCCGTCGTAGATGTTGGCGATCTCGTCAGCCGAGAGGCCGGCCGGCGCGTTGGTGCCCGCCTGAGCAACGGCGATCTGCAGGCCGTCGGTGGCGATCTGGTAGACGTGGAAGCCGTTGAACGCGGTGAGCGCGGTGGCCTCTTCGGCTGCGGTGGGGAGACGCGAGGAACGCACGAAGTCGATCTTGTGCGTGGTGTCGCCGAGCAGTGCCGTGATGCCGGCGCCCGATCCGTTCGGACGGGTGACCGGCTTGCTGCCCTGGCGAAGGACGATCGAGGACGGCAGCGCGGTGCTGGTGCTGTTCAGGTACGCCGCCCGGCCGCTGGCGTCAGCCGTCGCGTCGAAGGAGAAGACACGGTTCTTGGTGACCGTGTTGTACCCGGTGTGCAGGTTGGTGTCACCGTCGTCGAGGAAGTCGACGACGTACTGCACGGTGTCCGATCCGACCGCGACAGCGTCGGTGGTGGTCGGCTGGATGTCGGCGTGAGCCTGGGCCATAACGCCGAAGGAGAGGGCCAGTGCGACGCTCGCGCTGATACCTGCCTTGGCGATTGTTGCTTTCTGCATCAGAGGTCCATTTCTGATAGGAGGGGCGGAACGAGTTAAGAGTCGCTAGGAAGAGCAGACAGAAACGGGTAACCGTGTGAACTGGGGATGAACCTCACGTTGTCGAAGGACGCCGCATGCGACCAGCTCGACCGGCGGTCTCCCGGACGTAACCGGCAGTTCAGTCCGTCGGGTTGATGCCCTTGTCCACCCAGGCCTTCGTGAACCCGGCCGACGTGTAGATCGCGAGGTTCGCCGAGCGGCCGTACCAGCTGCTAGCGGTGCCGAAGAGGGTGTTGACAAGATTCAGGGAGCTACCCAGCTGAAACGGCGTTGGAGAGACCGAGTCAGTCTGCCGCGTCACGATGTCAAGGAAGGTGGAACGTGTGAAGGAGGACGGCGCCAGCCCGTCGGGCGACGTTCCGGTGAGCACGTCGATCGTGTGTGGCGCCGGCGATGTACCGAAGTACCCCGAGTCGATCAGCTGCACGCGACCGACAGAGAACGGCATGATGGCATCGGCCGCAGATACAGGATTCCCATTGATGTCGGTATGCGAGACGATTCCGCTGATCGCCGTTGCATCATTTTCCTGGCTGTAAGCGACATCGAGACTGAGGACACCAGTGGCGTTCAGGTCGATGCCGCTCTCCGACTTGATGGACTCAATGAAACTGTCACGAACGGCCGACCCGATCTGAGGCATGATCGGAAGGATGCCGTGAGTCGGAGCCGGGCCAGCGTAACCGGGTACGTCGCCCCACACCTTATAGGTTCCGTTGTAGATATTCCCGAGTTCGTCGGCAGAGAGGCCGGAGGGCGCATCCGTAGCCGCATGGTCAACGGCGATCTCCATGTTATCTCGGGCGACCTGATAGACATGGAAGCCGCTGAATGCGGAGTACGCAGCGAGTTCTTCGGCAGCCGTGGGGAGGCGCGAAGTGCGCACGAAGTCGATCTTGTGGGCTGTGTCGTTGAGGAGCGCGCCTATCGCATAGGAGTCGCCATTCGGACGATTCAGAGGTTTCAATCCCTCGCGCAGCACAATCGTGTTGGACCGTGGCATCGATCCCGACAACGGAAGGTTCGATACGCCGCGGCCGCTGGCATCAGCGGTCGCGTCGAAGGAGAAGACCCGGTTCTTCGTGATCGTGTTGTATCCGGTGTGAAGGCTGACGTCACCGTCATCGAGGAAGTCGGTCAGGTACTGCATGGTGTCGGATCCGACCGCGACGGCGTCCGTGGTCGACGGTTGCACATCGGCGTCGGCCGGCGGCCACGACGCGACCACGAGCGTTGCTACGACTGCGACTGCGGCACCGATCCGCGCGGTTCGTGAGTTATGCATTGGCGTTCCCGTCTGTCTGAAGGGCGAAGAGTTCGACAAGCCTCTCTAGGCCCAGCAGACAGCGGCGGGTTGCGCGGGTGAACTACGGACTAACCTCAGATGAGATTGGGCATCATCATCATGACGTTGCTCGTGGTCGCCCAGAGCACCGCGAGGAGAATCGGTGTGCCAATCAGCCACGTCTGCCACCGACCCCAGCGCGTCCAGGACCAGACGATCCCCAGCACCACGATGATCAGAGCCTGCAGCCAGAGCACCAGATTGGCCATATGGGAGGTGTCTCCCTGCATCGCCTTCTCGTCCTGAGGGATGACTCGCACCCGCCCGGCCGGGGTGTCAACCACGTTCCCCTTCAGCGTTGCGTCCACGAATACCGTCGTATTCGGTGCGACTCCAGAACCGGTCGACGTCTCGAAGGTGATCCGACTCTGCCCTGAGGCAAGAGGTGCCGGGAGCGGGTCTCCCGAGTGTCTGACCCGATCCACCTCATACGTGAAGGCACCCTGGCCGGTAGTTACGGTAATTTTGTCGCCCTGCCTGAGCTCGTCGATGTGCCCGAGCGGAGCACCGTAGGTGAGCGATCGTCCGTAAATCAAGCAGACTCCGGCCTGCCCAGGCAGTACGGTGTCCCGCCGATGCCCCGGGCCCTTGGAGAGATCGGTCGGTGCCGTTCCCTCGACCAGGACAACGGAGCGCAGCCCGTCAACGGGCGCCTGAATCAACGCAATCGGTGATCCGGGCGCGATGACGCCACCGATCGGGGCCGTCGCCTCGGAGAGCCCGTACCGCAGCTGGGAGTAGAGCACCGAGTTGGTGCGCTGCTCCTGCATTGAGCTGAAGAGGAAGACATAAGCCAGTAGCCATGCGGTGAGCGCACTGATCGTCAGCAGCGCCCAGATGAGTACCGCGACCTCACGAGGCTGGCTGCGTAGCGCTACCCGGAACTCCTGCCAGAATTCCTCTGCTCGCTGACGCAGGCCGGCTCCGGGCTTGGCTGCATTGGGGCCCGCCGTTGCGGATCCTGGCGGCTGAGCCGGAGGCGGTGCGGCTGGCGGCGGCGGGATGATGACGGTCATCTACTTGCCTCCGCGACGGCCGCTGAGGACCAGCAGAGGAACGGCTATCGGCCCAACAAGCAGCAGGCAGAGCAGCACGACGAGCGCCGCGACACCGAACTCCGTACTGATTGAACTCGTCTTCCCGACGGCCTGAACAGTGGTCACATCTTTGATGGTTGGAGTTGCCGCCGCCGGTGTGCTGCCGGTGACCGGTGCGGCGGACTGCGGCGAGGACTGTTGAACCGCAGTCTGTTCTGATTGATCTGCGATCTGCTGCGTAACCGGGGTGCCGTTCGACGTTGTCGAATCGGGAACGGTGGCGCCCTGGCTGGCGACAGCAGCGGCCGCAGTCAACGTGTAGCTCGCCAGCGCACCAAGTCCGTTGGCTGAGGTAATCGGCAAGTACCCGTCGGGCAACTGCCCGGCGGCGGTGCCGGGCGTCTCTCCATTGTTGATGATGAAATTCAGCATCTGTGAGTAGGCGACTGCATCCGCATGCGGAAGTCCACTGGTAGGAATGTCCGCATACACGACCATCGTCCCTGGATACGCGTGCAAGCCCTTGGCCGTCGATTCCATCGCCGAGTATGGGATCGGCCAGGTCATCGTCGAATCGTCGTGAACCAGCATGGCCGCCGCCGCTTTCAGTGACGCCGTTGTTGGCTGGACGAAGGTACGCGCCGTGTCATCGGTGAAGAGCGGACCCTCATCCGGATAGGTGGTCGCTTCCGGGAACTTCTTGGCAAGCGCCTTGGCATCAAGCTGCGTCTGCAGAGACGCGACATCATCGTCGTAGCGGCGCGCATCGGCGAGTGACGTCAATCCGATCACGAACCGGCGCCCCACTACCTGCGGCCCTGATCGGGCCGGCTGGGTGTATAAGGATCCATCTTCCTTCTGTATCTCCGAGCAGGCGGTCTGGCCGCCACCTTGAGCGACCCGCACCGACTGCTCGATCGCCACCAGGCGCTGCAATGGCGAGGCGAGCAAGGTGAGCGGGGTGTTCTGCAAGGTCGGGTTGATGCAGGGGTCCGTGGAGTCAGGCGGTCCGTTCCAGGTGTCGAGGAGTGGCCAGGAGTTCGTCGGGAGGCTGATCCCCTGGTAGTTGGGATTCACCCGCATGCCCCAGGGATCCGGAGTGCCGTCGAGCCAACTGCGCGCCTCGGGATCAGCGTTGATGTAGCTCGTCAGCGCGCTGATGACATCGGAGTTCGAGGCGAGCGACAGCAGAGCCTGCGGACCGCCGTCCAGGTCGACCGAGGATCCGACACCGGGATTCAGCGCGATGAACTCAGGGTCGACGGTGATGTTCAAAGGCTGATGAGAATCGAATGGCTTGTAGTACTGAGGCGGATCTGTGGAACCAGGGATGTGATACGTATAGGTCTGGCGATAGTGATCGGAATCCAAGTAGGACTCTGTCATCAGCTTCGCAAGCAATCTGGGCGTGAGCCGCAGCGAGTGATATGGCTGATGTTTCGCATTGTCAATCGTGTAGCTGATCGCGAAACCGGTCACCGCCACTGGGGCTTGGACGACCGGTTCGGAGAAGCCGCCATCGGGCGGATCGCTGACAAACGCGGCTTCAACGCTCCCCGAATCCAGTTGGCTTCGCGCCAACGGCTCCCCCGTCTGGATGTGCTTGAACGGCGCCTCGTTCGTGTTCTCGCAGATCTTCGGTATCCATTGCCCGGTCGCTTGAATGAGGAGCTCCGAACCGTAGACGTCCACGGCCTCTTTCTGCGAAGTCGCGCAGCTGCCCGATGTCGGAGAGAAGGAGAGCGGCACAACCATGCGATTGCGCCAGTTCGATGCACTTGACCAGAGCCGGCCGGTGACGGTGTATTTCGAGAATGAGGGTTGCGAGAAGCTTCCAGGCGGCATAGCACCGGACGCCTCGCAATTCGCCTCGTCATCGGCCGGAACTGGCTCGACAGGATCGGCGGCGGGTGTGGGACTCGGCGTCGCAGTTGGACTCGGGCTGGCCGCCGGCGGAGTCGCGCTGCTCGTCGGATCGGCGGACGGCGTCGGAGTCGGAGTCGGAGTCGGAGTCGCCGCGGGTGTAGTCAGAGGATATCCATCGTCGCAGCTGATGCCCATGATCGGAATAGCGACGAGTGAGCACTGAACTTTGGCCGAACATCCGAGCGACGCGTTGGCCGTCTCGTCGGTGAGCGAGAAGAGCACCGATCCCGTCCCGTCCAGTGCGGTCGGTGCGTAGGTGGCGTTGTCCGGTACCAGCGACGGCGCGCTAGCCGCGTAGGAGTTGTTCGACTCCGGCGGTTTGATGCCGCATCCGGTGTCGGCCCCGCCCGAGCCGTAGTACACGGTGCCGTCGACAGCCTTGAACGGCAGCCGAGTCTCAGCTCCGTAGTCGATGATGTCCGGGCAGTGCGCCGACGACGGGGTCGGCTCATTCGCGTACTGCGCCCGGTCAGCCAAAGTCGCATACCGGTCCAGGCGCCACGGCGGGTAGACGATGCTGCGGCCCGGCGACAACTGGCTTCGCGACCCCGTATACGGCGACCAGCAGGTAGTCGGATCGGGGTTGAGCCCTCGACACTGCAGAATCACCATCGGATACTCGTCGTCGATGGCCTCGACCGAGTTGAAGTTTGACTGAATGCTCCCGGTCGGGTGCGCACCGGACCAACTGACTGTGATTCGCTGCTGATTGCGAAGGTTGGTTGTCGCACTCACGTTGAGGGTCACGGTTCGGGTGTCGACCGTGACTACGGGGCCGTTTGGGCTCAGTTGGTTCGATCGAGTCGCCGTGACCTGCTTCGTCACGGCGGAACCGACCGGTGCCGCCGCTGCCGAGCCAGCGATACACGATGCGCCAGCGATCGTCGCCACGACAAGCAAAGCGACTGTCTTCGACCGGCGGATCGAACCGCCAATTGAGCGGCGCATCTATTTGCCTCTCCGGTTGGCCTGAATTCGACGAGCCACCAGCGGTGGTGCGATCAGCAGGATCAGCAGTAACCCGACAGCCAAACCGGCGTACGGCAACTCGTTGCCTGCCCGTTCGTAGCCAGCCAACGTAGTGGGGTTCGCCGTCACATCGCCTGAGGTCTGATCATCGCCACTCGTCGTCAACCCGGTCTCCGGGTCGACTGCGGTATCAACCCCCGTGCCAGTGGTCGCTTGATTGGATGACCCGCCGCCCCCGGCAGCCGCGTGTACGGTCGTCGAAGCGCCACTACCTCCTCCCGTCGTTCCGCCATGCGCTGCCGCCTCGGTTCCGGTAGAGCCGTTGTTCGATGGGGATCCATTGGCGACTGCGCGCGGCTTCGCTCCCCCGTCCAGGCATGGCCCTTGGCCTTGCTTGTCGCACAGCGGGGGCTGAGGAGCGATCTCTGCGAGCTTGTTCTTCGATGGATTCTTCGGGTCGAAGGTCGGATTGTCACACGTCGCGGGCGCCTGATTGGAGAGGTCGACCTTGGGGTCCGCCGCGTGCAGTTTCGAAATCTGCGCGAAGCTCGCCTTGACTAGGTTGAGTGGTAGAGGCGAGTAGCCAAGATGCCCCATCTCGCCTTGCCCTCCACACACAGAGTAGAAGAGGTAGTCAGCGAGGGTCTGGCGCTTCGCCGTTGTCATATTTGTATCGGTCGGGGACGTCGGAATAATCGCGTACGAGTACGAGGAGAGCGGGTACGTCCGGCGATCGGGGTTGGTATACACCTGGTCGAGATTCTGAAGCAGGTAGTCGGCCGACTTCGGGTTTGTGTTGATCTGTGCCTTGGTAAGCGCAACCGCGTCGTTGTACTGCGTCGGCAGGGTGTAGTAGCCGGCACTGTTCAGGATCTTCGCCACCGGGTAGTTGGCGTTGAGCGCGTAGGAGTACTCGTCGTAGCCGATCGTCCCGTCGCCCGCCTTGGAGGTCACGTAGTTCATGACGCCATCCGAGCCGTTCTGAGCCACCATCGTCTTGGTTGCCGGGTAGTACTCAGTGAAGCTCGCATTCTGGTTGAACGGCGTCCAGAGAGTTGGAAACTCCTTGGCCAAATACATGGTGAACTGCGCTGTGCTACCGGCACCTTCAGAGTGCACGACGGGGATGATCGGCTTGGACGGCAGCGCCTGGTAGTTGTTGTCCTTGGTGATTTGATCGTCGTTCCAGTTGGTGATCTGGCCGGTGAAGATCTTGGCCAGGGTCAACCCGGAGAGTCGAAGATTGGTGATCTTCTTGCCATTGACCTTGATCTGGTAAGGGAACGCCGTTCCGCCCGCGACGATCGGCAGGTACGCATACGGACGAGCCGACGAGTCGTCAGCACCGGTCTTGGGGTCGTGCCCCTGGTAGCCGATGTCGCTCACCGCGAAGTCGTTGTTGTTCGAGCTGAAGTCACGCCGTCCCTGCGCTGAGCCCGGCGCCGTATATACGACCTGCAGTCCCTGGGACGTCTGTACGTCGGAGACCCATTGGTTTACGGCGTTTGCGCTCCAGGACGAACCGGTGCCCGAGATCAGAGCGGTGCTGCTCGCGGCGCTGCCCGGAGCAGCAGCGGCCAGCATTAGGCCGGCCACAACCCCCGCGGCAACCACACCACGGCCAAGAAGTGCCTTACGCATGATGAAACCCCTGAGAAAGTCGTGTGAATCCGTGGACGTTACAGCCGGATAGAGCAGGAGGGCCTGGGTGCGTCATCGCCCCGGAGCCTTGTCGCGGGCCAGGAATCGGGCGACAACGAAGAGCACCAGAACCAGCATGAGGAGAAGGGCAGCCGCGCCGTATGCCCTTTGAATTGCGATAGGTTGACCGCTGCGAATCGCACTGATGATGAACAGCGGAAGCGAGTTCATCGGCTCGTTCACTGGGTTGGTGTTCAGAAAGGTCGAGGCGCCCGAAACGATAAGCAGCGGTGCCGTTTCCCCGGCAATGCGGGCGATACCGAGAATCACGGCCGTCGTGAGGCCCGAGCGAGCGGTCGGAAGCACTACGCGCCAGACCGTCTGCCACTGCGAGGCACCGAGCGCGAGGCTGGCTTCCCGCAGACCACCAGGCACGACCCGAAGCACGACTTCAGCCGATCGCGCGATGATGGGGATGATGGTGACGACCAGGGCCAAGGAGGCCGTGAGCCCCGTCCGCGACCAACCGAACTCGATGATGAGCAGCGCATAGATGAAGAGGCCAGCCAGGATGTCGGGCAGAGCCGTCATAGCCTCAACTACCGTGCGGACGGTCCGTGAGAGACGCCCACCGACCTCGGTCATGTAGACCGCAGTACCAACGCCGAGCGGCAGCGAGATGGCCACTGCGATACCGACCTGAATGATGGTGCCGACGATGGCGTGCTTCACGCCGCCCATGGTGAGCGGATCGGTCGGCCGTACCCCGGCCATGTCCTGGGTATAGAAGTTGATGTGGACGAGGGCCGCGTAACCCTTCGAGAAGACATGCCACATCGCGGAGCCGAGCGCTAGGGCGACGAGCCCCGCGCCACTCATGACGACGACGGAGATGATCCGCTCGACCACGATGGGACGCGGGTTCGAGAAGGAGCTCACCGCGGCATAGGTGGCCAGGAAGAGCGCCCACCAGAAGAGCAGGAAGCCCACGCCGCCGGACCAGTCCATCAGCTTCTCGTAGATCACGAAGGCCAGGGCCAGGGCCGCCAGGGCCGACCCGACGTAGGACGCGGTCTCGTCGAGCGTGCGGCCGCCGATCGTCCGGGGAGTGTCGGGGCGTTCAGTCGGGCGTGGCGCCGGCTGCTGCATCGCCGGCGGTGCGAATGGAGCCTCGACTCGCTCCTCTGCTCGAGGCGGGGCGAGTGCGGTCATCTGCGAAGTCTCCTGATCAGGCATCGGTCGAGGCCCCGCTCCGGCTGCGGTTGACGAAGATAGCGGCAATGGTGTTAACGCCGAGCGTCATCACGAAGAGCACGAAGCCAGCGGTGAGCAGGGCCGACAACTGCCGGCTGGTCGACTCGCCGAAGAGAGTCGCAATGAGAGCCGAGGTCGTCTGAGTGCCCTTGGTCAGGATCGTGATCTTGATGTCGTACGCGGTAGAGATGATCAGCAGCACCGCAATGGTCTCCCCGAGCGCCCGTCCGAGGGCGAGCATGGTGCCGCCGATGATTCCGCCGCGTCCGAAGGGCAGGACGACCGACCGAATCATGCCCCAGCGAGTGGAGCCGAGGGCGTAAGCCGCTTCCCGCTCACCGATAGGGGCTTGGGCAAACACGCCACGCATCACGGCACAGGCCAGCGGAATTACCATGAGCGACACCACCATCCCGGCGATGAACGCCGAGCTGGTGTACTCAGATTGCGTCCAGGAGGCCGCGTTCGGATCACCGTCTACGTGGAAGATCGGGATCCAGCTGAGATTCTGACTCAGCCAGCGCGAGATGAAGATCGCGTGCGGCTGGAGCACCGCGAAGCCCCAGATTCCGTAGATAATGCTGGGGATCGCGGCCATCAAGTCGATCAGCGAGATGAGCGTTGCCTTCAGCTTGGGCGGCGCGTATTCGCTGATGTAGAGCGCGGTCAGCAGTGCGACCGGGAAACCGAAGGCGAGCGCGACAAGCGCAACCTCGACCGTACCTACCAAGACCGCCGAGATGCCGATCTTGTCTTGGGCCGGCAACCAGTTTCGCTCGGTGAAGTAGTGCCAGCCGTAGTGGTGCAGCGTCGGAATCGCCTGGTAACCAAGGAAGAGGCCGATCGAGCCGGTCATTACCAGCACGAAGACGCCGATGCTCCGCACGATCCCCCGGAAGACGTGGTCTTCCACGGGCAGGGTGGCGGCGATGCTCCGCGGCTTGTCCGACGAGCCATCGCCTAGTGCTGCTGCTTCCACCCCATCCGCCGAGTCGTCCGGCTCCTCGAGCTCCTCTTCAACAGTGAGAGTCATGGTTAGCCGAACCGTCCGTTGACGTAATCGAAGGTGCGCTGATCCTTCGGCTCACCGAAGATCTGCGATGTGTCCCCGGATTCGACGATCACGCCGGGCGTGCCCTGGGACGCAAGGAAGAAGGCGCACTGCTGCGAGACCCGAGCCGCCTGCTGCATGTTGTGGGTGACGATCACGATGGTGACATCCGGAGCCAGCTCGGCGATGGTCTGCTCGATGCGGTGGGTGGAGGTCGGGTCAAGAGCTGAACAGGGTTCGTCCATAAGGAGAATCTCCGGCTCCACGGCCAGTGACCGGGCGATGCAGAGGCGCTGCTGCTGGCCACCGGAGAGGGCGGCGCCGGGCGTGTTCAGCCGGTCCTTCACCTCATTCCACAGGCCGCCGCGAGTCAGGCAGCGCTCGATGAGCTCCGCCTTCTCCGACCGGGAGACGCGGGTTCCGGTGAGCTTCAGCCCGGCGGTGACGTTGTCGGCGATCGACATGGCCGGAAAGGGGTTCGGCTTCTGGAAGACCATCCCGATGCGCTTGCGGGTCTCGGTGATGCGGTGGCCGGCGTCGTAGATATCGTCACCGTTGAGCAGCACCTCACCAGCGAGCTTGGCCGAGGGCACCGACTCGTGCATCCGGTTCAGGATCCTGAGAAACGTGGACTTGCCGCAGCCGGAAGGCCCGATGAGTGCCGTGACCGTCTTGGCCGGCATGTGCAGCGAGACCCGGTCGAGCACCTTCCGCGATCCGAACCAGGCGGAGACCGCACGGGCGTCCAGGCTCGCCGCATCCCGATGCCGGGGCGAGACACCGGGCATCGGGGCACCGGGAGCCGACAATGGCACCTGTCCGAGCGCCTGCTGCATGAGCACGTCGGTCGTCTCAGACGGCGATGCGCCCAGCACGTCGTTCGCGGGCATTCCGCCTCCTTCTTCGGCCGGTGGGTTAGCAGTCATTTGCCGACCCACGCACGGTTGTTCGGCACGCATAATTGCGCGCGAAATGAGTTCACTTGAGGTGTGCTACCAAGAGGCAGAGCAGACCTGAACAGGGGATTAACGGACGCGCACATCTCTCAACGCAGAGTCCGGCCGAGACGGACCGTCCCGGTGCGAGCCGGCATCAGCGCGACCCGCTCACCGCCGCCGCGACGGGCCAGGGCCGGCATCACCGCCGGGTGGATGACCGCCTCCGGTGCGAGTTCACGGAAGAGGGCCAGCGCCTGCGCGCAGCGAATCTGCCGGTCGAAGCGGCGCCCGCTGACCACGGTAAGCTGCGTGCCGAGGAGCATCTCCCAGCTCCAACTGCTGGAACTCGCCCGCACAACCCGCGTAGTCATAAGGGGTAACTGGGCCAGCATCAGGTGAATGTGTACGCGGCACTCGTCGGCATCGGCATAGGCGGCGACCGAACGGCCGATCTCGCGACGGTTGCCACTGAGCAGCCGCCAGCGAATGTTGCCGGGGGCGACGTCGGCGAAGAGTTGAAAATGCACGCGGGCCGCCGGCGCGGTCGCGCCGGGGCGTACATCATCAGCTGGATCCACAGAACTTCCCTATCTCAAAGATCGCGACCTAGACGTCACATCTGGGGCAGACTGAGAATGCGGGTTCTACCCGCTGTTCTGTTTGCATCAAAGTGAACAACGGACACACAGCAGGCGGCTTGTTGGTCATAATCCGGCACTCGAGGGCCCCGCATCGGCGCTGCGTAACCACCCGGTAGCTGATTGCCGACTGGCGTTCGTGCAATGTTCACCGACTCGTTGTGGCCAGCGCTCGCGCCCTTCGGCAGCGTGGTCCACATGACCGATGACGCAGAACTCTTCCGCTCCGGATTCTCCCGCCGCTCATTCCTCACCGCCGCCGGAGTCGTCGGTGCGGGCACCCTCGCGGCACCGCTGCTCGGCAGCGAAGCCTCGGCCGCCGCGGCCACCACCGCGGCCGTCACGACTGCCCCGCAGGGCACGCCAGGCGATCCGGTGAGCACGCCACGGGTGAACGGCCTCCACCTGCAGTTCGGCGCGGACGCGGCCAGCGAGGTCGCCGTCTCGTGGTACGCACTACAGCCCGTCAAGCGGGCCCGCGTGCTGCTGGGCGAGCAGGACGGCCGGTACACCCGCTCAGTCGCAGCGAAAGAATCGACCTACACCGACGCCAAGTCCGGCCAGGTCGTCTACGCGTATCACGCGGCGGTCACTGGACTCGCGCCCCGACACGGTTACAGCTACGCCGCCGTCCACGAGGGGGCCGAGCCGCTCTTCGGGTCGTTCCAGACGGCACCCCGTGGACGCCAGCCCTTCACCTTCACTAGCTTCGGCGACCAGGGCACGCCGACCACCGGACGCAAGTACGTCCCGCCGGCCGGGGTGACGATCGCCAATCCGCCGTTCGTCAACGACAACCTCGGCTCACCGGCAGCGGGTGACACCACCGCGGGTATCGAGCGCGTCCAGCCGCTCTTCCACCTCTTCAACGGCGACCTCTGCTACGCCAACCTGGCGAACGATCGGGTGCGGACCTGGAGTGATTTCTGGGAGAACAACTCCCGCAGTGCCCGCAACCGTCCGTGGATGCCGGCCGCTGGAAACCACGAGAACGAACTCGGCAATGGCCCGATCGGCTATCAGGCTTACCAGACGTACTTCTCGCTTCCGGCCCAGCCCGGGCAGACGGACGTGACCCGCGGCCTCTGGTACTCCTTCACCGTCGGCTCCGTGCACGTCATCAGCCTGGCCAACGACGATGTCGCCTATCAGGACGGCGGCAACAGCTATGTCCGTGGCTACTCCAACGGCGCCCAGAAGGCTTGGCTGGAGAAGGAACTGCGAGCCGCGCGCGGCAACCGGAGTATCGACTGGATCGTCGTCTGCATGCACCAGGTGGCGATCAGCACGGCCGACCAGTTCAACGGCGCCGACCTCGGCATCCGGCAGGAGTGGGTCCCGCTCTTCGACCGCTACGGAGTGGACCTGGTCGTCTGCGGTCACGAACACCACTACGAGCGCTCGCACCCGATCCGGGGGCAGCAGAGCAACGAGACGCTCACCCCGGTGCCGGTGGCCACCCGTACCGACGTCGTCGACACCACCCAGGGCACTGTCCACATGGTGCTCGGCGGGGGTGGCACGTCGGCCCCGTCCAACGGGCTCTTCTTCAACCCGCCCGCGTGCCGGGTGATCACCGCCGTCGGACCGGTCGACCCGACCACCGGCAAGCGCCCGCCGATCTACGTGCCCGAGCCGGCGCCCTGGTCGGCCGTCCGCGACGCGGCGAACTCCTACGGTTTCGCGGCCTTCTCGGTCGATCCGGGCAACCGTCCGGGCGGCCTGACCCGGATAACCGTCACTTACTACGACGTGGTCGGCGTGCAGGGTGAGTTGGCGGAGTTCGAGAGCTTCACCCTGCAGCGGCGCCGTAGTGACGGTTAGCGGCGTATCAGTCACGGCCAGCGGCTGCTCTGGATCGGCAGGGGGTCCACAGCATCCAGCGCTGTGTGCGCTGCTCCCAGCGCTGCTTGAAGTGCTTTCAGGGGTTACGGTGAAGTCGGAGGGTTTGGCTCTTGTCTCCGCGTGACAACACGCACCAGCATGACGGACCGGCAGATCGTTCGGCCCGGTCGCTGGCTGCCCGCCTCCGCCTGCAGCTCCGCCGCCCGGCGACTGCGGCCGTCGTCGCCTTACTCGTCGCCTCGCTGACCGGCGCTGCAGTGCGCGAGAGTGCCGCCGGTGCCGCGCAGTCGCACCCGGCGGCCGCGCAGCCACGGCTGCTTCCGGCACCCCTCGACGGCATCCTCACCGAAGTGGATCGGCAGGACGTCGCCGTTCCCAGGGGTGGGCTGCGGGCCGACCCGACCGCCGCCCCGCGGGCCACCCCCGCCCCGTCGCCCCAACTCCCCCAGGCGGTGCCGGTGCCACCGCCGCTGACCGTGGTCGCGCTGGCGCAGGGCGGGATTCCGCTCATCGCCCTGCAGGCCTATCAGCGCGCCGCCGCCAGCACCGCCAAGAGCGACCCGCAGTGCGGATTGACCTGGCCGTTGCTGGCCGCGATCGGACGGGTGGAGTCCAATCACGGACGCTTCGGCGGCGCGGTGATCTACCCGAACGGGCTGACCGCGCCCCGCATCCTCGGCCCGGCCCTCGATGGCGTGTCGACGGCCCTGATCCGCGACACCGACCACGGCGTGCTGGACGGTGACGTGGTGTACGACCGGGCCGTCGGGCCGATGCAGTTCATTCCATCGACCTGGAAAACGTGGGGTGTCGACGGCAACGGCGACGGCGTGGCCGACCCGTCCAACCTCTTCGACGCGGCGCTCTCCGCTGCGCACTACCTCTGTGCGGCCGCCGGCGAGGTCGCCACTCCGGCCGGAATGGCGCGCGCCGTGCTCGCCTACAACCACTCGGCTACCTATCTGGCGACGGTGCTGGGGCTAGAGGTCGCGTACGCCACCGGAAAGCCCGCGGTGCTGCCGGTGGCCGTCCCCGTGCCGACCACTCCCCCGCGACTCCCGCCGGCCAGCCCGGGCCGCCCACCGGGGATCTCGACACCTACCGTGACGCCGACTCCAACTCCAACCCCGACGGCCCCGACGCCGACCCCGTCAGCGACGCCGCTTCCCAGCGACTCGCCGTCACCATCCGACCCGGCGTCGCCCTCGCCGGAGCCGGGGGGATCGCCGACGCCGTCCGAGTCGCCGCAGCCGTCTGATGCACCAGCGCCAGGTGCTACACCGACGGGGGCGTCGTCGACGGATCAGCCGGCGAGCGATCAGCCGACTCCGGCTGGGTGACTTTTCGGACTGACTACCGCCGCTGAGACGGCGGCCCAGCCCAGTCAAGGCTGAGACGGCGGCCCAGCTCAGTCGGGCGCAGCTCAGACGAGCTGGGAGACCTGGCGGCGGGGCGGCTCGGCGACCCGGCGGATGTGCCAGGTGAAACTGCCGCGGCAGACCGTCACTCCGTTGGCGTCGGTCACCTCGGTCGTCGTGGTGAGACGGACCCGCGACGCGTCGCGCCGGTAGAGGGCCGAGAGCGAGGCAGTGTCGTTGTGCGAGAGCGTGCAGCGGGCCAGCAGGCGTCCGCAAGCGGGGGCCAGGAACTCCAGCTTGGCCACCGACCCGAGCGGCACGATGTTGTCGAACTGCTGATCATCCGGCGAGACCGAGATGACGGCGGCTAGGCCGGCGGCGTCAACCAGCGCCACGAGCCCGCTGGAGTGCATCGCGCCGATGACGTTCAGGGACCGGGCGGTGACGTTGACCCCGACCTCGCCGACACCGTCGGCGGCACGCATCACCTTCAGGTCGAAGAGATGGTTGGCCGGGATTGACTCAAGCAGCTCACGAGCGAGCCGGGTCGCATCCACACCCCAAGTTTTACTGGGTGAAGTCGACATCCAGATGTACACCGGATGTCAGGCTCGCTAACGTCACCGGCCAATCGATCCCGGCCTACTCGTCACCGGGGGCCGGTCGCCCCATCGCCACCCGCACCGCGCGCAGCAGCAGGAAGGCGACCAGCCCGCCGATCGCCGCACCGCAGACCGCTCCGGCGATCAGCAGCACCTTGTCGCCGAGTGCGATGAAGAGGGGCGCGCCGGCATCGAAGTCGCCGACGTGCCAGGTCATTGTGACGAAGCCGGCGAGTGCGCCGCCGACGAGTAGGAGCGCGGCAGCGATGGCGACCAGCACGTCGGCCACCATCGCCGAAGTCAGCACGATCTCGCGTGGCGCGGGCGTCGCGGCGGGGTGAGAAGTGGGTAGTGGGCGAGGGGTGATTCGCACCGATTCGGCGGTAGCGGCGACGGGGAGTCGGGGCTCACCGGCTGGGTCGCGAAGCTCAAGAAGTTGCATGATCAATGGCCTCCCAAAGACGTAATCTGCACTTCGTTCTTCACCGTCGACTATCCCCCTGTTGCGCGGCGGGTGAGGCCGATTTCGCGGTGAGGTGCGCCTCAACCCGGGTGACTTCGGCCATAGAAATTAAGCGCATTTGAACAGACGTCGCGCTGGGTTACGGCGAGGCGTCAGTCTTGTGAAGACGAGTCTTGACGCCGGTGACTTGACTCACGTGATCTCCGGCCGATGAGTAGTACATGCGCCGACTCCGGACCCGACTCCTGCCGCTGGCACCGCTGCTGGCCACCGTTGCCTGCGCCAGCGCGGCGGCGTCGACACCGCACCCACCGGCGCACCCGACGCCGGTACCTAACCTCACTGCGCTGAGCTGCTCCGGCGCGACCCTGGGGAGCAACCCGATTCTTAGTGCAGGCGAGACGATCTCTGTGGTGGTGCGCGGTTTTGCCGCCCACGCCGCCGTCTCCGTCCGCCTCATCGGACGCCCACAGTCACAGCCGCAACCGGCCGCGGACACGTCAGGCGTGGTGCGCGTGGTGTATCGCATACCGGCCGAGACGTCGGCCGGGTCGCACCTGCTCACCCTTTCTGGTCTGCCGCCGCTCCCAGCGGCCAAGGGCATCAATTCAGGCGGCGACGCGGGCGGTATGACGATCTCGGTCGTCGTCCCGAACGTGGGGTTCTTCCACTTCTCGGTGAACCGCAGCCGGAGCGCGCCACCCTGCGGCCAGAAGCCAACCGTCTCGAGTTAGCCGGAGATCCGCCCTACTCGATCGGGCCGGATATCGCCCACTTCGATCGGCCTGAGCGTCGCACAGTTCGATCGGGCCGGCGAGCCGCACCACCCGACGGGCCGGTGCACCGCTTCGCACGGGGCGGGCTACCTACTCGCCCGCGTCCTCTTCCTCGTCCGTGGAGGTGCGCGTCAGTTCGTCGCCGAGGGCGTCGGTTGCCCGCTCGTCGTTGCGCAGTTCTTTGGCGATCTGCTCATCCCGCTCAGCCCGCGACGTCCGCCGCACCACATGGACGGCTTCGAGCATCGGGTCCTCTGGTTCTGCCATTGCCCCACCCTAGAAGTTGAAGGTAAACGGATCGTGTCGCCCGACCTGCCGCTGCCGTCCCGCTGCTGCCGTCCCGCCGTCCCGCTGCTATCGGACCCCGCTGCTATCGTCCCGGCGAGATCCCAAGGGTCCCGGTGCCGGGATCACGGGCCTGGCCGATGCTCTTGGCCAGGTACGTCATCGCGAGCTGACGCGCTCTGACCTGCTGCTCCTCGCACGTCCGGGCGCCGTAGCGGACCGCTACGCCGACGTAGGCATGGGGCTGGGTCCCCGCGCAGAACCAGCTGAAATTCGTGCCGTCATGGTCGACCCAGCCGGCCGTGACGAAGCCACCCCAGAGCTTCCCGCTCACCGAACTGCCGCAGCGAACAGCCAGGAAGTCCGGTGGGTTGAGCGCGGTGTAAAGCACCCCGGTGAGGCTGCTCAGCATGTTGGGTTCCTCGTCGTCCCCCGGTGGATCGCTGAGGCAGTCGATCAGGGTCTGGCGCAGGGCGGTGTCGGCGGCCGTGAGGACGGGCTCGAGGCTTACTCCGGAGGCTGATTCGAGGATCGATCCGTCAATCTCCGCGTCATAGCCGAACGTCCGGTCAGGGCTCGCTCCGACCGGGTCAGCAGGCACTCCGTTGCTGGTCGAGACCCCGGCTGCGCCGGAAGCATCGGCCGCGTTGGCTGCACCTTCGGCATGCGTAGTCGCGGCGCCGCCTCCAGGCGCGGCCGAGCGCGTCCGGTAGCGCAGCGTGGCGTGCCGCCGCCCGGATGGGCCGGTGGGTTGGGGGGCGTCGGGAACATCGGGGTACATCGCCCTCCTCGGGAAGAGATCATGGCGATACGCCCTGCGTGCCGCTGGTGTGATTTGTATCCCGATGGCGCGACGCGCAGATAGCGCTGCGCCGTCCAGCAGTTGACCTCAACGTAAACATCAAGGTTTTGCCGGGTACTCCTACCGAGGGTCCTTAGCTTCGGGGCCAGCCGGCCGTCGCGGCCGGGCGTCCCACGCGGGGCGGTTGCTCGGCCAGCACCGTCGGCTGCATGCGCAACTGATCATCCGGACCGGCTACCCCTGACGCTCCGGACAGGTCGTCCTGAACCGGCAGGAAGGCGGCCGGCAGCAGTCCGGCACGCCCCCGTCCGCGTCCCCGCCAGCCGATGTAGACGGCGGCCAACGCGGTGAAGCCGAGGAGCACGATGAAGCCGACGAGCGTCCGGTAGAAGGCGCTCAGGTCGGCACTCCCACCCCGCGACGGGCCGGTATCGAGCGAGTCGAGACTGGCCGGTGCGGCGATCAGGGCGTTGTAGCGGCCGTCCCGCGGGCCGAGCGCGACCACGGAGGAGTCCGCGTCGATCGTCACCTTCGCCACCGGCAGGTAGCAGCCGGCCTTCACGGTGGCGCCCGAAGCGACGGCGATGTTCGAGGTGTCGCCGGTGATAGAGACCGACGGCCCCACCGCGGCCAGCGTGGCGTGGCTCCACGACGCGTGCGCACAGCCCAGCGGGTCAGCCGGCAGGTAGAGCATCTGGACGGCGACGTGCGCCGCCTGCCCGTAGAGACCGGTCACCTGCACATGGGTGCCGACATTGCCGGGGGTGGTGCTCCACAGTTGGTCGGCGTGCTGGGTTACCACCGGCGCGACGGCGATGATGACACCGCCGTTGGCCGGTGGGTTGATGGCAACCGTCGCCACACCGAAGCCGGGGACCGGCAGTTTCACCGCGCCCTGCACCTGGTAGCAACCGGGGGCGGTGATCGGTGCCGTGCTGAGGTTCACCGTCCCGTCACCATTGGTCGGCACGGAGACGTCGGACGACGGCGCGGCCCGTCCCCAGTCGACTCCGGCGCAGGAGCCGGCGGAGGTGGACCCCGGGGCCGGCCCGATGAGATGGGCGACGACCTGGCCTTGGATTCCGGCCGACTCGGTGACGGTGACGGACGCCTTCATCGGGCCCCGTCCGACGACCTGATGGTCGATGGCCAGGGTGGCGGTGGCGGCGAGCGCGGTGACGGTGCTGCTCCCGGAGCCGAAGCCTGAGTCGGCGGTGGCGGGTGGGGTGGCGTCGGTGGTGGCCACGGTGGCCCGGATGAGATAGCAGCCGGGCGCGGTGACTCTCCACGAATTGCCGGTGACCGTGCCGTTGCCGAGCACCAGAGTGCCGCTGGTCGCCGCCACCGGGGTGCTCGCGCTCCAGCCCTGCGCGTTGGCGCAGAGCGATCCGGCGGCCAGCGGGAGTGGGCCGAGCACGTCGAAGGTCGCGGTGCCCTGATGTCCGTTCATGCCGCTGACGGTGGCGGTCGGGGTGAGCTGCCCGCCGACCGAGACGGCCCGCGTGGCGGTGCCGGCTGAGATGCTCGGATGGGCGGTCGGGTCGACGATGATGTCGAGCGAGGCGTGGGTGGTCACCGGCGGGGCGGCGTAGATCGCGTCGACGACGCTTCCGGAGGGGTCGCTCGCCGTCGGGGTGCTGGTCGCGCTCACCCGGGTCAGGCCGACGGAGACCGATGTGCTGGCCGTGACCGAGAGTGAAGGCGCGTTGAGGCCGGTCGGCACGGTGAAGTTGACCGCGGCGACGCCCGAGCTGTCGGTGACGGCGGTCGGGGCACTGAGACTCGTCTGGGCGCTGTTGAAGGTGACGGTGACGCCCGGGACCGGGACACCGGTGGCTCCGGTGACCGTGGCGATCAGCCTGGTCGTCGCGCCGATCACCGGCGGGGAGGGGTTGGTGGTGAGCGTCGTCGTGTACGGACCGGCCAGCGCGGCGGCGCTATTGACCAGGGCGCTGCCGTCACCGACGCAGGAACCGGCTGACGAGGAGGACTTGCCGTAGACCGCGGCCGCTACCTCACTGGCGTTCCGCGTGCCCGTTCCGAAGTGGGTCAGCAGCGAGGCGTAGGTCGCGATGTCGGCATCCGAGCTGAAGCCGTACTCGCCAGTCGCGACTGCGCCCGAGGTCTGCCGGCCGGTGGTGGCGAATGGGAGGGCTGCCGTGTCGATGCTGCCGTTGGAGATGACCGGAGTCACCAGGAAGGCCGGGGTGTGCGAGCCGAAGTCCCACGATGCGAAGGGAGTGGTGGTCGAGCCGCTGGTGCAGACGGTGCCGTCGAGGTACCGGTAATGAGCGGCGCCCCAGGTACCTCCGGCGGCTCCGGCGGAGCTCATGCCAAAGAGGGTGCTGGCCACGACCGCAACCCCGCTGACGCTGATCGCCAGTACGCAGCTGAACGGCGAAACCAAGCCGTGTCGCTTCAACAAAGTCCCGAGCCCGTCGTGTCGGAAACATGCCCATCACGCATGTCTTCTCAATAGCCATATCGTCGCGAACGGCCTGCGCATGAGTGTTGACGGAGAATTCAACGCGGAGATGAACTGAAAGCGGACAATTGACCAACTGGATGCCTCGGGCGTTGCGTGCTCACGTGTGTGCGGCGTGCTCAGCCTGCGGGCCGGCTCGGGTGTGCGCGGCGTGCTCAGCCTGCGGGCCGGCTCAGGTGTGGCGGGCCGGCTCAGGTGTGCGCGGCGTGCTCGTGGTCGACGTGGGCGGCCTCTTCGAACTGGAAGGTCGAGTGCTCGACGTCGAAATGCCCGACCAGGCAGCTCTGCATCTCGTCGAGCAGTCGCGGCACGTGCCCGTCGTGGAAGCAGGCATCGTCGATCACCACGTGGGCCGAGAGGGCCGGCAGGTCGGAGGTGACGGTCCAGACGTGCAGGTCGTGGACATCGAGCACGTGCGGGGTGCCCATCAGATGCCCGCGAATCTCCCGGAGATCCATGCCTTCGGGGGCCACCTCGAGCAGGATGCGACCCGAGTCCCGCAGTAGTCCCCAGGCTGCGTAGAGCATCAGTGCGACGACCACCAGGGAGGCGATCGGGTCGGCCCGCTGGAAGCCGGTGGCCATGATGATCGCGGCCGAGATGGCGGTGGCGATGAACCCGTAGAGATCGGTGAGGACATGCTTCAGCGAACCCTGGACGTTGAGGCTCGTGCGGTTGGCCCGGGTGAGCGCCCAGACAGCTGCGATGTTCACCAGGATGCCGAAGATCGCGACGATGAGGACCAGACCGCCCTCGACCCTGGGCGGGCTGATGAGGCGACGTACCGACTCGACGGCCACCAGGGCACTGACCACGAGGAGGGTGACCCCGTTGACCGCGGCCGAGAGGATCTCCGCCCGTTTCCAGCCGAAGGTCCAGGCACCGCGGGCCGGGCGGGCGGCGAGCCGGATGGCCCAGAGCGAGACCGCGATCGCGGCGGCGTCGGTGAGCATGTGCCCGGCGTCGGAGAGCAGGGCCAGGGAGCCGGAGATGAGGGCGGTGATCACTTCGGCGGCGGCGAACGCCAGGATCAGGGCCAGCGCGATGCTGAGGTAGCGAATGTCGGCGTCGGCGCTGACGCCGTGCTGGTGGGCGTGCTGGTGGGTGTGTCCGTGCGCGGAGTCGGGGGTGGAGTCACTGGAGTCATGGGCACTGGGCGCGACAGGGGTGGGGACCGTGGCAGCGGCGTGGACGTTGGGCGCGGCGTGCACGTTCTGCGCGTTGTGCACGTTGTTCGCGGAGTCATCAGCATTGGGCGCGGCGGCGGCGGAGGGGGTGTCGTGGCGCTCGTCGCTGTGCGACTCGCTCAACGGGGAGCCGGACTCGCAGCGAATTGCGGGGCGGGCTTCGTCAGCCATCGCGCGCCGTATCCGTCTGCGCGGGCCCCGTCTGCACTGGGTCGGTCTGCGCTGCCACCGTCTGCGCTGGGTCGGTCTGCGCTGCCACCGTCTGCGCTGGGTCGGTCTGCGCTGCGACCGTCTGCGCTGCGTCCCGCTGGGCTGGCTCGCATTGCTGCGCTGCGTCCTGCTGCGCTGCGGTCATAGCTCAATCCTCTGATCGGACGTCCATCTCGTCGAATCGAACGTGGCTGTTGCCGATTCTACCGGCGGGCTAGGGTCGAAGGCATGGAGCAGCGAATCAGTCTGGTGACACTTGGAGTCAGCGACCTGGAACGGTCGCGGGCGTTCTACGAGGCCCTCGGTTGGCAGAGTTCGTCAAAGCCGGAGGATGGTGTCGTCTTCTTCCAGGCCGGCGGAATGGTGCTCGGACTCTGGTCGCGCGAGGAGTTGGCCGCCGATAGTGCCTCGACCGACAACGGCGGCTGGGGCGGCGTGACGCTGGCCCAGAATCTACGATCCCCGGAAGAGGTCGACGCGCTGCTGGTCGAGGCCGAGCAGGCAGGTGGCCGGATCGGGCGGGTCGGCGCCGAGACGCTCTGGGGCGGGTACTCCGGACTCTTCATCGATCCGGACGGGCATCCGTGGGAGGTCGCCCACAATCCGTGCTGGACCATCCGTGAGGACGGCTCCATCTCCCTCGGCGACTGACCGACTGACTCGCCGCTATTCGCCATATTTTCGGCAACGGTCCTGCACGACAGGGTCGGCCGAAAAACAGGCAACAGCTCTGATCGCCGCAACGGCCCTGCCCATCGTGCGCTCCAGCGTCCAATATGCAGGACCGTTCCATTCGTTGGCCGACATAGCCACAGCGAATGTCATTCGTCTCCCCGTCACCTTGGCGAATCAGACCGGCGGTTGGGTTGGTGGCGGGTCGCCTCGCTCCTTGGGCATGCTGCCGAGAATCAAGGCGGATTCAGCGACATCGTGTCGATCGTTGCGGATCGGTCTTCGGTCGCGGTCGATCCACGCCGGTGGACGCCACCAGGGGAAGCCATCGCGCATGAAGACCTCCCATTCCATTCGTTCGAACGATCGGTGGTGGAACCCACAGAGCAGGCACATGTTGGCGACGGACGTAGCGCCGCCATCGCGCCACGGCACGACATGATGGGCCTCAGTCCACGTGGCCGGCGTAGTGCAACCTGGAAAACTACAGCCGCGATCTCGGGCGAAGAGCGCGTATCGCATCGTTGGCGTTGCACATCGCTTCGTACGTCCAACGTCCAGTACGCCCCCAGAGGTGTTCAGCGTCGCCGTCACTACCTCCGCCTGTTCGGCCAACAACAACGCCTGCGGCACCGACACCAGATCGCCGTGCTGCGTTGCCGCGTATCCCGATCCACTGCGGAACTGCTCCTCCGTCATGGTGAGCACGAGCGTTGTCGGTACACCGCCGCTGCCCGGCAGGCCCCCGTCGGCCAGGGCACGAGTGGCGAGATCCTGGAGAGCGTCATGGCGGCGCTGCCCTGGGGTTCGGCGATCAGGCTCGAGGTTGCCATCCGCACCTTCATCTACGGGTGCGGGAGCGGAGAGTGCATCAAGGACCGTCTCCAGCAACGCCCCGCAGGCTGGCGTGAGGGCACCGGCAGGGACAACCATTCCGTCCGCACGCTTGGCCAGAGCAAAACTGCGGTGCCGCTGATGCTCGGCATCCCTCGGCTCCGCGCCATCGGGATCGAGATGCGCGACGATTCGCGCGGCCAACTTCGCCAGATCGCGCGGGGCGAAGTTCCGCGCCGCGGCCACCATTTCTGACTGGATTTTGGCGGAGTACTCGCAATCAAGCTCCGGGCGCAGGCCGTCCAGCGTGGAGATGATGACTTTCGCGTGCCGCGGCGAGATGGCTCCGGCAAGCTGCGCGGAGGCGGCCTCGCTGAAGATTGGCTCCAGTCGTTCACCGCTCAATCCAAAACGTGGCGCAAGATCCTCGGCGGCGCGAACTCGTGCCTTCGCCTCACCTGGATCGATCCGCAGGGTGTGCGACAACAGCGCAGCCGGGGAGGAGAAACCGAATTCACCGGCAATGCCTCGCGCTTGTAGTACCGAGACCAAGAGGTGCTCAACCGCGACCTCACGGCGGCGATGCTGCTCCCAACCCTGCAGCAACTCCATGATCTGCGCGGAGCTGAACGACTCTAGTTCTGCGCTGAACACCCGGTCGAGGGCAGCGGTCAGATCGTCCAGGAGCCCCGCCCCCGCAACCGATGCCTCCGACCCCTCCGCCATGAACACAGTCTACTCGAACAGATAGCCGATTCAAACCCGAATACCCAATAAAACTAAGGGTATTCTCAATCGAGCGAACCATCGGAGGTCTCCTCCGCGAACATACCTGCCTCCTCTGACAGTTCAAGGAAGTTGTCCACAGCGACCAACCGCGGATAGCGGCACGAAGGGGGTGGAAGTGGGCCGACAACGGCGCGGAAGTACAGCGGCGCGGAAGTACAGCGGCGCGGAAGTACAGCGGCGCGGAAGTACAGCGGCGCGGAAGTACAAACGGCGCGGAGATCGCGACCTGCGGAGGTTCGGGAGCACGAAGGCGCAGAAGTGCGGAACGCAAACCCGCGGAGGGGGCGAGAACGCGGGTGTGATGGCGCGGAAGCGCCAGTCTCAGGGCGCACTCGGCAGGCCTGCAACCGCCTTGCCGATCCCAGAACTCGTCGTGCAGACGCGACCAGCGTCCACCTTCTGCGACTTCAAATACAGCGTCGACACCGTCACATCCTGGCCGAAAGTGGCGGCATTCGCGGCTTCGGCGACGGCGGCGTTGTTCAACTGGAAGCGCAGCAGCTTGGTGAACTCGCAGTTGTCCGCGACCGACTCGATGCTGAACTCGACGGGTGGCCGCTGGGAGGATTTCCGTTCGATATTGTCCAGGCCGCCGGCCCCGGTCGAGCCCTCCACCAGATTGATGTTAGGGCCGCTCTGGATCTGCGACGTCTCATTCTGCGCGTGCAGATGCCCTGAGTTTGTCTGGCGAATCTGGCCAGAGAGGTCATGCGTGAGCTGATCCGCAGCGTTCGGCTCATGGGTCATGAACATATCGAAGACGCTAGATTTGCTGGCGTCCTTCACCGCATCATCGACGGCGCGTCGCTCCAATTTGTCGGTGTCCGAGTCGTCATTGGAGCCGTAGACGCCGGCCGCCCCGTAGACCCGCGGGTCGGGAAGGCCCGCAATAGTAAGGCCAAACGCCTCGACGTACCCCGGCGTGACGGTGATCTGACCTCCCGACGGCTTGGTCTTGCCACCGAGTACGGTCACCCCGCGAATGCTAGCCATCACGGCGGCCACGTCGGCTGAGTCATGATTTCCGGCCACCCAGAGCATCGGGATCGTCTTGGTGAGGTTGGCGATCGCCGAAACATACGTCGGTGTCATCTCCGCGGCCGAACCGAACTCGCTCTCGTCGCCAGTGTCGATGACGAGCTTTACATCGAAATTCTGGGCATATTGCAGCACCAGCGGGTACATGGCGGCCAGGTGCATGTCGGAGATGAACATAACGTTGAAGGAGGTCGTCGGCAGGTCACGCTGCTCGATCTTCTGCTGCAGTGCCGCCTGGATCCCGATCACCGAGCCCAGCGCGTCGTAGGCCTTGGACTGCTGCAAGTAGTACTGCTTCAGCTGATCGGGGAAGAGCTGGAAGGAGGCTAGCGTCCCGCTGAGTTTCGACTCCTTCGCCCAATCCGGGTTGTAGGTGAGCGCACCGAAGGCTCCCGCTAGCAGCAGCACCAGCAGTCCTCCCCCGAGCTGGCGCAAACGGCGCCGGATCTCGTGCGGACGAGGCGCCAATCCTCGTAAATACCGGAAGGTCATCTCGATCAGCGCGACGAATATCAGCCCGATGATGATGCCGAGGACAAGCTCGCCGATGAGCCAGGCGGCGATCTGCGGTATCTGGGCGCTGAAATCCTTGCTGAGCTTGGCTACGTAGGCCGGGGTGTCCTGGTCGGCTGCGCGCGTCAAACGCAGCAGATCGACGTCGACCGGGGAGACGTGAATACCGATCGGAAGGCTCGTGAAGTGCGGGAATTGCCAGCTGCCCAGGCTGGTGTCGGCGCTCAGCCCTGGGCGGGTGAAGAGCGACGCCTCGACCCGGAATGGCACCCCGTCGACGGTGGCTCGGAACGGTAGCGCGCGGGCAATCACCGACGCCACACCGAGCGCCACCGAGAGGCGCAGGGCCCACATGAGCAGGAATCGTGCGCTACGGCTCGGCCAGTGTGGGGGGAGATGACGCTGCCTGGTCAGGAACTCCCAGACGCCGGCCCGCGGTCGCGGCTCGGCCTGCGGGGAGACAGCGGGGTCAGCTGCGTCAACTACTTCGGCACCGTCAGCACCAGCGTCGCCGTCAGCGTCAGGATCTTGGGAGTCGGAGGCGCTGAGAGGCGTCTCGCCAACGGTTCCCTCCCGATCGACTGACGCCGACTCCGAAACCGCATCGGGAGCAGGATCGGGACCAGATTCGGGGGCAGTGTTGTCTTCGTTAACCAACGCTGCCTCCATCCAGTTGTCCGCCGCGGCACTCCATCGGCCCCAGTCTTGCAGAAACCGCCACGCCTCGCGGGTCGACGCCCGCTCATGCCCTCCACCGACGCTGCGGCAGGATGGAGCGGTGAAGAGACCGCAGACCGCGCCCTTTCGACTCGCCGCCCCACCGGACGCCGCCGAGCTGACCACCCTCATCGAATCGGCGTATCGGGGCGCCAGCAGCCGGGAGGGGTGGACCACAGAGGCCGATCTTCTCGGCGGGCAGCGCGTCGATGAGGCGCAGGTGCTGCAGGTCATCAACGACCCGGAGTCGCTACTCCTCGTCCTCCCTGACGCCGATGGGCTCCTCGCCTGCTGCCAGCTGGAGCGTCGCCGTGACGGCATCGTCTACTTCGGCATGTTCGCCGTGCGCCCCGGTTCCCAGGGCGCTGGCGTGGGACGTCAGGTGATGGCCGAGGCGCAGCGGCTGGCCCGGACGAGCTTCGGCGCGACCGCGATGGAGATGACGGTGATCGCCCAGCGCAGCGAACTCATCGAGTGGTACGAGCGGCTGGGGTTCCGACGGACGGGCGAGACGCGGCCCTTCCCCTACGGAGAGCCCCGGTTCGGCGACCCGAAGCGCGACGACCTGCATTTTGTGGTGCTGCATCGCGATCTGCCGGTGGCCGAGGCAACCACTGAGGGCGCCAGCTAGAGCGCAGCGCCAGCGCGTCAGTTCAGCCGAAGCGCGAGGATGACGGTGTCGTCGTCGTGGCCGTGCGCCAGCGAGGTCGAGACGATGCTCTGCAGCATCTCGTCCAGCGGCCGATCGGCGAGTTCGTCGACGGCGGCCCGTAGCGCCTCGAGACCGTCGTCGATGTCCTGATCCCGCCGCTCCACCAGGCCGTCGGTGTACATCAGCAGCAACGCGCCGCGCGGGATCCAGCGCTCGTGATCATGCCGGGGCCCGAACTGGTGCAGTCCGAGGAGCGGATCGACGCTGGCGGTGAGCAACTGGGCCGGCTGACCGGGCAGCAGCAGTACCGGCGGGAGGTGCCCGGCGTTGGACCAGGTCAACCGCGCACCGTCATCCTCCGGAGTCAGCGTCGCGAGCACGGCCGTGGCCAACCGGCTGTGCCCAGCCGGGGCCATCAGCCGATCCAACCGGCTCAGGGCGCTCGCCGGCACGTCCGGACGATCGATCAGCAGCGTGCGCAGTGAGGCCCGCAACTGCCCCATCGCCGCCGCGGCCTCGGCGTCGTGGCCGCTGACGTCCCCGATCGAGAGGATCGCGGTCGTCCCGTCCAGGCTGAAGACGTCGAACCAGTCGCCGCCGACCTGGTCGGAGACGTTGGCCGGGACGTAGCGGGCGGCGAGCTCCAGGCCGGGCAACTCGGGCAGCGGACCGACCAGCGCATCCTGCAGCACACGCGCGACATCACGCCGCTCGGCCAGCAACTGCGCCCTGAAGAGAGCCTGTGCGACGTACTCCCCGAGGCTGGTCAGGATGTCCTGCTCGCGCTCGTCCAACCGGTACCCGTTCGACCAGAACATCGAGACGCAGCCGAGCGGACTTCCGCCGGCCTCCAGCGGCAGGTAGGCGAAGGACGTCCCTCGACTGGCCAGCACGCTGCGGGCCGCCCCCGGCGCAACGTCGATCAACTCACGAACCGTTTCGACGAAGATGGGCTTCCCGCTTCTCACTGCGACGGCCGAGGGCATATCGCCGCCGATCGGGAAGACCTCGTCGGCGAGGAGGCCGAAGGGCTCGGTCTGCTCGGGGTCCACGTAGCTCAGGAACTCCCCGGTGCTGTCCAGCAGGGTGATCCCGCCGAACTCGGCACCGAGACGATCGGCGGAGGCACGCACCGCCCGGGAGATGTCACCCACTGTCGTGGTCATCGAGAGGGCCTGGGAGAGCTCCATGAGCAGCCGGGCGCGGTTGTGCGCCGCCGCGACCCGCCCGACGGCGACCCGCAGCTGCAACTCGGCCGAACAGGCGGCGGCCAGGTCACTGAGCAGCGCCAGCTCACTGGACGTCCACGACCTCGGCTCGGTGTCGATCGCGCAGAGCGAGCCGGTGACGGCACCGGTGTCATCGACGAGCGGGATCCCGGCGTAGGCGATGACCCCCAGGTCGGAGACCGCGAGGTTGTCCCGAACCCGGTCGTCGAGGCGGGCGTCGCTCACCACCAGCGGGCTGGCCGAGACCACGACGTGCTGGCAGAACGAGTGCGACAGCGGGGTGCTGCGCTCAGTGGCCCAGGGCTCGCCCAGGCCGCTGGCGCCCGGGAAGACCTGACGCTGCTGGTCGACCAGCGACACCAGCGCGACCGGCACGCCCAAAACCGCGCGAACCAGCTCGGCGAAGCGGTCGAAGGCTTCGTCGGGCCGGGCGGGGAGGGCGGTCTGTGCGGGCAACCCCGCCGGTTGAGGCAGCACCTCCGGCTCAGCCAGCGCCCCCGGTTCAGCCAAGGGCGCGGGCTCCGAGGACAGCGCGACTTCAGAGGACGGCGCGAGTTCAGACGACAGCGCGGGTTCAGTCGGTGCGGGGGGTTCAGTCGGCGTCACGACTCCAGCCGGCTGCGGGGCGAGGTCGGGAGTAGGCGACACAGTAACCCCTTCCGACGACGCAGCAGGACGGACACTTTGCCACCCGGATGCCTCATCGTACTGTTCACCAGTGCCGGTCGTCGACGGTCGCGATAGGCTCGCCTGGCTTCGAGGAGGTTGCGCTGAGTCCGGAGAGTCGCTCCACCGTCACGCGGTTGCTCCCAGCCGTCGTCATCGCCGTCGTTGTCCTTGTCGACCTGCGACTGGGCTCCTCGCACTCAGTGTCGAGCCTCGCGGTGGTGGCGCCGCTGCTGGCCTCCAGCCTGCTGGCCCCGCTGCTCACCGCGGCATACGGAGGGTTGGCCGTGCTGGCCTGGGGCCTCCTCGCGACCGACCACAACCAGTTCTCCGACGCCGCGAGCACGTCGGCCGCCTACTTCCGGCTCGGGGGAATCCTCGTCGGCACGGGCATAGCGGTCGCCGCGGCAACCGCCCGGCAGCAGCGCGAGGCCCGACTGCGACGCGTCGAGCATGTCGCCGAGGTCGCCCAGCTGGCGATTCTGGCCGACGTCCCGGAGCGCCTCGGGCCGGTTCGCCTCGCCGCTCGCTACGTCAGCTCGGCCGAGGACGCGACGGTCGGCGGCGACTTCTACGCTGCCGCCGCGACCGAGTACGGCGTCCGGGTGGTGGTCGGAGACGTGCGGGGCAAGGGATTGGATGCGGTCCGGCTGGCGGCCGTCGCGCTCGGAGCCTTCCGCGAGCGGGTCGATGAGGAGCGTGAGCTGACCGCGCTGCTGGAGCGTCTGCACACGTCCGTCAGCCGGCACTCGAAGTCTGGGGACTTCGTCACCGCGATCCTCCTCGCGGTGAACGACGACGGCCTTGTCACGCTGAGCGTGGCCGGCCACCCGACACCGATCCTGACCCAGCAGGGGAAGGCCCGGATTCTCGAGGTCGACGGAGTCCGGCCGCCGCTGGGCATCCCCGGGCAGGCCACGACAACGACGCTGCAGCTCGATCCCGGGGACCAGCTGCTCCTCTACACCGACGGCGCCACCGAGGCCCGCCGTCACTCCGACAACGCCTTCCGCGACGAGGAGCGCCTCATCCAGGACGTGCTCGCCGTCCGCACACCCGGGCAGGCGGTCGACCGGATTCTGGACGGGCTGCAGACCTGGACCGGCGGCCAGCTCACCGACGACGTCGCTGTGCTAGCCCTGCAGTACGACCCAGCGAACCCGAACCCGAACCCGTCGGCCCGCCGGAGCCGGCGCACCCGCGAGGAGAGTGCACCGGCCGGCTAGAACTGGGGCCGCCCCGCCTACAGGTTGTGCAGGATGTCCTCGACCCGCTCGCGGGCGTCACCGAAGAGCATCTGGCTGTTCTCCTTGAAGAACAAGGGGTTCTGCACGCCCGCGTAGCCGGTGCTCATCGATCGCTTGAAGACGATGACGTTCTCGGCCTCCCAAACCCGCAGCACCGGCATGCCGGCGATCGGGCTGGTCGGGTCGTCCATCGCGGCCGGGTTCACCGTGTCGTTGGCGCCGATGACCAGTACCACCGACGTACCCGAGAGGTCGTCGTTGATCTCGTCCATCTCCAGGACGATGTCGTACGGGACCTTGGCCTCGGCCAGCAGCACGTTCATGTGTCCAGGCAGCCGCCCGGCGACCGGGTGGATGCCGAAGCGGACCTCGACCCCGTGCTCGCGCAGCTTGCGGGTCAGCTCGGCCACCGGGAACTGGGCCTGGGCCACCGCCATGCCGTAGCCGGGCGTGATGACCACCGACGACGCGCCCTTGAGCAGGTCGGCCGTGTCCATGGCGTTGATCTCGCGGTGCTCGCCGTAGTCGGTGTCGTCGCCGCTGGGCGCCTCAACTCCGAAGCCGCCGGCGATGACGGAGATGAAGGAGCGGTTCATCGCGGTGCACATGATGTAGGAGAGGTAGGCACCCGACGACCCGACCAGGGCGCCGGTGACGATGAGCAGGTTGTTGTTGAGCAGGAACCCGGACGCCGCCGCGGCCCAGCCGGAGTAGCTGTTGAGCATCGAGACGACGACCGGCATGTCCCCGCCGCCGATCGAGGCGACGAGGTGCCACCCCAGCGCCAGCGCCACCACGGTGACCGCGATGAGCAGGCCGATGTTCGGGTGGATGACGAAGGCGATGGTGAGCGCCACGAAGGCCACCAGCGCACCCACATTGAGCAGGTTCTTGCCCGGCAGCATCAGCGGGTTCGACTTCATCCGCGCGGAGAGCTTCAGGAACGCGACGATCGAACCGGTGAAGGTGACCGCACCGATGAAGACGCCGATGAAGACCTCGGCGTGGTGAATCCGCAGCAGATCATGGGCGATCTCGGTCTGATCGGCGCCCTTCGCCTCGACCCCGAGATACCCGTTCCAGCCGACCAGTACCGCAGCCAGACCGACGAAACTGTGCAGCAGCGCGATGAGTTCCGGCATCCCGGTCATCTCGACGCTGCGGGCCCGCAGGATTCCGATGACGGCGCCGATGATCATCGCGACCGCGATCAACGCGACGCTGGCGGCGGTGATGCTGCGCGAAGCGAGTCCGATCGTCGCGGCCAGCGCGATCGTCATGCCGGCGATTCCGTAGACGACGCCGGTGCGTGACGTCTCGTGCTTGGAGAGTCCGGCCAGGCTCAGGATGAAGAGCAGCGCAGCGACGATATAAGCGGCCTGAGCCGCAGTTTCAGCACTCATGACAAAGTCTCCTGGCTCTTCGCGCGAGCGCTCATCGCTGAATTCGCTCCGCTCCTCGCTCGTTCCTCGCTGCGATGCTCACTCATTGCACTCAGCCTTTCGAGAACATGCTGAGCATGCGCCGGGTCACGGCGAATCCGCCGAAGATGTTGATGCTCGCCAGCAGGATCGCGACGAACGACAGGATCGTGATCGCAGCGTCGGCGTGCCCGATCTGCAGCAGGGCGCCGACGACGATGATCCCGGAGATGGCGTTGGTGACCGACATCAACGGGGTGTGCAGCGCGTGGTGCACGTGCCCGATGACGTAGTAGCCGATCACGATCGCCAGCACGAAGACGGTGAAGTTGCCGATGAGCTGCGGCGGCGAGAAGGCGGTGACCAGGAACAGCAGGGCCGCCCCGATCCCGACGATGCTGTACCGGCGATTGGCCGACATCGGCCCCTTCGGCTCGGCAACCGCTACGGCCACCGGCTTGGGTGCCGCGGCCGGAGCCGCTGAGACCGCGACCGGCGGTGGCGGCCAGGTCTTCTCACCATTGCGGACGACGGTGATGTTGCGCTGGACGACGTCGTCGAAGTCCAGCACCAACTCCCCGTCCTTGCCCGGCGTCAGCAGTTTCATCAGGTTCACCAGGTTGGTGCCATACAGCTGCGAGGCCTGCGCGGGGAGGCGTCCGGCCAGGTCGGTGTAGCCAATGATGGTGACGCCGTTGTCGGTTACCACGACCTCACCGGCCACCGATCCGGCGACGTTCCCGCCCTGGATCGCGGCCATGTCGACGATGACGCTCCCCGACTTCATGCTGGCCACGTCGGCCGCGGTGAGAAGCTTCGGCGCCGGGCGCCCCGGGATCAGCGCCGTGGTGATGATGATGTCGACGTCCAGGGCCTGCTCGCTGTAGATCTCCGCGGCCCGCCGGTCGTACTCCTCCGACGTCGCCTTGGCGTACCCGTCGGTGCTCACCTGCTGCTGCGCGACCTCGACGGCCAGGAACTCCCCGCCGAGCGACTTGACCTGATCGGCCACCTCCGGGCGCGGGTCGGTCGCCCGCACGATCGCCCCGAGACTGCTGGCGGCGCCGATCGCGGCCAGACCGGCCACCCCGGCCCCGGCGACCAGTACCTTGGCCGGCGGCACCTTACCGGCGGCCGTCACCTGCCCGGTGAAGAAGCGACCGAAGACGTGCGCCGCCTCGATGACGGCCCGGTAACCGGCGATGTTCGCCATCGAACTCAGCACGTCCAGCGACTGCGCCCGCGAGATGCGCGGCACCGCGTCCATCGCCAGCACCGTGATCGGCCGCCCGGAGAGCGCCTCGACCAGGTCGGGGTTCAGGGCCGGGCTGATCAGGCTAACCAGCGTCGCGCCATCGGCTAGCCGCGGTAGCTCAGCCTCGGCGGGCGCGTTCACCTTCAGCACCACGTCACCGTGCCAGGCCGCCTCGGTCGGGACGACCTGGGCACCCACCTCGCTGTAAGCGTTGTCGGGGAAGCTGGAGCCCTCACCGGCTCCGGTCTCCACCGAGACCGTGTAGCCAAGTCCCAGTAACTGCTTGACAGTCGTGGGCGTGGCGGCGACCCGGGTCTCCCCGGCCGCCGACTCCTTGACCACTCCGATATGCAACGCCATGCGGAGCCCCCTTCGCTGAGTAAAACGTCAGAGCAGGAGCGTAGATGGCTGCCTAGCCGCGCCCCAACCCGGCTATGCCTACCCGATTCACAGAGATTCGAGTAGCGCCAAGCTCACACCCTCGCCCGGCGCGTCGCTCAGTCCAGACTCTCGATGAAGCGGCGCAGGTCGTTCAGGCTCCGGCAGCTGACCGCCTCGGTGCAGTGCGGGGCGTAACTGGGCATCAGCGAATCACCGCTGCCCCAGGCCGGTACCCACTCGGGATTGAGCCAGTAGACGGCGCCGGCCTTCCGCTTGATGTGGGCCAGCACCTCCTCGTGGGGCGGGCGGTAGTTGCCACGAGCGTCGCCGAAGATGAGCACGGTGCTGCGCCGGTCCAGCTCCTCGCCGACCTCGGCGTAGAAGTGCCGCAGGGTGCGGCCGTAGTCCGTCCGCGCATCGAAGAAGTTCAGCCCCTCCACCTTGTTGATCTCGGCCAGCGCCTGCACCGGGTCGCTGCGGCCGCTGTGGCTCGACTGGAAGAGGTGCGTCACCTCCACCGCGTTCTCGACGAAAGCGAAGGTGCGAAGCCGGGAGTAGAGACCGGCCATCGCCGAGACGAGCGTGATCGTGAAGGCGGCGTAGGTGGCCACCGAGCCCGAGACGTCAGCCAGCACGTAGAGCTTCGGCTTGCTCGGCGTCGGGCGGCGATGAACCACGTTGACGGGCACCCCGCCGGTGGCCATCGACGCCCGCACGGTGCCACGCACGTCCAAAGGCCCGTTGCGGCGGCGGCGCTTGCGCATCATGGTGGTGGCGAGCTTGCGCTGCAGCGGCTGCAGCATCCGTTCGATCTCGGCCAGTTGGGCCGGGTTGGCCGACGCGATCGCGGCGTCGGCGGCCAGCGGCGTCCGCAGCGTCTTGGCCACCGCATCCTCGCCCCGGTCGGCGACCAGCCGCTCCCGGATCACCTCGCGAATCAGCTCCCGCATCCGGTCGACCCGGTCGGCGATCTGCTCCTGCTCGATGCGCGAGATCAGCTCGGTGCCGAACTGCAGAGCATTCGGCGACCCCGTGACCCCACCGCCACCGCCACCACCACTCGGCGATTCGCCACCCTGCCCGCCGGGGGCCGCGACGAGGGCGGACCCGGCGACCATCAGCTCGCGCGCCGTCTGCTCCAGCCGCAGCCCGGCCACCGTCCGCTCGGCGTACTGCAGCCCGGCGACGCGACGCCCCGGCTCGAACTGGGCGAAGTCGGTGACGGCCTGCTCGGCGACCAGCCGGGCCAGCGCCTCGGAGCCGTCCCGCAGCGCCACTCGCAGGGCGTGATCGAGATCCAGCGGCGCCGGCTGCTCCTCCCCTACATCGGTCTGACTGGACGAACGCGACGGCTCTTCGGGCGGCCGTCCGCGGAAGTAGAGCTGGTAGACCTCGTCGAAGACGGCGAGGTGATCGGCCGACTTCACCATCGTCGCGATCAGAGCGGTGTGCAGCCCCTGCGGACTCGACAGATCGACGTGCTGGACCGCGCGCATGGCGTCGATCCGCTCGGTCATCGACACCGGCATCCCGCGGGCCAGCAGCTCGTCGGCGAAGCGGTGCAGCCGCTCGGTGAGAGCCGGTCGCGCTGGAGCCCCAGCCGGATCAGGACGATCGCGGCCAGTCGCGTTCGAGCCAGTCACTTTCGGCCGGTCATTTTCGGGCCAGCGCCGCCGTCGCGGTCCGGATGTCCTCTTGGTATTTCAGCAGCACATTCAGCCCGTAGGTGGCCGTCGCCTCGTCCAGCTCCGCACTTCCGAGGAGCGTCAGCATCTGCGCGAAGTCGATGGTCTCCGACACCGACGGCGCCTTCTTCAGTTTCATCCGCCGCAGCGACTCGACGAGCCCGACCAACTGCTCGCCCAGCGCCACCGAGAGCCCGGGGACGTGCTGGTGCACGATCTCGCGCTCACGCTCGGCGCTGGGGTAGTCCAGGTAGAGGAAGAGGCAGCGCCGCTTCAGCGCCTCGGAGAGGTCACGGCTGCCATTTGAGGTAAGGAAAACAAGGGGGATGTGCTTGGCCTCGACCGACCCGAGCTCGGGCACGGTGACCTGGTGCTCAGCCAGCACCTCAAGGAAGAGCGCCTCGGTCTCGGTGTCGACGCGGTCGACCTCGTCGATCAGCAGCACCACCGGATCGTCGGCGCTGATCGCCTCCAGCAGCGGACGGGCGAGGAGAAATCGTGAGTCGAAGATCCCCTTCCCGTCGGCCACAATCGCGTCGGCGTCGAAGCCCTCCTCACCGCGAGCGGCCTGGATCCAGAGCAGCTGCTTGCGGTAGTCCCACTCGTAGAGCGCCTTGGACTCGTCGATCCCCTCGTAGCACTGCAGCCGCACCAGCCGGCGTCCGGTGATCTGCGCGACCGACTTGGCCAGCTGCGTCTTACCGGTGCCGGCCGGCCCCTCGACCAGGATCGGTTTCCCCAGGTGGGCGGCCAGATTCACCACCTCGGCGGTGGTGGCGTCGGCCAGGTAGCCGCCGGCCCGCAGGCGCTGGGCGACGTCCGTGCCGGTGCTGCCCGGCGTGAAGCTGAACTGCTCCGGCTGAGGATCCATGCCGTTCAGTATCGCTGCCACCCGTTCCGGACCCGCACGCCGTGGGTTGGCGCAGCGGTCAGCTCTGCCGCATCCGCTGGAGGGCCTTCATGCGCTTGACGGTCGCGGCGTCCGCTGCGGTGTAGATGACGACGTGCACGTCCCGCTGATCGGCCGGGGCAAGCCGGTGCTGGTCGAAATCCAGTTGCCCGGCCTCGGTCTGAAAGCTGCGCCGCCGCGAGCTGAAGCCCTCGATCCCGTGCTCCTCCCAGTTGCGTCGAAACGCGCCGCTGCGGGCCAGCAACCGTTCGATGAGGTCGCGGAACTCCGGATCGCCCAGCCGTGGGCCGGCCTCGACCCGGAACTCGGCCAGGAAACGGCTGCTGGTCACCTCCCAGTCCGGCAGCAGGCCACGGACGAACGGGTCCTGGTACACGACCCAGAGCAGGTTGCGATCCTTCGGCGCGATGGTGGCGACGTGCGGGTAGAGCGCCTCGTAGGCGGCGTTCCACGCCGTGATCGTCCAGTTCGAGGAGAGGGCGAAGGCGGGCGACCCGACGAGGGCGTCCAGGAGCGGGACGAGATGCAGTGGGTCCGACGAGCCACCGACGACCGGACGGGCGTAGCCGGCGAGCGACATCAGGTAGCTGTGCTCGGTCTCCGAGAGGAGCAGCGTGCGCGCGATCGCGTCCAGCACCTGCCGGGACGGATTCATCTCCCGGGCCTGCTCCAGCCAGGTGTACCAGGTGATGCTCACCCCGGAGAGAGCGGCGACCTCCTCGCGGCGCAGCCCGCCGCTGCGACGGCCATCGCCCCGCGGCAGCCCCATCGCCGCCCGGTCGACCTGGGCGCGCCGGGCTCGCAGGAAGGCGGCGAGCTCGCTGCGCCGGGTCTCACCACTCATGTGCGCAGCCTACCGATTGGGTGGTAGTGCCACTACTAGTAGTAGCGCAGTCTTCCCGCCTGTTCACTGGCCGGACGAGAATTGCCCCATGCCTGAGTTGAGATCACGGACAGTCACCCACGGACGCAACATGGCCGGAGCCCGGGCGCTGATGCGCGCCTCTGGCGTGGCCGCGGCCGACATCGGCAAGCCGATCATCGCCGTCGCCAACTCCTTCACCGAGTTCGTCCCGGGCCACACCCACCTCGCTCCGGTGGGTCGGATCGTCTCCGAGGCGATCACTGCGGCCGGCGCAATCCCCCGAGAATTCAACACGATCGCGGTCGATGACGGTATCGCGATGGGTCACGGCGGCATGCTCTACAGCCTGCCGTCCCGGGAACTGATCGCGGACTCAGTCGAGTACATGGTGCAGGCGCACTGCGCCGACGCCCTGGTCTGCATCTCCAACTGCGACAAGATCACCCCCGGCATGCTGATGGCCGCGCTGCGTCTGAACATCCCGACCGTCTTCGTCTCCGGCGGTCCGATGGAGGGCGGCACCGCGACGCTGGTCGACGGCACCGTCCGCAGCCGGCTGAACCTCATCACCGCGATCGCCGACGCCGTCGCCGACGATGTCTCCGACGAGGACATCGCGCGTATTGAGGAGAACGCCTGTCCGACCTGCGGCTCCTGTTCGGGCATGTTCACCGCGAACTCGATGAACTGCCTCACCGAGGCGATCGGCCTGGCATTGCCGGGTAACGGGTCGGTGCTGGCCACGCACACCGCGCGGCGCAGCCTCTACGAACGGGCTGGGCAGACCGTGGTCGATCTGGTCGGGCAGTACTACACCGACGGCGATGAGTCGGTGCTCCCCCGGGCCATCGCGTCTCGGGCGGCGTTTGAGAACGCGATGGCTCTGGACATCGCGATGGGTGGATCCACCAACACGATCCTGCATCTGCTGGCGGCGGCCCACGAGGCCGAGCTCGACTTCGGTCTGAGCGACATCGACGAGCTCTCGCATCGCGTGCCGTGCCTCTCCAAGGTTGCCCCCAACGGCTCGTACCTGATGGAGGACGTGCACCGCGCGGGCGGAGTCCCGGCAATTCTCGGCGAGTTGTACCGCGCCGGCCTACTCAACGACGACGTCCGTTCGGTGCACTCGACCAGCCTGAAGGACTGGCTGGGCACCTGGGACTCCCGTAGCGGCACGGCGTCGGAGGAGGCGCTGGAACTCTGGCACGCGGCACCCGGGTGCGTGCGCTCGGCGACGGCCTTCTCGCAGTCGCAGCGTTGGGAGAGCCTGGACACCGACGCCGCCCACGGCTGCATCCACGACGTCGCGCACGCCTACAGCGTCGACGGCGGCTTGGCTGTGCTGCGCGGGAACCTGGCCCCGGACGGCTGCGTGGTGAAGACCGCCGGCGTGGACGAGTCGATCTGGACGTTCGAGGGTCCGGCCGTGGTCTGCGAGTCGCAGGAGGAGGCGGTCGAGAAGATCCTGGCCGGCAGTGTGAACCCCGGCGACGTCGTGGTGATCCGCTACGAGGGTCCGCGCGGTGGGCCGGGCATGCAGGAGATGCTCTACCCGACGTCGTATCTGAAGGGCCGTGGGCTGGGCAAGGCTTGTGCACTCATCACCGACGGACGCTTCTCCGGGGGCACCTCTGGGCTCTCGATCGGTCATGTGTCGCCGGAGGCGGCGGCCGGTGGCGTCATCGCACTGGTGGCCGACGGCGACCGGATCCGCATCGACATCGCAGCGCGCAGTCTCGACCTGCTGGTCGACGATGCGGTGCTGGCCCAGCGGCGCGAAGCGCTGGCCGGACGGTACGAGCCGGCCGGCCGCACCCGCACCGTCTCGACCGCGCTGCGGGCCTACGCGGCACTCACCTCCAGCGCCGACAAGGGTGCCGTCCGCATCCTCAACTGACCTTGGCGCCGAGGTAGATCCCGATCATCAGGCCGAGAAAGAAGATCCACCAGACGAAGCGTACGGCCGCAGGAATGGAGAAGAAGACTCCGAAGAAAGTCTTCATGTAGTGACTCCTGACGTGATGTGCTGGTTTTTATTGGTGATATCACCGTCGCATCAACTCCGGCTCCCGTACATGGGGAGGACTGCCCCGCCATCCTGGAACATCGGTAGTATCTCGAAATGCTCTTCAGACGCGGCAAACAACAGAGCGCGGTCCGTCCACCGATCTTCGAGTTCTGGTCGTGGTGGCAGGCCATGGGCGCCGAGCAACTTGCTGCGGCGATCGAATCCGGCCGGGCGACCGAGTACGCCCAGGAAATCTCATCGGGGGGGCAGGCGATTGACCCGTCGCTCGAATGGGAGACGAGTAAGGGCACGACGGCCAAGCACGCGCTCTGCATCACTTCCGGCGGCGTCGCCGAGTTCCGACCCCTAGCCGAACGCTGGTTACGAGCCGCGCCAGCATCCGACGCCACTTGGGAGTACCACGCCGCGCGGCAGGCGGACCCCTCGGTGCTGAGCAGCAAGCTCGAGTGGGGTGAGGCGACGCTCGCCCTCGCCGACACCCGCCTCCAGTTGACCCCCAAGGAGAAGAACTGGTCGATCGACGTTGACGTGTTCCATCCACTCTTCCCGTCAATTCCGGCGAAATCTCGCCAGCAGATCACCTTCCTCGTACTGGACTGGCTGCTCGGGGAGGACGACGTCGAAAGATGGCTGGGGACTGTCAACGCGCTGGACATCGAACCGGCAGCGGCGGTCGGACTGGACGCGCTGCCCCAGGCAATACAGGAGATGGCCGACCGACTCACCCCGAACTGGGTCCTGATGCGGGGTCAGAACGGCGACGGCAAGCCGATGCTTGCCCGCGCATCGCGGCCACTGCGCTGGATCGACGATCCGCTCCTGGACCTGCACAGCACCATCGACGTTCGGTACGCGGCAGCGCGCGACGACCAGCTGCCTACCCCCGAAGACCTCGACGCGCTCCAACGCCTTGAGGACGATCTGGAGGCGACGGTGGGTTCGCGTGGGCGAGTGCTGGCCATTGTCACCGGTGGCGGCTGGCGAACGTGGCACCTCTACACCGACGCCGAGGATCAGAACTCCACCGACATCGTGCGACGTTGGGTGAATAGCCGCTCGACCAGCAACATGCCGATCACGCTGGAACAGAAGCCTGATCCGAGCTGGAAGGCGATCCGCCGCTATCGCTAGACCGGCCCGTCAGACAACCGCCCGTCAGATCAGCGTTCCGACGTCGCTGGCCACCAGGTGATCCAATGCCCGTTCGGCGACGGCGGCGATCGTCATCGACGGGTTGCAGGCTCCGGTGTTTCCCGGGATGAGTGCGCCGTCGAGGACGTAGAGGCCCTTCTGCTCGAGCACCCGTCCCTCGAGATCGCAGACCGAACCCATCGCCGCGCCGCCAAGGGGGTGCCAGGTGCTGGGCAGGATCGCGTTGGTGTCGGTGAGCAGCCCGAACGGCCCCGCGATCTTCTTCACCCGGGCGCTGATCTTCTTCTGCAGCACCGAATCAGCGTCCTTGGCCCAGTTGAGTTTGATGTCGTCACTGGAGGCGTCGTAGGCGAATTTCCCGCGAGCCGACGAGACGCCGAATCCGACCATCATCGTCGAGCGGATGTCGGCGCCGAAGGGCGGCAGCGACGCCTGGATGACGGTGTTGGCGGTGGCCGGGTCACTCCAGTCCTTGCTGCCGTAGATCACCGGGCCGCCCTGCACCGCGGTGAAGTCGTCGGTGAGGCTGGTCCAGACGTAGATCCGGTCACCGTTGTTACCCCAGCCGGTGCCGAGTCCGTCGGGGAGATTGGAGATCGTGCCCTTGGCCTTGGCCCGCATCAGCAGCTTGGTGGTGTTCATCGTTCCGGCCGCCATGACCAGCGCCTTCGTCGTGATGATCTTCGTCTCCATCACCGCGCCACTGGTGTCGATCCGGTTCACGTAGACCGTCCACTGCCCGTCGTTGGCCCGGGCCACATCGGTGACCTCGTGCTGCGTCATGACCGTGACCAAGCCGGTGGCCTCGGCCTGCTTCAAGTACGTGACGTCGACCGAGTGCTTGCCGCCGTTGTTCACCCCGATCGCGCAGTCGCCGTTGGTGTACGACGGTAGGAATTCGCCGGTGAGTTCACGCAGCGCGTAGGACCAGTCGATCGGCATCGGGATCTTGGAGAGCGGGTAGCCGGAGTTGTTGACGTTGCGGGCGAAGACGCGCGACGGCAGGTAGGTCTTGCTGGCGATCAGCGAGTCGGGAGCCTCGGCCACCTGGAGCATCTGGGCCACCCGTGGGTAGTGCACCCGGTTCATCGTGGCGTAGTCGAGCGCCGGCGGGAGCACCGTGTTGAAGATCGCCTCGGACGGCTGCAGCGTCATCCCCTGGTACACCAGCGATCCACCACCGACGCCGGCGGCGCAGACGACGTTCATGTTCGGGGCGGGGACGGTCTCCAGCAGGCCGACGTACGGGTCGACGAGCAGTGGCTTGCCGAAGAGCAGCGGCGCGGATTTGTACCAGAGGGCGCGTTTGTCGAGGTGGGCGGCGTTCGGGAAGGTCGAAGAGTTCGGCCCGGTGGGCCAGCGGATGCCGCGCTCGAGCACCGTCACCGGAACGCCGGCCTGGGCCAGCCGCAGCGACGTGACGCCGCCACCGAACCCGGAACCGATCACCACCACCCGGTGACTCTCCCGGGTGACCGGGATGGTCGCCGTCTTGGCGCTGGTCGTGCCGCCGAGGGCGCCGGCCGCGCTGGCCGTTCCGGCGACGGCGGCCCCGGTGACTCCGGCGGCACCGAGCAGGAAGGAGCGGCGATTTACTGCGGGCATGAGGGAACTCCAACGTCGTGGCAGAAGGGAGGCGTGCGCGTGAAACTTGCCGGTTCAGGTACCGGTCGGACGGCCGGCCGACGCCGCGAACGTCGAATCCTCATCGCCTCCAGCGGCCGGCTTGTGGCCGGAATGTGCCGGAATTGAAAGGTGGAGCGAAGCTGAATCTAGACAGACGAAAGACGAGTGTCAAGGTTTTCTGAGAGATAAGTTACTCGTGAGTTAGCGAGTTCAGGATCGGCCGCAGCCAACTCGCGAGCAGCCGGCGCAGCCCCTCGTCGCTGCGGGTGGCGTCGCTGTCGAAGAGGAGGGCCGAGATGCCGATGCGGGCCCAGAGTTCGATGAGTTCGTCCATGGAGTCGGCCAGTCGCGGGTCGCGTTCGACGACCGGCGCGAGCAACGGGACGGCGACGGCGGTGGCCTTGCTCATCACGTCGTCGCGCAGCAGCAGGTTGTCCTCGCTCGACCAGATCACATCGGCCAGCACCCGGTGCGCCCGAATCTCACTGCGGGCCTGAACCAGGAACTCCACGAGGTAGGAGCAGGGGTCGGCGAGTTCGCCGACGGTCACCTGGATCTTGGTGAGCACCTCGATCGCGACGCCGGTGACGGCCTGGGAGACGAGTTCGTCATAGGAGCCGAAGTTGGAGTAGACGGTCTGGCGAGTCACGCCGGCCGCCGCCGCCACAGCTGCGATATTGACGCCGTTGTAGCCCTCGCGCTCGATGAGGGCAAGGGTGGCATCCAGGATCTTCTGGCGGGAGCGCACGGCTTACGATACTTCGCCCGCATCCCCGTCCGCGTCGCTTTTGGCACCTTTTCACGGCATAGCGTGTCATCTTGCCAAAAGCGACGCAGCACGGAGCCGGGCTGGCGACCTACACCAGCCCGGCTCCGCCTGACTATCGCCTTGCTAGCGAGCTAGAGAGCGAATGATGCGCCGTCCAGTGAGGTGAAGCACTGGGCGTTGGAGAAGGCCCCCTCGGTCTGCACGATCACCGTGCCCGAAGTGGTGATCAGGAGGCGTCCGTTGGTGGCGTTGCAGGTGTCCACCGGGACATAGACGTTCGTCGTCGGCCACGACCCGGCCGGCAGCGTGAACGCCGTCCCCGTCGTGCCGCCGGCGATCGCACCCTTGAAGTACACGATCCCCGAGAGGTTCTCGACGGCCGCGTTCGAGGTGGCGAAGGGTGCGTTGGTCCAGCTGTTCACCAGCGTCGCCGGGGTGAACCCAGACGGCGAGACGGCGAACGTCGCACCGTCGAGCGAGGTGAAGCACTGCGCGTTGGAGAAGGAGGTCTCCGCTTGGACGCTCACCGCACCGGACGGCTGGATGATCAGCCGGCCGTTGGTGGCGTTACACATGTCCACCGGCGCGTAGACCGTCGTCGCCGGGCGGAAAGCGGCCGGCAGGGTGAAGGCGGCGGCACTGGTGCCGCTACCCATCGCGCCCTTCAGGTGCACGATCCCGTTGAGGATCTCCGCCCGCGGGACGCCGGTGCCGAACGGTGCACCGACCCACCCGTTGGTGAGCGTCAGCAGCGTCGTGCCCGTCCCGGAGATGACGAACGAGGCGCCATCCAACGAGGTGAAGCACTGCGCGTTGGAGAAGGACGTCTCCGCCTGCACCGTGACCGCACCGGCCGTCGTGATGAACAGACGCCCCTTGGTCGAGTTGCAGAGATCCACCGGCACGTACATGTTCGAGAACGGACGGAACCCGACCGGCAGGGTGAACGGCTGTGCGTTGGTACCGGTGGTCGCGATCGCCCCCTTGAAGTGGACGACTCCGGAGAGGACCTGGACCGCGGCGTTCGAGGTGGCGAACGGCGCGTTCGTCCACCCGTTGAGCAGCGTCAGCGGGGTGAAACTCGCCCCCGAAGTTGCGAACGTGACACCGTCGAGCGAGGTGAAGCACTGCGCGTTGGAGAAGGACGACTCGGCCTGGACGCTCACGTCACCCGACGGCTGGATGATGACCCGGCCGTTGGTCGCGTTGCACATGTCGGCCGCTGCGTAGACGGTCGTCGCCGGGCGGAACCCGACCGGAAGGGTGAAGGCGGCGGCGCTGGTGCCGCTACCCATCGCGCCCTTGAGGTGCACGATTCCGCTGACCTTCGCGACCCGCGGGATGCCGGTGCCGAACGGCGCACCGACCCAACCATTGGTCAGAGTCAGCGCAGTGGTGCCCGTCCCGGACGGGACGAACGAGGCGCCGTCGAGCGACGTGAAGCACTGCGCGTCGGAGAAGGACTTCTCCGCCTGCACGGTGACCACACCGGCGGTGGTGATGTAAAGCCGACCCTTGTTGGCGTTGCAGAGGTCGACCGGCACGTACATGTTCGAGAACGGACGGAATCCGACCGGCAGCGTGAACGGCTGCGCGCTGGCCCCCGCGGTGGCGATGGCCCCCTTGAAGTGCAGCACACCGGCGATGTTCTCGATCGCGGCATTCGAGGTGGCGAACGGCGCGTTGCTCCACCCGTTGATCAGCGTCAGTGGCGTGAAGCCGCTGGCCGACGTGGCGAAGGCGGCCCCGTCAAGGGACGTAAAACATTGGGCATTGGCGAACGACGTCTCGGCCTGGACGGTCACCGCGCCGGCCGGGGTGATGTGCAGTCGACCGTTGGTGGCGTTGCAGAGATCCACCGGGACGTAGGCGTCGGTGGTCGGGCGGTACCCGGTCGGCAGCACGAAGGGCGAGGCGTTGGTGCCGGAGGTGGCGATCGCGCCCTGCAGGGTGACGATGCCGCGATTGATGGTGGCGGTGGCCTCGTGCGTCGCGTACGGCGCGTTCGTCCAGCCGTTGATCAGAGACAACGAAGCGACCCCGCTGGTGGGCGGAGTCGCTGAGGCGGTGCTGGAACTGACCAGCTGTAACGTGGCTGCGGCTGTTACCGCAGTGAGCAGACATATAAATCGACGGCCGCGGCGCGACCCTCCTTGACGTTCAACTTTCCCCAGTAGATTGAGCCATTTCATGGTGGTACCCCATCCGGTCCCCGGCTTCGGGCGATCCGAAGCCCACCATGCAAGAACCCCGGGAGACGGTTCTGATACCAGACTCTCTCCGAACGCTAGGTGAACGCCGTTCGGTGAACCCTGCTGGCCGCAATCAAAGTTGGCCGGTGACTGCCAGGTACCGCTCGAGCTGGGTGACTACAAAGCGGTGGTCCTCAACCTGGGGAAGGCCGGAGACGGCGACGGTACCGATGACTCCGCTGCCGGCCAGGATGAGCGGGAACGCACCGCCGTGCGCGGCGAAGCGTGCGGTGTCCAGACGTGAGTCGGTGTCGAAGTCTCCTCCGGAGGCCCGGAACTTGCAGCCCACGTAGTACGAGGAGTGCCCGTAGCGCTCGACCACCGCCGCCTTCCGCAGCAGCCAGTCATCATTGTCGGCGGCCGACCCGGGGAGCGCTGCGTGAAAGAGGATCTGCCCATTGCGCCGGATCGAGATGGCGACCGGGTGCCCGGCCTCGCCGGCAGCCGCGCGGAGTTGCGAACCGAGTTCCCAGGCCGTCTGCAGGTCGAAGCGGGGGAAGACGAGCCGCTCCTCCTGGGCCAGCAGCACCGGCAGTGCCTCATCGGCCGGTCGACCCGATGCTGTGGCAGGACTCGTCATGTGGCTTCTCCTCGGTAGTTTCCCGCTAGTTTATAGGGGTCTCGGGCATTGCTGGTGATTGTTGGCGTTGACGGGGAATGTCCGTTGCTTCTGCCGCCTTACCGCTGAGTAGGGGTAGGCCGGATGCGGCCCATCGGGAAGGATGCAGAGCATGCCCCTCCGTCGAAGGCTCCTGGCCGGCTGCGCTGTCCTGGCCGCGCTGCCGTTCTGCATCGGGATCACCGCGGCCGGCGCCGTTCAACGCACAGTTACTCAGGATGCTGCGACTCCGAAGACTGCGGCTGTGAAGACTGCGGCTGTGAAGACCGCCGCTCCTAGCGCGGCGGGTGGCGTCCTGGTCGTCTCACCGAGCGGCCTCGACAGCGCTGCCGGGACGGTGGCCCATCCGCTGCGAAGTATCTCAGCCGCAGTGCATCGATTGGCCGCCAGCGGTGGCGTCATCGAACTACGCGGTGGCCGCTACCACGAACGGGTCGCCTTCACCGGTCTGCACGACCTAGCCCTGATTCCGTACGAAAACGAGCATCCCATCCTGGACGGCTCCACCCTGACGCCGCCGGCCGGAGACTCAGCTCTCATCTCCGTGGTGAACAGTCACCGCATCACGGTCAGGGGCCTTGAGATCACTGGCTATCGGACCCGATCGCTGAATCACACTCCGATCGGCATCTACCTGCACGGCTTCGACACCGATGTGCAACTCATCGCCAACCACGTGCATGATCTGGGGAACTACAACACCACGCTGGGCAGCTTCGACATCAACGCACACGGCATCGCGGCCTACGGTGACGACCCACTGCGGCCGATCAGCGGCTTGAGCATCAGCAACAACACCGTCGACCATCTCAAGCTCGGCGCCAGCGAATCGGTCGTGGTGAACGGAAATGTGGACGGGTGGGCGATCGTCGGCAACGACATCCACGACAACAACAACATTGGCATCGACGCGATCGGCTACGAGACCACTCTCACCGGTAAGTACCGCTACACCGATACCAACCGCGCCCGGCACGGCATCATCGCCCAGAACCGGGTAACCCGCATAATTTCTCGGGGCAATCCCGCCTACTACGAGGACGGCTCCTACTGCGACTGCGCGGACGGGATCTACGTCGACGGGGCAACCGCGGTCGCGATCACGGCGAACACCGTCACTTACAACGACATCGGTATCGAGGTCGCGGCCGAGAACGCGAAGGGGTCAGCCGATCACGTCGCGGTCAGCGGCAACAGCATCAGCTACAGCGGGTACGTCGGCATCGCGACCGGCGGCTACTGCGACGGCGGCGCGGACTGCGGAGACGTGAAGACCGGCCAAGCCCACGACAACAGCTTCACCGGAAACACCCTTCGCTTCAACAACCAGTTCCGCGACGGCTCCCCCGAGATCCTGGTGCAGTACCACGTCCGAGCCACGACCTTCGCCGGGAACCATCTCACCACCGACCAGAGCGCCCTGTACGGAACGGTCCCCCGCATCAGCGCCGACCCGCTCAGCGGCAACAACCGCAGCGACTACAACACCTTCACGCTGACGAAAGCCAACACCAGCGAGGCGACCTTCGGCTGGCTCGGCAACACCTACACCGGGCTCTCACAGTTCCGCTCCGCGACCGGGCAGGACGAGCACAGCCAGCTGATCGCAACTCACCACTAACCGCAGACCTGTGAGCGATGCGGAGCCCGCGAGTCACTCAGCGGGAGCATCGGGGTGGGCCGCTGCGAGTCGCGCCGAGTGGGTGGCCCGGCTAGCGCGGACCGCGATCGTCCGCGGGGAATCGGCGATTTCGAAGCGGAGCCGCACCTCTGCTCCTTCATAATGCCGGCTCACCTGATAGCCGGCGTCGGTGAAGACACCGATCATCCGACGGTTGTTGGCCAGCACGACAGCGGTGAATTGGCTGATACCGCACTCCAGCGCCGCGGCGGCGAGATGATCGAGGAGCACGGAGCCGAGGCCGTGCCCCTGATAGGCGTCGGCCACGACGAACGCAACCTCGGCTTCGGGTGATCCCGCCGCCCCTTCGTAGCGACCCACGGCGATGATCTCGTCGGCCAGCAGCACAATAAGCGCCACTCGGTAGCGGTAGTCGACCTCGGTCAACCTGACCAGCGCCCGCTCCGACAGGTGCGTCATCGCCGCGAAGTACCGCAGGTAGACGGTCCGAGGAGAGAGGGTCGCGTGGAAGCGGGTCAGACGGTCGGCATCGTCGGGGGTGATCGGCCGGAGGTGAACCCTGACCCCTTCGGCCGTCAGCACATCTGATTCCCAATGCGCCGGATACTTCATCGGAGAGCCTCGCGACCGCTAGTCCCGCGGGTCATGCGGGTCGAGACCAAGGAGCGGGAAGGTCGCCATCCGGGTCGCGGCGATGGAGCGGTCCAGCCAGGACTCGCCGCCGGGGTGTGCCACACCCCGATCTCGCCCACGCCCTCCGGCCCGGCCTCGCCGAGGTATCGCGGAAGTTCGGAGCGGACGCCGCGGCCACGGAGAAACTCCTGCCACACCGGTGGAATGGCGGTCGTCGGATCGATCGGCGTCCCCGCCACCTCGGCGATGAGGTGCGTCCAGGTCCGCGGCACGCAGCGAACCAGGCCGTATCCCCCACCACCGAGGGCCAGCCAGCGTCCCTGCGCGTACTGGTGGGCCAGGCCGTGCAGCTGAGCGATCGCCAGTCGCTGCCCGTCGACGGTGAGCTGGAGGTTGGCCAGCGGGTCCTCGTGGTGGGTGTCGCAGCCGCACTGCGTCACCAGGATCTCCGGGTCGAAGGCACGCAGGGCACCCGGGACGACCGCGTTGAAGGCCCGTAGCCAGCCGGCGTCACCGGTCCCCGGCGGGAGGGCGACGTTGATCGCGCTCCCAACTCCGGCGCCGCTGCCCGTCTCATGCGCAGATCCGGTGCCGGGGAAGAGGGTGCGTGGATCCTGGTGCAGGCTGATGGTCAGCACGCGGGGATCGTCGTAAAAGGCGGCCTGAACTCCGTCGCCGTGGTGGACGTCGACGTCCACGTAGGCCACCCGGCTGGCCCCGGCCGCCAGCAACGTCCGGATCGCCAGGGCCACGTCGTTGAAGACGCAGAACCCGGAGGCGTAGTCACGCATGGCGTGGTGAAGGCCGCCGGCGATGTTGACCGAATGCTGCACCCGGCCGCTCCAAACATCCAGCGCAGCCTGCCGGGAGCCGCCGGCGATCAGCGCCGAGGCGTCGAACATGCCCGGAAATATCGGATCATCGTCGGTGCCGAGGCCGAATCCGCGAAACTGTGGGTCTCCGCTGGCATCGCGCACCGCCTGCAAGTACGGCGCACTATGCACGGTCAGTAACTCGCTCTCGGTCGCCGTCGATGGCTGGATCACCTGCAGCCGATCGAGGACTCCGAGTTCACGAGCGAGCGCAATCGTGAACTCGAGGCGGATCGGATTCAACGGATGGTCGCCGAAGTCGTAGGCCAGGTAGCCGTCGTCCCACACCAGGCTGGCCGGGCAGTCGCCTGGCCGCATCGGGACGCCCGACTCGGGCTTGGCCGAGGTCATCGCCGCCCCGTCAGGTTCGCTTCACGTCAGGTTCGCTTCACGTCAGGTTCGCTTCACGTCGGCGCCGTAGACCGCCACCTGGCTGCGGCGCTTCATGTCGAGTTTGCTGAGCAGGCTCGACACGTAGTTCTTGATGGTCTTCTCGGCCAGGAAGAGCCGCTCACCGATCTCCCGGTTGGTGAGACCGTCGGCGATCAACCCGAGCACCTCGCGCTCGCGGTCGCTGAGCGACTCCAGCCGCTCGTCCTTCGCGGCCCCCTCCCGCAGCTTGGTGAGCAGGCGTTCGGTGACCACCGGGTCGAGGAGGGACTTGCCGTCGGCCACCTGCCGGATCGCATCGACGACGTAGCTGCCGCGCACCTCCTTGAGCAGGTACCCCGAGGCGCCGGCCATGACGGCCGCGAAGATCGCGTCGTTGTCGTCGTAGGAGGTGAGGATCAGGCAGCGGGTCCCCGGCTGGGTGGAGCGGATCTCGCGGCAGACGTCGATACCGTTTCCGTCGGGCAGGCGCCCATCGAGTACGGCGACGTCGGGTTGGACGGCCGGGATGCGCCGCAGCGCCTCGGCCGCGGTGCCCGCCTCGCCGACCACCTCCATGTCCGGCTGGGCACGCAGCAGGTCGGCGATCCCCCGACGGACGATCTCGTGATCGTCGAGGAGAAAGACCCGGACCGGCTTCGCGCCGGTCAGCTGAGCGGAATCGTCCACGTGAGGTGTGCCCCTTCGTCGTCTCTCTCTGGCGGCCCGATGCGCAGTTGGCCGCCGTGCTCCTCCGCCATTCTCGCAAGCCGGGAGAGGCCGCGGGAGGGTCGCGCCCCGCCGAGGCCGGAACCGTTGTCGCAGATGTCGACCGTCAGCCTCGTCGGCGTCGCCTCGATCCGGATCCGGGCCGCGGTGGCGTGCGCGTGTTCGGCGACGTTCAGCATCGTCTCGCGGATCAGCTCGACCAGCAATTCCACGATGCCCTCATCCGCACCACCGGCCAGCATCGAGTCAAGCGGCCCGACGATCTCTACCTCGGCCGCGAAGCCGAGCAGCTCGTCGAAGCTCGCCACCACGTCGGTAAGGCGCCTGCTCGCGATGCTCGTCGACGTGTTGAGCGGGGCGCCACCCTCCAGGATCAGTCGCCGGAGCTGGCGCATGGTGTCGTCTATCTCGTTGGAGGCCCGCTGTAGCCGCACCGACGCCGCACCCGGCCCGAGTCCGCCGACCACGGTCTGGACCGCCATGCCGCTGGCGAAGAGCCGCTGGATCACCGCGTCGTGCAACTGCCGGGCCGATCGCTCCCGGTCGTCGAGTAGCCGCATCCGCCGCTGGTCGACCCGGGCTGCGGTCAGCTCCAACCCGACGGCGGCGTGCCCGGCGAAAGCCTTGGCCAGTTGGACGTCATCGGCTTGGAAGCGACCCTGCTCCGGTTCGCGGAACAGGCAGAGAACTCCCCGGACCCCGACGGCCGCCGAGATCGGAACCGCCATCATGGTGGCGAATGTCCGCGGCTGCGGCAGCTCATCCCCGATCGCCTCCGGCCCGACCCCGTCGACGATCAGCACCTGACCCTGGGCGAAGGCCGAGCCCGCGGTCGAACCCGCGACCGCGAGGCCGCTGCCCCGTAGCGCCTCCGCGTCAGCCCCGCTGGCGACTTCTATCAGCAAGCGACGCCCATCGGCTGAGGGAAGCAGCAGGGTGACCAGGTCGACGCGGGCGAGTGAGCGGAGCCGACGGGTGATGAGGTTGAGTGGCGATTCTCCGTCCAGGCTCAGCAACTGCGCCGTGATCTCCGCCGAGGCCTGAAGTAGCGCGCAGGTGCTCGGCGGCTCGGCGACCGTCACGTCAGTCGTCCTCTCGCAGCACATCGACGAGGAGCCGGCGCCGAGATGCGGGGGCCTTGGCCGCGCGCCCCACTCGGAGCAGAATGTGCGGGAAATCAGGCATCTTCAGCTCCGTTCGTAGCAGATAGCGAGTTCGCGGGATCTCCACCACCTGGGTCATCGGGCTGGCGACGAAGCCCTGTCGGGTGACCTCCAGCAGCACCCGTTCCAACGCTTCACCACCCCGCACCCAGGCCAGCGGATCGTCCTCCGCGGTGGCGAGGACGAGTAGGCACTGCCGCCGGTTGGAGTTCTGCTGAGCGGGCAGCCCGCCGGCCAGCCGGGTGTCGAAGTCCCGGATCGGCACGTCGTTCGATGAATCGTCGCCGCCGCTGCGCGGAACCGTCCGGGCGTCGACGCCGTCACGGGTCTTCGAGTCGTCGCTGGTCCAGGCCCGGAGTTCGGCCCGGTAGGCCGGATCGGCGTTCTGCTCACGATCAGCCCGCTGACAGAGTTCGGCCGTGGCCCGTCGGTCGGCGTCTGACTCCACCACCTGCAGACGGGCCGACTCGGCCCGCGCCGCCTCGATCAGGGTGCTGATCACGGTGTCGGGGACCGGGTCGTCGGCGAAGCTCCGCCGGTTCGTCTGGCGCAACTCGACGATCGGTTCAAGGGCGGCGAGTGGCAGACGATCGGGGCTCGGTTCGAGGAGCGTGAGGCGGGCGATCAGACCGGGGCGGGTCGGATCGGGGAAGCGCTCGACGGCGGCGTCGAAACCCGCGGCGGCGAGGGAGACGCGGGCGTTCATCAGCGCGCAGCCGCAGCTGAGCAGCAGTTGCCGCCCCAGCGGATCGAGGACACGCAGCTTGCGGCTCCAATCGGCGTGGATCTCGAGGGCGTCACCGGTGACGACGAAGCTCCAGGGCTGGGTGTTATGCACCGACGGGGCGAGCGTCGCCTGTACCGCGGCGGCGCGCAGGGCGAGTCGCTGGGAAGCGACGATGGCGGTCATGGACGGACTCCTCATGCTGCTGGGTGCTCCACCAGCCTGCCGAACCGGCGGGGTCGGCGTCAGGGACAAATGTCCCGGGTAGTCCCGAGCCGGTCCCACGCGCCGCTCGTCACCTGAGTGGCTTTACAGGTGGGCGGTCCAGGTCAGCGCCGCGCCGCCGGAGGCCGGGGACTCCAGCAGCAGCGTGCCACCGTGGGCCACCGCCCGCGCGCGCAGGTTGGCCAGCCCACTGCTGCGCGTCGGTTCCCCGAAACCACGGCCGTTGTCCACGATCCGCACCGTGACTGCCCCGTCGGCCAGCATGAAATGGGCCTGGATCGCCGTCGCTGCGGCGTGCCGCACGCAGTTGGTGAGCGCCTCCCGGGCCACCGCCACCAGGTCGTCGGCCAGCGCCTCGTCGACGACGATGTCCAGCGGACCGGAGAACTGGATCTCGGTGGTGAACGGGAGCGACGCGGTCGCATCGTTGATCGCCGCCACCAGCCGGGCCTGGACGCTCTGCTGCCCGTGCTGGGCCGGCTGCAGCTGGAAGATGGTGGCCCGGATCCGGCGGATCGTGGAGTCGACCGTCTGCATGTACGCGTTCAGACGCGCCGCATCCTCAGCGTTCCGGGCCCGCGGCGCCATCCCCTCCAACCCCATCCCGAGTGCGAAGAGTTCCTGAATGACGTGATCATGCAGGTCGCGGGCGATCCGGTCGTGATCCTCCAGCCGGAGCAGCTCCTGCTGATCGGCCCGGGCCTGGGCCAGCTCGAGGGCGAGCGCAGCCTGGTTGGCGAAGCCGGCGATGAGATCGAGGTCGAGGTCGGTGAAGGGGCGACGCCCGATGACGCGGGCGACGGTGAGCGTCCCGAGCACCTTCTCCTGCGCGAGCAGCGGCACGGCGACGAGCGGGCCCAGGTCGAGATCAGCCGCAAATTCCCAGGCATTCCGGGCGTCGGTGGCCAGCACCGCCTCGCGCGTGCGGGCGACCTGCTCCGTCAGGGCAGTGAGGCTGGGGGTATTCGCGTCACCCAATGCCACATCGCCGGCCACGACGGTCTCGCCCAGCGCAGTCTGCGGTGTAGGTGCTGCATCCAGACGGGCCAGGTATGCGAAGTCGGCACCGGCCGCCTGGACGGCACTCTCGACGACCAACCGACCGAGTTCCGGTGGCGCGGCGGCGAGCAGGCGGCGCGTCAGCTCAGCGCCGGTGGCCAGCCAGACCCGGCGCTGCTCGGACTCGGCATAGAGGCGCGCGTTGTCGATTGCCACCCCGGCCGTAGCGGCCAGTGCAGCCGCCAGCTCCTCATCCTCGGCGCTGAACTGGGCGCGGCCTCGCGGTTCGGTCAGATAGAGGTTGCCGAAGACGACGCTGCGAATCCGTACCGGCACGCCGAGGAAGGCCCGCATCGGCGGATGCTGCGGCGGGAAGCCGACCGACGACGGGTGCTCGGCGATATCGGTCAACCGGATGGGCTGCGGGTCGGAGATGAGCAGCCCGAGCACGCCCCGCCCGACCGGCAGGGCGCCGATCTGTTCGACGAGCGCCTCGTCCAGCCCGATGTGGACGAACTCTTCGAGTTTTCCGTCCGGTCCGAGCACGCCCAGCGCCGCGTACTGGGCACCGATGAGCTCACGCGCCGCCTCGACGATGCGGTTCAGCACCACCCGCAGGCTCAGATCCGAGGCGACCGCGGCGTTGGCCCGCAGCAGTGCGCGCAGACGTCCTTGGGTGGCCAGTACGTCCTGGGCCCGGTCGGTCAGCTGGACGAGCAGTTCGTCGAGTTCCAGGCGTGGCCCGTCGGCGAACTTATCGAGACCCGGCCGCGGATCGCTCTGCTCTGACGGCGGCGTCGGTGAGGGTGTCGCCCCGCTCTGCGTCACGGTCGCCCTCCAGCGGATCGGCTGACTTCAGCGAAGCTGAACTTCCTGCTCATGAAGAGAGAATGATACGTCCGCCGCCTCCCCAGGCGCCGTCACGGCAGCCGCCGTGACGTCCTGCAATTGCCGATCGGTGATGGCCAGCACCTGATCCACCTGATGCGGGCGCAGCGCCCGGTGGGTACTCATCAAGAGCGTCTCGCCACGGCTGCCCAGGAGCAGGTCCTGCAGCACCGCCTCCTCGGTCTCGCGGTCCAGATGGGCGGTCGGCTCGTCCAGGATGAGGATCTGGGGTGCGGCCAGGAAGGCCCGGGCCAGCAGCAGCCGCTGGCGCTGGCCGCCGGAGAGGAAGGCACCGTCGGCCCCGGCCGGCGTGGACCAGCCCTGCGGCAGGCCGGCGATGAACTCGCTCAGGCCCGCCCGCTCGGCGACCAGATCCAGTTCGTCGTCGGTGGCCTGCGGACGTACCACTCGCAGGTTGTCGCGCAGGGTGGCGTCGAAGACGTGATCACCCTGCAGGGAACCGGCGATCACCGGGGGGACGTCGTCCGAGCGCATCGCGGCGAGCTCGATCCGGCACCGAGCGCCGACCCCGTCGGTGTCTGCTCCCTCCATACTCAACTCGCCGCCCTGGATCGGCAGCAACCGCAGCGCGGCGGTGAGTAGCGTGCTCTTGCCGCTTCCGCTCGGTCCGATGATCGCGGTGCGAGTGCCGGGGCGGATGCTGAGTTCGACGCCGTCGAGCAGACTGGCCGCTCCCGGTGCCGGACAGAGCGTCAGCTGCCCGGCGTGCATGCCCGCCCCACCCGCCGGGGCGAGGCTGGCGTGGATCGGCTCGGCAACCGGGGCCGGCCGGGCCAGCAGTTCGGTGACCCGATCAAGCCCGGCCAGGCAGCCGCGCCACTGCCCGACGGCCGAGACCGCCCCGGCCACCGCATCGAACCCGGCCAGCACGCAGACGGCCAGCACCCCGAAGGCGATCGGGTCGAGGCGGCCGTGCGACGTCGAGACCGCTGCCACGGCGAGGACGGCCGGAAGGGCGACCGCGGAGCAGACCCCGACCACCCCGGTCCCGCCCGCGGCGGCCCGGATCGGCTGCCCGCTGCGGCGGGCCACATCGGCATCCAGTTCGCCGAGTTGGTTCAGCGCGCGGTCGGCTGCCCCGTAGGCGGTGAGCTCCCCGATTCCGTCCAGGAGGGCACCGAGTTGGGTGTCCCGTCGGGCGATGGATCTGCTCAGCGGACGGGCATCGGCGCTGACCCGGTAGGCGACCGTCGGTCCGACCAGCAGCGCGAGCAGGAGCAGAGCGGCCAGCACCAGACCGGCGGCCGGGTCGAGGAGCGCAGCCAGGGTCGCCGCACCGGCCGCGGTAAGCACCGCCCCGGCCATCGGGATCACCGCCCGCACCAGTCCCTCCTGCACACCGTCGACGTCGCCGATGAATCGGCGCAGCAGGTCCCCTCGACGCAGGTCGCGGAGCCCGGCCGGGGCCAGCGGCTGCAGCGACTCGAAGACCCGAGCCCGGACGTCGGCGAGCAGGCGCAGCGCACCGTCGTGGCTGGCCAGCCGCTCGGCGTAGCGGAGCAGCGCCCTGGCCAGCGCGAAGGCGCGGACCCCCACCACGGCCACCTCCAGCGCCTGCACGTTCGGCTGCTGCGAGGCCCGGCAGATCAGCCACATCGAGGTGGCGGTCAGAGCCAGGCCGGCCAGCCCCGAGCCCGCGCCGAGCAGTGCCGCCTGCAGCAGCCGCCACCGGGCCGCACTACCCCGAACTATTTGCAGCAGCCCATATCCGGCGTGTCCGGCCGGCTCCGGCCCGGGGTCGATGAGGGGCGAGTACTCCGGTGGCGACGTCACCGGTGGGTTCGGTTCATGGTGGGCGGATACAAGGCAACTCTGTAACCCCCGGTTCGCCATCACCTGAGGCGACTCGATCTGCCGCTGATCGACGACTCGGCCCTGACTCAAGGTGATCCGCTGATCGGCCAGCCGGGCTAGCGCCTCGCTGTGCGTCACCACGACGACGGTGGCCCAGCCGGCGAGCTCACCGATCAGGGCCGCCACGACTCCTTCGGTGGTCGTGTCGAGGTCCTCACTCGGCTCGTCTAGGAGCAGCAGCGGCACCCCGCCGTCGGCCCGGACGCGCCGCGCCCGCAGCAACGCGCGGGCCAGCGCGACCCGGCGCCGCTGCCCGGCCGAGATCTGAGCGCCATCCTCGCCGAGCGGCGTATCGGCCGCGGGAGCCCGGCAGTCGGCGATCGCCTGCGCGATGGCCGCGGCGCCGGCCTGCGGATCACCCAGTGCGACCTCGGCCGCCACATCTGGCTGCGTGGGGCAGGGTCGCTGCGGCACCCAGGCGATATTCTCCCGCCATTCCAGCGGATCGAGGTCGTGAAGTGCTCGCCAGCCGTCGCTGGTCTGCACCCGCACGGCCCCACCGTCGGCGCGGCGGAAGGCGGTGAGCACGCCCAGCAGGGTCGACTTCCCACCTCCGCTTACCCCCTCGACGACCAGAACCTCACCGGCCCTCGCGTCTAGGCTCACCCCGGCCAGGGCGGCCTCGCTACGCCCCTCGTGACGGACGACTAGGTCCTGTACCTCCACTCCCCCGACGAGCCGAACCGGCTCCCCGGTCACGGGGGAATCGCCAGACTCCGGCGAGGCTTCGTCGGCCGCGTCGATGATCTCCAACGCCGCCGACGCCGCGACCTGCCCCTCCTCGCTGGCGTGGTACTGAGCGCCGAGGGCACGCAGCGGGGCGAAGAGCTCCGGCGCCAGCAGCAGCACAACCAGCGCGGTGCCGAGCTGGAGGCTGCCGTGATCAAGCCGCAGCCCGACGTCGACTGCGATGACGGCGAGCGAGAGGGTCGCGATCAGGTCGAGAACGAGCCCGGAGAGGAAGGCCACCCGCAGCGTGCTCATCGTCTGGCGGCGGTAGAGCTCGGTGCCCCGATGCACGTTCTGCGACTGCCGCCCCGCCTGCCCGTACACCTTCAGTGTGGTGAGTCCCTGCAGCAGGTCCAGGAAGTGACCGCAGAGACGGGCCAGGGTGGCGTACTGCTGCTGCATGCGCCGTCTCGTGCTCACCCCGACGAGGATCATGAAGATCGGCACCAGGGGCAGAGTCACCAGAAGAATGAGGGCGCTCTGCCAGTCGGCCCAGGCGATGCAGACGCCGATGATGACGGGGACGGTGGCGGCCGAGACCAGGGCCGGCAGGGCCCGGGTCAGGTAGCCGTCCAACGACTCCAGCCCGGCTCCGGCGGCGGTGACCAGCCGGCCGGCGGCCTGCTGCTGCGACCAGTCAGGGCCCAGGCGGACCACCGAGGTGAGGAGTATCTGCCGCAATCTACGGCGGATCGTGACCGAGGCGTGCCCAGCGACGCGCTCCTGCGCCACCGCCGACGCGGCCCGCAGCAGGCCGGCACCGAGGAGCAGGAGCAGCGGCTGCAGCACCTGCGCGTACTGGTCCGATCCCTGGAAAACCCGGACGATCACGTCACTGAGCAGTAGTGTCTGCGCAACCGTAGCCGTGGCCGCGACCAGCTGCAGCACCGCCACCTGCAGCAGTAGCCGACGCGTCGCCGGCACCGCCGCGAGGAGCCGGGGGTCGACCGGTCGGCTCACGGTTGCGCGGGGAGCGCCGGGCCGACCCCTCCGTCTCGCCCGTCACCGGCCGTATCGTGGCCGCTCTCCTCGGCCGAACCGTCGGCCCCGAGGCCAAGTGTCGTCCGTGCGGACTGCCGCGCCTTCGCGACCACCCCGCCCACCGCCGCGTTGACACCGCCACCGCCGTAGCCGTCACCGGCGACGTCCGCGCCGGTGACCCGCGCCCGGAACACCCAGTAACTCCAAGCCTGATAGACGAGCACCAACGGGGTGAAGATCAGCGCGACCACCGTCATCACGCGCAGGGTGTACGGGGTCGAACTGGCGTTGTGCACCGTCAGCGAGAAGGCCGCGACGTTGCGAGCCGGCAGCACATTGGGCCAGATCGACGTGAAGGTCCAGATCGGGATCAGCGCCGTCGCCACTGAGTTGAGCAGGAAAGCCAACCCCTCCCGCCCCTGGTTGATGACCGCACCGGAGGCGATGACGGCCACCACGATGACGGCACCGACGATGAAGCTCAGCGCTGTACCGCGGATCGCCGTGCTCCAGACGACGAAGGCCGCGGCGACGACGACCACCGGAATCAGCAGGGGCCGCGCGGTCGCACGGGCCACGTCGTGGACCTCGCCGGTCGTGCGCAGCGAGAGGAAGAGCGCGCCGTGGTACGCGAACAGCAGCAGCGTGAAGACGCCACCGAGGAGGGCGTAGGGGCTGAGGAGTTCGAAGAAGCCGCCCGTCATCTCGTGGGCTGAGTTGAGCTTGACCCCGCGGATGAAGTTGGCGAAGGCAACGCCGAGCAGCAGCGCCGGCAGGATGGAGCCGGCGATGATTGCGAAGTCGCACCAATTCCGTCCGGTCTGGGTGTGGGCCTTTCCGCGGTACTCCAACCCGATGCCACGCAGGATGAGACCGATCAGCAGCAGCATGAAGGCCAGGTAGAAGCCGGAGAAGACGCTGGCGTACCACTCGGGAAACGCGGCGAATGTCGCACCACCGGCCACCAGCAGCCAGACCTCGTTGCCGTCCCAGACCGGGCCGATGGAGCGCAGCGCGACCTTCCGTTCCGTCTCGTTGCCGGCGACGATCGGCAGGAGCATGCCGACGCCGAAGTCAAAGCCCTCGAGCATGAAGAATCCGGCCCAGAGGACGGCGATGACGCCAAACCAGAATGCCTGCATCAGAATCTCCCATTGCCGGTCAGGGCGTCCAGCGCAGTCGCCGCCTCATCGTCCAGTCGTCCGAAGTCGTAGTAATTCATTGACGATCAGACCAGACTCAGTACGGAGTCGTCGGCGACCTCGCTCGGTCCGTCGGCCGCATCCGGACCATGTCGGGCGATGCGCCGGACCAGGTAGAAGCAGATGACACCGAGAACACCGTAGAGAGCGGTGAAGAGCACCAGCGAGGTGAAGACGAATCCGCTGCTCACGGTCGTACTCACCCCGTCCTTGGTCTTGAGCAGCCCGTAGACCAGCCAGGGTTGCCGGGCCGTCTCGGTGAAGAGCCAGCCGAAGCTGTTGGCCAGCAGCGGCAGTACGACGGTCCAGGTGGCGATTCGCAGCACCCGCTTGCTCTCGGTCAGCTTTCCCCGGCGCCACTGCACCACCACCAGCAAGCCGATGAGCCCGGCTAGTACCCCGAACCCGATCATCAACCGGAAACTCCAGTAGGCCAGCCAGACCACCGGGATGTAGTTGCCGGGGCCGTACTTGGCCGCCTCGGCCGCCTGCACATCGGTGACGCCCTGCACGGTGGCGTCCGGGCGGTTCTTGGCCAGGATGGAGAGGCCGTCCGGGATGACGATGTCGACCTTGTTGCGCCCCTCCGAGACGTCTCCGTAGGCGAAGAGGCTGAACGGCGCGTGGTCTTCGGTGTGCCAGAGCGCCTCGGCCGCCGCCATCTTCATCGGTTGCTGATCGGTCATGATCTGCCCCTGCACGTGCCCGACCAGGCTCACCCCGACGACCGACACCAGCAGAACGCCCAAGGAGAGACCGGCCACCCGGCGATGTACTGGGTCAGCGGCCTCGCCGCTGTGGCGCAAGTGGTAAGCGCTCACCGACAGCAGCAGCGCCGATGCGGTCATGAAGGCGGCCAGCACGGTATGCGGGAAGGTCACCAACTGCGTCGAGTTGGTGAGGACCCGCCAGATGGATGTCAGCTCCAGACGATTGCGTTCGGTGTTGTAGACCAGGCCGACCGGGTGCTGCATGAAGCTGTTCGCGGCCAGGATGAAGTAGGCACTGATGACGGTGCCGGCGGCGGCCAGCCAGATCGTCGCCAGATGCAGCCGTGGACTGAGCAGGTCACGCCCGAAGATCCAGAGTCCGAGGAAGGTCGATTCGAGGAAGAAGGCGATCAGCCCCTCCATCGCGAGCGGGGCCCCGAAGATGTCGCCGACGAATCGCGAGTACGCCGACCAGTTCATCCCGAACTGGAACTCCTGGACGATGCCGGTGACGACGCCGAGGGCGAAGAGAACCAGCATGATCCGCCCCCAGAACCGGGCGGCCCGATCCCATACGTCGCCGGCCGGCTTGCCCCGATTGCGGTAGGCGAGTGTCTGCATGGTCGCGACCAGCCCGGTAAGGCCAATCGAGAGCGGGACGATCAGGAAGTGGAAGATGGTGACGGAGGCGAACTGCCAACGCGCCAATATCAATGCGTTCAAGCCTGCACCTCGAAATCAGTCGAGTGATCTGACGGGTGTGTGGCGGCCGATTGCACTGGCTCCACGGTCATCGGGCTGTGCGCGCGCTCATGCGGGGGTGGCTCCGCGAGCCGGGGCCCATCGCCTCGCTGCTCCGCGGGCGGGGGGACCGGCAGATAAACCCTAACGTTCCGGGCGAGTGTTGCCAAGGATGCGCGGCCGCTGTGTGCCGGTGCCTCACCGGGTCAGCAGCAGGTCGCTCAGGGCCCGTCGGGGTGTGGCCGGGGTAGTCGGCGCCCGCCCGATGCGCATTAGCACCAGCGGGTACATGGCGAGATTCAGTTCGCGCCGCAGCATCATGCGCGTGCGCGGCAACTCGACGATCTGGGTCAGCGGTCCCGTCGCGTACCCCTGCCGGGTCGCCTCAAGCCAGACCCGCTCCAACGCCTCACCGGCGGCCAGCCAGGCCTGCGGATCGTCGGTCGCAGTTCCGAGCAGCAGCAGACTCTGGCGCATCCGCGAACGTGTTTCGGTCGGAAGTTCACCGCGTCCGTGGGTATCGAAGTCGCGGATCGGAATATCGTCCTGGGCGTTTCCCGTCACGTGCGGGACCGCAGCGGCCGGCACCCCGTCCCGGCGGTGTGGGTCGTCGGTGGTCCATTCGCGCATCTCGGCCCGGTACGCCGGATTGGCGTTCTGCTCGGCGTCGGCCTGCTGGCTGAGGTCGGCGACGGCGAAACGGTGCTCGGGGTCGGTGATGAGGAAGAGCTGCGCGCCCTCGGCCGCCGCGGCGGCGACGAGCCCGAAGAGAACCTCGTTCGGAACCTGCTCGTCGGCGAATTGGCGGCGGTTCGTCCGCCGCAGCTCGCTCGACCGGTCGAGGATGGCCAGCGGCGATTCAGCGACGGAGACCGACGCCTCGGTGGTGAATTGGAGCCGGGCCAGCAGGTTCGGCTGCGTGGGGTCTGGGAATCGCTGCACCTCGCTCCGGTAGCCGTCCGCGGCCAGTGCGGCCCGGGCGTTGAAGAGGGCGCAGCCGCAGCTGATCATCAACTGGCGGCCGGTGGGGTCGAGGACGGGCACCTGTCGGCTGTGATCGGCCCAGAGTTCGAGCGAGTCGGGGCCGACCCGTAGCCGCCAGGGCTGGCTGTTGTGAACCGACGGCGCGAGCCGGGCGCGCTCCGCCGCGCGGTGCAGCGACCGGTCCACCGAGGTCTGCAAGCCTGTCATCTCTATCCCCCTAGTTTGAAACAGTGATCTGAAGGTTCATGTCGACGATGCCGTGGCGCCCGAGCCCGGCTCAGGGGCGAACGTCCCGGGAAGTCGGGACATCGTCCCGACACCGCCCGAGGAGACTCCTCAGTCGTCGGACGTGTGGACGGTGCGCACCAGCGGATCCGGCCAGGACTGCGGCGGAACCCGGACGAACTGGCGACCGGTGATCTCGACCGGGGTGATCCGGACGAAGTGCTCCTTGGCCCCACTTCGCCATGGAAACAAGGGCAGATCGGTCGTCTCCAGCAGCTGATACCGGGCCAGGTGATGCGCCTGACCGTGCACCACGACGCTCCAGACCGGCTCATCCGGCGCGCTCGACCAGCCGTCGGCCTCGAAGGCGACCTCGGCGTTCTGCTCGATCGCCGAGAGTTTCGTGCCGAGAGCAGTGCGGAAGACGATGGTGCCGCCATCCACGACATAGTTGATCGGGAAGATCTCCAGCCGATCGGCCTGGAGAGCCAGCCGGCCGACCGGGGTGCTGCGCAGCCGGTCCCAGCATTCGTTGAACGCCAGGTCATGGGCCGTCGCCGATGCTGACGCGGACATCAGACACACACCTCCTCATGGCAGGCCACTTCGGGCGCTGAGCCGATGGCCGAGCTCGTCGGGCAGCCAGCTTCGCGGGCCAGCGCTATCGCTAGCGGGCAGGCCACCTCGCCGGCCAGCGCCGCCGCCACCCGGTGATCGGCTCCGGCTCCGACGACCAGCAGCGCCGCGGAACTCGCCAGTGATCGAAACCGCTCGTGCAGGCCACCGGCGACCAGTTCGCCACTCACGGCCAGCAACGGGCGGAGTGCCCGCGCCCGGGCCAGGACGTCGGCCAGCACGGCGGCGTCACGGGCGCGCGCCTCCTCCAGGGCCGCCGTCTGGGCGCGGGTCATCGAGAAGATCCAGTCCGGGTCCTGCCAGACCCGCACGACATGCAGCGGGCGCTGCTCGCCGATCGCTTCCCGCACCGCGAAGGCGAGCCCCGCGCGGCCCGACCTCGAGGTGGAGGCGGCGAGCAGCACCGGGGCATCCGCCGGCGCCGGGTGGCTGCCCGGCGGGACGAGGATCAGCGGGGCCGAGCAGTGGGCCGCCGCCTGGGCCAGGTCGTCGACGACCCGGCCAAGGGCCGGCGCGTGGCCACCGATCACCACCGGCGTCGGGGCGCCGGTGTCGAAGAGATCCGCACCGGCCCGCACCGGAAGCCCCGGGCAGATCAACGCCCCGACGCGCTCGACCTCGGCGACTTCCGGCCGGGAGGCCGGGGTGGCGTCGGCGCGGAAGACGAGAAGGCTCCCCAGATGGCGGTCGGCCCACTCGCTGGCCCACCTGATCGCAGCGCCGTCAATCTCGGGATCGTCGTGAATCACCAGCGCGATGTCAGCCATTGCCGGTTCCTCTCCGTGGTGGGGTCTCCGAAGCCGGAGGTCGTTCGAAGGTGCCCCCATCATCGGCACGCTCCGCGACCCGGCCCCAGGGTCGAAAGGACCGTCGCCGCGTGACTTTGGACTGGACCCCACCCGAGCGAGCTAGTCATGGAGGACGCAGAGGAAGTTGAGAGGAGATTCAGAGGAAGATTCCCTGCGAAGACCCTCGGCGGTCGGTCATGCTGGCTCGGTGACACTCACACCGCCACCACTGCAGGGACTGCACGGAGATGCCCTGCGTGCACTAGTCGTCGAGGACGAGCCGAACCTGGCCGACGTGCTGGTGCGGATGCTGGCGTTCGAGGGCTGGCAGACGGCGAAGGCTGGCGACGGCGGCACCGCGCTGCGCGTGGCCCGCGACTTCAAGCCGGACGTGGTGGTCCTCGATGTGATGCTCCCGGACATCAGCGGCTTCGACGTGCTGCGGCGATTGCGCGAGGAGAACCCGACGGTGAGCGTGCTCTTCCTGACGGCCAAGGATTCGCTGGAGGACCGGATCGCCGGCATCACCGCCGGTGGCGATGACTACGTCACCAAACCCTTCAGCTTTCAGGAGGTGTCGGCCCGGCTGCGCGGGCTGGTGCGCCGGGCCGGGCTCACCCGGGCCGACAGCGGCGGCGGCCTTCGCGTCGGCGATCTGACCATGGACGAGGACGCCCGCGAGGTGCGCCGCGGCGGCAGCGTCATCGAACTGACGGCGACGGAGTTCGAACTGCTGCGCCTGCTGATGCGCAACCCCCGGGTGGTGCTCTCCAAGGCCCAGATCCTCGACCGGGTCTGGAGTTACGACTTCGGTGGCGGAGGTCACGTCGTCGAGCTCTACATCAGCTATCTGCGGCGCAAGATCGATCTGGGGCGCGAGTCGATGATCCACACGGTGCGCGGGGTCGGCTACGTCCTCAAGCCCGCCACGGACGGCGGCGCTGAGACGTGACCCGCCTCTGGTCCCGGCTCCGCGGGGCGTTTAGGCGGCTGAGCCTGAGACGCCAGCTGCTGCTGGTGGTGCTCGGACTACTGCTGGCCAGTTCCGTCGCGCTCACCATCGCCACCTCGCTGGCCCTGCACGCCTACCTGGTGCGCAAGCTCGACGAGCAACTAGTGGCGGCCGGCAACCGCTACTCGGTGTCGCTGGAGCACCCGAGTGACAACGACGCCGACAACGGTGGCTACTCCTCCGTCGTCGGTCAGCCGGTCGGCACCCTCGGCGCCCGGGTTCTCAACGGCCAGGTGACGGCGGCCGGCATCATCACCGACAACTCGAGCACCCGCTCGGTCTCCGCCCGCGACCAGCAGGTCATCGCCACCCTTCCGGACGGTGGTGCCCGCGATGTGAACCTCCCCGACCTCGGCGACTACCGGATCATCGTGACCGCCGGGCGGGACGGCGACCTGCAGGTGGCCGGCCTCCCGCAGGGCCCAGTCGACGAGACGACCGACCAACTCATCCTCATCGAGGTGGTCGTCTTCGCGGTCGCGCTGCTCCTGACCGGAGTCGCCGCGGCCTTCTCCATTCGCCTCACCCTGCGCCCGATGGACCGGATCTCGCGGACCGCCCACCAGGTCACCGACCTGCCGCTGGGGCGGGGCGCGGTGACGCTCCCCGAGCCACTGCAGAACGAGGCGCCCGGCACCGAGATCGGGCAGCTCACCGACGCCGTGAATCAGATGCTGCAGCACATCGCCGGGGCCTTCGCCGAGCGGCAGGCGACGGAGGAGCTGCTGCGTCACTTCGTCGCCGACGCCAGCCACGAACTGCGTACCCCGGTGGCGGTGATCGCCAGTCACGCCGAATACCTGCAGATGACCGAGCCCGGCCTCTCCGGCAGCGGGGCCGAGGCGGTGGGTCGGATCCGGGCCGAGTCGGGGCGGATGGGTGAGTTGGTGCAGGATCTGCTGCTGCTGGCGCGTCTGGACTCCGGCCGGCCGCTGCAGCGCGGGCCGGTCGACCTCACCCGGATCCTGCTCGATGCGGTGACCGACGGGCGGGCGCTGAGCCCGGACCACGAGTGGGAGTTGGAGCTTCCGGCCGAGGCGGTGCTGGCCGCCGGTGATGAGGCGTCGCTACGTCAGCTCATCGTGAATCTGGTCGCGAACGCGGTCCAGCACACGCCGTCCGGCACGACGGTGACCGTCTCGCTCGCCCGTCAGGACCAGTCCGCCGTCGCCATGGTCTGCGATGACGGGCCCGGGATCGCACCGGAGTTCCTGCCGCACGTCTTCGAGCGCTTCGCCCGCGGTGACGCTTCGCGGGGCCGCGGCGGTGGCGAGGGCGGCCTGGGACTGGCGATCGTCGCCGCGATCGCCCGCGCCCACGACGCCACCGTCAGCGTCGAGAGCCGGCCGGGGCGGACGTGCTTCACCCTCACCATCGCCCTGAGCCCTGCGGATGCCGCAGCCGCCGCCGACACCGATGCCGACACCGTGGCCGCCGCCGACACCAACGCCGCTGCTGCTGCCGACACCGCCGCCGACGAGTAGCTGCCTGCTCATCCGAAGCGGATGATGCCGCGCCCGCGGCCGACCGGGAAGTATCCGACGTGGAAGCCGGCACTGCGATCCGCGCCAGCGCGAAATTGGGCGCCAGCGCCGGCCTGACGTGAGGCGGGCGACCCGTGGCTGGACAGAACATCACCGAACCGAAGACGGGCGCCGCGCGGCGAATCCTGATACCGCTCGCCCTGGCCCAGTTCATCTGCAGCTTCGCCGGCTCGAATATGAACGTGATGATCAACGACATGAGCCGCGATCTCGACACGACGGTTCAGGGCATCCAGACGGCGATCACCATCTTCCTGCTGGTGATGGCCGCCCTGATGATCCCGGGTGGCAAGCTCACCGACCGGTTCGGACGCACCCGCTGCTTCACCGTCGGCCTGGTCGTCTACGGCATCGGCGCCGTCCTCAGCGCCTTCGCTCCCGGCCTCGGGGTGCTCATCCTCGGCAACTCGATCCTGGAGGGCGTGGGCACGGCGCTGCTGATCCCGCCGGTGTACATCCTCACCACGCTCTTCTTCACCGAGGTCACCTCCCGGGCCCGCGCCTTCGGGGTGATCAGCGCACTCGGCGGGGTCGGCGCGGCGGCCGGTCCGCTGATCGGCGGCCTCATCACCTCGGCCATCAGCTGGCGGGCCGCCTTCATCTTCCAGGCCCTGGTCATCGTCGTGATCGTCCTGCTGAGCCGCACGATCAAAGACCCGCTCCCGCCCGACCCGACGCGCCCCTTCGACGTCGGGGGAACCGTGCTCTCCGGTCTGGGTCTGGTGCTCATCGTCATGGGGATCCTCGCCGCCGACAACAACGGCTGGCTGATGCTGGGCCTGATCGTCGCCGGGGCGCTGGTGCTGGTCTGGTTCTTCATCTGGATCCGGACCAAGGAGCGCGCGGGCAAGGAGGCACTCCTCTCGACGGCGCTCTTCCGCAACCGCACCTCGAACCTGGCTCTGGTAACTCAGAACGCGCAGTGGCTCATCCTGCTGGGAACATCGTTCACGGTCGCCACCTATCTGCAGGTGGTGCGCGGCTACGACGCGATCCAGACCGGCGTAATCTTCACCGCGGCCACCCTCGGCCTGCTCATCTCCTCGCTCGGGGCGGAGCAGTTCGCCAAGCGGTGGTCGCAGCGGACACTCATCCTCCTCGGCTTCGTGATCACCATCGCCGGCATCGCGCTGCTGCTGGGGATGGTGCACGGGTCGACGAGTCCGTGGGGCTTCGCGCCGGGGCTCGCCCTGATCGGCTTCGGTCTGGGGTTGATGCTCACGCCGTCGGTCAACGTGGTTCAGGGCAGTTTCACCGACGACCAGCAGGGCGAGATCTCCGGCCTGTCGCGCTGCATCTCCAACCTCGGCTCCTCGCTGGGCACTGCGATCGCCGGCACCATCCTGGTGGCCGACCTGAGTCACGGGGGCTACGCCGCGGCGATGGGCGCGCTGGCGGCGGCCGGTGTGATCGGCCTGGGGGCGGCCGCACTCCTGCCCCGTGACCGGCACCGGGTGGGGGCGGCGACCGGATAGGCCGTCAATTCACTACGACAACCGCTGCCGCCGAATTTACCAATACGCGACGGCGATATTGTCATCCCATTCGGCCGCTAATTCCCGTCGATAATGCCCGGCTGACCGCTACCGCAGTTCTTCGTGGCTGCCACCATAAACGGCCAGGGCATAGACGACCAACCCACCGAGACCGACATAGGTCAATGACCAGACCGGGTAGTACGGCATCCACCAGATCGAACTCACGGCCAAGCCCGCCCCGGCCAGAATTCCGATCCAGCGGCCGATCTGCGACCCCTTGGCGACGGCGAACGACCCGACAAGCATGAGGATGGCGATGACCAGGTACGCCCAGCCGTAGGTGGTCAGACTCCGCCCGAGGAAGGCTCCTTCGAGGCTCTCGGTCTGATCACTGTGGGCAGCGAATGCCCAGATGGCGTCGAAGAAGCGCATGATTCCGCCAATTCCCAGCATGATGCAGGCAAAGACTCTCATTCCCGAGCCCTTTTCGTTCATGTTATTCCCCCATCGACGGGTCCAGACCAAATGTGTATCGTCACGTTACAGGAAAGAAAAGCGACTTCAAGGCGCAAATAGCTCCAGCTGATGTAACGCACCCGAGAGTCATCGAATTTCGAGTCGACGCAGAGGACGATCGCAGATGAGCGACTACCCCACCATTTCCGACCACGGCCTGATCGGCGACCTGCAGACGGCCGCCCTCATCGCGCGGGACGGCACGATCGACTGGTTCTGCGGCCCGCGCTTCGATTCACCGAGCCTCTTCGGCGCGCTGCTGGACTCCGAACGCGGCGGCCACCTGCGCACCCGGCCGGTGGGTGGGGCCTTTGACACCAAGCAGCTCTACCTACCGGAGACCGCCGTCCTCATCACCCGCTTTCTCACCGAGACCGGCGTCGGCGAACTGGTCGACTTCATGCTGATCGCCGGCGAGCAGGCCAGCGATCAGCGCCGGCTGGTCCGGATGCTGCGCTGCGTGCGCGGCACGATGACCTTCGAAGTCGAGGTCGCACCGGCGTTCAACTACGGTCGCAGCAGTCATGAGGTGACCGTCTTCGACGACGGGGCGGTCTTCCGGGCCGGCGACAGCAGCGTCACGGTGAGCGCGGTCCGCGAGCCGGGCGACCCGCGGGTGCGCACCTCCGCGACTCGTGAGGGTGGCGCCGTCTCCGTATCCCTCACCCTCAACGCCGGTGAGGTGCGCGGGCTGCTGCTCGAGACGAACTCGCCCGAGCCTCCGCGAGCCATCTCCACCGTGGAGATCGAGGACTACTTCCACGAGACGGTGCAGTTCTGGCGTGATTGGTCGGCCCAGTCGACCTACCGTGGGCGCTGGCGGGAGGAGCTGCTCCGTTCGGCCATCACGCTGAAGTTGATGACCTACGCCCCTAGCGGCGGTCTCGTCGCGGCACCGACGGCCGCGCTCCCCGAGCAGATCGGCGGCGAGCGGAACTGGGACTACCGCTACACCTGGGTCCGGGACGCCTCCTTCTCGGTGCAGGCGCTGCTCGGGATGGGGTTCGCAGACGAGGCCGCCAAGTTCGGGCTCTGGCTGCGCCGGCGGGTACAGGAGCAGGCCGGCACCGGCGAGGGGCCGCTCGACATCATGTACCGGGTGGACGGCTCCTCTGAGCTCACCGAAGAGACGCTCGACCACTGGGAGGGGTACCGCGGCTCGGCGCCGGTCCGGATCGGCAACGGCGCGGCCAGCCAATTGCAGCTGGACATCTACGGCGAGGCCCTCGACAGCGTCTATCACCTGGATCAGGCCGGCATGAAGATCGGCCATCTCGGGTGGCTCGCGATCTGCGACCTGCTGGACTGGCTCGTCGACAACTGGGATCAGCCGGAGGAGGGGATCTGGGAGACCCGGGGCGGGCGGAAGGCCTTCACCTACGGACGCCTGATGACGTGGGTCGCCTTCGACCGGGCGATCCGCCTGGCCGCGCAGTACGGCCGGCCGGCCGCGACCGAGCGCTGGACCGCCGCCCGCGATGCCGTCTACGAGCAGATCATGACGCAGGGCTGGGACCCGCAGCGGCAGGCCTTCGTGCAGCAGTACGGCGAGCCGGTGCTCGATGCGTCGCTGCTGCGGATGGCCCAGGTCGGCTTCATCGCGCCGCAGGATCCACTCTGGCTCTCGACGCTGCAGGCGATGGACGAGGAACTGGTCACCGACAGCCTCGTCTACCGCTACGACCCGGCCGCATCGCCGGACGGCCTGCGCGGCTCGGAGGGGACCTTCTCGCTCTGCAGCTTCGCGTATGTCGACGCACTGGCCCGCGCCGGCCGCCTCGACGACGCTCGCCTCACCTTCGAGAAGATGCTCACGTACGCCAATCCACTCGGCCTCTTCTCAGAGGAGATCGCGCCGACCGGCGAGCAGATCGGCAACTTTCCGCAGGCCTTCACCCATCTGGCCCTCATCGAGGCGGGATTGACCCTGGACGCCCAACTCGACCGGGCGGCCAGCCGGGCCCGCTCCAGCACCCCGGGAACGGCGCGGGCCTCGTTCTTCCTGGACGACTAATCCCCTGTCTTTTACAGCCCGTTACGGCTGCCGACAGGCGGTCAGCCGACGTCGATCAGCCCGGCCGGATCGACGAGCGACACGGACGACCCCCAGGAGGTCGAGCCGGAGGCCGCTGCCGCGAGCAGGCGGGCGGCGGCCGGACCAATCCAGGTGACCGCGGAGATGTCGATAGTGATCGACGCGGCCGCCGCCGGATCCCCACCGGCCGCCTGCCGCACGTCGTAGACGAACTCCTCGATGGCGATGAAGTCGATCTCCCCCCGCAGCCAGACGGCGAGGCCGTCAGACGGGGTGATGCTCAACTGCTGAATCGGTGAGGAGGGAGCCCGGTGATGCCCGAGCAGGTTCAGGTCGAAGTCCTGCGAGAGCAGGGTGAGCGCCCGCGTGCCCCGACTGCTGTTCCCGGCCTCATCGAGCGGCGGACTGAAGACCCCGATGCCGAACTGCCCGGGTTTTACGGCCACAATGCCGCCACCGACGCCGGATTTGGCCGGCATCCCCACCCGGAAGGCCCACTCACCGGCCCGGTCGTACATCCCGCAGCTGGTCATGATGGAGAGCGTCTGACGAGCCACCTCGGCTGGGACGACCTGCTCGTCGGTCAGCGGATTCACCCCGACATTCCCGAGCGTCGCCCCCATCACGGCGAGGTCGGCCGCCGTCACCCGCAGCGCGCACTGCCGGAAATACACGTCCGTGGCGTCCTGCACGTCCCGTGGCAGTACGCCGGCGGCCAGGGTGAGGTGACCCAGGGCGCGGTTGCGGTGCCCGGTATCGGACTCCGAGGCATAGACCCGCTCGTCCAGTTCGAGTTCCCGTCCGGCGAAGGCCGAGAGGGAAGCCCGGATCCGCTCGAAGCGCTCGGCCGGCGTCGCCGCATCGACGAGCGCAGAGGTGACGATCGCGCCGGCATTGATCAGCGGATTGGCCGGGCGTCCACCGGTATCGAGGCTGATGGCGTTGAAGGGTTCACCGCTCGGCTCGAAGCCGACGTGGCGGTGCACCTCATCGACGCCGAGGTCGGCCAGCGCGAGCGCGTAGACGAAGGGCTTCGAGATCGACTGGATGGTGAACTCGGCGTCCGAGGAGCCCGCGCTGTACTGATGCCCCAGCACGCTCATGGCCGAGATGCCGAAGAGCTGCGGATCGGCCAGCGCGAGTTCGGGGATGTAGTCGGCGACCGTGCCCGACTCCACCTCCGCCGCCCGGCGCAGCACGTTCTCCAGCGCCTCAGTCACCGGATTGCGTCCGGCACCGGTTGGGTCGAGCGGCACGTCGAAACCTCCCTATGTCTCGCATCATTGGACACCAGAGGAGCGGATCGTCCATTGGTTCTGGGCAGAATTCGTCCAGAGTTCACATCGGGTCAGACCCGATGCCGTTACCATCTGCTCGGGCTGACTCTACGTTCTGACGAGCCGGCCACAACCAAAGAATCGGGAGCCGCTGTGACGTACTGCCTGGCCCTACGCCTGGACGACGGGCTGGTGTTCCTCGCCGACACCCGCACCAACGCCGGCGTCGACAACATCGGAAGTTACCGGAAGTTGCACGTCATCGACGCCGGTCCCGACCGCGCCTTCGTGCTCGAATCGGCCGGGAATCTCGCCACCACCCAGCAGGTCCTCGACTACATCCACCGCGACCTCAGTGGCGACGGGGAGAGCCTCGCCACCGTGTCGCACCTCTTCGAGGCCGCGCTCTACGTCGGACGGCTGAGCCAGCAGGTGATACGTGAGCATCAGGGGGCCTTCGCATCGGCCCTGGACGCCACCGCGACCTTCATCCTGGGGGGCCAGATCGCCGGAGGCGCGCCAGACATCCTGCTGGTCTACCCGGAGGGGAACTACACCCGCGCCTCCGACGAACGTCCGTTCCTGCAGATCGGTGAGCTGAAGTACGGGAAATTCATGCTCGATCTCGCGGTGCGATCCCACGTCGACATCGACACCGCCTCGAAGATCGCCATCGGTTCGATGATGAGCACCGCGACGGCCAACCTCTCGGTCGGCCCCCCGTACGACCTCGGCATCTACCGCCCCGACTCCTTCACCTTCGAGCAGCTCCGCATTCCCGAGGACTCCCCGGTGATCGCCGAACTGCGGAGCATCTGGGAGAAGCACATCGTCGGCCTGATGAACGACCTGCCGGGAATCTCGGCCGGCGCGAGCTAGCTGCCCAGCGAGCTAGCCCTCAGTGGACCAGTGCCGCCGAGGGTTGCGCAGCGCCGCTGGCCGCCGCGAAGATCTCGTCGGTGGGCGGCGTGCGTCGGCTGTGGCGCAGTCCCAGCAGACCGAGTACCAGGAGCAGGGCGGCACCGAGGAACGCCGCGATCGCCGCGATGCCGGCGATCGTGCCCATCGTTGCGAAGGCGTAGGCATTCAGCAGCAGCCCGCGTAGCGTCTCGCCCCGGAACATCGTGTCGACCGTCGCCGCGAGTTTGGTGTCACTCGGGTTGGCCTGCGCCTCAGCGCTGAGTTGCGAGTAGGTCTTCCCGCCGCCGATCGCCTTGAGGTGGTTGGCGATGAAATGGTCGGCGTAGACCTCGGCCTGAGCGCCGGTGGTGAGTTGCTGCCCCGCGTACTGCTTCATCGCGGCGAATTCGGGGGCGGCGATGGCCGGGCTGTCCTTGGCCGGGAAGTAGATCTGCTGCTGGGAAAGCTGGGTGCGCACCTGGTCGGTGACGAAGAAGTGGGCCCAGGTCAGCAGGCAGCCGGCCACGATGAGGACGGCGGCCAGGGCCAGTCCGATCCAGCTGACGATCTTGTCGAGTGCTCTGCGCTGCATGGAGGTCTCCTGCGGTTCGGATGGGTCGGTCTGCCGACCGTGTACATCCCCATCGTCGTGAGACCGCCGCCGAGCTGGATGAGTCCAAAGTCCCGTCCCCGCCCGAAGATGTCCCGATAACCACGGGCCATCAGCGACGCGTCACTCGGCAAGCGGCTCGAACCGGTAGCCGAAACCCCGCACCGTGACGATGCGCGGAGCCTGCGTCCCCAACTTCACCCGCAGCCGCCGAACGTGCACATCCACCGTGCGCATCGGACCCCAGTCGTAGTGCTCCCAGGCCAGTTCGAGGAGTTGCCGGCGGCTGAAGACCCGGCGGGGATGCTGCATGAACGTCTTGAGGAGCATGAACTCCTGATAGGTGAGCTCGACGCGGCGGCCGGCCACGGTGACGCGCAGTTCGTCGAGGTCGATCCGCAGTTGCCCGGCCTGCAGCGACCCGGCCTCGGCCGGCGCGGAATCGACCTGCGTGACCTGAGCGAGCAGCCGCTCCGTCGAGAGGTCGGCGGCCGGCACTTGATGCTGGGAGAGGAGGTGGGGTTCGACGACCTCGCGCAGCCAGCGCTGATCGACCGCACCCGGCACGGCGATGACGAGGACGGTGACCAGGCCCGGGTCGGCATCGTGGACGGCGGGCTGGTCGGCTGGGCGCAGTTCGCTGCGCCGGTTTCGATGGTCGGCAAAGTTCGCGACAGACTGCGTGGCGGTATTCATGAACGGCTCCTGGGTTGAGAGGGATGCGCTGACGGTTGGGGTACGGCAGTCAGGCCGGACAGGCCGAACTGCAGGTGCGCATCAGATCCAGGTGGTGACGCGAGACGAGCGACGCCGGGTTCACGACATCAAGCCTCGTCCGCCGCCCGTGCAGGTGTCAAGTTTTCCTATCTGAATAGAAGGCAATGTCACAGCGGGAGCCCAGCGGACGAAACGGGGATTCCGGCTTCGGCTACGGGGCGGGCTGCTCGGCCGTGGTGGCCGGCACGTCGTCGATCGAGTTCGTCGTCTGCACCGCCCAGGCCAGCCCCTTGCCGGCGGCGAGGCGGAGCTCCGACATCGACACCCCGGCCTCGGTCAGGCCGGCCTCGTCGACGGCGATCTCCTCGCCGTTCTGATGAGCGGCCACGCAGCGAACCAAGCGCCCCATCGGCGAATCGGCCCCGAAGGCCGCACCCTCGAGGTCAGGGTCGAGGGTCAGCATCGCCCGCAGCTCATCGGTGTCGACGTGCAGCATGGCGTGCAGCGCCGACAGCATGCCCGCGGTGAAGGCGAAGGAGGCGATCGCCGGTCCGAAGCGGGTCGCCACCAGCTCGCAGGTCCGAGCCCGGGCCAGCACCGCCACCAGGTCGTCCGTGGTCCGGGAGGAGGAGCGCAGCACCAGGACGGCCAGCCAGCCGCGGATCCGCTCATCACCGAGGAGCACCAGCGCCTCGCGAATGCTGCGCACCTCTCGTTTGGTGCTGCCGGTGCGCCCGACCGAGGCCAGCTTCATCAGCTGAACGGCCAGCCCCGGCTCGGCCCGGATGACCTCCTCGACGGCCCGGGTGTCGACGGTGTCACCGAGCAGCGTCGCCGCCAGCCGGACCCGCCCCAGTTCGGAGGCGTCCAGGGTGCGTCCGGAGACGGTACGGGGACGGGCCAGCGCAAACCCCTGGAAGAAGTCGAAGCCCAACTCCTGGCAGCGAGCCACCTCCTCCGGCGTCTCGACCTTCTCGGCGAGCAGCTGGACGCCGTAGCTGCGCACCCGGCGCACCAGTTCGGGGAGCTCCACCCACGGCACGACCTGGACGTCGATCTTGACGATCGATGCGAGCTCCAGCAGCGACTCGACACCCTCGAACCAGACGAAGTCGTCCAGCGCCAGCCGGTAGCCCCGGTCGATCAGGGTCCGGCAGCCGGCGAGCACCTCGTCGTCTGGCTGGACCGTCTCCAGCACCTCAATGATCGTCTGCTCCGGTGGGAGATTGATCAGCACGTCACCGATGAGGACGCTGCGATCGGCGTTGCAGAACATCAGCTTGTCGCCGGCCAGCCGCTCGATGCCGATGTTCACGGCACTGAAGAGCACAGCGGCGGTCATGGCCTCGCCGTCGAGGGAGGTGGTGGCCGCCATCGCCTCGGGGACGGAGCGGAAGAGCAACTCGTAGCCGATGACGTCCAGGTCGCGGTCGAAGACGGGTTGACGCCCGACGATGACGTCACTCATGCAAGTCGCCCGGGCTGCCGTTCATCCCGAAAGTGTCCCTTCCACCGTTCGTCCCCGCCACCGGACACGCGTCCACGTGCCTCGGGGTACGCAAATCATGCTCCGGCAACCCACGACGGGACCCCACATCACCGCCACACCATGGGGCACCCATACTGAACGTTAACCCGACGATGACCGAGAACGGGAGGACATGGTCGCCTTCGGCGCATCCCCACAGCTCAGGCCGCACCGGAGTTCTCCCCGGATGGTGGTGCTGGGTTGGATCGTCGGCACCCTGCTCGCGGCGGCCTACCTACGCTGGTCCCCGCCCACTCCTGACCTCGCGGCGCAGATCGCCCGGGCCAACGTGGTCCGCAGCGCCGGCCCGATCAACTGGTGGACGGGCTGGTTCGGCGGCCTCTCCCTCCCCAGTTACAGCGTGCTGGCGCCGACCTGGATGGCCACCTTCGGCGTCCGGACCACGGCGGTCATCGCCGGGGTCGCCGGCGTCGTCGGCGTCACCTTCCTACTGCGGACCGCGGTACGACCCCGTGCCGGCGCAGTCGCCTTCGCAGTGGCGATCGGCGCCGACATCGTCAACGGCCGGGTCACTTTCGCCATCGGCCTCAGCCTCGCGGTCTGGGCGCTGGTCGGGCTGCAGCACCGGCGGTGGGTACCCACGATTGCGCTGGGGTGCGCGGCCTACCTGGCCAGCCCGCTGGCCGCCTTGTTTCTGGGGATTCTCTACCTCGCGGTGGCCCTGGTCGATCCGCAGCGACGGCGCCTGGCCACCAGTTCAGCCTTAGTTTTGTTGGTTGTCGGCGTCTCCATGCAGGTTCTCTTCCCGGGGACCGGGACCATGCCATTCTCGCTCGGAGCCGCGGCCAGTGCGGCGCTGGGCGGGGCGGTGGTGCTGATCGTCTGCCCCGTCCCGCTCATCCGCGTCGCGACCGCGTTGGCGTTCGCCACCATGCCGGTCTTCGCGATCATCCCCGGCGCCGTCGGCGACAACGTGACCCGTCTCTTCTGGGTCTGCGCGATGCCGTTGGTCGTGAGCTTCGCCAGCGTCCGCGGGCTGCGGCTGGCCGTGGCGATCACGCTGGCCGCGCTCTGGCCGGCCTACGACGTCGCCGGCCAGCTGGTCTCCGCCTCCGACGTCACAGTGAACGCGTCGTTCTACCAACCACTCTCAGCCGCCTTGGCCACGGCCCGCAGTGACGCGGGAGCGGCCGCGCGCGGGGAACGAGTCGAAGTCCTCGACACCGTCAACCACTGGGGAAGCGTTTACCTCACCGGGGTGGAACTGGCTCGCGGCTGGGATCGACAGGCCGATGTCGCCGACAACCCCATCTTCTATTCGCCGGGTGCGCTGACGCCGCAGAACTACCGGCGCTGGCTCTCCGACCTGGCCGTCGGGTGGGTCGCCGTTCCGCGGGCGCCGCTGGACAAGGCGGCCACCGCCGAGAACCGCCTGGTCGCTCAGGGCCTGAGCTACCTGAACACGATCTGGTCCAGCCGCGACTGGACGCTCTACCGGGTCGTAGACGCGACCCCGCTCGTCTCCGGAGCGAGCGTAGATGCGGTGAAACCGGGGAGCGTGACCCTGACGACGAGCGCGGCGGCGGACGTCCGCACACATCTGCGCTACACGGCCTATCTGGTCGCCCTCGATCCGCGGACCCAGAAGCCCGTCCCGGCCTGCGTCACCGACGACCACGGCTGGGTCCGGATCGCCGTCCCTCGTGCCGAGACCATCGAACTCGCCGCACCCTTCAATCTGGCTCAGCGCGTCGACGTCGACCGCTGTCAGGGGCGCCCGCAGTAGTCGTCACCGCAGTTACTCGTCTCCGCAGTAGTCGTCACCGCAGTAGTCCTCCGCAGGGCGGAGCTAGTTTTAACGGGTGGAGATGGACGCCTGGGCCGCGTTGGCCGATCAATTCGCCGACGGCGCGTACGCCACGGTCAAGGGGTATGTGCGCACCTACGTGATGCATCAGCACCTCCTGGAGCACCTGCCACCGCCGCCGGCCACCGTCCTGGACGTCGGCGGCGGAGCCGGGCACCAGGCGTTCCCGCTCGCTCAAGCCGGGTACCAGGTCACGCTGCTCGACTCCTCACCGGCGATGCTGGCGAAGGCCCAGCAGCGACTGCTACACCTGGCCGTCGACGCGCAGGAGCGGGTCACGCTACTGGAAGCGGACGGCCTGCACGCCGCCGAGGCGGTCGCCGGCCGGCACTTCGACGCGGTCTTGTGCCACGGGGTGCTCGGCTACCTCGACCGGCCGGAGCCGCTGGTCGAGCAGTTGTGTCGCTGCGCCCGCCCCGGTGGGCTGGTCTCGATCATGACGAGCAATGCCAACGCGATGGCGGTCCGCCCGGCGCTGGAACGCCGATGGGACGACGCACTGGCCTCCTTCGACGCCACCACCGAGATCGGTGTGCTCGGCGTGCCCGGGCGAGCCGACACGGTGGCCGGGCTCAGCGAGATCCTGCGCGGACAGGGCGTGACGCCACTGGGCTGGTACGGCGTCTGGCTCTTCGTCGACTGGCTCGAGTTCAGCGGGGCCGAACTGGATCCGAAGGATGCCCAGCAGATGGCGGCCACGGCCGCCGTCGAGTTGGAGGCGAGCCGCCGCGACCCCTATCGCCAGCTGAGCCGGGTCTTTCACCTCATCGGACGACGCGGCGGAGACGCTGAGACCGGGTGAGCGGCTATCCGGAATATTGACTCCGAAAAGTTACGTGCCATCGAGCAAGAACCGGAGTATTACTGAGGTATAGGTAGCGCCAGGCTGCCCCGCGTAGCCCGACGTCCGAATGAGTCCAGACAAGTCCAGACAGGGGTGAACCAGATGTCTCAGACACATTCACACGCTGCGACGCAGATGGCCACGGAGTCGTTGAATCCCGCGACCAGCACGCCCGCCATGACACCGATGATGGCACCGGCGATCGCCGATCCCGCGCCACTGGGCCTAGCCGGGTTCGCGATGACGACCTTCATGCTGAGTGTCTTCAACACCAACATGATCTCGGCAACTCTCACCGTCGGGGTCCTCGGCCTGGCCCTCTTCTACGGCGGGGCCGTACAGCTACTGGCCGGTATGTGGGAGTTCCGCAACGGCAACACGTTCGGCGCGCTGGCCTTCAGCTCCTTCGGAGCCTTCTGGCTGGCCTACTGGTACTACGTCGACCACATCGTCGCCAAACTGCCGGTCACCGAAGCCCACAAGGCCACCGGACTCTTCCTGCTGAGTTGGGCGATCTTCACTGCTTATATGACGATCGCCAGCCTGCGCACCAGCGCCGCGGTCGCCGCGGTCTTCATCGCCCTGACGGTGACGTTCGTGCTCTTGACGATCGGCGCCTTCGGCAACCACGAGAGCATGACGAAGGCCGGCGGCTGGGCCGGGCTCGTCACCGCTGCGCTGGCCTGGTACGCATCCTTCGCGATCGTCACCAACTCCACCTTCAAGCGCACGATTCTGCCTACATTTCCGCTGACGTAGCGGTGGTTACTGTCCGTCAGGACAATCACAGCTAAGAACCGTAAAATCAGCTCGTATGACGACCCTGCGCCGTTGGCGGCACCGTGTTGTACGGGCATATCAACTCGCCTGCGCCCGTCAAGATGCGCGCAGCCGCAACATCATCACGCCGCTGGGCGTCTGGGCCTGCGAGCACTGCCCGCAGGTCAGCCTGACGCAGTTCGCCTTCCGCACACACCTGGCGAATCTGCACGCCGCGTAACCGACGGCAGCAGTGAGCGGTGCGTGATCAAAACGCAGCCAGACAATGACACTCCGTAGACACGATAGAACGGCCGGTGTAGCGTCCGAGAGGATCGAGACCTAACCGAATCTGTCATTGCGAGGGTCGATGGCCCGCAAAACAAAGGATTTCACTGGCTCCGGTCGCCGTACGACGATTAGGCGACGTCTCCTCAGCTCCCTGGCGGTTACCGCACTCATCGGCACGATGTGTGTCTTCGCGACGCCTCCGTCCGGTGCGACACCAGGTACACCGGGCGTTCCGCAGAGCGCCACAGACGTCTTCAAGGAGACGTTCGAGAACCAGAACGCGACCGCCACTGGCATCAAACTGGGCAGCTATACCGGTGGCGCGGCGGCGAATACCTCGACTTATGTGGCCAGTCCGAAGTGGCTGCCGGCCGCTGGGCAGTGCAACGGTTGGGTTCTCAATGCGGGTACGCCGTTGAACAATGCGGTGAAGAATGCCGATGCCGGCTGCGACACCCAGGCCTGGACGACGTTGCAGTCGATGGGCACGGCTATCGGCCTCTTCAAGGGACTCCCGCCGGCAACCGCCCGAACAAACCAGATCCTCTCCGAGTTCACCAACGGCAACCCGGCCGTTCAGGTCGGCCCCGGAGTTGAATTCCAGACGGCCAAGCCGATCACCACCGGCATCGTGCCCGGGCACTTCTACCTGGCCAGCGCGGTCTATGCGGCGGCGAACTGCGCCTCGGAGAAGCCCTCGGCCGGACGTGGCGATCCGTCCCTGTCGTTCAACATCATCGACAACCAGACCGGCAGCGGCCCCGCTCCCGGAACCGGCGCCGGCACGATCGTCAACCTGGCCACCGGCCTGAATCCCTGTACCGACGCCAAGGCATCCGTCATCAACGCCGGCGCGTACACCTACCACGTCGCCGCCCTGCAGTCGGCGGCTTTCCGGGCCTCGGCCAGCACCACCTCCCTGGGCCTGCAGCTCTACAACGCCAGCGGCGCCGCGCTCGGCAACGACAGCGGCTTCGATGATCCGTCGCTCATCGACGCAACCCCCCAGCTGGATAAGGTCTTCAGCCCGTCGACGGCAAAGGTCGGGCAGACCTCGACGCTGACCCTGACGATCACCAACACCGACGATCTGCAGGCGAAGAACGGGTGGACCTGGACCGACAACCTTCCGGCCGGGCTGACCATCTCAGGAACGGCGACGACCAACTGCCCCGCCGGTGCGCTCACGCAGACCGCGTCAACGGTGACGGCCACCGGTAACCTCTCGGCCGGCCTACCCTCCTGCACGGTCAGTGTCCCGGTAACCTCGGCGACCCCCGGCTCCTTCACCAATGACGCCACCAACATCACCGCATCATCCGGTGTCCTGCCGCCGGGTTCGACCACGGTCGTCTTCACCGACGCCGATACCCCCAGCATTTCATTGGTGAAGACCAGCGACGTGATCGGTCCCGCGCAGTACGCCCTGGGCCGCCTGGTCACCTACTCCTACAAGGTGACGAACACCGGCAACGTCCCACTGAGCAACGTCATCGTCACTGAGGACGCCTTCAGTGGCAGTGGCACGCCCTCGCCCATCGCCTGCCCGGCCACCGCTCTCGCCCCGGGGGCGAACACCACCTGCACGTCCACGTACACCATCACCCAGCCCGACGTCGACGCCGGCAAGGTGACCAATGCGGCGACCGCGACCGGCACCCCGCCGACCGGTCCGAATGTCAGTGACAGCTCCGACACCACCATCTCCGCCACCCCGGCCCCCAACCTGGAGTTGCTGAAGACGGTGAGCGCCACCGCGCTCGGTTCGCCGCCGAAGGCGGGCGACCTGCTGACCTACAGTTTCGCCGCAACGAACAATGGAAACGTCACCCTCACCGCGGTCGCCATCACCGACCAGCTCGCGGGAATCTCGGCCCTCACGTACACCTGGCCCGGAGTGGCCGGGACGCTGCTACCCGAGCAGACGGTGACCGCGACCGCGACCTACCCGATCACCCAAGCCGACATCGAAGCCGGAAGCGTCACCAATCAAGCGATCGCCAATGGCACCGCTCCCGGTGCCGTCCCCGTCCAATCCGATCCGGCGACGACTGAGGTGCCGCTCACCGCCGCCCCGGCCCTCACTCTGACGAAGGCGGTCGACGCATCGGCACTGAGCACCCCAACCGCGGTCGGCGACGTTCTCACTTACACGTTTACCGTGAAAAATACGGGTAATCTGGCGCTGACCGGCGTCGCCGTCACCGATCAGCTGGCCGGGCTCTCGGCCCTCACCTACACCTGGCCAGGGGCCGCCGGGGCGCTCGCTCCCGGGCAGAGCGCCACCGCCACCGCTACCTACGCCGTCACCCAGGACGACATCGACGCCGGCCACGTCCCGAACGCGGCAATCGCCCACGGCACCACCAACGGCGGGGCCGACACCCCCTCGAATGAGGCCACGACCGACACCCCGCTCACGACGGCGCCTGGCATCAGCCTGGTCAAGACGGCCGACGACTCGGCGCTGAGCGACCCGACCGTGGTCAGTGACACGATCACCTATTACTTCACGGCCACCAACACCGGCACCGTCACGCTCTCGAATGTCTCGATCGCCGATCAGCTGGCCGGGCTCGGCCCGATCACCTACTCCTGGAGCGGAGTCGTCGGGGTCCTCGCCCCGCAGCAGACCGTCACCGCGAGCGCGACCTACAGCGTCACCCAGGGCGACATCGACGCCGGGCACGTGGCGAACTCCGCCACTGCGACCGGCACGCCGCCGGGCAACCCGCCGACCACCTCGCCACCGACCGGTACCGACACGCCCCTGACCACCGGCCCGCAGCTGACCCTGGTGAAGTCGGCCAGCCCCTCGGATGAGGCCAGCTACACCCTGGGGCAGGCGATCACGTACTCCTTCGTCGTCACCAATTCGGGGACCGTCACGCTGTCGAACATCTCGATCGCCGAAGGCGCCTTCACCGGCTCGGGAACGATGACGGCGGCGACCTGTCCGCCCGGGCCACTCGCCCCGAACGGACAGCTGACCTGCACGGCGACGTACACCCTGACCCAGGCCGACATCAACGCCGGAGAAGTGCGGAACGATGCCACCGCCCACGGAAGCACACCGGCCGGCGTGGACGTCCCCTCCAACGTCTCCGAGGCGGTGATCCCAGCGTCGCAGAGCCCGGCCGCTGCCCTGCTGAAGACCGCATCGCCCACGCTCGTCGACACCGTCGGCCAGATCGTCAGCTATTCATTCAGGATCACCAACATCGGCAACGTCGCGCTCAACAATGTGACGGTCATCGAGAACGCCTTCTCGGGGACGGGCACGCCGCCCGACGTCACCTGTCCGCCCGAAGCGACGACGATGCTGCCGGGCGCGGTCGTCACCTGCACCGCCTCCTACTCCGCCACCAGCGCCGACATCGCCGCCGGGACGATCACCAACACGGCCACCGTGGTGGCCACCCCGCCGGGCACGACCGACCCCGTCACGACGACGCCGTCTACCGCCCAGGTCCCGACCCTCGTCCCGACTCCCACACCCACGCCCGCGCCGCCGAAGCCCACCCCGACGCCCGCGAAACCAACCCCGGCCGCGACGCCCGCACCGGACACCACGCTGGCCGAGACCGGTGGTGGCAGCGGCGAGGGAGCTCTGGCGCTGACCGGGGCCACACCCGGCCCGCTGCTCCTCGACGCGGCGGCGCTGATCCTGGCCGGCGGGTTGACGCTGCTGATCGCACACCGCCGCCGGCAGTCGCGGATCAACCGAGGCTGAGACCCACCGGCAGACTTATTGCGACACCGGCTGCGCGGTCCGGGTCGGCTGGGCCAGGGAACTCCGCGCCCGGCGGTCGTAGATGACGAAGAGCGTGGCCGATGCGATCGCTGCCGCCGCCTCGGCGATCGCGCTGACCCACTTGCCGGTCGGCAGCCAGTACGGGTCGTACATGTTGGGTACCGGCCCGAACGCGCCGACGTCGACGTACCGGTAGACGATCACCGCGGCCGTCCCCGCGGCGGCCACCAGGGTGGCGAATCCGGCGGTGTAGCGGCGCGGACGGATGAGCAGGCCGACTACGGCGAGGATGGCCGCCGCCGCCTCGACCCGGAAGAGATCAGCCTGGCTGAGCGAGCTCGTCTTCACGTGCGCGAAAGCTGAGGCGAGATCCAGATGGACGTACGCGTCGATGGCCAACCCGACCACCGCCACGCCAATCAGGATCACTTCGATCATGGGCTTGCGTTGGACACTCACCGAACCAACACCTCCGATCGGACTCGTCGTCACATCGGGGCGTGCCCCGCCACCGACGCGGAGTCCTACCCCTGTAAACGGAGAAGTGCCCCCATTCGTTCATCGATTGAGCGTTGTGTCGCAGGTTCCTCTCGGGTAACTTCTTGCGTGCAGCACTGCACGCAAAGCCGCGGAGAGGGCACCGAGCTGACTCCGATGCAGGTGCCTGAGCGGTGGGGATTCAGTCATGAAGCAACTGAGTTGGCGGCCGAGACGTCGTCGAACCGTCGCGGTGGTCGCGACGCTGGCCCTCGTGGCCGGCGCAGTGTCGGCGGCGCTTGCGCAGACCGGAGCGTCGGCTGACACCGGCGGTCAGACGATCGACCTCACCTACACGGCGGGGCCACCGGCCACCGGTGGGACCGCGCCGACCTACTTCACATTCACGGCTACCTGGGGAATCACCTACGACGACGCCACTGTCGAGTTCATCAACCCAGACACCGGCGACGTCAAGTGCGCGCCGCAGAGTGTCCCGGCGAATGCGACGAGCGGCAGCGCCACCTGCGATCTTCCGACACCCAATGTGGACCCCGTCCAGGCGATCCTGACGAGCACCAAGGACGGTGTCACCTACACCGCGACTTCAGCACGAGTGGTCGTTCCCGGTTTCGGCCCGACTCCTTCGCCAATCGTGACCCCAGCGCCTACTCCGGCACCCACCTTGGCTCCGGGCCAGACTCCGAGTCCCGCGCCGACTCCGCCGCCGACGCCCGGTCCAGACAGCTTCTTCATCCAGCTCAGCGAGGACCACTCCTCGATAAATGCGGGCGATCAGGTGAGTTACACGGCGTTGACCGGTGTATCGGCGCAGAACACGGTCGTCAGGTTCGTCAGCGTCGAGACCGGGAGCGACCTCTGCGTCGACGACAGCGTGACCGAAGCAAGCGCGACCGAGGAGACGTGCTCGGTGTCGTACCCGTCGCCCGGTGCGTATCACGTCCGGGCCGATTTCGAGACGCTCTACGGCTCACAGCTGTACCAGCGGAGCTCCAACACCGTTGAGGTCGATGTGCTTCCGGGCCCATCAACCAGCCCGTCAACCAGCCCGTCCCCAAGCCCGGTGGGCGGCACCCCGACACCCGGCCCGACCAGCACACCAGTACCGACGACTACGCCGACGCCGAGCGGAACTCCGGTTCCGACGGGCACTCCGTTGCCGACGACCAGGCCGACCCCGCTCCCCACGGCCAGGCCGACTCCCGTCGCTGACCCGATCGTTCACCTCACGTACGCCGTCTCCGGCACTGTGACCGACCCTCAGTTCAATGCCACCGGAGCGGTCGGGCCGGGATCGCTGGTGGCTGACCTGCACCAGGCGTCCGGCAACTTCGCCGGTTCCGTCACGCTGCCCGACACGACGATCAGAGGCACGGTCTTCGGCTTCATTCCGCTGACGTTCGTGATTGGCGTGGCGCCGTCCGCCCCCTTTACCGGCGTGACCGCACCCGGGCTCACCAGCGGCGACGTCACCGCGGGCCTGCAGGTGAAGTCCGTCGGCCTGCTCGGACTGGCGCTGCCGGCCAGTACCTGCAAGACGGCGGCGCCGGCCAGCCTGCATCTAGCCGGAGCCCTCACGACTTCGGGCGGCACGCTGTCGTCGGTCTTCGCGATCGGCAAGTTCACCGGCTGCGGAGCCCTGAGCGGGCTGGTTGAGTCGCTGATCACCGGATCAAACAACACGATCCGTCTGACGCTGACTCAGAAGCACTAGTCCCGCAGGCGGGCGATGACCTCCGCCCGCTAGCCGAAGTGGCCGTTCACGTAGGCGGCGGTGCGCGGGTCGGTCGGGGAGTCGAAGACCTCTGACGTTCGACCGTGCTCGACGATCACGCCCGGTGTGGCGTGCTCGGCGAGGAAGAAGGCACACTGATCAGAGACTCGCGCTGCTTGCTGCATGTTGTGAGTCACGATCACGATGGTCACGCTGGCGGCCAGTTCGGTGATCGTCTGCTCGATGACCCGGGTCGAGGTCGGATCCAGCGCAGAACACGGCTCATCCATCAGCAGCACCCGCGGCCGGACGGCGAGCGAGCGGGCGATGCAGAGCCGCTGCTGCTGGCCTCCGGAGAGAGCGCCTCCGGGCTGACCCAGCCGGTCGCGGACCTCGCGCCAGAGCCCGGCCCGGGTCAGCGACTCCTCGACCAGAGCGTCCTTCTCCGACCGGCTCACCTTGGTGCCGGTGAGTTTGAGGCCGGCTACGGCGTTGTCGTAGATGCTCATGGCCGGAAAGGGGTTCGGCTTCTGGAAGACCATGCCGATCAGCTTGCGGGCCTCGGTCAGACGTCGCTGCGGGGAGTAGATGTCCTCGCCGTCGAAGAGCACCTCACCGGCCAGCCCGGCGCTCGGCACGAGCTCATGCATTCGGTTGAGAATGCGCAGGAAAGTCGACTTGCCACAGCCGGATGGGCCGATCAATGCGGTGACCTGCCCGGCCGGCATCAGCAGGCTGACCCGGTCCAGCACCTTGCGCTCACCGAACCACGCCGAAATCTCACGGGCGTCAATCGTCCCCGGCGGCCGTCCGGCCAGCACCCCGGCTCGCTGCCCCGCTCGCTCCCCCGCCGGAACGGCCGCGATCGGCGCCGTCTCCCAGGAACTCCCGTTGCCCGCTTGGGCATCGAAGCTGGGTACCGGCTGGCCACCGGTCTCGATTGCTGCGCTCACTATTGCGTCCCTCATCATTCGAAGCGACCCCGGAGAGGGGTCTACACCTGTCTGCAGGTGTGGCCCGGACGTAGCAGTCCGGGCCACACCTGCTCATTCCTGGTTGGGCGGCGTTCGCCCACTAGCGGCAGTTACCGCTTGAACCAGCCGAACTTCCGGCGCCGAGCAGCAAACGTGATACCGAGCCCTCCGGCGATCAGGAGAACCCCGATGCCGATATCGCGCGCGGTGTCGACGCCGGTGTTGGCCAGCGAACCACTGTCGGAGGCGTTGACCGCAGTCGCGTCCACTGCCGAAGCGCTCACCGTGAAGGGCACGCTGACCACCGTGGCGCCGTCGGTGAAGACGACGTGGTGTGCGCCTGACTCCAGGCTGGTCGGCACGACCAGCGCATAGGTCACCGTGCCGTTCGAGTCAGCCGTCACCGTTCCGAGCGCGATCGGGGTCGAGTGCAGCTCGATCGAGACCACGTCGCCGGCCGCGAATCCCCCGACCTGGAGGGTGACCGACTGACCGGGGGTCAGAGTCGGCGACGATCCGAGCGGGTTGCCGTTGGAGTCGACGAACGACTTGACGGACGGGCTGGGTGACGGGGTGGAGCTGGCCGCCGGAGTCGGGGCGGCGGTCGGCGCCGGCGTCGGCGCTGCGCTTGGCGTCGGAGCCGCGGTTGCGGTCGGCGTCGGTACCGGAGTCGGAGCCGGCGTCGGAACGGCCGTCGGCGTCGGAGCTGCGGTCGCGACCGGCGTCGGAACAGCGGTCGGCGTCGGTGCCGGAGTCGGAGCCGGGGTCGGCACGGCCGTGGCCACCGGAGTCGGAACAGCGGTCGGCGTCGGCACCGCGGTCGCAACCGGCGTCGGAACAGCGGTCGGCGTCGGAGCCGCAGTCGGAGCCGGCGTCGGAACCGCGGTAGCTACCGGAGTCGGAACTGCCGTCGGCGTCGGTACCGCAGTCGGAGCCGGCGTCGGAACTGCCGTCGGCGTCGGAGCTGCGGTCGGAGCCGGCGTCGGAACAGCGGTCGGCGTCGGTACCGCGGTCGGGGTGGGCGTAGGCACCGGGGTCGGAGTGGCAGCGGGCGGCGTCGGGTAGACAAGCGTCCACGTCGAGCCGGTCACCTTGATGTCGGCCACGTCGTAGCCGGCCGTAATGGTTGCTCGGGCCCGACCGGTGCGCAGGCGCAGCTCGTAGATGCCGCCGTAGCCGTCGGTCGTGCTGGTGTCGGTGTTGGGCGAGCCGGCGATGTAGCCGGCCAGGCTGGTGTCGTCCGTCGTGCCGGTGACGACGGGGAGCGTGGTGCTGATCGACGCCGGCGCACCGACGACGGGGTAGTTCGGGGAACCGCTCAGCGGCGACCCACCGAAGGCACCCGGAGCAGTGCCGAGCTGCGGCGTGTACGCATAGAGCGTCGCAGTGGTGTCTCCGCTGCGGATGTCGTCCGAACCGACCACGTACGCCGCGATCGGTGCGTCGTTGATGCTCCCGCTGACGATCTGGTTTCCAGATGCATCGAAGAAGGAGAGCGTCCCAACCTTGTTCGGATCGCTACCGCCAACCTGCCAGGGCGGCGTGTCGGCCGATGCGCCGTGACTGCTCGCCAGCACCGCCGTCACCGAAATCGTGACCAGCGCAGTCCCCACCAGGGTGCCGATCTTTCGCTTATTCATCCCGTGAACCTCTCCTAGTTGTGTTGCCTTGAAAATCTGGGGTGGTGTGACGGCCGCCCACACCGAAGCGTCGCCGGGCCAGCACGGCGACCGCGGCAATCGCTGCGATCGCCAGCCCGAGCCACCACCAACGTGTGGTCGATCCGGCGCCGGCGCTCGTGCTCTCGGCAGCGAGGCGTCCGCTCGGGGCGGCTCCCGTCAGGGGAATGGAGGCTGCGGCCACGCTCGCGGACGTCCTCGCGGCGGCGGCTGAGGCCGACGCGCCGGCGCCGGAGGCTGCCTTGGGGTGACCCGTCGAGACCGGAGGCGGTGCGGTCAGATCGGCACCGGGGAGCACACTCGTCTCGAAGGATGTTGCAGATCCGGCCGTGCAGTTCTGATCTCCCCCGCGGAGAACGCTCCAGGTATCGCCGGTGATCTGGATATCTGTCGCGTCGTACTGCTGCTGGTCGAGGGGCTTGTTCGGCGCACCCAGGTAGAGCCGCAGCTCGACGAGACCCCCTACCTTTGTTGGATATCCGGTCAGGAAGGCGTTCAGCGCGTCATCGCCGCCGGTGGCCTGCGCCATCGGGTGGGCCGCGTTGGTGTAGTTCGAGGAGGACGTGAGCATCTGGCCGCTCCACTCCGCCGGCGGAACGTTCGGTCGCGGCTGGAACGCGTAGAGCGTCGCGGTGCGACCGGGGACCGAGTACGCCGCCGGAGCCGCGCTCGCCCCCACCGCTCGCCAGACGAACGGGGACGAGGCGATGCTGCCGGAGTGGATGGGGTGGTTGCCCGCATCGCAGAGGCCGATCGTTCCGCTGGCCTTGGGGTCGGTGTACGGGACCGAGGCGGCCGACGCGGCCGACATCGGGAATAGGACGGCGAGCACCAGCGATAGCAACGTGATCATGGCGATGCTGAGGATGCGGACACGGCGTGGCTGTCGGTTCATGCCCCCGACCCCACCGGTTGCGGTGCCCGGGATCCGCCTGGTCCGTCGCTGGACTCCCGTTCGGGCTCAGGGTTGGGCGACGGCTTGAGTTCGCCGCTGTGCCGGCCGGTTGGACGGTTTCGCCACCATCGCCACCACAGCGCGAGGGCGAGCAGCAGTAGGACCGCGGCCACGATCACGAGGAGTAGCCAGGGCACCGCCCAGGTCGTCGCACTCCCGACGTACGGCTTCAAGGATGGGTCGGCCTGCGACGTGATCGCCGCGGTCGGTGTGAGCCGGACGGTTGCCGTGAGCCGAACGCGGGGCGCAACACCGGCTACCTCGAGTCGCTGCTCGACCGAACCACCGGGCAGAAGGGCCTGGATTTGCGGCACATTGTGGGCGCTCACACTCGAGCCGAACCAGCCGGTGAGGGTGATCTCCTGCTTGGCGTCGAGGATCGCGTTGCCGGTGTTCTTCACCGTGTACCTGACGCTGGCCGAGCCATCGGCGAGCGCACCCGAACCCGGGTGATACGTCACGTGCACGTTCTCCACCGACAGTCGCGGCAGGAGCGCGCCGGAGACCCGGACGTACATGCGCTGCGCGACCCGCTGATCGAGCTGGAACTCACCGCCACTCTTGTTGACGGCTGCGGAGACGAGCGAGGCCACCACGGCACCGACGTGATCACCGGGGCTGGCATTCGCCGGAACCTTCAACCGTACGGGGACGATCACCACGCCGGGCACACCGTGCGAGCTGGCCGGGACCGTCACATGCCCGCTGCCGCCGACGGTTATCCACGAGCCAACGGCTACTGGTCGCTGGCCGGCCGCGTCGAAGACGACCTTGCCGTCACGGGAGGTGGTCGCATCAGCGGCGTAGACCGCGAGCGTCAAGGGAGTGAGACCGATGTTCTCGATCGCGACATAGTCATCGAGGCCGACGCCGGGGGTCACGTTGTAGGAGAGGATCGACCGGCTGTCGGGGTGGGTCGGAGTCGCCGGCTGGACTCCGAAGCTCGCCCGTTGCGTGCGCGGATCGGGACTCGGCGTCGGTCCGGGAGTGGCCTGGGCCGGGGCGGCGGCCGCCAGTACCGAGCAGATCAGCCCAAGCGTCGACAGAGCTCGCAGGAGATATCGCACGCGCCTACGGGCGACCTGCGGTTGGTCAGATCTCATCGGTACTACGCGGTCCATTCATTCTCAGGCGCCGTCGGCGGCGCGGTTCGGATCTGTGGGTGGGCCGACCGGCGGCATCGAGCAACCGGTGCGACCCACCCACAGGTGTTCAGTTAGCCAACCGTGAAGGTCAGGTGGGCGATGTAGTTGCCAGCCGCTGTGTTGCTCGGCGCGACAAGCGAGAGAGTGCCGGTAAAGCCGATGGTTCCGGTGCCGTTCGTCGCCGTGGCGAAGGTGTGCGGCGAACCCTTCAGCCCCAGCGATCCGGTGTCGGTCGTCGACACGCCAAGTGCGGCGGCGTTGTCGAAGGTCTTGACGTTCCCGGCCGCCCCCGGAAGGGCGTTACCGGCGGTGGCGACCGGCGTCAGCGCGGTGAGACCCAGGTTCTCGCCGTTGATGCTCCCGGTGCTCGAGCTGAAGTCCGTGCTCTGGACGGTGGCCGTCCAGGGCAGGTTTCCGGCCCGGGTGTCGGTGACCTGAATCGGGTCGGTACTGGTGCCGAACGGCTTACTGGCCTCCAGGTAGGTGTCAGTGGAGTCCAATGCGAGCTGGCCGAGATCGATCGGGTTGGTCACCGTGTACGGGCTGCTGATGGACAGAGATCCGGCGGCAACCTCAGCCTTGACGTCCGACAGCGCCGGAGCGGCGCCGGCCGGAGCGTCAGCGGTGTAGGGAACCGCGGGTGACGTCGAGCCGGTGAAGGAGGCGGCATCCGCCGGCGTGAAGACCGCGGTGAGGCTGTGGCTTCCCTGGCCGAACAGGTTGTACGCCAGTGTGGCCGAACCCGCCGAAACGACGGCGCTTCCGAGCACGCTGCTGCCATCCAGGAACTGCACCGAACCGGCGGCCGAGGACGGGGTGACCGTGGCGCTGAGGGTGTCCGCGCTGTACGCGGCGGTCGGGCCGGAGATGGCCAACCCGGTGGTTGTCGCGACGGCCGCCGAGTGGGCGATGTTGAAACTCAAGGTGCCGGTCGAGGCGCCGACCGCGGCATTGGCCGCCGGCGTGAAGACCGCGCTGAGGGCGTGGTTGCCGACCGTGGCGAAGCTCGTCGGCAGGGTCGCGACGCTGCCGACCAGGGCCACCGGAGCACCGAGAGCGGTGGTGCCGTCCTTGAACTGGACAGTTCCGCTGACGCTCGGTGAGACCGTGGCGGTCAGCGTCACGGCGTCGCCCTGGCTGGCCGAGGCCGGCGATGCGGTGAGCAGCGTCGTCGTCGCGGTGACGCTCGGCGCCGGGTAGACGACCTGCCAGGTCGATCCGGTCACCTCGATGTCGACCGCGTCGTAGGCCGCCGGTGAGCTGGCCTGCGACTTGTTGGTCCGCAGCCGAAGTTCGTACAGGTTGCCGTAGCCGTCGGTGGTGCTGGTGTCGGTGTTCTGACGACCTGCGATGTAGCCGGCCAGCGAGTTGTCGTCCGACGTTCCAGAGACGACCGGCAGAGTCGTGCTGATCGAGGCCGGTGCCCCGGCCACCGGGTAGCTCGTCGAGCTGCTCAGCGGGTCGCCACCGAACGACCCAGGCGCGACCCCGGCCTTCGGCGTGAAGGCGTACAGGGTGGCCGTCGTGTCACCGGCGCGAGGAGCCGTCGAGCCCACCGCGTAGGCAGCGATCGGAGTGTCGTTGATGCTGCCGCCGAGGATCTGGTTTCCACTGGCGTCGAAGAGACTGATCGAGCCGACTTCATTCGGGTCGGTGTTGCCGGGCGTCTGCCAGCCCGGCGTAACGCCGGCGGCATTGGCCGGCGCGGCTACGGCGACCAGGCCAGCGGTGGCGAGAGCCGCCACGGCAAGCCCGGCGACCGCTGTTGGTCTAAACTTGATGGGCATCTGAGTTGTCCTTTTCCTATGCACTTCGTAGTGGTTTTTGGCGTTTGCGAGTGTGTAGATGAGGATCCGCAACCATTGATGCCTCCCCGGCAGGTGGGCGCGGACGCTGGGGGAGCCGGATTCGAGCCGACTCCCCCAGCGCTTATTTCTTTCAAGCTGGTGTTGCCTTCTGCTGCTGGTGCTGCCTCTGCCGCTGATCTAGCCGATCAGGCGAGCGGTCAACGACTAGTAGGTCGTGCCCAGGTCGTTGTAGAGCGGCGTCGCCCCGGATGAGGTGATGAGTGCCTTGCCAGCCGACGTGTTGAAGTACGGCTTGGCCAGCGAACCCGGGTTGGAGAAGAGCGCCTGCACCCAGTTGAGCGTGCTGCCCGGCTGCCACGGAGTGGTGCTCGCCGCGTCAGTGTCACGGAAGATGATGTAGTACGGCAGCGGAATCGACGCCGCCGCGGCACCGTCGCCGGCCGTACCACTCAGCAGCTTCACGCCTGAGGTCAGCGGGGTGGCGCTGCCCGGGAACGGGACGCTCGGGTTGAAGAAGTACCCGTGGGCGTACAGCGTGTTGCGGCTGGTGGGGAACGGCACGATGGCGTCCACCTGCTGGGCCGCGGGCAGCGTCGTGATCGTCGTCGGGTCGTTCTGCTCAACGCTGACGACATTGCTCGCCAGCGTGATGGCCGTCCCGCCATTCGCGGCCGTGAGCGCATTGAGGAACGTGTTGCGCACACCGGCGCCGGCCTGCGGAATCTGCGGAATGATCGCGTCCGCGGATCCCGCCGAGTTACCCGGCAGCTCGTTCCAGTGCTTGTACGTGCCGTTGTAGATCCCGACCAGCTCATTGAGCGACAGCGCCGACGGGGCGTTGGTGGTCGTCGCGGTGGCGATCACCTGCGTGTCCGTGGCGATCTGCACGACATGCAGGTCGGAGCCCAGGCCGCTGGTCGCGGTGATCGGACCCTTGGCCAAGTTGCGCTGCGCGCTGGTCGGCAGGTTCGGGCTGCGCACGTAGCTGATCTCATCGGTTGCGCCATCGGCCAGCAGCGCGGAGATCCCGGCACTTCCGCCATTGGGACGCTGAACGGGCGAGGTGCCCTCACGTAGCACGACGGTCGAGTTCAACGCGGTGGCGGTACCACCGACGTAGGAGTTGCGGCCGTTGGCGTCGGCGACGGCGTCGAAGTTGACCAGCCGGTTGACGTTGCCGGTGCTGTTGTAGCCGGCGTGCCCAGTGGTGTCACCGTCGGCGACGAAATCGACACCGTACTGCACCACGTCAGAACCGACGCCGACCACATCAGAACCGGTCGGTGCATTATCGGCATGAGCCGGTGTAACCACCACAATGGCGGTAGCGAATGCGGCACCGAAGACGGCTACCCGCATTCTGTTAGAGATTGCTTTCACTGTGTATTGCCTTTCGAGAGGTTTCTGCGCGATTTCGGCATGAATAACGCCCGAACGCGCGCAGGCGAACGTTCGGCGGTGCCGGGGAGCTATGGGGTGTGCACACTCCGCCGCGGCGACATTTAAGGCCGTGGGGACAGATGCCGCTTGCTGCTAATACCCGCGAAAGTCAGCGGAAGGCGAGCAGCGAGGGGGTCGTCAGCTTTGACAGCTGGGCTGCGCGAGGCAGCGGCTACAGGACGTCACAGTCGCGTCCCTTCTTCCGGCGTGATGCACAGGTATACCCAATAGCATTCCTATGTTCTCTGTCAATACCGTAGAGATAGATATGACGGGCATCTCTTCAATGTCACTACGCACGGTCATTGAGCAGTCGTCAGAATAGATTCGGGAGCAGATTCGCCGACACTCCACCGGCCAGCCAGGCGGCCGCGGCGATCGCCGGAACGGCCGCCAGCCACACCTGCGGGAAATGCCATTTGGCACGCACCCAGACCGTCGCCAACAGCAGCACGATTACCAGCTGGAGCGCCAGGACGAGTTCGAAGAGCGACACCAGCGAGTCGTCGATCGCCATCGCCGACTCGTTCGGCCCCAGCGTCGCCACTGCCGTCCGCACAACCGGATCACCCGAGAGGACGGCGTCGACGTAGACCACCGAATGCGGCATGAAAGAACCGAGGAATCCCGATCCGGCCGCCGTCTCCAGGGTGAGCCGGGAAGCCCCGGCCACCGCGGCCGGGGCGGGATCACCGGCGTGACGGATCCCGTCCACCCGGTAGCGGAAGGTCCCCTGACCGGTTGTGGCAACGATGACCGCCCCCGGGCGCAGATGATTGATGTCGTGAAACGGCGCGCCGTAGGTGACCGACTTCCCGTAGATCACGGTCGTTCCCACCTGCCCGGGCAGCACACTGGATGGGAGGTGCCCGGGGGCGTCCTTCAGGATCGCCGAGGTCGTTCCCTCCACCACGACCAGGCCGTCAATACCCGCTGAAGTCGCGCTCAGCGTGGCGATGGGCGCGCCGCCGGGGATGGGCTGCGCGAGAGGCGCATCCCCACTGGCCAGTTCGGTGCGGAACCGGGCGTAGAGACCGTGCTGCGCACGCGATTCTTCAAAGTGGCTGAAGAACAGCAGGTAGACGATCGCCCAGGCCGCGATCACCGCGAGCACGATCAGCGATCGCGCCGCCACGACGGTCGCCGTCTGCTCAGGCGATCGGCTCACTGACGGTGCCGGTGACGCTGACGGTGCCGGTGACGGTGACGGCGATGAGGGCGGAGGCGGCGACTGAGCGGGCCGCCGGGATCGGGGCGAGATCGAGGTCCTCATGATCAGCGTCCGCCTCGGCCGCGGGAGACTCTGGGATTCCTGAACATCGAGCTGACGAGCAGCCCGGGCTCACGAAGCAACTCCGGCCTCCGAGTCAAGGGGGCAGCGATGGCGGCGAGCAGGACGATGCCGCAGAGCACCGGCAGGAAGATCCGCGCGAGCATCGAGCTGATGTCGGCCGTCTGCACTCGCTGCGACGCGAGCGTGGTCAGCGGCTGTGGCGCCACCGCCTGGGCGGCGGGCGCTGCTCCAGCCGGGACCGGTTCGGCGGCCGGTTTGGGGACGCTCACCGCGGCCGGCGGCGGCTGCGCGACCACCGATGCGGCGTCAACCGAGGTGGTCGGAATCGAGGTCGGAGCCGGGTCATGGCCCGACGGCGCCGGCACGAAGCCGACCTGGTTGTTCACCGCGTCCGCGGCCTTCAGTGTGTAGTCCTCAAGATTGCCCAGGTTGTTGGCCTTGGTGATCGGCAGGTACCCGGGCGGGAGTTCACCGTTGTCCAGACCAGGGCTCTGGCCGGCGGTCGCCGCGAAGCGAAGTAGGGTGGCCAGCTTTCCGGCGTCGCTGGGGGCGAGCCCGGTCGTCGGCACATCGGCGTAGATCAGCATCGTGCCCGGGTAGGCCTGACGTCCGGCGGCGGTCTCCTTCAGGGTGGTGTACGGCACCGGCCACGTCCCCGAGGCGTCATCCGGCCGGGCGAGGTTCGCCGCAATTGCCAGCGAATCATTGCTGGGCGTCGCGAAGGTCCCGCCGGTCTGAGACTTCGTGTCCGGCCCATCGGCCGTCTCCAGCGCGGCCGAGTGCAGGTCATATCGGCTCGCTTCGGCCAGGGACGTCACGCCGAGCACGAACCGGTGCCCCGGCGTCTGCGGGATCCCAGAAGTCGTCAACTTCAGCGTGGAGACATTGACGTCGTCGTAGTAGCACGAGGTCTGCGAGTTGGGCAGACCGAATACCACCGCGTCGACGATCTCGTCCGGGTCCTCGGTCGGATGGGCGATCAGCTGCAGGTAGTCCGAGGGGCTGTTTTCGTAGCAGGGGTTCTGGCTGTCGTTGGCGAGCTGGGTGTGGTCGTTCAACGGCCACGATGTCACCGGCAACGCAATCTTCAAGTAGTTCGGATTGACCCTCATGCCCCACGGATCAGGCGCTCCGTCGAGAAACGCTCGGGCCTGAGGATCGGCGTTGATGTAACTGGTCAGGGCCCAGTTTGTGTCAGCGTTCGCCGACAGCATCAACAGCGTCGATGCGTAGTCGGCGACGTTGAGCTTGGGCAGGCCAGGATTGAGCGCGATGAATTCAGGATCGTAGGTGATGTTCTGCGGATTCTTGGCGATCGCCGGGTCGGCGTCCTGCACAGCAGGGATGGCGTAGTAAGACTCCGACAGCAGTTTGGCGATCAGACGCGGAGTGAGCCGGAGCGACTGATACGGCTGGCCCTTCGCGTCATCGATGGTGTAGCTCACCGAGAATCCACTGATCGCCACGGGAGCCTGTACAACTGGGTGGTTCCAGCCCGCGTCCGGAGCGCGACTGGAGAACGCGGCCTCGATGTTGCCGGCCTGCAGCAGGTTGCGCGCCTCATCATCACCACGCTGAACATGCTGGAATGTGAACTTCTTCGGGTCAGTGCAGAAGGCCGGCTCCCACTGCGACGTCGCCTCGGTCAGGGGTATCGACCCGTAGATTGCGATGCTGGAAGATTGATCGCCGCTCAACGAACAGACGCTGTCATCCGGCGCGAACGAGAGCGGCACGACGAGTCGGTTCTGCCAGTTGGAGGCGCTCCACCAGAGCGCTCCGGTCACCGTCTGGCTCGACGGCGCTCCGGCGCCCTGCCACTGCGACCCCGGCGCGTAGTTTCCGTTCGCCTCGCAGGCCGCGATGTCATCGTCGTCTGCGCCGGCGGTGGTGGCGTCGCAGCCGATTCCGAGAATGGGGACGGCGACCAGTGAGCACGGAACGGTTGACGAGCAGCCCAGAGTGGCGTTCTCACTGTGGCTCGTGACCTCGAAGGACGTCGACCCGGTTCCGTCGGTCTGGGTGACGCCGTAGGTGTCATTGGAGGGCAGCCCGCTCTCGACCGCCTTCGCCTCAGGAGGGAGCGTCCCACACGGGCGAAGAGGCGACGTGGCCGAGGATTCGTAGAAGACATCGCCGTTCTGCGCCCGCAGTGGCAGCCAGTGTTCGGCCAGGTCGCGGCTCATGCAGCTGGCCGGGAAGGCTGGTGCGCCGGCCCGCACCTCGCGCTCGGTCGCGGTTGCCGCGGCGTCCAGCCGGTACGGCGGATAGGCCGTCGAGGCCGAGCTCTGAAAGCGTTCCTTGTAGGAGTTGGTCCAGCACGTTTCGGGCGTTACCGCCGAAGCTCCATCGCCACCCGTTCCCCGGCACTCCAGCAGCACGAAGGGATACTCCTCGTACTGCGCGGCGTCAGCGGAGTGAACCTGCGAATTCAATGCGCCAGTGGGATGGGCCCCTGACCACGAAACATCGATCAGTTCCCGGCCGCGCAGCTCGGTTGTCTGACCAACCGACATCGTGATGTGGTCAGTCTCGACCGTGGCCTTCGTGCCATCTGCGTTGAGGTTCGTCCGCGTCGCGGTGCCTGACACGGTGACGGCGGAGCCGGTCGGGTCAGCCTTACTTGGATTGGCCAGAACGACGCTGAATCCGACGGAGGCCGCCACCGCAGCCGCCGCGACCGCTCGTCGCCACGGCGAGGTGAGCGGGTCGCGGTGGCGATGAGCCCCGATTGTCACGACGCATCCCCCGATGACCGGATGGCGAGCCGACGCGCGTAGAGAGCCGGCCCGATGAGGACCAGCACGAAGAGCACAACGGCCAGGATGATCAAGATGACCCCGATCCCAGCCTGATCGTCAGTGGAGAGTGTCTGCGGTACGGCGATCGGTTCTGAATTGGACGTAGCGACCAGGCCCGAGTCATTGAAGGCAAGAGCGTCTGCGCCTTGACTCGCCGAGGCGGCGGCCGCGGGTCTTGCCGCTCCACCTGCGGCGGCAGCACCACCACCCGCGGTCGCAGCATCACTACTCACGTTCGCCTTCTGTGCAGCTGCTGCCTTGTTGGCCGCAGCGGCACCGGCCGGACTGCCGTTGTAGGAACCGACCCCGGCATCGCACGGCCCCGCGCCCTGCTTGTCACAGGCCGGCGGTTGGGGTGCCTCGACGGCAAGCAGGTTCTTGCTCAGATCATGACGGTCGAAGGTGGGGTTTCCACAGTTCGAGGCATCCAGGTGGGCGACATCGACCGCCGCGTCGGCTTGATGAAGCTTGGCGATCTGAGCGAAGCCGGCCTGCACCAGGTTGATCGGCAGCGAGGAGTAGCCAATAGGGCCGATCTCCTTCTGCCCCTGACAGATCGCATAGTTCAGGAAGTCGGCGTTCGACTGCTTCTTCTCGCTCGTCATGCGCGGGTCGCTGCCGGGCGGAGTCTCGTTGGGTCCATTCGCGATCGGCAGAATCGAATACACATAGGAAGAGAGCGGATACGTACGCGGATCCGTGTTGACGTAGACGTTGCTGAGATCAGCAGTGAGGTAGTTCTGATCGTTGGCATTCAGGTCAAAGACCGCCTTCGTCAACGCGACAGCCACGTTGTACTGCGTCGGAAGGGTGTAGTAACCAGCCTTGTTGAGCAACTTGGCCACCGGGTAGTTCAGGGCCAATGCGTAGGAGTACTCCTCGACGCCGATCGAGCCGTTCGCATTCGGGTTGGTGAGGAAGTTCATCACACCGTCCGAGCCCGACTGCGCCTTCTGCGGACCGTGCGACTTCCCGCAATTCAAAGGGAAGTACTCCGTCTCGGCGTCAACCCCACCATTGCAGGGGGCCCAGTCGCTGCCGTCCACCTTCGCCAGGTACTCGGTGAACATGGCCGTGGTGCCCGCCCCCTCGGAGTGCACGACCGGGATGATCGGCAGCGAGGGGAGCGCGTGATTGTTGTTGTCGGCCGTGACAGCCGGGTCGTTCCAGTTCGTGATCTTGTTGGTGAAGATCTTGGCCAGCGTGATGGGTGACAAGCGAAGATTGCGCACCATCTGGTTTCCAACCTTGATGTGGTACGGAAACGCCGTCCCGCCGGCTGCGATGGGAAGGTAGGCCAGCTGCCGCCCATTTGCCGTATCCGGTTCGTGAGTTGTCGGGTCCTTGCCTTGGAACGGGATGTCGGAGATCGCCATGTCGTTTGCATCATTGGCGAAATCCTTGCGCCCCTGAGCTGACCCCGAGGGCGTGAAGTCCGCCTGGATGCCTTGCGAATGCACGTCGACGACCCACTGCCCGACCGCCGCGGCCGCCCAACTCGAGCCGGTCACTTCGATCTCACCGTGCCCGGGGGCGGCGGCGGCCACCGCCGGATTGACCGCCGCCGTCAGCAGCAGTCCAACCGATAGCAGCGCGACTGCATGCTTGTGCCTCTTCATCAACGAACCTTTCGCGGGCGGGCCGCCAGGCGGGCCAGCGTGAATAGGGTGATCACCAGGGCGAGCAGCACCGCCGCGGCGCCGAAGCCACGCGCGATGTCCTGGGTCTCCCCCGATCGCACGGACGTGTAGATGAACAGCGGCAGCGAGTTCATCGGATGGTTCAACGGGTTGGTGTTCAGGACGTTCGACGCCCCGGAAGTGAGCAGCACCGGCGATGTCTCTCCGACCATCCGCGCGATGCTGAGGATCAAGGCGGTCGCCAACCCGGGGCGAGCCGACGGGAGTACGACCCGCCATACCGTCTGCCACCGGGTCGCACCCAGGGCGTAAGACGCTTCCCGGAGACCGCCCGGCACCACACGCAGGACCACGTCGGCTGAGCGGGCCATAATCGGCAGGCCCATCACGGCGAGCGCTATCGCGGCGGCGATACCGCTCCGGGGCACGTGCAGATCAACCAGCAGCACGGTGTAGATGAAGAGCCCGGCGACGATGGACGGCAGCGCCGTCATGGCCTCGACCACGGTCTTCACCCAACGAGCCAACGGTCCCCCCACCTCGGAGAGGAAGACGGCGGTCGCGATACCCAGCGGCAGTGCGATCGCCACCGCGATACCGACCTCGATGAGTGTTCCGACGATCGCGTGGACGATCCCGCCATCGCTCAACGAATCGGTCGGGCGGGTTGTGGCCATCGTCTGGGTGAAGAAGTTCCGATGATGAAAGGCCTTCCATCCTTTGAAGAAGGTGAATACCAGCATTGACGCCAACGCGAGACCGACCACCACCGGCGCCGCGATCACAACGGTCGACGCCACCCGGTCGAGGACGACGGCCCGTGGTGCCGACATCGCGGTGAGGCCGGCGTAGAAGACCACGAAGAGCACGAACCAGGCCATCACAAAGCCAAAGCGCCCGGAGAAGGGCAGCAGCCTCTCGTAGAGCAGCCACACAAAACCCAGCGAACCGACGGCGGCTCCGACGAGCGTCAGTCGATCCTCCGGCGTACGCGAGGAGAGTGCTCGGCGCCGCTGAGCCGGCAGTGAAGGGCGTGGCGGTACAACCGGTTGCGGCTGCGCGGCCGCCGTCACTGTGGGTGTGGCCAGTACGTCGGTCATAGTTCGGTCACTGCTCCGGATCGGCCGCGCGCCACGATCATCGCAGCGAGTGTGTTGACGCCCAGGGTGATGAGAAAGAGAACGAACCCAGCACTCAGCAGTGCTGAAAGCTGTGAGGGCGTCGCCTCCTTGTAGCCTTCGGCGATCAGGGATGCGATCGTGCTCGTCCCCGACTCCAATGGCCGGAACTTGAACTCGAAGGTCTGCGAGATGATGAGGACGACCGAGATGGTCTCGCCGAGCGCACGCCCCAGGGCCAGCATCGTGCCGCCGATGATTCCGCTACGCCCGAACGGGATCACTACGGTGCGAACCATTGCCCAGCGAGTCGCGCCGAGCGCGATCGCCGCCTCCTTCTCGCCGACCGGCGCCTGCGAGAAGACCTCCCGCATCACCGATGTCGCCATCGGAAACACCATCAAGCAGACGGCGATGCTCGCAATGAATACTGACCCCTCGAAGCTCGGGAATCCAGGACTGGAACTCCAGACCGGATAGTTGACGTCGGTGTGAACCCGGAAGATGCCCGTCCAGCCGAAGTACTTACTCAGCCAGAGCGCGATGTGGGTGGCGTGCGGCTGAATCAGCGCGAGGCCCCAGAGTCCGTAGATGATGCTGGGGACCGCGGCCATCAGGTCGACCAGGCGGATCAGCCGATCACGCAGGCGCGGCGGAGCCCAGTCGCTGATAAACAAGGCCGTCAACAGCGCCAGTGGAAACGACATCACCAGGGCGAAGAGCGCCACCTGCAGCGTGCCGAAGAGCACGGACCCAATTCCCAGCACATCGCGGTTGGGCAGCCAGCGGGTCTCGGTAAAGAAATGCAGGCCGTAGTGGTGCAGGGTCGGATAGGACTGCGACCCGAGAAAGATAGCGATCGAGGAGATGATGACCAGGACGAAGGCACCGACGGCCTGCGAGCCATGGACGAAGAAGCGGTCGGACACGGCGAGGCGAGCCTGGATGGAGCGCGGGGCATCGGCCGTTCCGTCGGCCCGCAGCGCCCCGCCGACCGGCCCATCACCGACGGCCGGGTCGAGTTGCGGCAAGTCGGTGGTAGTCACGGGATTCCTATCCGGATAGAGAGATTAACGTTCGTCGTTTGCGGGCGGAGGCGGCCGTCGGCAGACAGCAGCACGCCAGGGAACGACACGAAGAACGATCTATCCCTATCGGCACGGCAGGAAATGTAGCAATACTTACGCTCCCCGCACAATGGTCGTGACCTTTGTCTCGGAGCCGCTCGCCGGCGGTTACTCCAGGTCGTCGCGGCGGTGCGTCAGGTAGGCCCGCTCGGCCGTGTTGCCGGCCAGTTCGATGGCCCGGTCGTACGCGGCCCGCGAGGACTCACTGCGCCCCAGACGGCGGAGCAGGTCGGCCCTGGTCGCGTGGAAGGCGTGGTACTCAGCCAGCCGTCCGTCCAGGCGATCAACCGCGGCGAGAGCCACCTCCGGCCCGTCCAGCTCCGCGATGGCGACGGCCCGGTTGAGGGCGACGATCGGTGACGGGTCGACGCGCAGGAGCTGGTCATAGAGGGCCACGATCTGCGACCAGTCGGTGGCGGCGATGTCGGGCGCGGAGGTGTGCACCGCATTGATCGCAGCCAGGATCTGGTAGCGGCCAGGCGGCATCCCGGTGCGCAGCCGCTCGCGGACCAGCTCGTGCCCCTCGGCCACCAGGGCCACATCCCAGCGGCGACGGTCCTGATCGGCGAGGGTGATCAGCTCGCCACTAGCCGAGATCCGGGCCGGGTGGCGGGCCTCGGTCAGCAGCATCAGCGCGAGCAGCCCGGCCACCTCACCGTCGTCGGGCAGCAGGGTATGGAGCAGTCGGGTGAGCCGGATCGCCTCACCGGTCAGGTCCAGGCGCACCGGATCGGCGTCGGCCCCGGTCGCCAGATACCCCTCGTTGTACACGAGAAAGAGCACGGCCAGCACGCCGGTGAGCCGCTGCGGAAGGTCCTCGGCCGACGGCACCCGGTACGGAATGCGCGCCGCCTTGATCTTGGCCTTGGCCCGGGTGATCCGCTGCCCGATGGTGGCATCGGCGACCAGGAACGCCCGGGCGATCTCGGGCACCGTGAGGCCGCCGATGAGGCGGAGCGTCAGTGCCACGCGGGCCTCGATCGCCAGCGCCGGGTGGCAGCAGGTGAAGATGAGACGCAGTCGCTCATCCTCGATCGTCTGGCCTGCGGGCACGTCCTTGTCGATCAACAACATATGGGCCTCCTGCTGTTTGCCCTCGCGCTTTCCCTCCCGCCGGATCCGGTCGATCGCCTTGCGGTTGGCGGTGGTGGTGAGCCACGCCCCGGGGTTGGGCGGCACACCGTCGGCCGGCCACCGTTCCACGGCGGTCGCGAAGGCCTCGGCCGTCGCCTCCTCGGCGATGTCCAGGTCACCGAAGCGCCGGGCCAGCGAGGCCACCACCCGGGCCCACTCCAGCTGGTGAGCCCGGGTGATCGCGGCATCGGCCGTGCTCACAGAAACGGCCGTACCTCGATCTTCCGGTTGCAGGCCTTCGAACCGTCGACCGCGAGCTTGAGGACGACGTCGAGGTCCTCGGCTTCGATGATCCAGAAGCCGGCGAGATACTCCTTCGTCTCCACGAACGGGCCGTCGGTGAGGACGGCCTCCGCAGCCCGGTTGTCGACGAGGGTGGCGGCCTCGGGCGACCCGAGGCCACCGGCGAAGACCCAGTGGCCCTCGGACTTGAGCCGGTCATTGAAGACGTCGATGGCGTCCTGCTCGGTCTGGGTGTCCGGGCCGGTGCCGTCGTCGATTACGGAAACCAGGTACTGCATGGCGATCATCTCCTGAGGTTCGGGCCGGGTTGGTGGCCGTTCACCTCTACTACGAAGGCGCCTGCCCCGATCCGACAGTTCCGTGAAGTTATCTCCGCGACGCCGGCGCTGGCTAGCCCTGCCCCGAGGCCGGCTGCCATCCCAGCGCCGGTCCGAGCTTCGTCGCGATGTCGGTGAGGATCTGTACATAGTCATCGTGCTCGAAGCTGAACGGCAGCGCGAAGGCGACCTCATCGATCTCGCGGAAGGCCGGATTGGCGTAGAGGCGCTCGGCGATCTCATCCGAGGAGCCGACGAGGTCGAGGGCGAACATCATCCGGGCCGGCCCCTGCGGAGAGCGGGTGCGGGGCGTCCGCGACTGCACGTACGCCTCGTACCGCGCCCGCTGCTCGGCGCTCGCCCCGTCGGTCGGGATGACGACCAGCCCCTGCGACACTCGGGCGGCCGCGCCGTCGGGGTGATGATCGCGAAACGTCCGTACATGGGAGAGCTGGATCGCGGCGAAGTCCTCGGACTCCTCGGCCCGCACCACGCTGCTGGTGAGGAAGTTCAGCCCCTGCTGGCCGGCCCACTCGGCGGATCGCAGGCTGGCCCCGCCGTACCAGATTCGCCGGGCCAGGCCGGGTGAGTGCGGCTCGACCCGCTCGGAGAACTCCTCGATGCCCTCGGTGCCGCGGAAGTCGCTGGCCGCCTCGCCGCGGACGAAGCGCAGCAGCCGCTCAACTCGGGCATAGCTGAAATCCTCGGCCTCGGCGGTGTCCGGGTAGAGCGCGGAGCGGACGTCCGCCCAGCGCATCGGTGGCCCGACGCTGATGCCCGGGTTCACCCGACCGCCGGAGAGAATGTCGACGGTGGCGAGATCCTCCGCCAATCGCAGGGGATTCTCCCAACCCAGCGGGATGACGGCGGTGCCCAGCTCGATCCGGGTGGTGCGCTGGGTAGCCGCGGCCAGCACCGCGATGGGCGAGGAGATGCCGTACTGCAGGTGCCGGTGGCGCAGCCAGGCACTGTCGAAACCTAGCCGTTCGCCGAGTTCGATGATCGACAACGTGGACTCGTGCCCGGCCGCTGGGTCATCCCGGTTGAAGAGGCCGATGGTGAGAAAGCCGAGCTTGCGCAGCGGAGCAGAGGGATCGGGCACGATGCCGATGCTGCCACGACCGCTCGTCGGGGCTCACTTCGGGCAGGGGGCCAGGACGCGGGCGGAGCGACTCGGATCGATGCGCGTACCGCGCTGGTGGTACGGGAAAGAGACCGCGTTGGGTTGACGCGCCGAAGCCGCTCCTCGGCCAGAGTTGAGATCAGGATTTCTGGCTGATCTGAGGAGTGTTCGTTGTGATGGTGGGACTGGCGCGCTGGTGCGTGCGGCACCGAAACCTGGTCATCGTCGGGTGGGTCGGGTTGATCGTCGCGCTCGGCTTCGCGATCGGGACGGCCGGCACCGCGTTCAGCGACTCGACCAAGCTGCCGTCGAGCGACTCGGCGACGGCGTACAACCTCCTGGGGAAGGCCGGTTCGAACGCTGCCTCGGGGAAGAGCGGCACGATCGTCTGGACGGTCCCGTCCGGATCGGCCGTCACCGGAGAAGCCGGCACCGACATCGCCGCCATGCTGACGAAGGTGTCGAAGGTTGACGGGGTGGCCAAGGTCGTCAACCCGTTCAACTCGGCCGGCAACAAGCAGATCAGCGCCGACGGCCGGACCGCCTACGCGACGGTCGTCTTCAGCGACGACACCCACGCCAGCCAGGTCGAGACGCTGGCCAAGCAGGCCGACAGCTCCGTCGTCGATGTACAGGTCGGGGGTCAGGCCTTCACCAACCAGATTCCGTCCGAGAGCACGGAGCTCATCGGCGTACTGGCCGCACTCGTCATCCTGCTCCTCGTCTTCCGATCCATGTGGGCGGCGGCGCTGCCCATCATCACCGGCGTCGCCGGGGTCGGTGTCTCGACGCTCGTCGTCATGCTGCTCTCGCACGTCATCAGCCTGCCCAGCGTCGCGATCAGCATGGGTGCGCTGATCGGTCTCGGAGTGGGCATCGACTACGCGCTCTTCATCGTCAACCGGCAGCGCAAGGTGCTACGGGCCGGAGCCTCCACCGAGGAGGCGACGATCACGTCGCTGAACACCTCCGGTCGGGCTGTCCTCTTCGCCGGCGGCACGGTGATGATCGCGCTCCTCGGAATGCTGGTGCTCAACGTCGGATTCCTCACCGGCATGGCGATCAGCGCCAGCATCACGGTCGCCATCACCGTGCTCGCCGCCGTCACCCTGCTCCCGGCCCTGCTCGGAAAGCTCGGACGACGAGTGCTTCGACGCTCCGACCGCAGCGCGGCACCGGTGGAGGAGTCCATCGTCGAGCCGCTTTCCGGCGTTGCCAAGCCCGGTCTGGCCGCCCGCTGGGCCAAGCTCGTGCAGCGGCGCCCGGTGGTCTCCTCCCTGGCTGCGCTGGTGGTCCTGATCGGACTCGCCGCGCCGGCGCTCGCCCTGCGGCTCGGGTCGGCCGACGCCTCCAGCGACCCGAGCGGCACCAGCAGCCGCGGCTACTACAACGCCATGTCCTCGGCCTTCGGCGACGGCTTCCAGTCGCAACTCCTGCTGGTGGCGCAGACTCCCGACGCGCCGGCCAAGGCCGCCTGGGTGAAACTGGTCGACCAGCTCCCTGACGTCAAGGGCGTTGCCTCGGTGACCAAGTCGGCCGCGGTCGGCTCGGACGGGACGCTGTCGATGGTCACGCTGACTCCGACGACCACCTCGCAGGCCAAGGCGACCAGCGACCTGGTGACCTCACTTCGGTCGAAGGTCATCACGGAGGCCGAGAGCGGAACCGACCTGCAGGTTCACGTCGGCGGTACGACGGCCACCGCCATCGACTACGCGGACGCACTCACGTCCAAGTTGCCGATCTTCCTGGGAATCATCGCCGGTCTCGGGTTCCTGCTGCTCATGATCGCCTTCCGCAGCCTGCTCGTACCGGCCATCGGAGCGCTCGGAAACCTACTGTCGATCGCCGTCGCCCTCGGGGTCACCGTGGCGATGTTCCAGTGGGGCTGGGGTCCGAGCGTCTTCGGAATCGGCGGCGGTGGGCCGGTGGAGTACATCGTCGCCATGCTGATGGTCGGCGTCGTCTTCGGGCTGTCGATGGACTATCACGTCTTCCTGGTCAGCCGGATGCATGAGGAGTGGACCCACCGCCGCGACAATCGCCGGGCCGTCGGCGTCGGGGTGGCAGACACCGGCAAGGTCATCGCGACCGCCGCCGCGATCATGGGTGTCGTCTTCGCGTCCTTCGGGTTCTCCGGCCTGCGCACCACGAGCGAGTTCGGGGTCGGCCTCGCGGTCGCCGTCCTCGCCGACGCGTTCCTGGTTCGCCTGACCATCGTCCCGGCTGTGATGACCCTCGTCGGGGCGCGCAACTGGGCGCTCCCCGGCTGGCTGGACCGGGTACTGCCCCACCTGTCGATCGAAGGGGCAGACGCACCCGGCGACCGCAGCGACAACCTCTCCGACGACCTCGCCGACCACCCAGCACTGGACGCCCCTCCAGCGGTAAGCCTCCCCACCGGGAACTGAAAGGAACGACCGACCATGCCCGAACCGATCAACTGCGCCAACTGCGGCTGGCGACTCCGCCAGCGATTCCCGGCCGGCGACCCGGGAGGCGTCTACTGGGTCCACGCCGCGACCGGCGAGATCAAGTGCTCCGTCACCGACGGTGACGCGGCGCTGCCGGCCGAGGCTCGCCCGCCGGGCTAATGACCGTGTCGTCAGGCGGGTTGCTCCTAAGCTGGAGCGGAGAGGAGGGCCGATGACTCGCCGAGTCCCCCGCCGCATCACCGAGGCCCAGGCTGAATCGCTGCTCACCGTGGCCGTGCTCGGCATTGGCCTGCTCTCAGTCCTTCCCTTCGGTGCGCACCAGACTCAGAGCGCGTGGGAACTGGTCCTCACGTTCGGTGCCTGGCTCCCGCTTCTGCTCCGCTCCCGGTGGCCGCTGCCGGTTGCGGTGGTGGCCACCAGCATCGACGCCGTCCACATCGGACTCGCCGCCCATCACCACCCACCGCAGTCGGTCTTTCCAGCGGCCACGATGCTGGCCCTCTACACAGTCGCGCTGCGCTGCGCGCCACGGGTGTCGTGGATTTCGGGGGTCGCGGCCGCGGCCATCCAGTTCTTCGTGGGGTTGGCGAGTTCCTCCTCCGCCGGCGCGTTCGTCCTTTACCTGAACTGGCCATTGGTGAGTGTGATCTTCGGACGGCTCATCGCCGAACGCCGCGCCCGGGTCAAGACCGCCGAGCAGCGGGCCGTCGACGCCGAGGCGACCAAAGAGGCCGAGGCTCGACGGCAGGTGACGGCCGAGCGGGTGCGAATCGCCCACGAAATCCACGATGTTCTCGCTCACCACATCGTCGTCGTCAATGCTCAGGCGGGCGTGGCGCAGTATCTGCTTCGCACCGACCCGGCTGCGGCCGAGAAGGCGTTGGAGGGGATCGCCGAAAACACCCGGACCGCCCTGGAGGAGCTTCGGGTAACACTTGGCCTGCTGCGCTCCGACCCGGAGGGGAGCGACGAACCAGATGATCGCAGCCCCACCCCGGGAACCGCCGACATTCCCAGGCTCATCGAGACCTACCGCGAGGCCAGAGTCCCAGTCGAGGCCCGGAGCTCAGGGACTGGTCGTCCGCTGCCGACGGCCGCCGACCTGGCTCTCTACCGGATAGTCCAGGAAGCGCTGACGAACGCCAGCAAGCACGCACCGGGAAGCCGGGTGTCGGTCGACCTCGACTGGAGGGAATCGTCGGTGACGCTGACCATTCGAAACACCCGCGCACTTCGAGCGGCCGAGGGGGCGGGGAGCGGCATCGGACTCATCGGTATGCGGGAACGGGCGGCGGCCGCCGGAGGCACCCTGACCGCCGGATCATCGGCGGACGGCGGATTCGAGGTGGTCGCGTCACTTCCGGCCCCGCTGCTTGAGGAGGCCGGCACCGCCGACAACGCCGGCACCGCCGACACCCCCGACACCTCCGACACCTCCGACACCTCCGACAAGGCTCGGCAGGAGGCAGTATGACGATCCGCGTCGTCCTGGCCGACGACCAACTGCTGCTGCGCGCCACCTTCGGCCTGCTGATCAATTCGATCGCCGACATGGAGGTGGTCGGTGAGGCCGGCACCGGGGTCGAGGCGGTGCAGGTCGCGCGGGCGCGCAAACCCGATGTGATTGTGATGGACATTCGGATGCCTGAGATGGATGGCATCGAGGCGACGCGCGCGATCTTCGCCGAGCCGGAACTGGCGGCGACAAAGATCATCATCCTCACCACGTTCGAGGTCGAGGAGATGATCGTCGACGCCCTCCGAGCCGGGGCGAGCGGATTTCTCGGCAAGGGCGTCGAGCCGGCCACTCTGTTGGAGGCCATCCGGCTGGTCGCCGCCGGCGAATCACTGCTGTCGCCGGCCGCGACGGCGGCGGTGATATCCCATGTTGTTGCGCGGCCGGCAGCGGGTTCGCCACCCCTGGTCTCCACCCGCCTTGAGGAATTGACGGCCCGGGAACGCGAGATCCTGACGCTGGTCGGCCTAGGCCTATCCAACGACGAGATCGCCGCCACGGCGTTCATCAGCCCAGCCACCGCGAAGACGCACGTCAACCGCACGATGACCAAACTCGGCGCTCGGGACCGGGCGCAGCTGGTCATCATCGCCTATGAGAACGGACTCGTCGTACCCGGGCAGTCAAGCGCGCCCCTGACGTAGCCGTCCCCCTCCCGTCGGCTACATTTCCGGCACCGCGAGACCGGATCCAACGCGGCCGACTGAAACCGGCCGGAGTTGGGTAGAGAGACTCCGTGGAGACAACCGAACATCACCGTGCCCTCCCGGACGGCCCTCGATGCTGACCCTGCTCGTACCCGTCGGGTTGGTGGCGATCGCCGCCGTCGCAGTGCTGGCGACCCTCACCTGGTCCGCTTGGTTCGGCGTGCTCGCCGTGATCCTGCTCCTGGTCGCTGGGTTGGCCGTCTACGACGTCACCCAGCGCAAGCACTCGGTGCTGCGCAACTACCCGGTGGTCGGGCATCTGCGCTACCTGCTGGAGAAGGCCCGTCCGGAGTTGCAGCAGTACTTCATCGAACGCAACTACGACGGTCGCCCCTTCGACCGGGACACTCGCACCGTCATCTACGAACGGGCCAAGGGAATCCACGGCGAGCAGGCCTTCGGCACCGAACGTGAGGTCAACGAAGTCGGCTACGAATGGGTGCTGCATTCGTCGGCTCCGAAGGAGCCACCCAAGGCTCAGCCCCGAGTCCGCGTCGGTGGTCCGGACTGCAGCAAGCCGTATGAGATGGCGCTGCTGAACGTCTCGGCGATGAGCTTCGGGGCACTCTCAGCGAACGCATTGCGGGCGCTCAACGCCGGTGCCGCACGAGGCGGTTTCGCGCACGACACCGGCGAGGGTGGCCTCACGAAGTATCACCTCGAGAACGGCGGCGATCTGATCTGGGAGCTGGGCAGCGGTTACTTCGGTGCCCGCACCAAGGCCGGCGACTTCGACCCCGACCAGTTCCGCGACAAGGCGGCCCACGAGCAGGTCAAGTGCGTCTCGCTGAAGCTGAGCCAGGGGGCCAAGCCGGGCATCGGCGGGGTGCTTCCGGCGGCCAAGGTGACGAAGGAGATCGCCGACGCACGGGGAGTTCCGCAGGGCGAGAAGTGCGTCAGCCCGGCGGCCCACAAGGTCTTCGCGACGCCGCGCGAACTGGTCCATTTCGTGGCCAAGATGCGGGAACTGGCCGACGGCAAGCCGGTGGGGTTCAAGCTCTGCGTCGGCTACCGTCACGAACTGCTCGCCATCTGCAAGGCGATGCTGGCCGAGCAGATCACCCCGGACTTCATCGTCATCGACGGCTCGGAGGGCGGCACCGGCGCCGCCCCGCTGGAGTACGAGGATCACGTCGGCACGCCACTCACCGACGGCCTCATCATGATGCACAACGCGCTGGTCGGAACCGGCCTTCGGGACAGGATCAAACTCGGCGCCAGCGGCAAGGTCTCCACCGGCACCGACATCGTCAAACGACTGATGCAGGGCGCCGATTACACCAACGCGGCCCGAGCGATGATGATGGCGGTGGGCTGCATCCAGGCCCAGAAGTGCCACACGAATGAGTGCCCGGTCGGTGTCGCCACCCAGGATCCGCGACGGGCCCGGGCGCTTGATGTCGTCGACAAGACCGAGCGGGTTGTGCAATACCAGCAGGCGACGGTCGCGCAGGCCCAGCAGATGATCGCCTCACTCGGCCTCTCCGGGCCCGAAGAGCTACACCCGGCCATGCTGATGCGCCGGATCGACCACGTGCGCACCGACAGCTACGCCCAGCTCTATGACTGGCTCGCACCGAAGCAACTGCTGGCCGAGGCACCGCCGGACTGGGCGGCTGATTGGAACGCCGCCAGCGCCGACAGTTTTCTCCGCAGCTGACTCGCCTATCCGTCTATATTTGCCGAACAATCCGACAGGAGCAGCATGTCCACCACCGTCGCCGAAATGATCGTCACCGCATTGGCCGATCAGGGCGTCCGCACAGTCTGGGGGGTGGTCGGCGACGCCCTCAACCCGGTGACCGACGCGATTCGTCGCGAAGATCGTCTGGAATGGATCGGCGTGCGCCATGAGGAGGTCGCCGCCTTCGCAGCCGGGGCCCAGGCCCAGCTGTCGGGGACGATCGGGGTCTGCATGGGGACGGTCGGTCCCGGATCGATCCACCTGCTCAACGGTCTCTACGACGCGAAGAAGTCGCACGCTCCCCTGCTCGCCATCTGCGGCCAGGTACCGCTGGAGGAACTCGGCACCGACTACTTCCAAGAGGTGAACAACGACCTCCTCTTCTCCGACGTCGCCGTCTTCACCCGCACCATCAGCTCACCGACCCAGGCCAGCACACTGCTGGAGCAGGCGGTGCAGGCCGCGCTCAGCGGCCCCGGTGTCGCGGTGCTGACGCTCCCCGGAGACGTCGGGGGTGCGGATCTTCCGAAGGACGCCACGCCGCCCCGGTTCATCGACTCGCACCCGCCGACCGCTCCGGCAATGGAGACGCTGCAGAAGGCGGCCGACCTGATCAACGGTGCATCGACGGTGACGATGCTGGTCGGCCAGGGTGCGCGCGAGGCCCGCGCGGAGGTGCTCGCCCTGGCCGAACAGCTGAAGTCGCCGATGGTGCTCACCCTGAAGGCGAAGGAAGGCCTGGAGTTCAACAACCCGTATCAGGTGGGGCAGTCGGGACTGATCGGCAATCCGGCGACCACTCGGGCCTTCGAGGGCGGCGACGTCCTCCTCATGATCGGCACCGACTTCCCCTATCGGGAGTGGTATCCCCAGGGAAAGACGGTGATCCAGATCGACGCCCGTCCGGAGCATCTCGGACGCCGGATCCCGATCGCACTTGGATTGGTCGGCCATGCCGAGCCCACGGTTGCCGCGCTCCGCAAGCTCGTCGACGAGAAGACCGAGACTTCGCATCTCGATTCGGCCCGTTCGCACTACGAGAGTTGGTGCGAACGGCAGCAGGCGCTGACCAACCCCAAGCACGACGAGACCCTCATCGGACGGGTTCAGAAGCACTTCGACAACACCGACGAGCGGATTCGCCCGGAACTGCTGGCACAAGCCGTCGATCGGCACGCCGCGCCGGATGCCGTCTTCACCACGGACACCGGGATGTCCACGGTCTGGCTCTCGCGCTTCGTGACCATGTCCGATCGGCGATCGCTGCTTGGCTCCTTCAACCTGGGGTCGATGGCCAACGCGATGCCGCAGGCCCTCGGCGCGGCGGCGCTGGACCGACACCGGCAGGTGGTGGCCTTCTGCGGTGACGGTGGACTGTCGATGCTGCTGGGGGATCTCATCACGGCCGTCAGTCACGACCTTCCGGTGAAGCTCATCGTCTTCAACAACGGCCGGCTGGGAATGGTCAAACTCGAGCAGGAGCAGGTCGGGTTGCCGGAGTTCGGCACCGTGCTGGCCAACCCGGACTTCGCCGCGGTCGCCCGCGCGATCGGGCTGCACGCGGTACGGGTCGAGGACCCGGCGGACGTCGATGCGGCGGTACGAGACGCGCTGGCTCACGACGGGCCGGTGCTCCTCGACGTCGTCACCAACCCGGAGGAGATCGCCGTACCCGGAAAGGTGAAGGTCGCTCAGGGTTGGGGGTTTGCGATCGCGAAGATCCGCGAATCCCTTCTCTCACAGGGTGATTCTTAACTCCAACCGGAGTCCGTGCGACTGCCCTTCCGAGCGGGTCGTCTCGGCGTTAGGGGAGGAAGGAGTGGCCGCCGACGAGGTTGTTCTTGTCGTTCGCCGAGTCGCCGATCGGGTCGGTGACCCGGTTCCACGATCGCTCCTGCCGGCGAATGCCCTCGATCGCCTTCTTCGCCTGTCCACGAACCGGGGCCTGCTGCCTGCGCCAGAATCGAAGCTTCACTTCGTCTCCCTCTCGACCGCCATATGATCGCGCACCCGTACCGTCTGCGGCAAGGGTGTCGTCGGCCACTGCCTTCGCTGGATGCGCGGATCAGAGTCAATGCGTGTGTCTGATGCGCAGCGACCAGGGCAGCGCACCCCAGAGAAGCAGCAGCAGGAGAGCGGTTCCGGCTCCGAAGACCGGACCGTACGCTCCGCCTCGGACGACGTCGAAGATCAGCCACACCACGCCGACGATGGCCAGCGCCAACAGGGTCACGCCGATCTGGGCCAGCCGATGCGCAGCGGCCACCGTGACCCGCCGCTCGTGGCGGCGGAAGAGAATCCGATGCAGACTCACGGGCGCGATGAGAAATCCCGTCGCGGCCACTGAGGCGGCGACGGTCACCAAATAGAGGTTCTGCTGGGCTGAGCTCAGCGAGGCGAATCGCGCCTGGAACGGCAGGGTCAGCAGAAACCCGGTGAGGAACTGAACGCCGGTCTGGACGACTCTCAGCTCCTGCAGTAGATCCGTCCAGTTGCGGTCAAGGCGCTCCACAGGAGTCTCATCCCGGGCCTGCTCATCCCAGGCCGAATCCGCAGTCTCATCGCTGTCGTCCGACACAGAATCAGCATCCCACTCACGGCGCACGATAGGCGTTATGTTTCATGCTGCCCGGACGAGGCTCGTCCGGGTGGCTAGCGCTGGAATCGCTCGTAAATCACGTGTGGTTCGAACGTCCGCGACTCGATGAGTCTGAGCGGGATGTCTTGCCCCACAGGCGGCAGGTACGGCGTTCCTCCACCAACCACGATCGGAATGCGGAAGATGCGCAGCTCATCGACGAAGCCGAGTTCGATCGCTTGGGCGGCCAGGCCGGCGCCGCCGATCTCGACGTCTTTCTCAGTCCCTTCGAGCGTGCGAGCCACCTCTTCGGCAACCGAAGCGGTGGCCAGGCGGGCGTTGCCCTGCACGCGATCAAGCGTGCGGCTGAAGACGACCTTCGGCAGGGCTGACCAGACGTCGGCGAACTCGGCCCCGAGCTCGGTGGCGCGCATCGACGGGTCGGTCTCCCAGGGCAGCATCGTCTCGTAGAGGCGGCGGCCACAGAGATGCGCGCCGAGGCTCCGAACCCGGTCGAGGTGGAAGGCAAAGAGCTCGTCGCTGATCTCGATCCAGTTGAAAGCGCCATCGCGATCGGCGATGAAACCGTCAACCGAGACACCCATCGAGTAGATCAGCACAATTTGATCGTAGCGATCGACAGTCCCGTCTGACCTGGAGCCGGGCTAACCGATCTGCGCGATCCGGCCCAGGATGTTACTTTGGGTGAGCCCTCCGCCACAGCCTGGTGGGGGTTTTGCGTTCCCCCCGACGCACATTCAGTCTTTCCCAAGCACATTCAGTGTCCCCCAGGCACTAGCTGTCCCTCCCCCCACGCACCAAGCGGGGCGTCCTCCCCCATGACGCCCCGGAAGGACCTCCCTTGAACAGAACATCCCGTCGCGCCCTGGTGGCCGCGTTGGTCGTTGCTGCGGCAACTGCCGTGGCCACCCTCTTCACCGTCGGCTCCGCCCCAGCCGGCGCAGCATCCGTAGCCCTTGACCTCGGCACTGCCAACAAGTGCACGAATCCGACCTTGAGCTCCGATGGCACTGGCTGGTCATCGACCGACGGAACCACCGCTCGCGTCGCCGTCTCAGACCTCGGTGGCGCGTCGTGGGCGCTTTCAACCAATGGCAAGAAGCTCGTTCAGCCCAAGCTGATCGTTGTGCCCGGCGAGTCGTGGCAGGTCTCCGGTTGGGTGCGTTCGGTCGGCGCCGCCGTCGCCGTCCGAATCGGCGTCGACTGGTTCAACTCGACCGGAACCTTCATCAGTAACACGTTCAGCTCCAATGTGGCTTTGTCTGCGTCGACGGCGACCAGCGGTACCTGGACGAAGATCTCCACCGTCGCCGTCGCGCCGGCCGGCGCCGTCCGCGGCGCCGTATCGCAGTTCGCGACCGTCCCCGTCGGTGTGAAGACCACTCTCTGGGACACCGGCTGCGACTACGAGCTCGCCTCCCTCGGCGACGGGAAGATGCCGAAAGGCAACCTGCCCGCTGACGCCCAGGGTCCGAACGGCTGGACCCAGACGTTCGCCGAGGACTTCAACAGCCCCGAAGGAACAGCCTCGAAGGTTGGCACGCTCCCGGACGGCCAGTGGTGGGGCTACCCCGACAACACGAAGATCACCAACAGCACCAACGGCGTCTACGAACCAACGAAGGTCGTGACGGTCTCCGGAGGACTGCTCCATTTCGACGCACACACCGTAGGCTCCACTGCCTACGCCGCCGGGGAACTCCCGCTGCCGAAGGCGGGCCAGACTTACGGCCGCTGGGACGTCCGCTACCGCTACCTGCCGGGCAGCAACATCGCCGGCTTCAAGTCGGTGTGGATGCTCTGGCCGTCCAGCGATATCTGGGGAGAGGGCGAGATGGACTTCGCCGAATTCGACAATGCCGCTGATCGGTCCACGGTGGGTGCGTACAGCCATCGCGCCTGTGGGCAGACTCCGCCCGCCTGCCCGACCGATGGGGCCCGAGCCAAGATCGATCCGCAACTGTGGCACACCGCGACGGTGATCTGGTCCCCGGGACGGTACACCGTCTACACCGACGGCCACCTGATCCTGTCGGCCATTACCCAGATCGCGACGACCCCTCATCACCTGGTGCTGCAGACCGAGGCCTCCGACTACGGCCCTACGGCCAACCCGGCGGACAGCTTCAAGGTCGACGTCGCCTGGGTGGTCGCCTACTCCCGCAACTGACCGTCACCCTCAATTGATGAGGTAGCGCCGGTCGGTTCTGGGAAGGCTGAAAGCGTGATGACGAATGAGAGTTATGTAGTCACGTTCGAGGCTGGGGGCTGGTCCCGGTGACTCTGCAGAATGATCAGCCGGCGCAGGCAAGCGACGTCAATGTCGTGCCCCCACGCACGGTGATGACAGCCGAGTTCGCCCGAATGCTCGCCAAGGACATCTACGTCTGGGGCTGGCCTATCGTCAACGCGTTTCACCGGCGTGCCTCGTTCGCGGCCGCGCCGGAGCCTGGCCTGAACGGGGGTGTCCTGCCGGTCGCCCCAACCGGCTACGTCTGCATGCTCACCGACTACATCGACCCGGCCCAGCGCTGGGTCGCACACCCGAACCAGGACGTCGTGTACGGGTTCGGCTTTGGCGCGGTAAACGACGATCCAGTGGTACTACAAGTGCCCGACTTTGGCGACCGATTCTGGGTCTACTCCCTCTACGACGCCCGCAGTGACGAGTTCTCCAACCTCGGTCGTCAGTACGGCACTCCGTCGGGCAACTATCTACTCGTCGGGCCGACGTGGGACGGCACGGTCCCGTCCGGGATCGCCGGTGTGCTGCGCGCGCCGACCGACCTTGTGGCGATGGGACCCCGCCTCTTCGTCGACGACACCGAAGAGGACCGCGCTGCGCTACGACAGATCCTCGACCAGGTCGTCATCTACCCACTGCGGGAGTACACCGGGGAATCGAAGACCAAAGATTGGGGCGCGGTGCCGCACTACCCAGCCGCCGCGTCCACCCACGGCGAGATCCGGTGGGTTGACCCCGACACCTTCTTCGACGAACTGCCCGGGATCCTCGACGAAGTGCCACCGCTTCCCGGGGAAGAGTCCCGCTACGCGATGATGCGGGCGTTACTCGGCGCCGCCGGCACGAATGCCGAAGTCGCCGCGGCGATCAGGCAGGCGGCCGGTGAGGCCGAGGATGAGATCATCTCGATCCTCTTCGACTTCCGCACCAACGGCATCCGCGATGAGAACGGCTGGAACTCTCCACCGAACGTGGCCCGCTGGGGCTTCGACTACCTCACTCGCGCGGCCACGGCGAAGTCGAACATGTACGTCAACCAACCGGAGGAGACCCGCTACTTCTTCGTCGAGACCGATGGGGAGGGCGAACGCCTCAATGGCAGCAACGCTTACACCCTGACCTTCGCACCCTCACAGATCCCTCCGGCCGATGGATTCTGGTCGCTGACGATGTACAACCCGGAGCACTTCTTCGCGACGAACGACGTCAATCGCTATTCGGTCGGCACCAAGACCCGATCCCTGCGCTTCGAGCCGGACGGCTCGCTCACCGTGCACATCCAACACAACCCGCCTCCGCCGGAACACGAGTCCAACTGGCTCCCCTCCCCGGATGGCGACTTCGAGATGACGATCCGCACCTACTGGCCGAAACCAGAGGTCAACGACGGAACCTGGTCACCGCCACCGGTGGAGCGAGCGGCCAAGCTCTAGGCAAGCTGACGCTTTGGGTGCGCTCATTCTTCGCAATGAATCATCGGGATGGCGGCCCGAGGGTTCCCTGAGCTGCTCGCGTGCCCGATGGTCCGCCGCCCGGTCCGCGGAGGATGTACGCGGCGACGACGGCCAGGATCGCGCCGAGTAGTGGCGCGGTGAGGTAGATCCACAAGTCGTGGAGGTCCCCCGTGATCACGGCCGGGCCCAGGGAGCGGGCCGGATTCATGGAGGCTCCGCTGACCGGGCTGGCCCACAACCCGGCGAGGGCGATGTAGGAGGCGACACCGAGCGCGGAGAGCGAGCCGATGTTCTGGGCGGTTGACGCTGTGCCGAGGATGGTACTGACGAGGCCGAGGGTGAGGACGACCTCCATCGTGAACGCTTGGGCACTGCTGAAGCCGGCGCCCGGCAGCGTAGACCCGAGGTGGGCGATGTTGCCGTAGGTGATGCGGAGCAGCAACGCCGCGAGCAGCGCGCCGACGACTTGCGCCACGAGGTAGCCGGGAATTCGACGCCAGTGAAAGTCACCGCGCAACGCAAACGCGATGGTGACAACTGGGTTGAGGTGCGCGCCCGAGACAGCCCCCATGAAGAGGATGATCGCCAGCACGGTCAGCGCCGGTGCGACAACCGAGGCGGCACGTCCGATCTGGCCATGACTGGCTTCGTCGATGACCGGCGCCCCGGCGGCGGCGAGGACGAGCAGGAAGGTGCCGAAGGTTTCGCTGAAGAGCCGCCGCCATTCGTAGTGGAGGTTGTTGAAGTCGCGAGCCCAGATCGGTTCACGCTCGATCAGCGCGCTGATGCGGACACCGCGTTGCACGTGCGTTGTCGCGGCCGGAGCGGGAGAGGTTTCGTCGCTGGTCATGGCGCACGCATCGGATCAGTTCGCGGGTGTGGGAAGGTCGGCCAGGCGGCACGGAATGTCCGTGTCTTCGCTGACAAGGTAGCTCGCACAGACTCGGTGGTAGCCGTCCGCGACCTGCAGCGGGCGCCCCGAGGCGAGGTCTCCGCGGACGAGGAGAACCGGAGCCAGTGCGACGCCCTTCCGGATGCGTTTGAGGTCCTTTGCGACCTCGGGGTCGTCCGCCGGCAGCAGCGGTAGCTGTGAGGCGCGCAGGATGTCTTTAGCGTATTGATGAACCGTCGGCGCCTCGATGAGCAGCTGCGTGATCGCAGCTACCTGGTCGGCCGAACAGATCAGACGCAGATAGTTACCGGCAGCGGGGTAGTCATGTTTCGCGGGTGCCTGCGCCCAGGTGACGACGTCGACGTGCCTTGCCATGGCGAGCCCCCTTCGCGGCCGTGGTGGTGATAGTCCGTCCTCACAGTAAACGAAGACGACGGCCACAGGCTGTGTTGGCCACGACCGGCCCGGAACCTGTGGTTTGGAAGTGTCGTCGCGTGGGGATACAGCGATAGCGGTGGGCAGTCCCCGCGTTGAATGCACGGAGCTCATGTGCCACTCGCCCAGAATCCTTCTCGCCCCTACCCCCTCGGCGTAAGCCTCCGCGACGGCGGCGTCAATGTCGCTGTCTACAGCGCCACCGCCGACGCGATCGAGTTCTGCGTCTTCAGCGACGACGGCCACGAGCATCGCACCCAGTTGGGTGAGCGCACTGGCCACGTCTTCCACGGCTTCGTTGCCGATGTCGTCGCCGGCACCAGGTACGGGCTGCGCGTCCAGGGCGAGTGGAACCCGAAGGCTGGTCTGCGGCACAACCCGAACAAGCTCCTGCTCGATCCGCACGCGACGGCGATCAGCGGTGACTACACCTGGGGCCAGTCCGTCTTCGGCCACGACATGAACAACCCCGAGGTCATGGACGAGTCCGACAGCGCCGGATCGACCCCACTCTGTGTCGTCACCGCCGATGACTTCGACTGGGCCGACGACGAACACCCACTCACGCCGCTGAGCGAAACCGTGATCTACGAGACGCACGTCAAGGGGTTCACACAGCTCCATCCGGATATCCCGGAGAACATCCGGGGCACTTACGCCGGCCTCGCGCACCCGGCGGCGATCAAGTACCTCACCGATCTCGGGGTCACCGCCATCGAACTCTGCCCGGTGCACCAGTTCGTCCAGGACAGCCACCTGTTGGAGAAGGGCCTGCGAAACTACTGGGGTTACAACAGCATCGGATTCCTCGCGCCACACGGCGACTACAGCTCGGCCGGCGACAGCGGCGGACAGGTCAACGAATTCAAGGCAATGGTGAAGGCACTCCATGCAGCTGGGCTGGAAGTGATCCTCGACGTCGTCTACAACCACACCGCCGAAGGCAACGACCTCGGCCCCACCCTGTCTTTCAAGGGAATCGACAACGCGGCTTACTACCGTCTGGTCGAGGGCGATGAAGGGCACTACTTCGACACCACGGGCACCGGCAACAGCCTCAACGTCGCCAACCCGGCGGCGCTCGGGCTCATGATGAATTCGCTGCGCTACTGGGTAACCGAGATGCACGTCGACGGCTTCCGCTTCGACCTCGCGACCACCCTCACTCGACAGGACGGCGACGCCGCCCACCACAGCGCATTCACCGACATGATCGCCCAGGACCCGATTCTCGCGCCAGCCAAGATGATCGCCGAGCCGTGGGATACCGCCGGGTATCAGGTCGGCGGGTTCCCCGCCGACTGGTCGGAGTGGAACGGCAAGTTTCGTGACGACGTCCGCGCGTTCTGGGGCGGCGAGGACTCAGTCCTCGGCACCCTGTCGCAGCGAGTGCTCGGCAGCCCGGACATCTACGAGGACGACCGCCGCTCCCCCACCGCCGGTGTCGGCTTCATCACCGCTCACGACGGATTCACCCTCGCTGATCTCGTCTCTTACAACGAAAAGCACAACGAGGCCAACGGCGAGGAGAACAACGACGGGGAGTCGGACAACAAGTCGTTCAACCACGGCGCCGAAGGCCCGACCGACGACGAAGCCGTGAACCAGCGGCGCGCCCGCGCTCAGCGCAACCTCCTGGCTACCCTGTTGCTCTCAGCGGGTGTGCCGATGCTCCTCGGTGGCGACGAGATCGGGCGCACGCAGGGTGGCAACAACAACGCCTACTGCCAGGACAACGACATCTCCTGGTATCACTGGGACTCGATCGACCACGATCTACTCGACTTCACCCGGTCCCTCATCCAACTGCGTAAGGAGCACCCCGCGCTGCGACCGCCGTGGTTCCGGCGCGCCCCCTCAGAAGACGCCGGTGATTGGGTCACCGTGCTGCGCTCTGACGGCAAGGAGTTCGTCGACGAAGACTGGGACAATCCAGAGGCCCGCAGCGTCATGTTCACTCTCGGCCACGAGGGCGGCGACGCGTTCGTCCTGCTCCTGAACGCCGCCGACAACGGGGTGGACTTCGCCGTTCCAGCCGCTCCGCATAGCGATTGGAGGCTGGCGGCCTCCAGTGACCCTGACCAGGAGGTGCAGGGCACGGTGGCGACGCTGATCGTGCGCGAGGCCTCCTTCACCCTCCTTCAGTCCGCCTCGACATGACACCCGGGCAGCAACCGCAGATCTCCGCCGGACGCGACGCCGCGCGGCGGGTAACGCAGGCGGTTGCGGGGCTGCCCCATGGACAGGCCGCAGTGGTGCGACTCTCCTATCTACACGGACTGAGCCATCTGCAGATCGCAGCGTCGGCCGGGGTCTCATTGGCTGAGGTTCGGGCCCTGGCCGCCGAAGCCCTGCACACGATCGGTCTACTCCTGCGAGATCAGGATCCCCGCGAGCTGTCGCTGCCGACGGCCTGACCGAGTAGCGCTGTCGGGCTGTCGCGTTATCGGGGCGAGGTGTTGCTCGACCCCGTAACTCCATCGGCGTCGTCCGCCGGTACCCGATAGGTGTGGTGCGTCGACTCCGCAGGCACGTCCGCCGGCTCGTCCAAGTCAGCTCCCTGCCGCTCGGGCGTTCCCGTTGCGGCCGGATCGTCGTCGACTCTTCGCACCTCCTGGTCCTCGGGTAGCCGCTCTGGGTTAGCCCGACGGCTAGTCTCGTCGACTACCGGGGCAACAGTCGTCGGTTCGGCCGGCTCGCGGAGTCTCGCCTCTTCGTCGAGTTCCCGCCGGGCAACCTGGATGTCGGCCAGGCTCCGTACCGAGAGTCGCCCGAGCGCGGCGGCGGCGAAGAAAACGATCAGCACACCCAGACCGTCGAACATCCCGAGGGTTTCGAAGAGCCTAGTCGCCGGGCGAGTACCGGCAGGGGTGCCCAATGCGCCCACGTGCAGGACCGGTTCGAAGGTGGACCCGATCGCGAACCACGCCCCGGCGGCAGCCGCTAGCCACGCTCCGAGGATCGCCGTCGTCCTGCTGTGACTCACCAAGACGAGCAGGCCACCGAGCACGGTGACGGCCCCCGGCAGAACCTCAAGCCATCCGCGGGAGGACGTCCAGTGCCAGGCGACGTCGGGGGTGTAGGCGTAGTGAAAGTACGGACCGATGAAAGGGACCAGCGCGCCCCAAGCTCCAAGGACGATGAGTATCGGACCAATGAGGGCTCCTCGCCGGCGCGCAATATGGCTCCGGGCGCGGCGAGTCGCTGCACCGTCAGTGATAGCGGACATGATCTGCTCCTCTTCGGTGAATCGCAGCGGTCACCTGCCCTGCAGCCGTCTATTTCACAACGGCCCGAGCGCTACCGCCGGGCGCGGCGGGCTGCGGGTTTCTCGGCCGGCGGCGCGCTAGCGGTCGACAGCGTTCCGCCGGCATTCTCCAGGTGTGCACGCACGAACCAGTGGAACTGCTCGAGATCGTGCGATTGACCAATCAGCATGTCCTGCGTGACCGGATCGAGGTCCTCTGTGTCAGCGATAGCCTTTCGGTGCGCATCGATGAGGCCCTGGTAGACCACGTCCAAGGCTCCGAGATGGGCGATCGCGTCATCGCGATCGATGCTGTAGTCATCCCAGTTGCGTCGTGAAACAAGCCCACCCGGTGTCCCCAACGGGGATCCACCGAGTGCGGCAACGCGCTCCGCGGTGGCGTCGGCCATCAGTCGGACTGCGTCAACCTGCGGATCAATCATGGTGTGCACGGCGATAAAGTGCGGGCCCACGACGTTCCAGTGGACGTGCTTCAGGGTCAACGCCAAGTCGTTCAGGGCATCTAACCGCTGCTGCAGAATCGCAACCAGAGATCGGGCGCTCTGCTGGCTCAGCCCCGGCACGGTGAACCTGAGGGTCTTCACTGGGGATTTTCGGGCGGCTGCGGGCATTCGTGTCTCCTACTGACTAGTTCACGGGCTACGGCGCATCAGCGGCCTCGGCCGCGTTGCGCTGCATTCAGGTACGTGCTTGTTAGAGGCTGGAGAGGCCTCTAGCCTCGCGAGCTTCGCGATCCGCGGCGAACGAAGAGCCACAGAACGGCGAAGATGACGAGAAACCACAGCAGCGGGTGCACCGTGAGTCCGAGAATGGCGGCAATGACAACGATGATGGCAGCGATTGCTGCGTCCATGAGCATGTTCAGTTGTTGCCCACAAACCGCCGATCTGTAACGCAGGGATCGCCGGGGCGAGATGCCGATATCTTCGCGGGCCATCCGGGTATCTCCTTAGTTGTCAGCCTCATTCGAGACAGGCCCTTTGAGGCAACCTTGAGGCAAGGAGCAAGCGATGAACCCCAACGTGCCGCAGGACCCGCTTAAAGAACCGACCGACTCGAACTCCACCGGTGAGCTCGTCAGCCGCCTCACCGATCAGGTGACGACGCTGGTTCGCGACGAGTTTCGTCTTGCTCAACTGGAGATGAATGCAAAGGCGAAGCGCACCGGCATCGGCGCCGGCCTCTTCGGAGGCGCAGGCCTGGTCGCGTTGTTCGGCATTGGCGCGCTGGTCGCAGCGGCGATACTCGGACTGGCGACGGTCGTCAGCGCCTGGCTCGCTGCGCTGATCGTCGGAGCCGCATTGCTTCTCGTCGCCGGCGGCCTCGCGCTCTCGGGTCGGCACGAAATTTCGGAGGCGACGCCTCCGCTCCCCACCCAGGCGATCGAGGGTGTCGAGAGTGACGTCAACACGGTGAAAGGGGCGCTGCGACGATGAGTGACGACAAACTCGACGACGACGCGGACGACGAAGTGGCTCAGGTCAGCGCAGAGATCGAGCGGACTAGGGCCGAGCTCGCCGACACCGTGAATCAACTCGGTGACAAGTTCGACGTAAAGGCCCAGGTCTCCCGTCGACTTGAGCATCTGAGTGACTCCGCGGCCGACGTAGCCCGGGCCGCGAGCCCGTACCGCCGGCCCCTATTGATTGGCGGCGCGACGATCGTCATCGTGCTGCTTCTCCGGCGACGGAGGGTTGCGAAGCGAGGTGAGAGGTCATGAAATTGTTGTACAAACCGCTCGGGATGCTGATCGGAATCGTCAGCGGAATGCTGGCTACCGCGGTATTCGAGCGTCTCTGGCGGCTCACCACGGGTGGGCATGAGAAGCCGGATGCCACCGATCCGGACAGCACCTGGGCTGAGATTGCCCTTGCCGCGGCGATGCAGGGAGCGGTCTTTGCCGGCGTGAAGGCGATCACGAAGCGGGCCGGCGCCAAAGGCTACGCCAAAGCAACCGGGACGTGGCCAGAGTAGGAATTGAGGAAGTTGTGTCCGGGGCAGCCGCGGAGACGATGCCCCTCTCTTGTATAGGAGTCTGTCGTGTCTGAGGAGTTGAAGGGGAAGCGAATCGCCTTCCTGGTAGCAAATGTCGGAGTGGAGCAGGTTGAACTGACCCGCCCCTGGCAGGCGGTGGAGGAGGCCGGCGGCACGCCGGTCCTGATCGCCCCCGAGTTGGATGCCGTTCAGGCCGTCCACGGCGACCTCGAGCCTGGTGACAAATTCACCCCGGACCAGTCACTGACGTCGGCCTCTCCGACCGCCTTCGACGCGCTCGTGCTGCCGGGTGGCGTCGCCAATCCGGACAAGCTGAGACTGAGCTCGGACGCGGTCGCGTTCGTTCGAGGATTCGCGAACGCCGGGAAACCGGTGGCCAGCATCTGTCACGGGCCGTGGACGCTGGTAGAGGCCGGCGCGATCCGCGGCAAGACGGTCACCAGTTGGCCCAGCCTGCAGACCGACATCCGCAACGCCGGCGGCCGCTGGATCGACTCGGAGGTCGTCACCTGCCGCGAAGAAGGCTTCACGCTGGTCACCAGCCGCAAGCCGGACGACCTGGATGCCTTCACCGAAACACTGGTTGACGTTTTCGCTGGTCAATAGGCGACCACGGCTCCGGCAGGACTGCTATGACCGACGCCGTCTTCAAAGGGTTCCAAGAGCGCTGGATCGACGTCGCTGACGATGTGCGCCTGCGACTGCGAGTCGGGGGCGAGGGGCCGGTTGTGGTGCTGCTCCACGGGCATCCCCGTACCCACATGACCTGGCATCGGGTGGCGCCACTGCTCGTCGCGAGTGGCCACACCGTCGTCTGCCCAGATCTGCGCGGCTACGGACGGTCGACGGCACCGCCGCCACAGGCTGACCACGCCCAAGCCTCCAAGGCGGCGATGGCGACCGACGTCGTGCGATTGCTGGATCAATTGGGTCACGCAGAGTTCGCGGTCGTCGGGCATGACCGGGGCAGCTACGTGGCCCACCGAACCGCGATGGAGCATCCCGACCGGATCACTCACCTCGTGGCCCTGGACTCCGTTCCGATCGGCGCCGCGTTGGCGAGAGCGGACGCGCGCTTCGCACAACTGTGGTGGCATTGGTTCTTCTTCGCCCAGCCCGAGAAGCCGGAGCGGGCCATCAACTCCGACCCCCAGGCGTGGTACGGCTGCGGCCCCGAGAAGCAAGCCTTGATGGGGGACGCGAACTACCGCGATTTCCTCAACGCGATTGAGAACCCCTTGGTAGTAAGGGCAATGCTCGAGGACTACCGGGCCGGGTTGGGAGTGGATCGGGCGACCGATGATGCCGACCGGGCCGCCGGACGGGTCGTCGAATGCCCGACCCTGGTGCTCTGGTCAACCCGCGACGACATGGAGGATCTCTACGGGGATGTGCTTGAGGTGTGGCGTCCGTGGACCAGCACGCTGGCCGGCGCCCCCATCGAGAGCGGACACCACCTGGCCGAAGAGACCCCCGAGGAGCTGGTCCGTCAGCTCGTCCCGTTCCTACGCACTTCGGCGACCCGGCCCGCCTCTGCGGCGGAGAGCTAGGTGGGCGGGTAGTTGGTCTGGAGGAGACGAGCCAGGTGCGCAGCGTTGGAGGCCAGGGCCTTGGTGGTGTGGGCGACCTTCTCGGGCACAGACTTCAGGTCTTTGTAGTCGGTGGTGTGCATCGCTTCGCCGTTCCAGTACGTGACGCCGCCGGCGGGAATGCTGAAGCCGACGTCATTCAGACACTGGAACGCGACCGCGCTGATGTGGTGGGCCCCGTCCTCATTGCCGACCACGACGGCGCAGCCCACCTTGCCGTAAGTTAGCGGGCGTCCTTCGTCGTCCTGTTCTGACAGTTCCGCATCGAGGCGTTCGAAGACCCGTTGGGCGACGCTGCTCGCCTGCCCCATCCAGGTCGGCGTGGCCAGCACCAGAATGTCGGCGGCGATGACCTTGTCGCGAATCATTGGCCATTCATCGCCCGTGCCCATGTCGAGTTCGACCCCGGGCTTCACGTCGTGGTCGACGACCCGCACGAGTTCGCCCGTCACGCTGTGACCGGCGAACTCGTCGAGGAGTTGGCGGGAGAGTAGTTCAGTGCTCGATTCGGCCGGTGAGGGTGCGAGCGTGCAGTTCAGGACGAGCGCAGTGAGTCCGGTCATCGTCAGCCGTTCGCCGGGTTGAGGACGACCTTGGTCCAGCCACTGTCCCGCGCGTCGAAGTGCCGGTACGCGTCAGGGGCGTCGCCGAGTCCGAGGTTGTGCGACACCAGCAGCGACGGCTTCGCCTTCTCCTGATGGATCAGATCCCGCAGGTGCCGGTTGTAGTTCTTCACGTTGGCCTGTCCCGTGGCGATGGTCTGTCCTTTGAAGAAGAACTTGCCGAAGTCGAAGGCGAGTTGCCCCTTCCGCGCGAGCTCGTCGCCGGCTCCAGGATCCTCGGGGACGAAGACTCCGACGACACCGATGCCGCCGGTCGGCCGGACGATCTCGACCAGGGCGTTCATTGTGAGGTTCGGACGTTCCGTGCCCTCGCTGTCGTGAGCCTGGTATCCGACCGCCTCAACCCCGCGGTCGACCCCAACACCGTCGGTGGCCTCCATGATCTGCTCGATCGGGTCGCCCTTGGTCGAGTTGATACCGGTCGCACCGAACTTCTCGGCCAACGCCAGGCGTTCGGCGATGTGGTCGATCACGAAGACCTGACTCGCGCCTTGAATGATGGCCGAGTACGCGGCCATCGTCCCCACCGGTCCTGCCCCGTAGACGGCGACCGTGTCACCGGGCTGGACCTTGGCCAGCCGGGTGCCGTGCCAGCCGGTCGGAAAGATGTCGGCCAGCATGACGTAGTCGTTCTCCTTCTCCTCGCTGTCTTCGGGGAGTTGCAACGCATTGAAGTCCGCGAAAGGAACCCGCAGAAGTTCGGCCTGGCCGCCGTTGTACGGGCCCATGTCGGCGTAGCCGTAGGCGCCACCGGCGTAGCCTGGATTAACCGTCAGGCAGAAGCCGGACAGCCCACGTTCGCAGTTCTCACAGAACCCGCAGCCGATGTTGAACGGCAGGCAGACGCGATCGCCTACCTTCACCGACACGACGCCGGTCCCGACCTCGACGACCTCACCCAGGTTCTCGTGGCCAATCACCTTGCCGGCCTCAAGGTCGGTTCGACCCTCGTACATATGCAGGTCAGACCCGCAGATGTTCGTCGCCGTGATCCGGACGACCGCATCGGTCGGTGCCTCGATCTTCGCGTCCGGCACCTGCGTGACGGAGACGTCTCGAGGCCCGTTGTACACCACAGCACGCATCTCTTCAGCTCATTCCTGATCGGCACGCCTTCGCTGGCTGAGATCGGGCTGGCCCGGCAGTCTGGTCAACGAGGGGAGCGACGTCGGTGCCGCTCAACGAAGTCCTACCCAGAGCAACCAACGAGTCAAACCGGTGACGTAGCCAGTTGATCTGGGTATGGGTTCCTTCGAAGGGGTTAGCCCAGAGGCCCCTCATGACGAGTGGAGGACACCATGCCAGGAGAAACTGGACCAGAAGCCGGCATCAGCGGAATCGTCGAAGATGCCAAGGGAAAGCTGAAGGAAGGCGTCGGCGCTGTCGTCGGCAACGACTCGCTCAAGCACGAAGGTCAGGCCCAGCAGAACAAGGCCGAGGCCGAACGCGAGGTGGCCGGCCACGAAGCACAGGCCGAGAAGGCACGTGCCGAAGCCGCCGCCGCGGAGGCCGAAGAACGGTCTCACCAGAGCTAACCGAACAAGTCGCTAAGTCGAAGCCCGCCTCGTACCTGAGGCGGGCTTCGTCGTTCACCGGGTTGAATGCCGTCGCCTGGTTCACGCGGGCTACCCACTGCTGGCCAGTCCGGCGATCAGGTTGATGGTGGTGCCGAGGACGACCGCCCCGAACAGGTAGGCCAGCAGGCCCTGCCGCAGCGCGGTCGCGCGAATCGAGGGCGTCTGCAGATCAGTGTCGGAGACCTGAAACGTCATGCCAATCGTGAAGGAAAGATAGGCGAAGTCGAGGTACCGCGGCGGGATTGACTGGTTGAAGTCGATACCGCCCGGCTGGCCCGTGTAGTACAGGCTTGCGTACCGCAGGGCGTACAGCGAGTGGACGGTCAGCCAGGAGACGGCAACGCTGACGACGCCCAGTCCGGCCAACAGATCCTGATCGGCGCCCTTGGCCGAACTGGCCTGCACCAGCACGAATCCCACGGCGATCAGACTGGCCACGGCTGCCGCCACGACGATCAGGTCAGCCTGGGCGCGCCCCGGATCCTCCCGAGTTGCGTGGGCGTTCGTCTCGGCCGAGTTCATCGTGACGATCAGACCCCATACCCAGGCTGAGAAGACGACCGCGGCCGTATCCCAGCCGACCAGTGGAGAGTAGGGCCACGCGCCGAGCAGCCCGGTGGCGAGGGCCGCCGCGACGCCGACGCCGAACATCACGGCGAGTCGAAGTCGGGTGCTCACTCCACGCCATCCCCCGACGGGGCGTGCAGTAGGGCGTTGCGCAGAGGGCATATCTGCAGTCAACATCACCCAGCCACCGGTGCGCCCGACGCCACGCCAACCGAACGCAGGCCGATGGTCTGCCCACGTGAGGGCTACGCTGAAGATTGGCCACCGAGACCCCGCGAGGAGCCATACTCATGACATCACCCACTGCAGTACAGATCCCTGGCTACGTTCCCGGCACCTGGACGATCGACCCGGTCCACACCCACATCGGCTTCATGATCAAACACATGATGGTCAGCAAAGTGCGCGGTCATTTCCGAACATTCAGCGGCGAGATCGTCACCGCTGAGCAGCCGCTCGATTCGTCGGTGAACGTCACGATCGAGGCGACGTCGATCGACACCGACAACGACATGCGCGACAACCACATCCGCTCGGCCGACTTCTTCGACGCCGAGAGCCATCCCAACATCACGTTCACCTCGACCCAGATCAGGAGCGAGGACGGCGAGTTCTTCATTGACGGCGACCTGACCATTCGCGGCACGACCAGACCGGTCACCCTGACCGTCGAGACCCCCGAATTCGGTCCCGGCGCCCAAGGCGGCACGAAGGCCGGCTTCTCGGCCACCACGGTGGTCAACCGCCACGACTTCGGCGTCAGCTACGACGGCCCTATCCCCGGGGGTGGAACAGTATTGGGGGACAAGGTGCAGATCGTGCTCGACGTCGAAGCAGACTTGCAGACCTGAACCGCGCCGGCCCGGTGCGCCTAGATCCAGTCGAGGCTCTGGCCGTGCGGTCCAGCCAACGCGAGCGGGCGCTGGTTGTGGGCCAGCACGCACCGGGCGGGCGGGCCGATGTGAAGATCAGTACCGGCGACGATCCCCGGCACTTCGTTGGATATCCAGTGAACGTCACGTGTGTCGCGTAGTCGCTGCATGAGCCGGGTGAACTCGTCCCGGGCCGGCGGTGGCACGTAGGCAAGGACCGCGGTGTGGAACACCACCACGGTGGTGTCTGACGGCGCGTCCGCGACGAGCTTGGGCAGGTCGGTGAGGAGGTCGCCGGTATCGATACGCGGCGGGTCAGCCGCCACGAGATCCAGCGCCTGCTCGAGCCGGCTTGCCCGTTCGGTGTGCTCAGGCCAGACCAGACATTCAAGCCAGCGACGGTCGTCGGCCCGGTCCGCATGCAACGGATTGAGGTCGATGCCCGCACGCCAGGCGACCTGCGGCAGTGTGCTCGGAAGCGGCGCCGCACCGGTCACCGCGCAGGCCAGCACCACGGCGCTGGTTCCGACCTTGTGGTCACCCGACGCAGCGCGATAGCGGTAGGCGTACCGATCGGGATAGAGGCACAACCCCGCGCTCGCACCGACCTCGATCAGCGAGAGTGGCTGGGGCAGGGCGGCCAGGACCGGCAGCAGCGTCGCACAGCGCGCGGCCTCGTTGGTCTGGACTCGGTGCTCCAGCATGACCTGCGTGATGTCGTCCCACCGCAGACGGACGAAGTCGAGGAAGGCGCCCGGTCGATCAACCGGGCCGTCCAGGTACCGCACCGACGCCAACAACAGGATCGGCTGCCGCTTCGGCTCCGGCAGGCGGTCCAACAACGAGCAGAGCCGCTCGTCGTCGGCCACGGCCAGACACAGCTGCTCATACGAGGGCGAGATTCCCCGCAACTCACGTTCCGCCATCTTTCGGTACACATCCACTGTGTCGCGCCCCGCGCCCGTCCAATCCGCCACTGCGCCACCATAGCGATTCGACGGGTCCCGGCTGCGGATGATTCGAACCTTGGCGGCGATTGATTACGTCATTACAGTCGGTTGTATGAGTGATGCACCGCCGTCGCTGTACGAGTGGGCCGGTGGCCGTCAGGCCATCCGAAGACTCATCGACGCGTTCTACGACCGAGTCGAGGAGGACGACCTGCTCTCGCCCTTCTTTCCGGGCGGGGTCAGCGAGGAGCACCGCCTGCACGTGACCGACTGGTGGTGCGAGGTCTTCGGCGGACCCGCCGAGTACACGAACACGCGAGGCGGCTACCACGCCATGCTTGAGCATCATCGGGGCCTCGGCATTCGCCCGGACCAGCGGTTCCGGTTCGCGTCGTTGATGAGCCTCGCCGCCGATGACGCGGACCTGCCGTCTGACCCAGAGTTCCGGGCTGCCCTCGTCGGCTACCTCGAATGGGGAACACGACTAGCCCTGCACAACTCCCAGACTGGCGCCGAGGTGATCGAGGAAGCGCCGGTGCCCAAGTGGGGATGGGGCGTCGCGCCGCCCTACCAGCCAGATCAGCCGGAGTAGCGACGGTCACGGTCTGGGCCAGGTCTGGCCAGCCATATGTGCGCTACGCCGGCGTTGTGGGTATGACTCACCGCGTGTCCATCAGTCCCATCCTCGAGGCGGCTCACGCGGCGGCCGGCGACGCGCAGGCTGCACTCGCCGTCGCCTCGATGGTCACCGTTCCCGCAAGCATGGCTGACGCGGTTGCGCTGCTACGGGGTCTGGGCGAGGTTGATTTGACGGTGGCCCGTGTCGTCGAACCCCACCTCGATGCCCTGACAATCCTGAGCGAAGCGGGAATACCCGCGCCCACCGGGCTCTTCGGAGTCTTCGCCGCCGAGGCGCCAGGCCGATCGCTCACGGCGCAGCCTGCTGGGGACCGGTGGCGGCTGGACGGGATCAAGCCCTGGTGCTCGCTGGCCGGGCTGCTGGACCACGCGCTGGTGACAGCAGCTACGCCAACGGGTCGACGTCTCTTCAAAGTCAACCTGCACGACCCGGGCGTGCGGCCTACCGGAGTTCCCTGGGTCGCCCGCGGCCTCGCCACGGTGACGACCTCGGACGTCTCCTTCGACGACGTCGCGGCTGAGCCAGTCGGTGACGACAACTGGTACCTCATTCGGCCCGGCTTCGCCTGGGGTGGAGTCCGCGTAGCCGCCTGCTGGGCGGGAGCCACCCACGCGCTCGTCACCACGCTGCGCACGGCTCTGAACGCGCGGTCGCAACCGGACCCGATCCGAAACGCCAATCTGGGTAGGGCCGACGTCGCCGACTGGACCGCCGGCCTTGCCCTCGACCACGCCGCCCGCCTGATCGACGACGACACCGCAGGGGCCGGGGCCAACCTCCTCGCGGCGCGGACCCGGGCCGTCGTCGCTGACGCAGCCGAGGTCGTTCTCCGGGAGGTCGGCCACGCCCTCGGACCGGAACCCCTCAGCTTCAACGACACCCACGCCCGACGGGTGAGCGACCTGACTCTCTACGTGCGTCAGCACCACGCCGAACGTGACCTGTCGACGCTCGCTGCGCTCAGCTCGTGATGCCCTTCGGGATCGAAGGTCCGAGGGCGACGCAGTGGCAGGCACAGGGCTGGTGGCGGGGAACGCCGGTGCTGACGTTGCCCCCGCCCAATACCCACCTCGTTGTGTTGGCCGCACATCCCGACGACGAAACTCTCGGCGTCGGCGGCCTGCTCCATGCCGCCTCGCAGCGCCAACTGCCGATCACCGTTCTGATCGCCTCGGATGGGGAGGCCTCCCACCCCAACTCGCCCAGCCACCAGCCCGGCGAGCTGTCCCGCATCCGGCAGCGTGAGACCGCCGCCGCCATGGACGTCCTCGCGCCCGCCGCCACTCTGCGCCACCTGCACCTGCCCGACGGGCACCTGACTGAGCATCAACCAGCCCTCGTCGACGCCCTTGAGCAGGCCGTTGGCATCGACACGGACACGTGGCTGCTGTCGACGTGGCTCGATGATGGGCATCCCGATCACGCGGCTGCGGCCCGGGCCGCCCGAATGGTGGCGGCCCATCGATCAGCCACACGACTCTTCGAATATCCGATCTGGTTCTGGCACCTCGCGGATCCCGAGGATTCCCCGCCGGCGTTCGTCAACGTCGTCCACCGCTTCGACCTGACGCCGTCCGATCGTCGGGCTCGCGCCGATGCCCTCGCCCAGTACCCGAGCCAGACTCACCCGCTCTCCGACCAGCCGGGTGATGAAGCGGTACTACCTGGGCGGTTCCTGGCTCACTTCGACCGCGACTGCGACTTCCTGCTCCCAATGACGATCACCGGCCGGAACAGTGACCCCGGCGGTCAGTGACACTCACCAGAGCGCAAGGCGGCTGCCGAAGATGTGGGCGAGCAGGTCGACCGCGTCGGCGTAGGTCTCTTCGGCGCCGGCCGCCCGCAACTCGGCTTCGCTAGTCCCACCGCTCAGGAGACCGATGCGGCCAACACCAGCGCGAGCGGCGGCCCGCATGTCCCATACAGCGTCGCCGACAAAAACCACGCGATCCGGGGAGCAGCCCGAGCGATGTATCGCAACCTGGATGAGATCAGGTTCGGGCTTCGCAGTCTCCACGTCGTCGGCGGTCGTGACGGCGGTGAGAAGTTCGTCGACCTTAAGCACCGCCCGGAGTCGATCCAGCTCGTCCGGCGGCGCCGACGTGGCCAAGACGACCGCGACACCACGCTCGGCCAAGAACGCGATCAGTTCACGCGCCCCCGGCAGTGGCCTCAGCAATGGCGTCGTCTCTGCGTAGGCGCGCTTGTGTTCCTCGGCGGCCCTGTCGCCGAGAGCGGACGCCTCCGGCCCGAGGAGTTCCTGCAGAAGCCGCGCTGAATCCATACCGATGGCTCGGTGAATGCGCCACGCGGGCACCGGATGCCCCACCGTCTGGAAGGCCTGCGCCCATGCGGCGACGTGCAGGTAGTTGGAATCGACGAGCGTCCCGTCGACGTCGAAGAGCACAGCCGCCCGGTCGCGGCCCGAATCGCCAGTCATAGTGCCCGCAAGGCTGGGAGGAGTTCACGTTCCGCCCAATCCAGAAAGGCGGGTTGCGTGTCTCCACCGATCTGGACGACGGCGATGTCGGTGAAGCCGGCGTCGATGAACTTGCGCACCGCGGCCACGTGATCACCGACGTCGGGCCCACAGGAGATGGCGGCCGCTATGTCGTCCTTGCGAACGAACTGACTGGCGGCGTCGAAACCGGCTGTCCCGGGGATCTCCGCGTTCACCTTCCAGCCACCGCCGAACCAACGGAACTGTTCATGCGCACGGTCGATGGCCGCGTCCCGGCTCTCATCCCAGCTGATCGGCACCTGGCCGATCCGTGGTCTCCCCGTCCCGCCGGCGGCATCGAACATTGCCCCGAGGTCAGGTTCCGGTTCAACCGCGATCATCGCGTCGGCGTACCGGCCGGCGAGTGCACAGGACTGCTCTCCGGAGACAGCGACGCCGATCTTCGGCGACGGGGTGCCGACGTCCCACAGCTTGGCGGAGTCGAGGCAGAAGTGTGTACCGCGGTAGTTGACATACTCGCCGCTGAACAGCTCGGTGATGATCTCCAGCGCCTCGGTGAGCATCTCGTGACGCACGTTGGCCGGCTGCCACCCGCGCCCGACGACGTGTTCGTTCAGGTTCTCCCCCGCCCCCAGTCCGAGAGTGAATCGGCCATCGCTGAGCAGCCCGACGGTCGCGGCCTGCTGGGCGACCACCGCCGGGTGATAGCGCACGGTCGGGCAGGTCACGTAGGTCATCAGGTCTACCCGCTGGGTCACCTGCGCGACGGCGCCGAGAGTCGCCCACGCATTGGGCGAGTGTCCCTGGCTCTCCAGCCAGGGCGAGTAGTGGTCGCTGATGACCTCGAAGTCAAAGCCGGCCTCTTCGGCACGCGCCGCGTCGCGGACCAGTGCTCGTGGGCCTGACTGCTCACACATCAGCGTGTACCCGAAACGGGTCATCAGACGTACTCCTCACATCAACGTCGATTGGTTGGTGGGTGATGCTCTGTCACTTCGACGCCGGCGGCACGGTGGAGGCGGTGACCAGTTCGGCGCGGTCCCAGGCCCGATGCAGCCCGACCGAGGCGACCAATGCGTCGATGAACGCCTTGTCGACGGCCTCCCCAACGGTGACGCCCGGCGTATCGAGATCGAGACCGGCGTCGGCGAGGGTAGCCTCCCCATCGCCCCACGCGGCCATCGCTTTGCAGTGCCGATAGGCCTCCTGCAGCAGCACAACCTGCTTGATATCACCGGTGGGTGTGGTGCCGGCCGCGACGACGATCGCGTCGAACTCAATCGAGCGGGCGGTCAGGTTGGTGCGGTCGACCGTCAACACCCGGCGACCCTTCTTCAACGTCCCGCCGGTCGCCGCGAGGACGAGGAGAGTGGCGCCGTGTTTCTGGAGGGCGGTGCGCAGCTTAGCGATGCCGGCCAGGTCGGAGCCAGCGTCGGCGATGACGGCGATCTTGCGGCCGGCGATCGGGCCCGGGCGCGAGACGACCTGAGACAGGGCCGGGGAGAGTGGGACCTCCTCGGTCGGGCTACCGGCGGGGGCGGGAAGGCCGAGGCCGGCCGCGACCTGGGCGCAGAGATCCGAATCGATGTTGGCCAGCACGCCCAACACCCGCTCTTTAATGGCCTGTTCGTACACCTTGCCGAGCTCGAACGTGTAGGCCTCGACGATGTGGGCCTGCTCGACGCGGCTCATCGATCGGTAGAAGAGCGTGGCCTGGGAGTAGTGATCGTCAAAGGAAGCCGGTGCCGACCGGACCACGGTTCCCTCCACCGCTCGCGGGGTCGGGACGTAGCCGCGGTCCGCTTCGCTGGCGACCAACGGCTGATTTCCGTCGATCGAGTTGGGCACATAGGCGGCCGTGCCGGTGTGGATCGCGGTCTGATGCATCCCGTCGCGGAGCAGATCGTTCACCGGGCAGTGAGGTCGGTTGATCGGCAATTGAGCGAAATTCGGTCCACCCAGGCGGGTGAGCTGGGTGTCGAGATAGGAGAAGAGTCGCCCCTGCATCAGCGGATCGTTGGTGACCTCGATCCCCGGCACGAGGTGCCCGGTATGAAAGGCGACCTGCTCCGTCTCGGCGAAGTAGTTCGTCGGATTCGCGTTCAGGGTGAGCTTGCCGATCAACTGAACCTCAGCCAGTTCCTCAGGGACGAGCTTGGTCGGGTCAAGCAGATCGATCCCTTCAAAGCTGTCGGTGCCGTCGTCGGGCATGACTTGGATGCCGAGCTCGTACTCGAAGAAGGAGCCGGCCTCAATCGCGTCCGCCATATCGCGGCGGTGGAAATCAGGATCGACACCGGCAGCGAGCTGCGCCTCCTCCCAGACCAGCGAGTGCACCCCGGCGACCGGCTTCCAGTGGAACTTCACCAACGCTGTCTCACCGGCCGCATTCACCAGCCGGAAGGTATGCACTCCGAATCCCTCCATCGTCCGATACGAGCGGGGGATTCCACGGTCGGACATATTCCACAGCGTGTGGTGAGTCGCTTCGGTATGCAGCGAGACGAAGTCCCAGAAGGTGTCGTGCGCTGACTGGGCCTGCGGTATCTCTCGGTCCGGCTGGGGTTTTGCCGCGTGGATGATGTCCGGGAACTTGATCGCGTCCTGGATGAAGAAGACCGGCATGTTGTTGCCGACCAGGTCGAAGGTGCCCTCGTCGGTGTAGAACTTCACCGCAAACCCCCGCGTATCACGCACGGTGTCGGCTGAGCCCCGCGAACCCAACACGGTGGAGAAGCGGGTGAAGACCGGGGTCGTGACGCCCTTTGCCAGAAAGCTCGCCTTGGTCACCGACGTGGCGGTGCCGTAGGACTGGAAGACGCCATGCGCCGCCGCCCCGCGGGCGTGCACGACACGCTCCGGAATGCGTTCGTGATCGAAGTGAGTGATCTTCTCACGAAGATGGAAATCCTCGAGAAGGCTGGGCCCGCGCTCGCCCACCTTCAGCGAATGATCGGTGTCCGGTATCCGCAGACCCTCCGCAGTGGTGAGAAACTCCCCGCCCTGCGCTGGCGCCTCGACCGGGATGGCGCTCGGAACGGAGGCGGTCCAGCTCGTTGACTTAGGACTCGTTGACTTTGGGGCAGACTGGTCAGCTTTACGCGCGGGCATGAACTCTCCTAGCAAACTGAGGGTGGAGATCTCTGTGGGCACAACCCAGCGACTCTCCTGGCTTGCCTAGAAGGCATACCCAAAAGGCGTGCCTCTCTGTCGTTCGCGCGCGAGGTGGTCTGGGTGTAGGTCGTGGTTGTGTCACGCTGAGGCGATGACGCCGAGCCTCCCTGCCGAGTACTTCACTCAGCTCTATGCCGACTCCGACGACCCCTGGCGCATCGCTGACGGTTGGTACGAGCACCGCAAACGCGCCGTGATTCTCGCAAGTCTGCCCCGCGAGCGGTTCGCGGTCGCCTTCGAACCGGGCTGCAGCAACGGCGAGTTGACGATCGAACTGGCGTCGCGCTGCGATCGCCTCATCGCCTGGGACGTCGTCGACGCGGCCGTGGAGCGCACCCGCGATCGAACAGCCGACCTACCGGGAGTCGAGGTCCGTCAGGGATCGCTGCCGAACTACTGGCCCCAAGAGCAGGCCGACCTCATCCTGCTTTCCGAGGTCGGGTACTACCTCGACCAGGACGACCTCGAGCACGCCATCGATCAGGGCGTCGATCGGTTGCTGCCTGGCGGCACACTGATCGCTGTTCACTGGCGCCACCCCGCCCCGGGCTACCCGCTGACCGGGGATCGCGTCCACGAGATCATCGGCCGGCAGACCGACCTCGTAGCGGTCGGTGGCTATCGCGACGCCGACTTCCTTCTGGACATCTGGACCCATGGATCGACGCCATCCATCGCGGAGCAGTCCGGCGTGCTCTGACGTATCCAGCGGAAATACCCAGCCGCGGCCGAAGCGATGATCGCCACGGATGAGACGCCTGGCGCCGGATTGGGTAAGTGCCTCATCAGCCGAACCCATCACGCACCGCAGGAGTCCGATGTCTGCCATAGACGAGACCGCCAGCTCACCAGCATTGAACGGGCCAGGCGTGAGCGGGATCGAAGCGGTAGGCGTGGTCGTCCCCGTCAAAGACGAGCAGGTACTCCTCCCCGCCTGTCTCGCCGCGCTCGACGCGGCCGCCGCCGGGTTGCCGGTCCCGGTCACAGTTGTCGTGGTCCTGGATGCCTGCTCCGACCAATCCCCAGCGGTCGTCGAGCTGGCCAGGCAGCAGACACCGCACATCAGCCTCAGCGCGACCGCGATTGCCGAGAATAGCGTGGGTGCGGCTCGGCGAACCGGGATGCAAATCCTCCTGGAGCAGCACCCTGCCGAAACCCTATGGTTGGCCACCACTGACGCTGACTCGATCGTCCCGACCCATTGGCTGCGGGCACAACTGGCTCACGCAACCGACGGCGCACACGTCGTCGTCGGAACCGTCACCGTGACGGACTGGCAGGAACACAGCCCAGCCGTACGCGACCGGGCAATCTCGGATTATGCCGCGACCCACCACGGCCACGTCCACGGCGCGAACCTGGCATTCACTGCTGCTGCGTACCGCGCGGCCGGAGGCTTCCCCGCGCAGCCCTCTGGTGAAGATGTCTCGCTGGTGCAGGAGTTCATCGCCGCCGGCGAGCCGATCGCCTGGGCCCTCGACCTTGCGGTAGCCACGTCCGCGCGGCGCAAGTCCCGCGCCCCGTCCGGCTTCGCCCAGTACTTGGTTGCTCTGGGATCGCAGGTCAGTTCATCACCGGCCTGACGCACCGCTGTGACGGCGCAAATGCTGCCGCTGTTTCGGATGCCCTCCCCGCGGGTACACGCGGAGGGCGAAGGTTCAATCCCACGACCCACAGAGCGGCGGCAAGCACGTGTTCGAAGGCAACCCGGTTCCAGTCCGTAGACAACGAGGAAATCCCCTCGTAAATCAAGTACTTCTCGGTTTCGTCTTCTTGGCGATATTGGAGATCGCGATCTGTGTTGTTGGGAAGTGAGGTCTCCGTCGGATAGGTGGCCGCGATAGTGCGGACGGCGTTCGCACCGAGCTAGGGCGACAGCGCTATACGTACTGACCGAAACTGCTCGGGCGTAGCCTGCAGCACGCGCAGCCGCGGGTCAGGCACCACAAGCGCCGGACTCTGCACCAACCGCAGCAGCGGGGCAAGCCGCGGGTCGTCCAGCACGGTCTGTACCGCGCGCTGGTCCCCGCCGGTCACTATCGCCGCGAGCGCGGTATCGGCGGAGAGGATGCGAACCGCCGTCTCCGTCGCGGCCTCAAATGCCTTCTGTGCTTGGTTGTCACGCCGCCGCGAGTAGCGCTTCTGCGACCAGCCACCGGCTTTGGTGCTCCCCTGGACGTAGCTGCTGTCGACCTTCGACTGCACCAGCTCGTCACCCTCAAAGACACCCACGGCATACCCGCCGCGCCGAACGAGGAGAACTCCCACCCGGCGCGGACGTTCGACATGCGCCACCAACGCAGCCAGCAGATCATCCGCGCTCGGGAGTGGCGGGAAGGGCACCGATATCCAGGCAACGGCACCGTCGTCGGAGTTCAACTCGACCACCGCGCCGTCCGACTCCGCGACGACTCCCGGATGATTCACGCCGTAACCGTCGAGCCAGCGCCCGAGCCGTGCCGCGGGTATGACAACTCTCCGCGCGGAGGCGGGAACGCTCATGGCCTGAGCCTAGACGCGACAGCGGTCTACCCGACGGCCCGCTCGTCATCGATCTCCGTGCAGCGCGCCGACCCGCCGGCATACTCGCAGATGCGGTCGAGGAACATCCGAGTCGCGCTATGCGTGGCGGTCCACTCGACATTGGAGACCGGGCGTACCGGCACTTCAGGCAGCCGGAACGTTCCGCGAAAACTGAGCAGACAGGTCCGCTCATCGAGCTCCTGGTACTCGAGATTCGCGTCGAGGAGGGTGATCTCGGGAGACTCGGCGACCAGCCAACGCATCGGGATGACCGTCAGCTCGCCGCGAAGATACGCCGGCAGGACTTCGGCGCGGATTCCGCTGACGAGCGGTGCGAACTCCGCGTTGGCGAGCACCTGGCGACCGGCCCGAAATGCCTCGTCCGCCGCGCGCTGAAGCGCACCCGACGTCTGAAAGGTACTGAACAGAAGACGAAGCGCCTCGGCAGACACATCCACCTCAAGCGCCTCGTCGACAAACATGTGCACCATCCTTTTCTACGAGGACGTCCTATTACAAGTGCCCAAGGTCCCGGGAAAAATGACACAAATTCAAGATCAGTACCAATGTGCGGCCTCCGGGTGACGCTCGAGTCCCGCATCGTCGGTACGCCTGCAGGCGAGCACTACCGCCATGCACGGAGCAGGCGGGGCGTAGCTCTCACGAGCTATGGACGACGATCGGAAAGTACCCGCTGGGCTGATGCGCGGCTACGTGCTCGTCGACGACTGTAGATGGGAGACGAAATACGTCGATGAAATCAAGCAACGGAGTACGCGATGATCGTGGCCGAGGGCCTCACGAAGCAGTACGGGGAGAAGCTCGCCGTCCAGAATTTGAGCTTCACTGCACCTGACGGAACGGTGACCGGCTTTCTCGGCCCGAACGGGGCGGGCAAGTCGACCACGATGCGGATGATCGCCGGATTGGATGAACCGACCAGCGGACATGTCCAGGTCAACGGACGTAACTACCGCCAGGCAGAGGCGCCGATGGCCGAGCTGGGGATTCTCCTGGAAGCCAAGTCCGTTCACACCGGACGCTCGGCCCGCAACCACCTGCTCGCCCTGGCCCAGACCAACGGTATCGGCAAACGCCGCGTCGATGAGGTGATCGATATGGTCGGCCTGGGCGAGGTCGCGGCGAAGCGGGTCGGCGGCTTCTCGCTCGGCATGGGGCAGCGTCTGGGCGTCGCCTCCGCTCTGCTGGGCGATCCGCACACCGTCGTACTGGACGAGCCGGTGAACGGCCTGGACCCGGAAGGCGTGCTGTGGATCCGCAACCTGCTCCGCAGCCTGGCCGACGAAGGCCGCACCGTCTTCGTGTCATCGCATCTGATGAGCGAGATGGCCCAGACTGCAACCCGATTGGTCGTAGTCGGCCGCGGCCGCCTCATCGCCGACACCAGCATCGAAGAGTTCGTCGCGATGGCCCAGGGGAACACAGTCCTCGTGCGTACGCCGGACGCTACGCCACTGCGGGAACTACTACTCGCACCCGACGTCACCGTCTCCAGCTCGGAGCCTGGCCTCCTGGAGATCAGCGGACTCAGCGCCGAACAGATCGGCGACGCCGCCTGGCGCGCACACCTTCGCGTCCACGAATTGACCGCCCGTACCGCATCACTGGAGGAGGCGTTCATGCAACTGACCGCCGATGCCGTCGAGTACCACGCGAGCGAGCCTGTCGCCGCGTCCAACGCCAGCAAGGAGTACGCAGCATGACCAGCATGACCGTTCCCGCCACCACACCGGATACCCGGCTGGTGCCGCAGACCAGCACCGGCTATCGAGTCACCGGCCGTCGCGTGCTCCGCTCGGAGTGGACCAAATTCTGGTCCGTGCGATCGCCGATCTGGACCCTGCTGGTCGCAGTAGCCCTCACTGTGGGACTCGGTGCCCTCTTCAGCGCGGTGCGCTCCAGCCAGCACGCTTCGATGAATGCCCACGAACTGGCAACATTCAGCGCCACCGCGACCAGCCTCTCCGGCATGTCGATCGCTGAGCTCGCGATCGGGGTCCTCGGGGTCCTCGTCATCACGGGCGAGTACGCGACCGGAATGATCCGCTCATCGCTGACGGTCGTCCCGAAGCGGCTTCCAGTGCTCTGGAGCAAGATCGGCATCACCTCCGGCGTCTCCTTCGGCGCCATGCTGATTGCGTCCTTCGCGGCGTTCTTCCTCGGACAGGCGCTGCTCTCCAGTCACGGCTTGAGCACCACGCTGGGCGCTCCGGGCGTCTTCCGCTCCGTCGTCGGCGCGGCGCTATCCGTCACGGTGATCGCGATCTTCTCCCTCGGATTGGGGGCGCTGCTGCGCAACACCGCGGCCGCGATCTCGACCTTCGTGGGCATCTTCTTCGTCCTCCCGCCGCTGGCCGGGCTGCTCCCCGGCTCGCTGTCGACGGATATCACGCCGTACCTGCCCAGCAACGCCGCCGCCGCGCTCTTCGGCGGAGACACCGGATTCACGCTGCTCAGCCCCTGGTCCGGCTTCGCCGTCCTCTGCGCCTACGCGGCCGCCATCACCGCCGCTGCGGCATGGCGCCTGCGCAGGACCGACGCCTAAAAGCGAAACGACCATAATCACTGATATGACAATCTGGCAGCCCGTCGAAGACCCACGCACGCGATCCGTGCGTGCGTGGGTCCAAGACGTGGCTGTCACTCTGCTCGTCGCGGCCCTGTCGGTGCCGAACCTGCTGCAGCACCCGAACGACCACGAGCATCACCCACTGGTCGGCGTGATCGGCACCGTCCTACTGATCGTGCCGCTCCTGGTCCGCCGGGTGTGGCCGATCCCGACATTCGGTGCGATCCTCCTCGTCGGTATCGGATTTGCTGCGTCCGACGTGTGGTTCGTCGGCAGTCTCGCCTTTCCCGTGGCTCTGTACAGCGTCGTCTCTCTCTGCACCCGCCGTCAGGGATACACGGCAGCCGTGCTGCTTGAGGTCTTCGCAGCGGTCATCGCGGTCACCCGAAACGAATCCAACGGCCTGCTGCTGTATTTCATCCTGCTCAGCGGCATGGTCGCCGCTGCTCTTGGTCTCGGCCTCTACACCTCGACCCGCCGCGCCTACATCCGTGAGCTCGTCGACCGGGCCGACCGGCTGGAACGGGAGCAGGCTCAGGCCGCGGAGCTCGCCGTCGCCACCGAACGGGCGCGGATCGCCCGAGAAATGCACGACATCCTGGCCCACCACCTCACCGTGATGGTGTCGTTGAGCGACGCCGCAACCCGGCTCGTACGGGCCGATCCCGACCGGGCCATCGACACCATCGCCACCATCGCCACCACCGGTCGCGCCGCACTGGGCGACACCCGCAGCCTCCTCGGACTACTCAGTGAATACGGCTCCAGCGACGACGACGGACACGAGCCCCGGCAACCGATCCCTGACCTGGCCGCACTCGAGTCACTCGTCGACCAAGTCCGCGATACCGGCCTCGCCGTGACATTACGGATGCAGGGCAATCCCACCGCGATCGCCGCCGACGCGCAGCTCGCGGCTTACCGGGTTGTGCAGGAGTCGCTGACCAACACCATGAAGCACGCGCACGCCGGATCAAGTGCGACGGTGACGCTGAAGTACGGACCCGCCGGTCTCGAGGTGACAGCCGAGGACGACGGCGCCGGACATCCGGTACTCACGACGACGCACGCCGGTCGCGGATCGAGCGGCATGCGGGCTCGTATTGAGGCCCTCGGCGGACACGTCGAATCAGGGCCTCGGCCCGGCAGCGGATGGCGAGTGTCGGCCACCATCCCCATCGAAGCCCATCCTGACTCCGACCGTCCTTCCGCGCGATCTGACGAGGCGATCGCGACATGATCCGCGTTCTGCTCGTCGACGACCAAGCACTCCTCCGCACCGGCCTGCGGATCGTGATCGACTCCGAGGCGGACCTTAACGTTGTCGGCGAAGCCGCCGACGGCCAGGAGGCGATCCGCCTGCTCGCCGACCTCGAGGTCGAAGTCATCCTGATGGACATTCGCATGCCGGGCATAGACGGGATCACCGCGACCGCGCTGATCACTGCCGCTCATCCTCGAGTCAAGATCATCATCCTTACCACCTACGACATCGACCAGTACGTATTCGACGGGCTCCGCTCCGGTGCGAGCGGATTCCTGCTCAAAGACGCCACCCCAGAATCACTCACCGACGCCATCCGCACCGTCGCCGGCGGCGAATCCGTGCTCGCCCCGACCGCAACCACACGCCTGGTCAGCCGATTCGCAGCCTCGCCCGACGAGCAACAAGGAGGCCGGCCCGCAAAGACCGAGGTCATCGACAGCCTCACCGATCGCGAGCGGGAAGTCTTCCAGCTCATGGCTCGCGGGTTGTCGAACCGCGAACTCGCGGCCGAACTGTACGTCTCCGAGCACACCGTCAAGATTCACGTCGCCCGGGTGCTAGCCAAACTCGATCTGCGCGATCGGGTGCAGGCTGTCGTTCTCGCCTACGAGTCCGGACTCGTCACTCCGGACAGCCACTAGCAGCCGCCTCCGGAGTCGGTATCGCACAAGGCTCTAGCCAAAAGGAAGGAGCTTCGGCAAGCTGGACGTCCGACGACTTCGCTTGGGGGAGCAATGAGTCAACCACCGAAAGAATCCGGGCCGCTGTCAGGATGGACAGGACCCGCCATCATAGCGACCGCCGTGGCCGTCGCGGGCCTGTATTTCGGCTGGCAACACTACAACAACGACCACGCGAACGATCACGAGACAATCACCGTGATTCTGACGCCGGATAGAGCACTGTCAGGGTTTACGACGACCGTGGGCATTCTCGCTAGTGGATTCAGTAGAGATGAGCCGGTACGGGTCGAATTCGACGCACACGATGTCGAGGACACGACGGCCGCGAACGGCATCGCGCAGACCAACTTTCGAGTCTTGAAGAGCGCGACTCGCGGTGCACACATCGTCAAAGTAACGGGCTTACAGACAGGAAACTATGGGTCGGAGACCCTCACCGTAGACTAGCGGACGACCGCGCGGAGGCCGCCTCGTACCGGCAAGCAGGCCAACTTCAGACTTGGATTGGTGAGGCCCGTGCATCAGGATGAGGCGATTTCGTTCGCCCGCCGTTGGGTCGAGCAATGGAACCGCGGGGACCTATCCGCCGTTCTCAACGACTTCGCCGACGATGTCCAATTCACGTCACCGATGGCCGCACTTCATTCGCCAGATTCTCGCGGGACGATCGTTGGTAAACAGGCGCTGCGTCGGTACTGGGAGGAGACGTTGGGCCAGGTCGAAGATTTGCTGTTCACCGTCAAGCACGTGTTCGTGAGCTTCGATACGGTCGTGATCGTGCATTCGAATCAGGCTGGATCGCTCATCTGCGAGACACTCCGTTTCGCCGACGGACTCATCGTCGAAGGCCACGCCGCCTACGAGGCGGGCAGTACCTGACTGACTTAACGTGGAGCCCTCCCGCACCCGGAACTCCTCCCGTCGTAGCGACGAGTTTCCTACACTGGCAGCATGTCGCGGCTGATTCTGCTGAACGGACCACCGGCTTGCGGGAAGTCCACCCTCGCGCAGCACTGGGTCAACGAGCACCCAATGACGCTGAACCTCGACATCGACATCGTGCGTGCGCTCATCGGCCGCTGGCAGGATGCCCCAACCAGAAGTGGGACGCTGGCCCGTGCAATCGCAATGGCCGCAGCACGCGCACACCTGGAATCCGGCAACGACGTCATCGCCCCGCAGCATCTGGGGCGGCCGCAGTTCATCGAACAGCTTGAGCGCCTCGCGGCCGACGTCGGAGCCGAGTTCCGCGAGGTCATGCTGCTCGACAGCCGGGAGAATACTTTCATCCGGTTCGCTGAACGCACCAGCGCAGCACGCGCGTCCGAGCACACCGATGCCCACCACCTGTTGGAAAGCATGGGTGGTCAATCAGAGCTCGACGCCATGTACAACCGCTCACTGGCAATCATCGCCAGCCGCCCGCAAACACTCGTTGTCCGCAGCGAGGCCGGGAAACTCGACGAGACCTATCAACTGCTCGGACAAGCGCTCAAGTAGTAGACGTGAAGGGCGCCGGCGTCATCCAGACGTGGCGGCAGAGCTGCGAACCCACGCCGCCGCCGGCGTGGGTTCGGGCTGAACTAGGACGTCTCACCGTTTGGGTTTGGCGACTTTCGGCCCGGGCACCGCTTTCGGGGCACGGGCGATCAGCGCATCGATCATCATCTGCAGGGCAAGCTCGAAGTTCGTCTCGTCATCGACCGCCGGGATCATCGGCCCGGCGGCATGGATGTTCGGGTAGCTTTCTTCGGGCAAGGCGAGGTAGTCATACTTCCAAGCGCGCAGGTCGGCGGCACGCGTCTCCATGTCGAGCGAAGCGAGGGTTGCCTCCTGGGTAGCGAAGCCGAGAATCGCCTCAGAGAAGGCGCGGTAGTACCGCGCGGCGTCCCGATCGTCGAAACCGGCTCGTCGCATGCAGCTGAGGATTCGTTCGACCGATCGGAACTCGTTCTCCTGCCTGGTCGTCCTGGCGCCGACTGCTTGTGCCACCTGCGGGTAACGCAGCATCACCGCCCGCCCAATACGCGCGATCGCCTTGAGATCGGCGACCCAGTCATCCGTCGGGTCGCCGAGCTCGGCGTTCGTCTCTCGATGCATCGCATCCAGCAGGGCCAGCATCAGCGCGTCGCGGTCGGCGAAGTATCGGTAGATCGCCGTGGGGTGTGCCCCCAGTTCCTCCCCGATGGCCTGGAACGTCAGGCCGTTCGGGCCCGTCCGGGCACACACCCGGAAGGCCGCCTCGACAATCAGGTCCCGGTTGAGCCGTGGCCGCGGGCCGGGCTTGGTGGGCCGCGGTGCGCGTGATGTCATGCTGCGACCGTATCCGGCCTCGCTTGGCTTGCCCCACAGGCCCCAGCCGTGTTGTGACTAAATGCGATGGTCATGTCAGCTCGTTCCACCGAGCTTGGCTGCCCACGGGTAGTAGACGAAGGCGAATGACGCGGGGGCGCCGGTGATGCGCTTGTTCATCCACAGCGAGTTGTAGACGGTCACGCCGGGAACCATCGGCAGCAGGTCATCACGCAGCTTCTGCTGGATCTGCACCATGATCTGGGCTCGCGCTGAGGGATCCTGGGTGGCCTGGGCGGAGGCATAGAGGGCGTCGATGCCGGTGTAGTTGTACTGGTTGAAGCTGCCGCCGGTGACTGCCGTGATGCCGAACCAGTCCATCGGGTTGGGTATGTTGGGCCAGAAGGTGGTGGCCAGGATGTCGACCCCGGCGCGCGTCTTCGGGTCGTACAGGTAGTTGCCGTACTGCGCGGTCGGGACCACCTTGAGCTGGAACTTCAATCCGATCCGCTTGGCCGCGTCCTCGATGGCCAGTCCGAACTGCTGGCCGGTGCCTGCGTCAGGAACGACCATCACGACCGGCTTCGACGCGGCCGCACCGGCGGCGGCAACCATCTTCTTCGCTTCGTCGTACTGCGCCGACTGCGGATCCGGCAGCGCGTCATACGCCGGCTGCAGCGCATCCTTGGCGAAGCCGAACGCAGTGGGCGGCTGCTGAGCACGCAGCGGGGTGGCTGCTCCCTTGAAGATCGTCTTGGCAATACCGTTCCAGTCGATGGCCATCTGCAGCGCCTGACGCAGCGAGAGATTGCTCATCGTTCCCGACGGGTTGGAGTAGACGATCGTGGAGTTCAGCTGGGCAGGCCCGAAGCTGACGGTGCCCTCGCTGCTCTTCTGCAGTTGCGCGACGCTGGACCACGGAACGTCATAGGAGCCGTCGATCTGACCGGTCTGCAGGCCGGCTGTGATCGCCGATTCGTCGGTGACGAACGTGAAATCCAGTTCCTTCACCTTCGGCTGGAGCGCGGTGTTCCAGTAGTTCGGGTTGCGCTTGAGGACGATCGACTGTCCCTGCGTCCATTTGCTGAACTCGAACGGCCCGGTGCACATCAGTCCGACCGACGGGGAGCCGAACTTTGCGCCGTGCTGCTGGAAGAACTTCTTCTCGACCACGACACCGGCGTAGCTGGAGAGCTCGTCGTTGAAGACATAGTCGGGCTTGTTCAAGGTGACGGTGACTTGGTGCTCACCGGTGACGGCGATCTTCGCCACCCTGGAGAAGAGGTAGCTGTAGAACGTGGTCTTGTCGGTGAGGTTGTGCTGCAGGCTGAAGGCGACGTCTTCGGCCGTCATCGGCGCGCCGTCCCAGAACTTCACGTCGCTACGGAGGTTGTAGACCCAGTGCAGCGGGTCCGGGTTCTCGAAGGAGCTGGCCAGGTTCGGGGTGATGCTGAACGTCGGAGTCTGCAGGAGCAGCGTCTCGCACATGTTCGAGTTGATCATGTTCGGTGTGTAGTCGGCCGACAGGTACGGATCGATCGTCTGCGGTTCACCCTCGAAGTCATTCCAGGTGACCTTGTCGACCTCCGACTTGGCGGCCGGCGTGTCGGTGATGAGCTGGTACCCCGAGGCGGTCGGATTCGCCCCCGAGATGGTCGAATCGTTCGAGGTCGGGTGAGCGCCGGCAGTGCATGCTGAGAGCAGGGCGACAGCGGCGACCGACGCGGCGGTCAGTTTGATCCGCGGGTGAAGAGTTTTCATCGAGAGGGCTCCATGTCGGAAGTGGCGGGGGTTGAGATGGACGGGTTGGTTGTGCGCTGCGTGAATCTCCAGCCGGGACGGGGGACGCTGTCACGCAGCAGTCGGGTGTAGGCCTGCTGTGGGTTGTCAAGAACAGCCGCTGTCGGGCCACGTTCCACGACGACACCGCGATGCATGACGATCGTGTCGTCGGTGATCTGGCGAATGACGGCCAGGTCGTGGCTGATCAAGACGTAACTCACCGACGTCTGCTCCCTGATGTCGGCAAGCAGATTCAGGACCTGGGCTTGAATAGACACATCCAGCGCGGCGACGGACTCGTCCAGCACCAGGATCTTCGGCTCGGCCGCTAGGGCTCGTGCTATCGCGACGCGCTGCCGCTGACCACCGGACAGGGCCCGAGGCCGAGCCCGGACCTGCCGTGGGTCGAGCCCGACCATGACTGCGAGTTCCTCGACGCGCTGAGCGACTTCGGTTCGTGAGCGGCGACCGTGCAGCCGCACAACCTCGGTGAGACAGGCATCGACGGTCTGATGGCGATCAAGCGACGTGTAGGGATCCTGGAAGACGATCTGGATCTCGCGGCCCCGCTTACGGCGAGCGGCAAGTCGGCGCGGGACGGCTGTGCTGTCGACCCCATCGATCACGATGCGCCCAGCCGTCGGCGCCTCCAGCCCGACCAGCATCTTCGCGATCGTGGTCTTACCCGACCCGGATTCGCCGACGATGCCGAGCGAGCCACCGGCTGGCAACGAGAAGCTCACACCTTCAACCGCGACGAAGTCGTGACCATGTCCCGCTCCGCGCACCGGGTAGGTCTTGCGCAGACCGTCGACCGCGAGCACCGCAGGCACCGCAGGCACTGACGTCACTTCCGATGCGGCGCTCATCCAGCGATCCGTTCATGGGTGGGGGTCAGTTTTCCTCGCAGCTCGCCGATTCTCCGGCAACTCGTCCGACCCGTTCCGATGCTCACCGGCACGACTTCACCGCTAGTGCATGCTGCTTCGGCGAACCCGCAGCGCGGCGCGAACGCGCAGCCTGTCGGCGCCTCGAAGGCCGAGGTCGGCGATCCCGGGATCGCGGGGAGTCTGCGTAGGCCGCCGGCGATGTCGGGTCGTGCCGCCATCAGCCCGGCTGTGTAGGGGTGCAGCGGATCGGTGTAAAGACGTTCGGAGTGCTGTTGTTCCACGATCGACCCGGCGTACATGACGATCGTCTCGTCACATACCGCACGCGCCAATTCCAGATCGTGGGTAATGAAGAGCATCGCCAGTCCGTATTCGCGGCGCATTCGGTCGAGAATGGCTACCACTTCGGCCTGCGTGGTCACGTCCAGCGCCGTGGTCGGCTCGTCGGCCAGAATGAGGCGCGGGCGAACCGCTATCGCCGCCGCGATCATGACGCGTTGCAGCAGTCCACCGGATAGCTCGTGCGGGTACTGACGCAGGCGTCGCTCACCGTCGTCGATGCCTACCTCGGCGAGCAGGTCGATAACCTGTCGCGTCGCCGCGGCCCGCTTCACACCAAAATTCGTGACAAGTCCTTCGGTAAGGAAATCACCGATTCGCCGCACCGGATTGGTGTGAGCTCGCGGGTCTTGGAAGATCGTCGCCACGCTCGAGGCGCGATACGTCGACAGGGCAGACCCGCGCAGATCGAAGACCGACGCACCGTCGAAGCGGACTGTGCCGGTCACCTCCGCCGTGGGTGGCAGCAAGCGGGCAATCGTGCGTGCGGTCATCGACTTGCCGGAGCCGGATTCACCCACCAATCCAAGGGTCTTCCCCGCGGCCAGATCGAAACTCACGTCGCGCAGTACCGGCCGCATCGTGCCCTCGACCGGCAGCCGTACGGTAAGTCCATTCACCTCCAACAATGGACTCATGCCCGTGCCTCCGACCGTGCGTTGAGTCTGTCGCCGAGGATGTTTGCTGCGGCAACGGTGACCACGATGAGGAGGCTGCTGTAGATCGCCTCACTCGGGTAGTGCTGCATGATTCCGGCAATGCCCTCGGCGACCATCGCGCCCCAGTCGGCGGTCGGAGCCTGGACGCCGAGACCGATGAAGGAGAGCGCGGCCAGATCGATCAACGCGAATCCGAATGAGAGGGTCGCGTTGGCGATCACCAACCCGGCGATGTTGGGAAGGATGTGCCGGGTACAGATCGTGAAACCTCGCACGCCCTGTACCCGAAGAGCCGCAATGTAGGGCAGTGACCGCTCACGCAACGCGGCCCCACGGATGATGCGGGCCAGGTACGGGGTGTAAGCGATGGCCAGTGCGATCACCGCCGCCTGCAGGCCGACGCCGAAGAGCGCCGTGGCGAGGATTGCCAGCAACAATCCGGGAAAGGCGAACATCGCGTCGACGAAGCGTGCGACGGCGGCATCGAACCAGCCGCCGTACCAGACAGCGGCCAGTGCGATGATCGTCCCGACGATCGTGGAGAGAACCACCACGACGAGTGGCCCGACCAGCGCAGTACGTGCCCCGTACAGCAGTCTCGCCAACAGGTCGCGCCCGCTGCCGTCGAAGCCGAGCGGATGGCCGCTCTCCGGCGCGGCGAAGGCGTAGGAGAGGTTCACCGCGTTCGGATCCTGCTGGGTCAGCAGCGGGCCGATCGCAGCCACGCCCATCATGATCAGCAACACCGAGGCCGCTGCCCAGCCTCCGAATCCGAAACCTCGCAACCGACGGCGCCTCGACGTGCCGCTGCTGACCGTGAGGCTCCCGGTTTCGCTGACAAGTGTGCTCATGCCTGGCTCCTGCCGACCGAGATCCGCGGATCGAGAAGCGAGTAGGTGAGGTCAATGACGGTGTTGAGAACGATGAAGGTGAAGACATAAATGAGGCAGATCGCCTGCACAACTGGGAAGTCCTTCTGCTGCACCGCCGCCACGAGATAGCTGCCGAGCCCATTGAGCTGGAAGACGCTCTCAACGACGACGCTGCCCGCGATGAGGCCGGCGATCGTCAGACCGGTGACGGTGAGCACCGGCACAGCCGCGTTGCGCAGGACGTGACGGCGAACGACAGTGCGGTAAGGCAAGCCTCGGCTCGTCGCCGTCTGCACGTGTTCGGCACCGAGCTCTTGACGCACGGCGGCGCGGGTGAGGCGGGCGACGAACGCTACCGACGCGAAGGCGAGCGCCGTCGCCGGCAGCACCAGATGCTCGATGCGACCGCTGAACCCTGAGCCCGGGCCGAAGACCGGGAACCAACCCAGGTTCACCGCGAAGATCAGTGTCAGGACGACGGCGGCGACGAAGGTCGGCACGGCCATCGCCGCAGTCGCCACGAACATCAGCGAGTTGTCGAGAAGGCCCGGGCGCAACCCACTCAGGATGCCGACGGTCAACCCCAGCGCGATGATGATCACCGCGGCGAAGAGCACCAAATAGACAGAGTTCATCAGGCGTGTGCTGATCAGTGAAGAGACGCTGACGTGGGTGATGATCGATGAACCGAAATCACCGTGGAGTACTGCCGTCAACCACCGCCAGTACTGAGTCAGGAACGGCTCGTCCAGGTGATACTGCGCTTTCAGGCTGGCGACCGCCTCCGGTGTCATGGAGCGCCCGTGAGTCAGGAAGGTGAGCGGCGACCCTGGTGCCAGGAACAGAGCTCCGAAGATCACGAAGCTGGCAAGAAACAACGTCAGCAACAGGCCGAAAATACGGCGACCCACCACCTTCGCGACGGCGCCTGTCCTGGAATGGCGTCGAGTCCGAGCGCGCTCGGCGACCGGTGCGACGCCGACATCGACGCTCATGACTGGAAGACCGTGCGGCCGCCGACGACGGTCCGCAGCACCTCGGCCTGCAGCAACTCCTCGACGGGCCGCTGAAAGATGTTGCGATCCAGCACGACGAAATCGGCATACAGACCGGCGGCAAGGTGACCGAACTGGTTCTCCGAACGACACGCCCAAGCCGAATCATGCGTCGCGTGCCGGATTGCGTCGGCCAGCGGAAGGGCGAACCGCTCGACATTGGGCTCGAGCGACGAGTCGAACGCTGACCGACGAGTTGCGGCGACGTACATGTTCGGCAGCGGCTCGTGCGGCGCCGTCGGCGAGTCGGTGCCGAATGCCAGCAGCGCGCCCGCCTCGACCATCTCCGGCCAGGGGAATCCGCGCTCGACGCGCTCGTCGCCCAACATTTCGCGCCAGTTGGCCTGGATGGCCGGATCAGCGTGGACCGGCTGCATGCTCGCCGTGATGCCTAGGGCGGCTAGCCGCTCGATGTCCGCGCGTTCGGCAACCTCGAGGTGCTCGATGCGATGGCGGCGAGGCCGGGGTCCGTTCTGGCTCACCGCGTACTCGACTGCGGCGATCGCTACGCGGATCGCCTCGTCGCCGATGGCATGCATCGCAACTTGTAGACCGGCTGCATCGGCAGCGGCAACGACCGGAGCCAGCTCATCGAGGTCCCACATCGGCGCTGGCAGCGAGCCGTCTGCGTAGGGCTTGCCGAGCGCCGCTGTGCACCCGTCGACGGTTCCGTCGACAATGATCTTGATGCCGGTGACCCGCAGCCATTCGGAGTCCTGGGCGGCGGCGAGTTCAGCTGCGCGGGCGACGTGCGCGAGATTGACGGCGGGGTCAGCGTCACGGTGAACGACCCAGTGAGCCACCAGCCGAGCGGTGAGCGTCCCAGCCTGCTCGGCGCGTTGCATCGCAGCCAGGCTTTGCTCGTCCAAGCCCATGTCGATTGCCGCAGTTACGCCGGACCGGCGATACTCCTCCAGCGCTCTGGCCAGTTGCCGATCACGGTCGGCGTCGGTCTCGAGACCAGACAGTAGTGGCCATACCAGTTGCGAGACCGCGGTCTCGTCGATGTGCCCTGTCGCCTCACCCGTCACTGAGTCGCGCACGATCCTGCCGCCGGCCGGGTCGGGAGTCTGGTCATCGATGCCGAGTTCGATCAGGGCCGCCGAGTTGACCCACACCGAGTGAAAGTCCATCGCTTGGGCGTAGACGGGCCGATCGGGAACGACGGCGTCCAGCATCTCGCGGGTCGGGTTGCCGCCAACCGCGGCGTGCAACCAGCCGAAGGCGCGAACGCGCTGGGCATCCGGGTTGGCCGCCGCCCACGAGGCGATGCTCTCCTGGATGGACTTGAGGTCAGGTGCCGTCACCAGGTTGGCCTGAGTGCGCGATTCGCCGCTCATCAACACGTGGGCATGGCCGTCCACGAAGCCCGGAACTACCAAGGCGCCGCCGAGGTCGATCTCGACGCAATCGCTCGGTGCGATCCGGCGTGCGGTCTCGATGTCACCGACATAGCTGATGAACTCGCCGGTAACTACGATCGCCTCGGCCCAGGCCCGCCGGCCGGCCGTGAAGACCACCGCGTTTGTGTACAACTGTGTCGCCAAGATCCGCTCCTAGGGGGGAATACAGCAGAAAACAAGGGAGATCACGTCGCAGCAGCCGAAGTCTCTAGTTCGTCCAGTCGACCTCGGAGGCTGACGAGTACGGGAAATGTAACAGCCGTCACTACAATTGGCAATGCGAGTGACAATTACCGTGACATGCGTCTGGCCGGCGCGTTGCTCGACACCTCACCCACCCGGTGGGGCGTCCACGATGGAGAAGCCGCGGCGAGCTCCGCGAAGTTGTGCTGCTCGACAAACTCGCTGCGGCTACCGGCAATAGCCGGCCGCGCCTATGGACGCAGCAGTGAGCACTGTGACGGCGGAAGGCCAAGCTCGACGTGTATCAGCGCCGAGGCCGCGGTTCGCCTGTCCAGCGCGTCGGTCTCTTCGCTGCGGTGATCGCGAAGGTAGCTGGACTCTCCGAGGGCGTCGGTGAGGATCGTGTCGTAGTTGCCCACGGCAGTCGCCAGTTGCTTTTCGGTCGCGGCGGCCGGAGACGTAAACGTGATCGCGGCCAACTTACTCAAGTAGATCTGGTCAGCAGCCACCTCACCACCCAAGTCTCTGTTGGCGATCTGCCCGGGATGAGCGGCGAGGGAGGCATCGACGCGCAGCCAGGAGGGCATCGCGGCCGCCACCGCAGCGAGGTAACCGGTCGCCGCAGCCGTCGGCGCCGCGGTGGGAGCATCCCCCGGTTGACAGCCAGAACCCGACGCAAAATCAGGGGTTCCCGCGGGGGTTCCCGCCGACTGCACCGGGGCAGAACGGGAGACGTGATACAGGATCGATCCCACGACGGCAGCGGTTACCAAGCCCGATGACACCGCCACGGCCAGGATCAGAGCGGGTCGGCGACGCACAGGCCGCGGGGCATCGTGCACTCCGAACGCGCCACCGAGACGGGCCTCCCCGGCGTCATTCACAGTCATCATCGGGTTGGACGATGCACGCGACCGCAGCGCGTCACGCAGCATCGGACTGTCCAAGTAGCGGCCGCGGCGCCCGTCACCGAACCTGATCGTCCACGTGGCTCCGGAACGGGTGCGCGCATACGACGCGCCGGCCACAGCCTCGCTCGGGCGCAAGTCGCCGAAGCGGTGACGGCGCCGGCGTCCGGTCGCGATGACCAGCAGCGTCACGAAGACGCACGCTGCGCCACCCCCGACTGTGACGTGAAGCCACCGGTCGCTGCGGCCACTGCGCCACGTCTGCTGGGTCATCACCTTCCGCGGGTCGGCCCGGTTGTAGACCAACGCATCGCCGACCGACACGCCCCCGTTGGATCCCTGCAGCGGCTCGCGGTAGAGCGTCGTGGCGACGGAATAGCCCACAATTGTCGAGCATCTTTCGCACCCCTGGTGCACCGAAAATGTGATGGCCCGGCCGGGGTCGGCACCGAGGCGGTGAGCAGCCACCGCGTCGCTGGCCGGGACCACGATCGCCAGTACTGATATCAGGTAGACAGCGACGCAGGCCACCGCGGCCCAGGCACGCCGCGCCATCGCGTAACTGGCGATCGTCGGCGGCGGCTGCGTCACCGCACGAACCTACATTGCGCGCTGTATGGCACTGCTGCGAGGACCGGCAGCGCCGACGCGACCGTCTAGCTGACGACTGCGGCAGTCGTCCTGCTCATTGATCGGCGAAGATGAGCGAATCGCCCACAGCACGTTCCAGCGCGGCCGACTTCTGGTGCGCGGTGCCGAATGCGACCGTGGCTGCTCTGCCGTTGTTCTTGGCGAGATACAGCGCACTGTCGGCCCGGCTGACCAGGTTCGTCTGGGAGTCGCCCTCGCAGAACTGGGCCACGCCGGCCGAGCAGCCGATGTGCGGTCGGGCGAGTTCGCGGAGTTTGTCGGCGACGACGGCGGCTTGGTCGGCGGTGTGTCCGGGCAGGAGGAGGGCGAACTCGTCGCCACCGAGGCGGCACAACACGTTCCCCTTGGTGTACTTCTTCCACGCTGAGGTGACCGCCTGCAGTACCTGGTCACCGACGGCGTGGCCTCCGGTGTCGTTGATCTCCTTGAAGCCGTCGAAGTCCAACAACACCACCGACAGCGGCGCTCCCGTGCGGATCGAAGACAGCATCGCGTGCCCGAGGCGCGCGTCGAATCGGCGGCGGTTGCCGAGACCAGTGAGCGCGTCTCGATCAGCAGTATTTGCGACGAGCGTGAGCAGGTGCACGGTGGTGGCTACGAGCAGTATCGATCCCTGACCGATGATGACGTCGGTCTCATGCAAGTCAACTGCCGAGAAGGTCACGTAGGAGCAGACCTCGATGAAGACCAGTTGTAGTAGTGCTCGCGACCAGGAGAAGAAGAACGCGCTCCCGATCGCCGGGAAGAGGTAGAGAAAAGACAGGTTGATCGAAGCGGCACCGCCACCGCGCAAGTAGGCCGCCGTCGAGATCAGGATCGTCCCAATGGGCAAGATCAATTGATACAGACCGCAGCGCAAGTGTCGCCCGAGTACGGCGAGCGTGACACCGCCGACGACGCAGAGTAGAGCAAGCCCCAGAATCGCCAGGGAATGCTGGGCGTTGCTTGGACCAAGGGCAACGGAGATGGCGGCAAGGATTCCACAAGCGAGGAAGGCGCCGCCCGTCGCGAGCGCGAACAGGCGTCGGGTTCCGATCGGCGGACGGTGACTCGCACCGGCCCACACCTGCTGGACGCGGTCGAGCCGGGTCGTTCCCGCGCTCATGAGCCGAGACGCTTAGGCGCACACTCGCGGCTTAGCTCCATTTTGTGACACTCCATGTCTCCGTCGGCATCGCTCCGCGACACCCTGTCTCGACAATTAGTACGCCAATATGGGTCAAATTTCCTGGTGAGATGGGCCTTGATCCCGGCCGCCAACGAAATTTGGCGCCTCAATTCCGGCCGAGAAAACTACCGCCGGTGATAACCGGCATTAGCCGGTACTGAACGTACGCAACAGCTCGGCTATCTCCGGTTGACTGAAGTGCTCGGCCCAGCCGAGCGGGGTGGCGTCGAACCGCTTGTCGGTCAACGTGACGTCGGCACCGAGTCGAAGCAAGCTCTTCACCAGCTCGAGGTCACCGTCACCGGCGGCGACGTGCAGCGCTGTCTCCCACCGTTGTTCGATCGGAGTGTCACCGCGCCCGAAGGCGTTAACGTCGAATCCGACGCCGACGAGAAGCTCAACGGCGCCGGCGACGCCCTGGCTCGCGGCCCAGACAACCAGCCCGGGGCGAGCCGCGCGGGCCAACGCGATCACCGACTCCGGCGTCGAGTGCACCGCCTCGGTGTCAGCGGCCATGGCGGCGGCAACGAAGGCCGCGACTGCGTCCAGGCTCGGCTCGTCGGCCCCGAGATCGCGCAACAGGGCCGCCATCGCCCGGTTGCCGCTCAGCAGGGCCGCCTCAATCGGCGCCATCGCCCCGGTGTTCCGAGACCAGCTGGGCGCCTCCTTAACCGCATTGACATCCACGCCGTGCTCGGCCAACAACACGACCCGCTCACGCTGATCGTGGGTAACCGCCCAGTGCAGCAGGTTGTTCAGCATCACCGCCGGAGCGTCGAGCTGATCACCGAGCAGGCGATGCCAGACCCCGCCCTGGCCTCGCCCGAGCCCAAAATCGAAGAGCAGCCGAAGATGGTCGTCGTTGGGGTTGAACATCCGGTTGTACAGTGCCTGCCCGTCGTTCGGATCGGCGCCGGCCTCCAGCAGCAGCCGGGCGAGCGGGATCTCGTACTGGTGGGCCGGGCGCTGAGCATCAGCCGAGCCGAAGACGCCCGTGAGGATTGTGAACGGTGTCGGCAGGCCGAGGAAGAAGCGCCCGTCGTTCGGGTCGGCGCCAGCCTCGATGAGTAGCGCCGCAGTGGCCAACACCGACGTCTCGTCTCGCGCTTGTTCGAGCTGACGCTCGGGCCAGCCGTCGTGACGCGAGTACGTCAGATACATCAGTGGCGACCAGTTGTACGGCCCGCAACGACTCTGCGCCGCCGTCGGGTTCACGGCGAGCAGCCGGCGGGCTGCCTCGACGTCGGCGCAGACGGCGGCCACCGCCAGATCATGCTTCGGCAACTCAGGATTCGCGGCCAGTAGTGCCGCAGCCTCGACCCGCCGTGCCGGTTCGTCCTCGGTGAAATTGAGGCAGGCCAGCCGCAGGAAGCGCGCACCGACACTCTGCTTCTCAGACGCCGGCGGCAGTACCCACGAACGCGCACTGATCACCTCGACATGTCGGCACAGAGCGGCCCAGCTGGCGAAGCGGTAGTGACGGGCCACAACGATCTGCGCCAATTGCAAGGGGAAAGTCTCTGCGGTCGGGTCACCGGAGTAGTGCTCGGCGACCAGGGCGAGCGCCCGCGGCTCGCCCCGACGAACTGCGCGCTGCAGTTCCCGGGCCTGTTTGCGGAGCTGGTCGAGATTCGGCTGCTCAGGCAGCGGAGCGGTCGGCACGGTGAACTCCTTCCGTCTCCCGGGAGTCCGCGGCGCCGGGCGAAAGGAGGTGGTAGACGCGAAACGACTCAACCTCGAAACCAGGTGGGCTCTGCCCTTCCCGCGGACTCGGTGGCGACCTGATCGCCGCTTTGATCCTAGATTATCAAGCGGACGACGTTCGGATAGCCAATCGGAGTAGCTTCGGGGTCGCAGTGTCCAGTGCCGGCTCAGGCAGCCAATTCGTTCAGCACGGCGGCCAGTTGCCGCTCGGTGTCGTTCCCGATCTTCTCGAAGACGAGCTTGATTGCTGGGGATGCGAGCTTGGCCAGGCCATGCATCTCAATGTTGGCGTGGTAGGTCAGCTCGCTGCCGGTCCCGGCGGGCCGGACGGTGATGGTGTCGGTCGAGGTGGCGGTGTCGTTCTCTCCTACAAAGACGAGGTGATCGGCTGACCGCTCCGCCAGCCGATAGGTCAGCTCGGTCCCGATCCCGGCAATCTTGGAGACGTTGTGCCAGGTCGACCCGACGACGACTGGGCCCTCATCCTGACGAGTGCAGGTCTCGGTCCCGGGATCCCACGCCTCCGCATGGCTGAAATCCTGCAAGTACTCCAGCACGGCCGAAGGGGCGACGTCCACAGTGAAGGTTCGTTCAATCGATGGCACTGGATCTCCTTGATAGCGGTTACTTCGTTTGTACCCACGCTGAGCGCGAAATCTCATGGCGGGGGCGTCAGCATCCACCTTCTCCGATATCGCGCCAGCCATTACATATCCCTGATGTTCGCTGAATCGTTGCTTGGCATCCCGCTCGCATGCTGGATCGACATGACAGACAAGAGGAGGCGCCATGAGCGGGGTTCGCGCGTTGCGTTGGTTTGGCGGTTCACGCCGCCGAGCGGTCATCGGGGGTGGGGTGCTAGGCGGGCTAGCCCTCGCCGCGGGCCTGATCGCGACAGCGATCGCCAGTCCTGCGTCGCCCTCGACGGCGGTTAGATCGTCATCGGCCCTCGTTGCCGGCTCGGCTGCACTTCCCTCTACCGCAGGTTTTCCGTCGGGCACCGGGCAGCCGGGGATCTTTACCGATCGTTGCGGCTTTAGTCATGAAGCAGCTGATGATCCAATACTCGCCCCGAACGCTCCTGGCACTGCGATGCACCATGACTTCTACGGAAATACCACGACCTCGGCCACTTCGTCCGCGGCTTCCCTCGTCGACGGCCCTACGACCTGCACGACGAGCGCGGATTCGTCGGCCTATTGGACGCCTGTTCTGTATCAGAACGGGACTGCGCTCACCCCCGGTCCTGCGTTGATCTACTGGCGTAGACCAGCTCGGGACACTGCCTCGGTCCAGACCATCCCAACAGGTCTGCAGATGATTGCTGGCAACGAGTCAGCGACCGAGCCGCAGTCGACAACCGTCACCGCCTGGACGTGTGCCAATCAGACTGGCATGGCGAAGGCAACGAGCGTGCCTCACGACTGCGCCGCCGGCTCGGACCTCAGGCTCGTCGTGACGTTCCCGTCGTGCTGGGACGGCCACACACTCTCCGGTGCTGGTCAGGGCAACGTCGTGTACCGGCTGAAGACGGGCTGCCCCAGTTCGCATCCCGTCCAGATTCCGCAGATCGTGTTCCACGTCAACTACCCGACTTCGAGCGCTGCCGGCCTGACCGTGTCGATGACGCCGACGATGCAAGGGTCGACCAACACCGAACACGTCGACTTCATCAACGGATGGAATGAGCGCATCCTGACCGCTGACGTGGCCGCTTGCGTGGCCACGTCAACCCGCTGCGGGCCCGTAACCGGAACCACGGCAACTCCCCAGGGCCCGAAGGCTGCGACCCGGCGCAGCAGGTCCCCGCGCCGCACCGCCGATCATGATCCGGGCGTCCCCCAAACAACGACGAGCTGATTCGACCGGCGTCGCCGCCAGCGAGTTCGTGCCCGACACGACACCAACACCATTGCTCGTCGTCGTACGAAGCGGGTGCGGACGGATTGGTGTTCGAAGTCGCGCGTGCGTGGGTAGAACATTCGCACCTGCGGGGGCCGTCGTGTGCGTCCCTGCCCAGAGTCCGGGAGTGGATATGACAAACGACGCCTACCGAACGCCGACGCAGCAGGACCGGACCATCCCGGCTTCCGCGCCGACAACCGCCCGGCGTGGTTCCGGAATGGCCACCGCAGCGTTGGTGCTCGGTATTCTCGCGCTGGTGACGTGCTGGACTGTCATAGGCGGCTTGATATTGGGAGTTCTCGCGGTCATATTCGGCACGGTGGCCGCTCGCCGCGCGGGTCGGGGCGAAGCTGACGGACGCGGCCGAGCAATCGCCGGCGTTGTCACAGGTGTGCTCGGCGTAGTGCTGGCTGTGGGGCTAATCGTATTCGGGGTGAGCCTGTTGAATTCGCCGAAGGTGAAGAACCTCGAAAGCTGCCTCAAGAGCGCTGGCAATAACCAAGCCGCCGTTCAGCAGTGCCAAACCCAGTACAAGAACAGCAACTAAAGGCCACGATCACCCCGCTCGACCGGTGTGACCTGGTTTCGCGAGCGACTACTCGGCAACCCGGCTTGAGCTATGCGACCTGGATGGCAGTCGGCAGGTTGATCCTTCGGCCGCATCATCACCCTGCCTCGCTGATCATGCGCGTTGAGACCTCCCAGAGTTGCTGTGCGTTCTGCGGGTCGAGCGCATAGGCGGCTACGCCCCGACGAACACCCGGGATGAACGGTTCAGCCTCGGCGCAGTCCTCGAAGTAGCTGCCGGTCACCCCCTCGACGAGGGGAGACGCGGCCAGCAGCGTGGAGGTTGCCGCGCCCTGCTCCACCGTCTTCTCCGAGACACCGGACACCCCCGTCGGGTCGAACGAGGTCGGTGGGTTTTCCATGTGGCGGCTCAGCCCGGTGGCCCAGATTCGTCCTGGATTCAAGGCGTTCACCGCGATTCCGTCTCCCGCCCACCGCCGGGCGGCCTCGACGGCGAAGAGGATGTTCGCCGTCTTGGACTGCGCGTACGCCGCCCACGGGTCGTAGGGGTGCTTGGTGAAGTTGAGGTCGTCGAAGCGCACGTCACCGTTGATGTGCCCGACTGAGCTGACCACAACTACTCGGGAGTGGCCGGCCTGAGCCAGCTCGCCGTGCAGGCCGGTGATCAAGGCGAAGTGGCCCAGGTGGTTGGTGGCGAACTGCAGCTCCCAACCTTCGGCCGTACGCAGCTCCGGAGTAGCCATCACCCCGGCGTTGGCGACGAGGATGTCGAGCGGGCCCGACCACCGAGCCACGAAGGCGGCGATCGATGCCTGGTCAGCTAGATCGAGCTGCTCGGCTAGCACATTGGCGTTGCCGGTGCTGACGGCAATGTCGTCGGCCACCTTCAATCCAGCGTCTGTACTCCGCACCGCCAGTGTGACCTCAGCCCCCGCACTGGCCAGGGCCCGGGCCGTCTCAACCCCGATGCCAGACGCGGCGCCGGTGACGATCGCCCGCCTCCCCGTCAAGTCGACTCCGGAGACCACCTCCGCGGCCGTCGACGTTGCGTCGAAGGGTGTCAGAATTCGATCGGTCATTGCGTCCTCCTGCAATCTGCACTGCGCTACGCTCGGATGTGGAGCCGCGTCCGCTTACAGCTCCACGGTAAGCGGAGCCAACTCCGTTTGCAAGAAAGGGGCACGAAACCGTGGCGGCTACTGACGCACGAACACTCCGCGCAGACGCACAGTTGAATCGAGATCGCCTACTGGAGGCCGCAGCCGAGGCCTTCGCCCAAGAAGGATCCGACGCCTCTCTCAAGGGCATCGCAGCGCAGGCTGGGGTGGGGATCGCAACTCTGTACCGCCGCTTCCCCACCCGCGAGGACCTGATCGAAGCGACCTACCGCAATGAGACGGCCCGGCTCTGCGACAGCGCCGACCTGCTGCTGGAATCCTTGGACCCGGTGACCGCACTGAGGACGTGGATGGACCACTTCGTCGACTACATGCACACCAAGCACGGAATGTCCGACGCACTACCGAGCATCCTCTCCGCCCGCGAAGGGCTTCGCCCAGCAAGCCGCACAATGCTCCGAGACGCAGTACAGACGCTACTCACCGCTGGGGCGCAGAGGGCGACGCTACGCGAATCGCTGGCGGCCAACGATGTCCTGATGGCCCTCGGTGGGATCACACTGATCGCAGGTGCCGAACACGAGCGTGACCTGACTACGCGTCTCCTCGACCTGCTCATGGACGGCCTCCTCCCCCGCTGACTCAAGTCTCAGTCTCGCGCGACTCGACCGCAGACCCGGTTTTCGAGACGTTTCCGCTTGAGCCCTTGTGCAACTGCGTCACGTACCTCAATACTGGGGTAAGTGACGGGCAGGTGGCCAAACGCGTGCGGGGGCGATATGGCAGCAATTTCCAAGCGATTCGCGTTCATCGCGATGGTGGGCGCGCTCGCCGCGACCACCATCGGGGTCGGGTCATCGGAGTCCGGTGCGGCCGCGCAGTCCGGCAGCGCACGAGTGGTGGTTCTGTCTCCTGGCGCGGCGCAGATCGTAGCGACCGTCGACGATCGGTTCTTGTCGGTCGCCGTGGATATGGGCAGCGTGGTGGGCGCATCCGGAGCGCCGGTGGATTTCTCCCGTACAAAGCTCGTGAATCTGACCCGGCAACTGGCTCCTGCGTATCTGCGTATCGGCGGCACGCCCGCCGATCAGACGTACTACGACCTCTCGGGATCGGCCGCAACGCCCCCGTCTGGCTATTCCTACGTCCTCACCAAACAGGAGTGGGACGCAACGAGCGCCTTCGCCCAAGCAAGCGGTCTCGATCTGTGGCTCGGGATAAATGACGGCGCCGGACCCCGCGACGCGAACTACCACTGGCAGGGAACGGACGCCGCATCGTTGCTGCGCTACTCCACCCAACGGCACGATCCGCTGGCCATCGTCGAGTTCGGCAACGAGCCGAACCTCTTCGAGTGGCCACCGATCTCGAAGATCCCGCTGACATACGGAGCAGCGGCCTACGCCCGTGACGTACAGGCCTTTGACGCCGTACGACGCGAAGTAGCGCCACAGACGAAGTTTGCCGGCCCAGCGCCATCGTTCATCGGGTCGGCCAGCGAAGACCCCATCGATCTCCTGGGAGTGCTGCGGTTGCCAACCGGGCCGCACGCCTCCGACATCATGCCGCGCCTGCCCGGCGCCTACGACGTGGTCGCCTATCACTACTACCCGGCCGTCTCCTCGACCTGCGGCCCGTTGACTCCGACGCTGCCGGCGGACGTGCTATTGCCTAGTTTTCTTGACAATATTCAGTCGGCGACGACCTTCATGACCGGCCTGCGAAACAGATACGACCCATCCAGCCCACTGTGGATCGGCGAGACCGGCTCGGCGGCCTGCAACGGGCAGGCCGGTTACTCCGACCGGTTCGGCGAGAGCTTCTACTACCTGAACGAGCTCGCCACCCAAGCGCGGCGCGGGGTCGCCGGTGTCGTCCGGCAGACCCTGGTCGGCGGGAACTACGGCCTGCTGGATCCGTCCACGCTCGACCCGGCCCCGGACTACTGGGCCGCCCTCCTGTGGAAGCGGCTCATGGGCGCCCGTCAGCTCGCGATCCCGACTGCAGCGATGCCCGCGACGACGCGCCTCTTTGCCTCCTGCACGCCCGGTCAACCCCGGTCGGTGACGATTCTCGCGCTGAACCTGGGCGCGACACCGGCCACGATCTCCCTTGCCGGGGTGGACCATCCCGGTTGGCAGGCCTACACCGTGACGGCCAGCAACCTCACCAGCAAGACAGTCTCGTTGAACGGCTCGCCACTGCAGCCGGCCGCAGACGGCACGCCGCCACCGCTGAGCCCGACGACCGGCTCCACCGATTCGATCACCCTCCCCTCGACCTCGTACTCGTTCATCGTGCAGCCGGGCGCGACGCCGTCGTGCAGCTGACCTTTACCCGAAAATTAAGGGAGTATCGATGATCCGACGCATGCTGACCGCGGCCCTCATCGTCGCCGTGACCATCATCGTCGCCGTGCTTCCGAGGGCGGCATCCGCGACGACGCCGACGTACTACTTAGCGCTCGGGGATTCTCTTTCGGTGGGCCTGATGCCCGGCCAACGCGAGAGCGATCAAGGCTACGCCGACGATTACTACGCCTCGCTGAAGACGCATCACCCGGGGCTGCAGCTGGTGAAACTCGGCTGCCCGGGTGAGACATCAGAGAGCCTGATCGACGGCGGGCCGAATTGCTCGTACCCCGGCGCAGCGTCGCAATTGGTCGCGGCGGAGAACTTCTTTCAGCAGCATCCCTCGGCGGTGAGCTTCATCAGTCTGGACATCGGTATCAACGATGTCGGGGCGTGCATCGCGACCGGAGTGGACCCGAGCTGCGCGTTACGTGCGGCGAGCGGGCTGGTGACCAACACCGCGACAATCATGAGGCGGCTACGGATCGCCGGCGGGTTGCATCCGATCATCGTCGGCCTGAATCTCTACGATCCGCTGCTGGTCGAATGGCTGAGCGGAGTTAGTGGCCAGACGACGGCGCGGGTCAGTGCGCCGCTACTGGCGACCCTGAACGGAGCGCTCAGCGCTACGTTCACGACGTTCGGTGCCCGCACCGCTGACGTGGCCTCAGCGTTCGACACCTACGACTTTGGCAATGACGTCGAGCTACCCGGCATCGGGCCGGTGCCGGCCAATGTGGCGGCGCTCTGCACACTGACGTTCATGTGCAGCCAGCACAACATTCACCCCGATCCCGCTGGATATCAACGGATTGCGTCGGCCATGGTGAGTGTCGCGAGATGAGCAGCCACTAGACCGGTGCGGGTCGCACCGCAGGCGCCTTACCCGCCCGTCGCTGTTCAGCGAGAGCCGAGCGATGTTGGCGATGGCCAATTGAGTTCGTGTGCGATCAGGCTGGCGTCGGTGCGTGATGCGCGAATGTGCCCCTCGGTCCCGTTGTTGGTGTGGACGTAGAAGGTCACGTCGCCAGAGCTGGGGTTAGCGGTGGCGCTCCGGAGGCTGCCTGGTTGGACGCGTTCGGTGTAGCCGACCGCGAGACGAAGAGTGGCCTCGCCCGGGCGAACCCTCATCGAGACCCAGACCCACAGCTCATCCGTTGGGGGTTCGGCGGTTCCCGGAAACCATTGCACGGTGACTTGGGCTCGCGGCGAGCGATCCTGGGTCGGGACCGGCGTGATTGCATCGGGGTGAGCTGACCTCCATCGCTGTCGACACTCCTCAATCGACGTGAGCGCGTCGACGAGTTCGGGGGATGTCACTTTCGACGCCGTGATCGCCGCGCTACGCAGCCGGCGGCCGTCAGTGGTTGTGAGTTCGAGACTTCCCCCGGAACCGGTTAGGGACTGGGACGCCAATGGTGCGATCGTGACGTGGTAGACCTCGGGCCAGGGCACGCTCCACGTACGCCAGACGGCACGTACCCGGACACCGGACTCAGAGACGATGAAACCCGCAGTCAAAATCCTGATCGGAACCGCAACGCCCACAACCAGCAGCGCGATACTGCCAACCCACTTCAGCACATTGTCGGAGTGCAGCGCTCCCGCGACGCTACCGATGATTCCGATCGCTCCGAGGTAGATCGCCATCAGGACACGAGGCACCAGTGAGCCCTGCAGAAAAAGACGGTCCGACACTTTCGCAGTGTCCCACCCCGATTGCGACGAGCGGGTGCATCACGACATTTGAGCGAGGCTCGAGTCCCCGCTGGTCGTAGCTGGTGTGTGAACTTTGCGTCATCAGCGCTGATCCAGGCCGAGTCTCAGCTGTCCAGGGGTGCGACTAGGAACACTTGAGGATTTCTAGCCTCACGATCGTGGCATTTGACCCTGATTTCAAATAGCGTATTCGCACACTATCGCCTTCGCGCAGAAGCCCCGGACGATTGAAGCCAGGCGTGATGTCAGAGCTTGCGTAAGCAAATCTCACATCCCCAACCGAAAACGCCTCTTCGGCTTTACGACTACCTGGATCCGACACAAAGTCGGTAATCATTCCGGATACAGACTCTCGACCAGGGCCATTCTCCGCTCGAGCCGCTGCCGACCAGCTATGCGTCACGCCAGGGATGACAACGGCGCTCCAGACAATGCCGAAGACGATGCCGAGAATCAAAGACACCGACGTGTACCTGCGGACATTGCCGTTGGGAGCCCAGACGCGCAGCCCAACGAGCACGATCGCCAAGCAGATGGCTATGAATAATCCGGCGAAAGCAAAAAGCCAGGGGAACGGCTTCTGAGACGTCGAGAAAACCTGCGCGTAGTCGCAGGCCGGCTGGGCAACGAAGCGCAACACCCTGAATTGCGTTTCCATCTACTCACTCTCGCGTAGGGATGGACATTCGGCAGATCGAGCGTCGAGTAGCGCGAACCGGACCAACGACGGTAGACGCCAAAATCCGTCCACGCGATCGCACCTGCGATGGCCGAGTCGCGTCGCCAACGACGTTCGATGTCCCCGGGGCGCGAGGGCGGAGACCAACTCCAGGCGACCGGGTGCCAGATCTTGTCTGTCACGGGCACATTGTCTCAGCTTGCGAGTGCTGCATTCCGTTGGCGAGGGGACCACTGATCAGGGACCTCTACGCATCGTCCTCTGCTTTACGCGGAGGCACAGCAACAGGCGGCGGCACTTGTACAGACAACCCACAAGCCGAAGTGTGATGACGGCTCTGTCGTGGCAAGATCCCCTCCATGTCCTCGGCGAGCACAGATACCGCATCCGCGACCATGCCGCCGTTCGTGCTGTTCGGCATCGCGATCGCGATGGTGGTGGTCGGCCTCATCGTCTGGCGCAGCCGCGATGCTGCAATCAGATGGGCAGAACGCGACATCGATCGATTTTTCCCGCGTCGCAAGTCGATACTCGAGCAACGGCAAGTACTAGCCGGGTGGCAACGCCGCTTGCGCCCGACCAGGGATGCGGCGCTGGTCCAGCAGATCCGCGTATATCGAAGCTTCGGGCTGATGCTTATCGGCGGCGGTGGCCTCGTTCTCGTGTCGCAAGCGGTGTCGCTGATTACGCGGCTTGCATGAACGCTGGCTACCCTGCGATGCGGCGGGTGGTCGTTCCTCGTGCCCCCGGGCGTCGCCCCGCTGGTCGCATCTGTGGTGAGCCTTCTATTGCAACGTCGGCGCACAGCCGGGCGCCGGCCGAAAGTATTTCGATTCACTGTGGGAGGTGAGATGGTCGATCGTTATCGGCGGCCGAGCAGCAGCTGGTGGTCCCGAATCGGCCTGTCACTGCTCGCCGTCGGCGCGTTCATCCTGGGCTTGGCCTCCTTCGTTGCCATCTGGTCCGCTACGGCGTCGGAGCCGTGTATTGCTGGATCTCCCTGCGGGCCGGCTCCGGGCGCCGGCACGTGGATATTCGGGGTGCTGACCGGCCTCTCGGCTGTGGCGCTCATCGCTATCGTGATCCGCCAGATCGCGCGGCCGCGGGCTCACTTTGTTGCGCCGCCAACATGGCCGCCGCCCCCACCCGGCTGGGCGCCGCCGCGGGGATGGCATCCACCGTCGGATTGGGAGACGCCGGTGAACTGGCAATTCTGGGACCGTTAGCCACGCGAGAGCGACACCCACTGCTTCTGTCTCCACTTCGGCAGTGGTCTTGCCTCACGCTGCGGGTCTGCGGTCGCCAAATTATGCTCTGGGCGTGCTCCCGCGCCGTTTCGTCCCTGCCCCCGGATGGCCACCGCCCCCACCCGGTTTCAAGCCGGTTCCAGGCTGGCAGCCGCATCCGGAGTGGGAGACGCCGCCCGGGTGGGAATGGCACCGCGTTCAGTGGCTGCGGTGCTCAGCGATCGTCGCTGGGGTGACATTCGCCTTTGCTGTCAATGCTGTCACCGCGCTCGTGCTGCTAACTCCGTCGCGCACCGTGACCATCGAGAACGACACTCTGCGATCAAGCAACGTCTACTGGTGCGGTTTGCAAGATGTTCGAACGGTGGGTGCATATGGGGCCATCACCGTTGACCTACCTCAGCGACGGGAGCGGTGCCCGGTTTACGACAATTCGACCGGCGCCTACGAAGGATGTCTCGTCATCCCGAAGTCAGCTATTGATATCACTCTGCGTCTGGGTACCGCTGTAACGAGTTCCATCCGGGAACGTTCCTGCGAGTAGCGACTCGCGTCGAGTGACTGTCGGGCTGTCTATAGGTTTAGCTCGTCCGGAATTTGCTGGCGAGTCGTCTCAAGTCGTTTGGATGCTCGTCGCGATCGATATCCGGCGAGAAGTCGAAGCTCGAAATCCTCGCCATCGGTAGTGTGAAGCACAACGGTCTGTTGCGCCCCATACGCACCGCGAATGGTCTCTACCTGTGCACCCAAGATATCGCTCGAAGAGATGCTAGTTGTCGTAAAGTACTGACGATAACGAACCCCGCGACCATCAACCTTCACGCTGCCAAAGCACAGCCCAGCTCCGATTACCGCAATCAATAGACCGAAGAGAACTATGATTGCACCCGTGATTGGGTCCGGGGCGGCTAGGCCCGAAAGCCCGAAGATCGCGCCAAAGAGAACGAATACCGCTCCGAGGCACCTTGACGACCTCGCTGCGTGATACTTCTTTGACACTAGGTACACCGCCGGTTTGCGACGCAATCGGCGAACCCGGCTGTCAGCCCCCGGCTCTGCTGCACGATTGGGTGACGATGGTTGAGGCCGCCCGAGTGGTGGCCTGAGGCATGATTGTCTGTACTCTTGGGCAATTCAGGCACCCGTTCGTCGTATACGCCGCCAAATCGACTTGGATGCGGAGTCGACGGCTTCTGGCCGATACTCCTGATCATCATCCTCGTACTCAAGCGGCTCCAGGCCCGCAACTTCGACCTGAACGATCCAACCGACAAACTGTGTCGTGTGGTCCTGCGGTTCCAACTCCCAACGACGGTCACTATCGACGACCGTAAGCCGTTCCGTTGCGGGTGTCGGTTCGTACGCCGTGCCAGGTATGGGCGTGCTGCGTTCAAGTATCTCGTGAAGGTCTCGGTGCAGGGCTTCGATCGCCAGCACCTCGCCCGTGAGGGCAAATCGGTCCTCTTCAAGCTCGAACGGCCCGTGTCCGGAGTACTGATAAGTTGGCGCCGGCCTGGAGATGGTGACGAACAGGTCGGCGATCCAGTCCGTGGACGGAGTAGTGGCGACGGGCCACCTAATCGTCCCGCCGACCGCGAATGGGTCGCCGCAGCACTGAATCTCCCAACTCGACACCCAGACGAAATGGACCACTCAGAGAGTATTGCGCACTGCGAGGCACCGGGAGTTGTGACCGGCGCAGAGGTCGGCCAACGTAGAGCCACAAGATCAGGCTATCGAAGTAGCCAGAGGTGATGGTCTGGGACACCAAGGCCGAATCTTAAAGGAGAAGGACGCAACCCAGTGGCTGGAGGTACCGGATTCTGAAACAGCCAGGGGCTGCCAACACGCGCCGACACCCGTCCCAATGACGAAGTGCCGTGTGTCACGGCTGCACCGAACAGGGTGTGAAGCCAACTAGGCACCGGGCGCAGAACACTATTCAAACTACGGACTCGGCTTTGCTAGCACTCCGTATTCGGCGGCAGACACGACGATCAGAAGCAGAGAGACAGCCAAGATCACTGATCTCTGCCGAGGCGATCGAGAATGTGACAAGTCCTTTCCATACCACATCGCCACGACGGTCGACGCTATCAGAATCAGCAGCAACAGCCAGGAAGATATCGACTTCACTAAATCCATAGTCGGTCCATCCGTCCCCCGGCCTAGATGCTCGGCGCCATGGTACCGGCCGAACAGAGCGGCCTTGAGCGACACTCAAATGAACGACAAGTTCGATCCCCTCATCGGCGCGGGAGCACAAGCAGTCGATCTAGATCTGGCCCATGACCGGTTTCGTTGCGACCGCTTCATGCCGACGCACGTCAGGAGTGCGCCGATCAGCGAACCGGGCTACAGGACTCCATGACATACGCGCCGATCACGGCTCCAACCAACGCGAGCGGCCATGCAGCGTAGGTCACCCTGGCTAGCCTCATTTCGGGTCCCTCAGGCCGAAATAGGGTGGCTCATGACGCCGCCCATTCTGCCTTCGAGCCGCGAGGGTCCGGAACTGCGCCCTGTCGAATTCAGGGCTTTTCGGGCGTGCCAATCACGCCGAGTTGGTAGCCACGCTCGAGTCGTGGATTGCCCCAATGCCCGGCGTAGTCACCGACCACTGCGTACTCGACGTAACACCCGAAGGACTGCAACTCGTCGAGTTCGCTCCAGGCGTCACGGTGCTTCCAGCGCCAGCCCTGCGCGCAGAACGCGCATCCTGCTGCCGACTTGTAGAAACCCTCATTGCGCCGGCTTCCAGCCCTTCGGAGTCGTGATAAGGACTCGCTGCCCGATGCTCGCCGGATCAGTGATGACGCCGAGAATAGCTGCGGCGGCATTGTCGAACGGCAGCGTCGGTAGTCCGGGGACCTTCCCAACCTGGGCGAGCGTCTTGACTGCGGCGCCGTCGGGGAGCGCAGCGGCGTCCTTGAGGTTGACCGGGTAGACGATCGTCCAGTCCAGCCCGGAGGACTGGAGCAGCTGGTCCGAGGCGGCCTTGTCGCCGAAGAACTTCCCCAGCACGGTCCGGTACATCAGCCGAGCGACGCCCGATGCCTTCTTTGCCGTATCTCCAGCACCGAAGGCCGATACGAGAACGATTCGAGTGACGCCAGCTTGCTTTGCAGCCGCGATCACCTTCGGCAGCGTGCGCTGCATGAAGCTCGCGTCCCTCATAGATCCAGTGATCGACACCAGCAGCGCGTCGGCACCCTCAGCGGCGGCGGCCAGCGCCGCGGTGTCTTCCGCGGCACCCTTCGCAGTCGTCACGCCGGACTGAGGCTTGACCGCCTCCGGCTTCCGAGCGAAGGCCACGACCTGATGGCCGGCCTCAACAGCTAGCGTGGTGAAGCGGGAGCCGACCTTGCCGGTGGCTCCCAGTACAACGATCTTCACGAGTTTCTCCTCGATTTTGTTTGGGATGATGCCGCCCGATGTCGTCGGGCGGGTGAAGAGGTGGACAAGCGGCGCCCCAGCAGGCTTTCGAGCGTGGTGACACACAGGACACGCAAGTGGTCTCGGGAGACATCCGGGTTGTCCACCGCGTTTCGGGCGGCGTACTCCACGAATGCCAGCCAGGCGCCCATCGCCAGGCGTGCCTCAGCAGTATCGTCGAAACTGGTGGCCGAAAGCAGACGATCAACCTGCACAACGTGATTCGCTGCCGCAAGCCCTGCCGCGGTAGATGTAGTCGCCGGCGTCGGTGCGTACAGCTCTCGCACCCCACCGGAACTCGCCGCGTAGTGATCGAAGAACGCTGTCAGCGAGCGCTCCACGTTCTCCTTCTGGGACAACGATGCATCTGGCGCCGTTGCCAATAGAACCCGAGTCGCCTCACGTTCCAGCACCGCCTCCAGCAAGCGCTCCTTGCCGGAGAAGTAGTGGTACAACAGCGCCCGCGTGATGCCGACTTCCTTGGCGATTGCGCTCATCGACGCTGCCGCCACCCCTTCGCGAGAGAAGTGGGTGGCGGCAACGTCTACGATCTGCGCGCGGCGCTGCTCGGGGGATCGGCGCACGCGCTCAGAGTCGTTTGACACCTGTCAAATATAGCCTCTAGGAATGTAACCGTCGAATCGTGGCGCCTCCTCGGCGAATCGCGCTCCGTCCACACTTCACTTCGAGTCGGAAATGTTGGTGTGTCAGCCGGCACCAAGTCATCTCGGCGGATAGCGATTAGGCCGTAATTTGTTGGCCTTCCAGTGCGGCACGCGCCAACAGTTGGCGATCGATTTCGGGCAGTTGTGACTCTCATCGCCCATCCACGCAGCAGTTCGCTGCATGACCCAGTTGGATCTGCGGCCCTGGTTCGGAGGTCGGCCTAGACGACCGTCAATTGCCGGTGGCCCATATCGAGACGTGAGGATCGAAGTCCTCGGAGGCCTGGCCCGGAGACCTTGCCCGGCGACGTTCACCGCGGCGGCGATCCCGAAGCATCGATGCGGTCGGCTGGGCCGAGCTCGGCCTCGATTCTCGCTGCCAGTGCGTCCTAGCAGATCTGCCCCGGCTCGATACCCAGACGCAGCGCGGGCGACCGAACCGTCGTTCTCGCGCACGGGATTCGACCTCTCGCACGACCGGATCGGAAGGATGTATCTGTGTTCTCCTGGATTTCACCTCGTGCAGTGTTCCGAGGACGCCAACGCTGCCCGCCGGTGTCGTTCATAGCCAAGTTCAGTCGACCGACCAGGTTGCGTAGCCTACGGCTATGAAGCTCCACCACGTTCAGGTTTCCTGCCCGCCCGGCGGCGAGGATGAGGGGCGCCACTTCTACGTAACGGGTCTCGGCTTCTCAGAGATCGCGAAGCCAGCTGAACTCGCCACGCGTGGCGGAGCCTGGTTCCGCCACGCGGACGGCGCCGAGATTCATCTAGGGATCGAGGAGCCCGTCACCGGCCGCAAGGCGCACCCGGCCATCGAAGTCGACACCGGCGAGGCACTCGAGCAACTCGCCGCGCACCTCGAGTCGATCGGCTACGACATCGACTGGTCGCAACGACACAACGCCGAACGGTTCGAGCGCTTCCACACCCACGACCCGTTCGGCAACCGAATCGAAGTCGTCCACGTCCTGGAACCGTTCTAACCGGTCACACCACTGACCGCAACGTGCTGCACCATTTGAAACCGCAAGCAAGACACGATGGACGATGCGGCGCAAGCCTGCACTCGACGCGTGCACGCTCGCCATCGCCGACCACATCCCGTCTGCTGACACCACTGATGGAGCGCCGGAAACACCCTTTCCGATGCGGACCTACATAGATCCAGGAAACCCAGGTTTGTGATGATGGATCGATGGTGGCTGGGTGGAGTAGTCAGTTGTGGGCGGAGATCGTGCCGGTGTTTGAGGCGATCGGTGAGCATTCGTTTCTGCGTGGACTGACGAGTGGCGATCTTCCGCCGGATCGGTTTGCCTTTTATCTTGCCCAGGATGCGCACTACCTGCGGGACTATGCGCGGGCGTTGGCGGTGGTCGCCGCGAAGGCCCCCACGCATGCTGATGCGGGGATGTTGGCCCGCCATGCCGCGGCGACGGTGGACGTCGAGTTGGAGTTGCACGAGTCTTTGTTGCCTCAGTTGGGGTTGGCAATCGACGTGGATTCGGTCCCTCCGTCGCCGTCGACTGTGGCGTACACCAGCTACCTGTTGGCCACCGCGTACGGCGGCAGTTTTGCTGAGGGACTGGCCGCCGTCCTGCCGTGTTACTGGATTTACGCCCGAGTCGCGTCTGCGTTGGCTGCCGCGGGGTCGCCGGATCCCCGGTATCAAGCCTGGATCGACACCTATGCCGGAGACCAGTTCAACCAGGTCGTGGATGACGTCCTCGCGTTGACCGACCGCACCGGCGTTGATCTCGGGGCCAGTGAGCAGGCCCGTGCAGCCCAGCATTTCGCGATGACCGCACGCTACGAGTGGATGTTCTGGGACGCTGCCTGGCGCCTCGAAACGTGGCCAATACGCTGACCTAGCGGCAACAGCACCAACTCGCCGACGACTCCTCGCGACACTCAACCGCTTAGGACACTCGACTCCACAGTCAGGTCCCTAGGCCAGCAAGTACAGGCCTTCATGAAGCCGCCTCGGAGAATCGAACTCCGGACACCTCACTACGAGTCCCATTCAGCGCACCTATTCGAAGCGTTCCGCCAGTGTTTCATTACTGGTTAGTGTGGGCTTAGCCAGACTCGACTGGGCCGTTTGGGTAGGTCCGGGGACATCTCAGGGGCGTTGTCCGCCCCGTCACTTCCATTGGAAGGCGAAGTCGTTGACCGCAGCGTTGATGGCCTCGTCGCCCAACTCAGGATGGTGAGCGCGAAGCCAGGCGCGAGCAGTGTCGCCCACCTCACGCACTGAGCCTGCGTTGTACAGCGGCGGGGTAGCGCCGTAGAGGTCGTCCAGTATCGCGCGAACGCGAGGAACGAAGGTCAGCGCAGCGTCGGTACCGATACGCGCTGCTACACGCTCTTCCGGCGACACGCTGTCCAGGTGCCCTGGGCGGCCGATGAAGGCAATCATGGCCAAGCTCAGCGGGTTTGTCTCAATCCGCTTCCGCGTCTTCGGCCACATAGCCGGAATGCTAGCTCCGCGGTCACAAAACCCCCAGTGATCTTTCGTCCCCAAGCACATCAGGGGCATCCGACGACTGCCAAAAGGGCAGTGTTTGCTGGCATGACTGAGTGCCGAAGTCCGCCGTAGCCCGGCTCTCATTGCTTCCGTTGTCGCTCAGTTAGTCGCTCGTTCGCCGCCTGTGGGGCGGACTCGGCGAGCCTTGTCATCCTCACGCCAGTCGCTCTGGGCGTCCCGTGGCTTCATACTGCGGTGGTGACACACCGCGCTTCCGGGTCAGACCAGAACACGCCTCCGAGCCGTGTGCGGGCTCTGCTGGTGTGGGTCACGATTCCGTACGAGTGGAATGAGGCGATGTACGAACGTACTTCGTTCTTCACTTACCGGCTCGCCTTCCTCGGCGGGGCGCTAGCGGCAGGCGCAGTCGGCGGCGGAGTCGGTTTCTTGATTGCAGCACTCGCTTCGAACAGTCGCGAGGCCGGCTTTTGGATAGGCGTCTCAATCGTCGATTGCCTGCTCTTTGCTGCGGTCACGTACATAGTGATTGGGTGGCTCGTGTCCGTCGCTCTCAATCGCAAAGGTCGTTGAGCGGTCATGTCCCTGAGATATGAGGATCTGCAGTGGCAGGTGCAGCACGAAGTTGAGGATCTTGCTTACGAACGCCGCCGCCATCCTGATCCAGAGGTTTTTGCCGCTGCGTGGGAGTGGGCCAACCATATGTTGCGTGGGAGTGCCCGCCTCAATCGATGGACGGTAGCGATCCTTGATATCGGATTCTCGGCTCTCCTGGGCGGCACTGGTGGGGTCACGACTGGTTCTCAGCTATCGGAGATTCGGAGTGCCAGGAAGATCCGCCGGGCGAACGCGCCGATCGAGCATACGGATGAGGATGCTGGATCCGCGCGGTGATTTGAGGTAGCCACGTAGCCAGGGTGGGAGGAGCGTGCGCCGGCGGGCGGCCCGCAGCTCGTGACGGCTCCGCCAAGCGATTGGTGGAGAAGATCGTGCAGCAACAAGCCGAAGTGGCCCCTGGTCTCGTTTGACGTGTCGCTCAAGTTCCGGTGCCCGAGTTCTGCGCCGCGATCGCGATGAGGATCACGAGGATCAGGCCGGCAATTCCGAGCCATCCGATGATCGTGCCGGCGGTTGCCATGCCACCGCCACTCTGACCGGTCTGGGCGATCTGCCGCTTGGCCTTGCGGGCAAAGACAATCGCCAGCACGCTGCCGATCCCGTAGAGCCAGAAGAGACTCAGGACGAGCGAGGCGACCGCCATGCCATTGGTGCCTGGCCTGGAGCCGGGAACGGGTGGGACTCGATAGACCTGCGGCTGCTGTGGGGGAGGGACGTAGGTCGGGTTGTAGGCCGGGTTGTAGGCCGACTGGTTGCTGTATTGCGGTCCAGTTTGGCCCCATTGCGGCGAAGAAGGCTGGCCGGCCGGCGGAGGTGGTGGCGGCGGCACTCGATAGGTTTCCGCCGGAGGAGCGGGTGCTCGCTCCTCGGGCGCGACGGGCGCGACGGGCGCGTTCGCGGCCGCGTTCTGCGGCGCAGGTGTCGTCGGCTGGCTTGGCGCGACCGGACGCTCGACCGGTGTCGCCGGGGCCGGACGAACGAACGCGTCCACCCGTAGGATCTGTACGCTGCCGCTGACACGATCGCGGACCAGAATCTTTCCGCGATTGTTGCCCTCACCCGGCGAAAGCGTAACCAACAGCCGATCCCCTTTGACTTCAACCTGGAGCCAGTCATCGAGCGTGTCAGCGGCGATATCGATGTCGTCGTCGGTGAACCTCAGAATCTCCACGACCTCCGGGCGAAGCTTCTCGTCATGATCGACATCCCGCAGGGTTATCGCGCTCTCTGACAGTCCGAATGGCGCTTCGAGTGCGTGTCGAGACTTGATGGGTTCGGCAGCGATCGCGAGCGCCGGTGAGGCCTGCTTGATGCGAGCCAGCGAGACATCGCCGTCGCCGTCGAACCGGCTGTGCGGGATCTGCTTACTCGTCTGGGCCAATCGCTTCTTTACGTAGTCGTAGATCTCATGGAGATCGATCAACCCGTCACCATTCGAGTCGACCGCCCCGCCGAGCAGACCCTCGACGAGGTGCTCGGTGAAGAGGCTGGTCCCCGTGGGGGATTGCGAATCATTGGCCAGCGTCCGCCCTCGCGCACTGGACACGACGTAGCGACCAGGTCCGCCGAGTTGAGTGTCGATGGCGCCGCCCTTGAACATGCCACTGCTGCAGCAGTCCAATACGAGAATGGTGCGCATCGAATCCGCGCCTCGGATGAAGTCGTTGATCGTCTCGTCGCTGATGCCGGTGCGTGGCAGCCGGTCGGAGCGGGTGTCACGCCCGCAGAGGTAGAGATGGCTGTGATCGTCGAGTATTCCGTGTCCGCTGTAGTAGAGGAACATCAGATCCTCGCGACTGCCGGAGGCAAAGAATTCGTCCAATTCGTCGAGGATCTCGTCGTGTTTTCGTTCGGTGACCAGGCGTACGTTCTCATCGTTGAACAAGCCGGTTTCGGAGTCGACGAGCGCGCGGTGCAGCCGGGCGACATCCTTCGTCGGTGCGTTCAGTGGGTTGAGCCCGGCATCAGCCTCGAACGTGCTGTTGCCAATCAGCAGCGCGCGGTAGGTCATGACGAGGCTTCGATCTTGTGCGCCAGAGCCTCGACCAGCGGCGCCAACGTTCTTGAGTCGGCGTTCTCGGCCGAAAAGGTGACCTCGCGCTGCGTCCCATCGTCATCGGTCCATAGCGCGTGAAGGGAGCGGGTGCGGTCGCGGGCGAGCCAGATCCGCAGCATCTCGATCGTCGTGGTGAAGGCACCGGCCGACCCGAGCGAGAGGATGATCTGGTCCAGGCCGCCCTTCATGCCGGGCGCCGATACTGCCGCGAGTTGGACGCACCCGGTCTCGACTCGCAGGTCATGGCGGAATTCGGCGACCTGGGCAAGCCAGCGGTCATCGTTCTCGTCGTAACGATCGGTCTGCGCCGTGACCGTCAACGCGAGGGCATTTGAGCTCATGAGCGTCATCCCCAAGGCTAGACAGCGCCCGGGCACAGGTCAGTTGACCGCGTCGCGGGCCGTACTCAGTTTGAGGCTTCAACCGTCGTTTTGATACACCTGGACGCGATTTCCCGGTCGGCGGTTTGGATCGCATCTCATGCGACGGGTGAACGTTAGAACTGGCGATTCGCGAGGTTGCGCTCTTGGCGAAGGTGTCTTCTGCGACTGGCAGGCGCAAGTCTCGGTCCGCAGCAGCCTGGCCACCGTGGGCGACCCAGCCGCACCGACCGCCGTCGGTGGCTGGAGGAGACACTTGGACGGCCAGGTTCTGAGTGAGTTCTGGTGGCCTAGCGTCTCGTTGGTGCGATGGCGACCTGACAGCGGACGGGTGTCTCGCGGCGACCAAATTTGCAGCAGGTCAGGGCCGTCTTGTGAACGCCCGTGTCACGGTCTGACGTCTCATTCGGGGGTCAAATGAGAGTCAATTGACTCGGGCAGGACGGCAAGCCAACGGATGTAGCCCGGTATATCCGGGCCTTCTGTGGAGCCGCCTCGGAGAATCGAACTCCGGACAACCTCATTACGAGTCGGAAAAATGGTGTGTCAGTCGGTACCAGGTGCTGAGTCCGGATGCCGAAATAGCCTGTAATTGCTGGCCTTTTGTTCCGCCGTCTCTCGGCCACTGTCGCGCTGTTCCGGGGCATCTGTGACATTCTGTGTGACACTCCGACTCTGCCCAACCGTCGAATCGAACATAACATGGGGCATCTGAACACCCGATCAATGCCCTCCTCCATCTCTCAACCGCGGAGGGCGAGGTACATCACCACGGCTCGTACCGCCCCGTTGCCTTCCAAGGCGATCATCCCCTCGGATTGGGTGCCCGGAAGGCGTCAGGCTCCTCTGGGCTCTCTTGCGTCAAGTAGCTGGCAGGGAAGGCTTATGTCACAAGCGGATCCTCGAATGCCCAGCTTTGCTGCGGCAGTTGTCTGCGCGGCCGAGGGACGCTCAGGTGTCGGTGGCGATGAGTCGCTGGGCCGCGACAAGGTCCGGGCTTACCGCGCGGAGCTGCGTCATCAAATCGTTCGCGGCGTAGTGCAGGTCGTCGTCGGTGCAGGGGTCAAGTGCGTCGAGGATGAACAGTGCGGCGGTCGTGGTGTCACGTAGTTGGGTGCGGGTGGTTTGGCGCCAGTTCCAGCGTCGGCAGGTGACGCCGGCGTTGTCGGCCCAGACGACCTCGCCGACCTCGGGGTGTTCGGTGATGGTGTCGCCGTTGGCGGTGGTGAGGAACGGTTCGGTGCCGGTGGCGCGGAGGAGGCGGGGTGGACCGGTGTAGTGGTCGAGGTCCTCGCCGCCGAGCGGAATCGAGTGGGTGACGGAGATGGCGTTGTACATGTCGGTCAGCCGGTTCACCCGCGGCAGGCCGGTCGTGGTGCGGCGAAGCAGCGCTTCGAGGCTGTTGCGGGTGCGTTGGGGTTTGGCGCCGAACGCTCGGTAGGCGTCCCGCCATGCAGAGACGTGCGGCAGCTGCTCGACCGGTTGGTGCTCGAGGACGGTTCGAGCGTGGTCCTCGGCGGCGCGCAGCAGGGTCTCGCTGTGCTCGTCGCTCGGTGCGGGTCGAATGCCGTCAACGGCAATGAGCAGCACTCGGTAGTCCGGCCGCAGCTCGACCACGTCCGGGTGCACCGTCGCGCGTTCGAGCAGCTCGGTCAGCTCTGCGTGCGTGCGCGGAGGAGTCGCTCGGTCGTCGCTCATATGAGGCTCCCTGTCGGCTGGTGGTGGTTCCGGCTAGTGGTGTCGGTGCCGACGCCGGGTTCGAACACGGCGAGGCTGAACCGCACCGTGCCGCGGCCTGCATTGGCGTAGCTGTGGGCGATGTCGCCGCGGAAGGTGACCGCGTCCCCGGCATTCAGGGTGACGAACTCGTCGGCGACGCCGATCTCGAGGCTGCCCTTGATGACCTGGGCCAGTTCGTGGGTGCCGCCGGCGTGCGGGTCGCTGTCGTAGCGGTCCCCGGCCGGAAGCGTCCAGTCCCACAGCTCGACGACGTCGGGTGGTTCGGTGCCGGCGACCAGCATGCCACGTCCGCCGGCGTCGCTGGACCAGAGGGTTGCGCCCTGTCCTGCGCGCACGACCCGAAGCGGCGTCGGACGTGGCGGCTCCACCAGGGCCGGCAACCCGACACCGAGCGCGTCCGACAGTCGCAGCAGGGTGCCGACGCTGGGGTTGACCGTGCCTTGCTCGACGTTGATGACCATGCGGCGACTGACCGACGCGGCATCAGCGAGCTGGTCCAGCGTCCAACGTCCCCCCTGCCGCTCGTGCTTCACCCGAGCGCCGATTGCGGCCGCGAGCGCGGCCGACGTCTCGTCCATCAGTCGTGCCCATCAGCGTCGCGCATGGGTGCAGCATAGTGCACTCGTAGGGCAACGTGAGTTATCGTCAATGTATGTACACGCCACCGTTCAACGCCGTCACTACCGACGCGGCCGTGCGGGCGATGGTCGCGCGGTACCGCAGCGCCTGGTTGATCACCGCCCATGCCGATCGGGTGCCGGCCGCGACGCTGCTGCCGATCATGTGGCGCGGCGACACCGTGATCGCGCACATGGCCAAAGCCAACGCGCACTGGAGCAGTATCACCGACGGCATGCCGGGCCTGTTGATCGCCTCTGGCCCGGAGGCCTACATCTCGCCGTCCTGGTACGCCGCGAAGGCCGAGCACGGCAAGGTGGTGCCGACGTGGAACTACAGCGCCGTCCACCTGTTCGGGACCGTGCGGGTCCATCACGACGCCCAGTGGCTGCGCGACGCGGTCACCGAGCTGACCGACAAGGACGAGACCGGCCGTGAGCACCCGTGGCAGGTCACCGACGCTCCCGAGGCCTACATCGCCGCGCAGCTGAACGGCATCCTCGGCATCGAGTTCACCGTGACCCACGTCGAGGGCAAGGCCAAGCTCAGCCAGAACCGCTCCGAGGCAGACCAAGACGGTGTCATCGCCGGACTACGGTCCGCCGCCCTCGGACGTGCACCCGCACCCGCACCGGGAACGGGACTCGAGACCGAACACGGGACAGGGTTCGGGAACAACATCGACAGCGAACAGGCCGCCGATGCCGCAGCGGTGGCCGACGCCATGGCCCAACGTCGCACCACCACCCAGCAACAGAACTCGTGACCCACCCCCACAATCCGTCTCCGCTGCGCTGCCTGCAACGCGTGGGCCGGTCACTTATCCGGTGGCCGAGCCGAAACGAAAGGACAATCTCGCCCGATGATGTGCTGTCAGTTCCTGTTCAAACCCGGCACCTACGACGACGACTTCTACCGCCTCGACGGCCAAATCGATGACTACGCCAGGTCGCTGCCCGGCTTCGTCCGGACCGAGAAATACACCGCGGACCAGACCGGCATTGTCAACGCGATCTACTACTTCGAGGACAAGAAGTCCGTCGCGCACCTGGCTCGCTTCCCGCAGCACCGCGAGGCCAAGGGCCAGGTCCAACGCTGGTACGACGGCTACCGCATCGTGATCAGCGAGGTCAAAGCCACCTACGGCGACGGACGCCTGGCCGACGAACCGGTCGCCCAATGACCATCGAGGTTGACACGACGTGCCCGTCGGCGCGCATCATGGCCGCGATCTTGCGGTGACCCAGGCCGGCCAATCGCTCGCGACTACGCAGCCAACGCCTCAATTGCGTCGACGGCCGGCGTCGGCCACGGACCCTTCACCGGATCGTCTCCGGCGCGTAGCGTGGCTAGGCGCCGGCGGTACGTGCGTTCCGAAATGCCGGCCAAAGCGGCGAACCTCGCGACCGGCAGCAACGCTGCCTCTCGCAGGGCCTCGAGGTCGGCGAAGGGACCTGGTCAATGAATTCCGACCCCTTCTGCCAGATCCGCAGCTGGACCGTCGCTTCGGCCAGCGCCAGCTTTCAGTTCCTGGATCTCCGCTCGCTGGCGGCGCTCGATCAGGCTGCCTCGTGCCCCGGCGTGAGATGCGATCAATCAGGGAAGCCGTCTCACCCCGACAAGGTCCTGTTCTGACGTACCTGCCAGGAACCGAATTCGACTCGTGGCCTCCGGATGGTGGCTCACGTACCGAGAAACCCACCGCCGCCCGAAGGACCGCCTCTCTCCCATAGTCAACAACCCGGCAGCGAGGTGCGGACCGGCGCCAGCCGCTATGGCGTAAGAATCCGCATCGCATTCGCTGCGTCGACCAACGGCGGCACTCATTATCGGGCACCCCACCGCCACGGCGATCAGCCCACCCAACGCGATCGCTAAAGTCCATTGCCTCGCCTGCGTGGCCTCGACGATCGCGATGACTGTGACGCAGGCCGCAGCCGATGAGAAGACCGCTCGGCTCCGATCACCCAACAGCTGTGTCCCTAGCCGAACAGCCAGGTGACATAGGAAGCGCAACGGCGCGGCTAGCCACGCGGTGTGACATTCTTGTGACACTCAACCTCTTCTGACACTCGAGTCCAACAGTCCAAGTGCCTCTAGGCCAGCAAATACGGGGCCTCCGTGGAGCCGCCTCGGAGAATCGAACTCCGGACAACCTCATTACGAGTGAGGTGCTCTACCGACTGAGCTAAGGCGGCGTGCGCTGGCGTACCAACGCAACCGCAGCAGTCTATCCATCACCCCGCCGCAACGCGAAACCAGGCTCCCCCTCGACCGCCGCGCTACGTCGAGACCCCAGAAATGCTGGGCTACAGCAACGCGACCAGTGCCTCCAGGAAGACCACGCAGCCGGCCACGCCGAACAACACCCCGATCCCGCGCACCACCCAGACCGGCATGGCCACGCCCGCGTACCGGCTGGCCAGCTCGCGGTATTCGAGGCAGAGCAGCACCCCGACGACGATCATCGCCGTCCCGAGCAGCAGCGAGGCAACCGAACGGGCCGCCGCATGTGACGACACCGAGTCAGGCGTCTTCTCGGGATTCGTAGGCCTTCCGCGACGAGCAGACCGACGCCAGCGCGCAGGGCGACCGACGTCCATCCGCCGCCATCCGGATGACCACCGTCTCGCTCGGCACGTTGTGGCCGACCACGGTTCCCGGGCCCTCCGGCGTCTCGACCTGCTCGCCGATCGGCGGGGCCTTCTCACTGAAATCTTGGTACAGCGGGTGCTCGTACTTTAGGCAGCACATCAGCTTTCCGCAGGCCCCCGAGATCCGCATCGGGTTCAGCGGCAGATCCTGATCCTTGGCCATCCGCACCGACACCGGCTCGAAGTCGACCAGGAACGTCGAGCAGCAGAGTTCCCGCCCGCACGACCCGATGCCACCGCTGAGCTTCGCCTCGTCCCGCGCCGACAATTGCCGCAGCTCGACCCGTCCCGAGAGCGTCGCCGCCAGGTCACGCACCAGTCCCCGAAAGTCAATGCGATGCGGCGCGGTGAAGTAGATGGTGGTCTGGTTGTCGACGGGTGAGTAGTCGACACCGCTCACCTTCATCGGCAACTGGTGCTCGCGGATCAGCCGCCGCGACGCCACTCGCGCGTACGCCTTCTTCTTGCGGCTGCGGGCCGCGCCATCGAGGTCGGCCGCCGTCGCCATCCCGGCGAGCACCGGAAGCGCCGCGAACTCCTCGCTGACGTACTCGGCCGCCCACGTCACCTGCGCGACCTCGGCTCCGGCCTCGGTCGGGTATAGGACGTGATCACCCACCGCCGGCGACAACGCGCCCGGGTCGGCGTAGTACAGACGCCCCTTCGGCTCGAACGTCACCGCGCAGATCATGCCCACGAAATCGAGACTAGCGCTAGTTGTCAGAGGTCGGGTTTAGGTTGCACGCATGGACTGGAAAATAGAACTCATCTTCGTACCCGTCAGTGATGTCGACCGGGCCAAGGCCTTCTACGTCGACCAGGTTGGCTTCCATGACGACTTTGACGTCCAGGTGAATCCGGAGCTGCGATTCGTCCAGCTGACGCCACCCGGCTCGGCCTGCTCCATCGCCTTCGGCACCGGTCTCGGCATCGACATGGCGGTCGGATCCCAGCGGGGAATCCAGGTTGTCATCCCTGACGCTGAAGCCGCCCGAGCCGAACTCGTCGCCAAGGGCGTCGACGCCAGCGAGGTGGACGTCCAGGAATGGGGCCACTTCGTCCGCTTCGCCGACCCGGACGGCAACACCTGGGCGCTGCAGCAGATGCCAGTGCGCAGCTGACCCTATGGCGTAGCTGACCAAGCGCGGCCGACTTGGGCGCCGCCGAACAGGTGGGCATCGACAACGTGTTCGCTGAGTGCTGCTAATGCGCTACGTAGGGCTCGAGTAGGCGTCGCTTAGCGGCGTGTTAAGCGTGACGACGGGTAGCTCATAAATCGGAGCCACCCTGCCGTTCTTCTCATTCGAGCCGAGATTCGGTGTGCCCGATGCCAGTCGGGACATGACGAGAAAGCGCGCGAATGACATCCATCAACACAAGCACCGCCGCCTTAACCTCATCATCGCTACTGGGCGCAGACTCCAGCTCTCGACCCAAGGGACCGCTGGACGTCGCCGCCAACCTCTTCGGTATGTCCAAGTCCGACCTCACCAGCGAACTCAAGTCCGGCAAGAGCCTCTCCGATATCGCCAAGGAGAAGGGAATCTCCGAGGACGATCTCGAATCAGCGCTGGCCAAGAATGACCCGAGCGATGCCTCGGATGCCGACAAGCTCAGCCGGGCCAAGGACATCGCCAGCCGGGTCGGCCTTCCTGAGCGTCCGCAGGGTCCGCATGGTCCGCCGCCGAGCGACGCGTCGCAGTCCACGTCCAGCTCATCGAACTCCAGCTCGTCCAGCTCGGGCTCGTCGCTCCTCGACGAGCTGAGCTCACTGCTGAAGACCGACCCGACCACTCTCACCAACCAGCTGAAGAGCGGGACGAGTCTCTCGGACCTACTCAGCAGCAGCGGAGTCTCGCTCTCGAGCCTCGCTTCGACGCTGCAGCAGGGCCTCCTCTACGACAACTCCCTCTAAGAACCCACAACTAATACAGGGCAATCAGGACCAGCACGGGGCCGGCGGCTGCGGGGGCAGCCGCCGGGTAAGTCCTCACCGAGGCCAATACGACGGCCGCGTAGATGACGCCCAGAGCCGATCAGGGAAGTCGCAGGGCCGCCGTCATCGCCTCGACCGCGAAGCGTGGCTTCACGTTCAACTCCAGCGCCTCCCGACAGGCCAGCACCGCGTCCAGACGGGTCAGGGCACCGGCCGGCGTCACCTGCAGGGCGACCGCCCGCACCTCGTCGTCGAAGTCCGGGTGCGCCGACGCAACCGCCGCCGCACCCCGGTCAGCGCGCCCCTGCACCAGCAGCACATCGCGATAGAAAGCGGCCAGATCGGTGAGGGCCCGGTCCAGCGAGTCACGCTGGCTCCGGGTGGCCCGCGATTTCTGGCGCTTCTCCAACTCCTTCACCGCACCGGCCGAACCCCGGGTGGCCGCAACAGCGCCCTTTCCGGTGCCACCGGCTCCGAGGGCCACCTTCAACGCCTCGGTCTCCTCCTCGTTGCGCGACGCCGAGTAGGCCGCCGACTCCGCCTCGGCCGCGCCGATCAGATGGTCGGCCGCGACGAGGCAGGCCTGCAGCGAGGTCAACGAGGCCGGGATGGCCAGCACCGCAGCCCGGCGCCGCCGCGCGTCCTCGTCGCGAACCAGTCGGCGGGCCCGCCCGACATGCCCCTGCGAAGCCTGGGCGGCCCAGGCCGCCTGCTCCGGATCGGCGCCATCGTCGACCAGCACCGCGGCCACCGATTCGGCTGAGGGGGTGCGCAGAGCGATGGTGCGGCAGCGAGAGCGGATCGTCACCGACACGTCATCCGGGTGGGTGGATGGGGCACAGAGCAGGAAGACGGTGCGATCGGCCGGCTCCTCGACCGCCTTCAGCAGCGCGTTGGAGGCGGCCTCGGTGAGACGGTCAGCGTCCTCGATGACCACCACCTGCCAGCGCCCGAAGGCCGGCATCCGCGCCGCGTTCTGCACCACGGCCCGCATCTCAGCCACCGAGATGGAGAGCCCGTCCGGCACGACGGCGTGCACGTCAGGGTGGGTTCCGGCCAGCACCATGTGGCAGGCCGGACAGGTGCCGCAACCCAGCTCATCACCCCGGTCACACTCGAGCGCTGCAGCAAAGGCACGAGCCGCAACCGATCGGCCGGAGCCGGGTGGACCGGTGAAGAGCCAGGCGTGCGTCATCGACCCGGGAGCGACCGGGCGACCCTCGACGATCTCCCGACCGGCCGAGCTGGCTCGCTGTAGTACCTGCACTGACTCGCCCTGCCCGACCAGGGAACGCCACACCGTCACGCCGTCACCGTGCCCTCATCGGAGCGAGCTGGGTCGCTAACCCGAGCCGATTCGTTCGCGCGACCCGAATCATCAGCGCGACCCGAATCCTTGGCGCGGGCCGAGTTGTCGGCGCTACTGGCGTCACTCGCGTGAGCTACCTCGTCCATGGACGCGGTCGGGTTCTGGCCGGACGGCAGCAGCCGCTGCACCTCGACGCGAATCTGACGGGCCAACTCCTCCACCGGCGCCGACGCATCCAGCACCAGATAGCGGTCAGGTGATGAGTCGGCCAGCGTCCGGAACGCCTCCCGGACCCGCTGATGGAAGGCCACCGACTCGGCCTCCAGCTTGTCGGCCCCCGACGCGCTCGTGGCCCGCGCCAACCCGATCTCCACGTCCACGTCGAGCAGGACGGTCAGGTCGGGGCGGAGATTCTCCGTGGCCCAGCGGGAGATCCGCCGCACCTCGTCCATCGTCAGGTCCCGTCCGGCACCCTGATAGGCCAGTGACGAGTCGATGTAGCGGTCGGTGAGCACCACGGTTCCCGCGTCCAGCGCCGGACGGATCACGGTGGTGACGTGATGGGCCCGATCAGCGGCGAAGAGGAGTGCCTCGGCGCGCGGCGAGATCGCCTCCTCTCGGTGCAGGACCAGCGCCCGGATCTGCTCACCGAGCGCGGTGGCTCCCGGCTCGCGAGTGACCCGGACCGCGACTCCACTCTCGGCCAGTGACGCGGCCAGCAGGCCGATCTGCGTTGATTTACCAGAGCCTTCGCCGCCCTCGAACGCCACGAAGATCCCCCCGGAGTGCAGCCGTCGACGGGCCGTTGAATCGCCCCGCAGCGAGGTGACCAGGTCGACCCAGATCGACACGTGATGCTTGTCGTCCATGTACCGATAGGCCATCACCCCGGTGCCGACGGCGAGGAGGCCGGCGGCGAAGAGCACGATCCGGGTGCCGTCGACGGTGATGCTCAACGAGCCAATGTCGATATCGGTGGTGCCTATGGCCCCGACCAGGAACGGCACCACGGCCAGACTGAGGATGAGCACGACCCGGATGAGGGTCTGCAGGATCGCGAAGACCCGGCCGCGGATCTGGTCGTCGATCTCCGTCCCCAGCAAGGTGACGGCAGCCAGATAACCGTTACCGGCGCCGAAGCCGAGGAGCACCACGAAGACCACAGCCAGCCCGATCAACGGCATCACAGCCGTCAGCGCGAGGCACAAGCCGGAGGCGACGATCGAGAGGCCGAAGAGGCGTCGCCGCGAGACTTCCCGAGCAAAACGTGGACCGAACGCCATTCCGAGACCGAGGCCGACGAAGACGGCGCCGAAGAGAACACCGTAGGCGGCGTCACCACCACCCAGGCTGCTGACGAAGAACCGGCCGGCACCGATCACCGCTCCGCCGGCCGCGAAGGCCCCCGAGATACCGATGATGAGACCGCGAAGGAGCCTAGAAGTACGGATGAATTGGCCGGCCTCGCGGGCCAGCGAACGGAGCGTCGGCTGCGCACCGGGCACCCCCGAGCCACGACTTCCGCTTATTTCCTTGATGAAATACACCACCACAGCCCCGACCAGGAAGGTGGCGGCGTTGATGTACAGCGCGAGGTTGGTCGGATTCGCCTTGAAGAACGAGAGGTGCTTGGCCAGTGCGTCGGTGATCCGGGCCAGCACCGAGAAGAGCAGCGCCCCCAGCACCGGCGTGATGCCATACGTGGTGATCAGGCCGAGTTGATTGGCCGCTTCGACCTGGTCGCGCCGCACCAGATTGGGAACCGACGCGTCCTTAGCCGGCAGCCAGAAGAGGCTGACGCACTCGATCAGGAAGGTGACGACGTAGAGCCACCAGAGGGTGCGGTCGGCGCTCACCACCAGATGGGCCAGCGGGATGGTCAGAAAGAGCGCGAAGCGGATGAGATCGGAAATGACCATCGTGTAGCGGCGATTGAATCGGTCGGCGAAGACGCCAGCCACCGGGCCGAGCACCATCGCCGGGAGCAGGCGTACCAGCAGCACCCCACCGAGTGCGTAGCTCTTCTGCGAGTAGCCGGTGGCAAGCGACGCGGCTAGAGCCGTGGTGGCCAGCAGGCCCAGCCAGTCACCGAGGCTGGAGAGGAAGGTGGAGTACCAGAGCCGGCGGAACGGAGTTACCCGAAGCACCCCGCGGATTCCGGCGACGGCTGAGACAGGACTGGCGGCCGCATCCGCGGTCGCGCTCATCTCTTTGTCCTTGCTGATTCGCCTGCTCCGTATCTTGCCGGTATGCCTTTAGCTTATCCGTGAGGTCTGACGACCCGCCGCATTCTCTGACGGCCTGCCGCGTTGGCAGCGGCTCAGCTCACCGATCAGTGGCGGCGAGCAGGTCACGCAGCGCCGCGGCCAGTTCTTCTTGCCGCGACTCGGTGATGTCCTCGATGAGGCCCTTCTCCGACTCCAGCAGCGCCTCGAAGGCCGCATCCACCCGCCGGCGCCCCAGCGAGGTTAGCCGGACCTGCACCAAGCGGCCGTCTCCCGGATCGGGGCGGCGGATCACCAGCTTGCGGGCGACCAGCCGATCCAGCCGGCTGGTCATCGTCCCCGAGGTGACGTGAGTGGCGATGCAGAGCTCACCGGCCGTCATCTCGAACTCACCGCCACTGCGGCGCAGCGCCGACAGGACGTCGAATTCGTGCGTCTGCAGGCCGTGTTCGACGAAGGCGGCCGTCCGGCGCTCGTCGAGGACGTCAGCTAGCCGGCTTACCCGGGAGAGAATCTGCAGCGGGCTCAGGTCCAGTTCTGGACGCTCGTGGCGCCACGCATCGACAATCTCGTCGACCTCGTCTCCCATGCCTGGAAGTGTAGCGCTCTCTCGACGTCAAGATATAGTCTCTTGACGTCGAGAGGATTTGTCATGGAGTGGAATCCACAGCAATACCTTGAGTTTGCCGACGAGCGGGGGCGTCCATATCTGGATCTGCTCGGGCGCGTCCAGGCCCGGAATCCGCGCCGGGTGGTCGATGTGGGCTGCGGGCCAGGGAACCTCACCGCCCTGCTGGCCGACCGCTGGCCGGAGGCGATCATCGAGGGCATCGACACGTCGCCGGAGATGGTGGCCGAGGCGTCGGCTCTGCCTGGGATCGAGGCCCGGATCGGTGACGCGGCGGCGTTCGTCCCCGGCCCCGACTGCGACGTCCTCATCAGCAACGCGACGCTGCAGTGGGTGCCGCAGCATCCGGCGGTGCTACAGCGATGGGCCGGAGCGCTCCCCTCTGGCGGCTGGCTGGCCTTCCAGGTCCCCGATAACTTCGGTGCCCCGTCCCATCAGCTGATGCGCCAGCGGGCCGAGTCGCCACGCTGGCGCGATCAGCTCGGCGGGGTGCTGCGGCATCACGACACGGTGGCCCGTCCCGGCGAGTACGGCGCACTGCTGCGCCACGCCGGCCTGCGCACCGACGTCTGGCAGACGACCTACCTGCACCAGCTGACCGGGCCCGATCCGGTGCTGCAGTGGGTGCGCGGAACCGGGCTGCGTCCGGTCCTGCAGGCCCTGTCGGCTGGAGACGCGGCCGAGTTCGAGGCGGAGTACGCCGCCGACCTGCGCGAGGCCTACCCTAGCGACTCGGACGGCCAGACGACGTTCCCCTTCACCCGCATCTTCTGCGTCGGCTACAAGCCTTAGCCGCAGCTTTTGGCCAGTTGGCGGGTGCGATGGTCTGGCGCGCGGCGAAGTTGGCACCGTGAAGGTCCTGCAGATCGGGGGCCAGGGCGCACATAGTGCAGGAGGTTCGCCCACAGAGGCCGCACGGGCCCGACGACGGGACTAGTCGATGGAGACGGGTTCCATCAGATCAGCGGGGACCACGTCCGAGGTGACGACCTTCTTGGCCGGAGCCTTCTTCGCCACTACCTTCTTGGCCGCGGTCTTCGAAGCGGCCGTCTTCTTCGCAGCCGTGCTCTTCTTCGCCGCCGTCTTCTTCGCAGCAGTCTTCGTCGCGGTGGCCTTCTTGGCCGGAGCCTTCTTCGCGGCCTTCTTGGCCGTCTTCTTCGGCGCCGGACCCCGCGAGCGGCGATCGGCCAACAACTCAGCCGCGCGATCCACGGTCAGTTCCTCCGGGGAGTCGCCCCGGCGCAGCGACGCGTTCGTCTCGCCGTCCGTGACGTACGGCCCGAAACGACCCTCGCGCACCACCATCGGCTTACCCGACACCGGGTCGTTGCCGACCTCCTTCAGCGGTGGCTTGGCCGCCGCCCGACCCCGCACCTTCGGCTGAGCGAAGATCGCCGCCGACTCATCCAGGGTGATGGTGAAGAGCTGCTCCTCGGTCTCCAGCGAACGGGAGTCGGTGCCGCGCTTGATGTACGGGCCGTAGCGGCCGTTCTGCGCCGTCACCTCCTCGCCGTCGAGGACGCCGAGAACCCGCGGCAGGGTCAGCAGTTTCTGCGCCTCGGCCAGCGTCAACTCAGTGACCGACATCGTCTTGAAGAGCGACGCCGACTTCTCGCCGTCGGTGACGTACGGGCCGTAGCGACCGTTCTTGGCCGTGATCTCCAGGCCCGACTCCAGGTCCACCCCGAGGACGCGGTCACCCGAGGGCGCCGAGAGCAGCTCCTCGACCTTCTCCGGGGTGAGCTCGTCCGGGGCCAGATCCTCCGGAATGGAGGCGCGCACGCCGTCTTCAGCCGCACCCTTCTGCAGGTACGGGCCATAGCGGCCGACCCGGACCACCACGTCGGTGCCGGCCAGCGGGATCGAGTTCACGCCGCGGGCGTCGATCTGCTCGAGGCGGTCGGAGATGAGCTGCTTAAGGCCACCCTGGGCCGAGATGCGCCCGGCGCCGTCGGAGACCGGGTCGGGGTCGGAGCCGTTCGCCGCGGGGGCGGTGGTCCCGTCACCGAAGTAGAAGCCGCGCAGCCAGTCGATCCGGGACGCCTCGCCGTCGGCGATCGAGTCCAGATCGGTCTCGACGCTGGCCGTGAAGTCATAGTCGACGAGACGGCCGAAGTACGACTCCAGCAGCCCGGTCACGGCGAAGGCGATCCAGGACGGAACCAGCGCCGCGCCCTTCTTCCAGACGTAGCCGCGGTCCTGGATGGTCTGCATGATCGAGGCATAGGTGGAGGGGCGGCCGATGCCGAGCTCCTCCAGCGCCTTGGTCAGCGACGGCTCGGTGTAGCGGGCCGGCGGCGAGGTGGTGTGCCCCTCCGGCTCGAAGTGACGGGCATTGATCGCCTCGCCGCGAGCCAGCCGCGGGAGGCGCTTCTGGGCGTCGTCAGCCTCGGCCGAGTCGTCGGTCTCCTCGACGTAGGCCCGCAGGAAACCGGGGAAGGTGATGGTGCGCCCCGACGTCGCGAACTCGGCCCGTTCGTCGGTGACCGAAGTGGCCCCCAGCCGCACCGAGATCGTGGTGCCGACCGCGTCCTCCATCTGGGAGGCCAGGGTGCGCTGCCAGATGAGTTCGTAGAGGCGGAACTCGTCCGAGGAGAGCTGCGAGGCGAGCTGGCCGGGCGTGCGGAAGGAGTCACCCGCCGGGCGGATCGCCTCGTGAGCCTCCTGGGCGTTCTTCACCTTGCGGCTGTAGCGACGCGGCTCGGCCGGTACATAGGCGTCGCCGTAGAGCTCACGGGCCTGGGCCCGGGCGGCCGTGATCGCCGTCTCCGACAGGTTCGTCGAGTCGGTTCGCATATAAGTGATGTGGCCGTTCTCGTACAGCCGCTGGGCCACCCGCATCACCACGGCCGAGGACCAGCGCAGTTTCCGGCCGGCCTCCTGCTGCAGCGTCGAGGTCATGAACGGCGCGTACGGCTTGCGGCGGTACGGCTTCTCCTCGACCCGCAGCACCTCGAACCCGCGACCCTCGAGGCGGGCGGCCAGCCCGCGGGCCGCCGTCTCGTCGAGGTGCTCGACGGTGGACTCGGCGAGGCCGGTCTCCGGGTCGAAGTCGCGGCCGGTGGCGACCCGGACGTCGTTGTAGCTGACCAGCTTGGCGGTGAAGGTCTCCGGGTCGTCGGCCTTCCGCTCGACGGCGGCGAAGGTGCCCTCGATGTCCCAGTACTCAGCGGTGCGGAAGCGCATCCGGGCCCGCTCGCGCTCGACGACGATGCGGGTCGCGACGGACTGGACGCGGCCGGCGGAGAGCTTCGGCAGCACCTTCTTCCAGAGCACCGGCGAAACCTCGTAGCCATAGAGACGGTCGAGGATGCGACGGGTCTCCTGGGCATCGACGAGGTTGACGTCGATGTCGCGCGGCGCCTCGATGGCGGCGGCGATGGCCTGCGGGGTGATCTCATGGAAGACCATCCGGCGCACCGGCACCTTGGGGGCGAGCGTCTGCACCAGATGCCAGGCGATCGCCTCGCCCTCGCGGTCCTCATCTGTGGCCAGGTAGACCTCGGAGGCGTCCTTCACGAGGTTCTTCAGCTTGCTGACCTGCTGCTTGCGGTCGGTGCTGATGACGTAGAGCGGCTCGAAGTTGTTGTCGGTGTCGACGCCCAGACGGGCCCACGCCTCGCCCTTGTACTTGGCCGGGACATCGGCGGCGTTGCGCGGCAGATCCCGGATGTGGCCGATCGAAGCCTCGACGACGTACCCCGAGCCGAGGTACCCGCCGATCGTCTTCGCCTTGGCCGGCGACTCGACGATCACCAGCTTGGTGCCCGCCTTGCCGGCTGCCGAGGTGCCGCTAGCCACATGTACTCCCTGTGTCTACAGAAAAGCTGATTCGAAATTCCTGGGAATTGGTATGCCGTTTCACGGCGGACGGTACAGGACTTTCGCAACGTTGCGTGGACGGCCGTACCTCCACCGTGTCACAGGACTCGTTTGAGCACCCTGTGATAGGCGTCAGGCCCGACTGTTACTTACCGGGATTCTGCGTTGACGGCGGCGTCGGCGCTGCCACCAGCCGGGGCCACGGGTACGCCGGTGGCACCGAAACGCAGGCCGTCCATGAGCAGGTTCACCAGACGCGCCGCCTGGTCCTGCCAGTCCGGCTGATCGTTGGCCAGGCAGATGCCGCTCATGGCCCGCACCAAATCCTGGGAGTCGACGTCAGCACGGACCGCCCCGTCGGCCACCGCGGCGGCCAGCAGCCGGTCAGCCGCGCCGTACATCAGTCCACGGGAGTAGGTGAAGAGCTCGGAGTCGGCGGGGGCGACGCCGCTGCCCGAGGCCTCAGCCGCCTCCGCGGCGGCGGCCTTGAGCGCGGTGGCCATGCCCCGCTTCTTGGCTACATGACGGACGAATCCGCTCATCCACTCCGAGAGCGCAGCCTCGGCCGGTTCGGTGCGCAGCAGCTCGTCGGCGCGCGCGCACATCAGCTCGACTTCGCGGCGATACACCGACTCGATAAGGGCGTTGCGGGTGGGGAAGTGGCGGTACAGGGTGCCGATCCCGACTCCGGCCTGGCGCGCGATCTCCTCCAGTGACGTCTCGACACCGGAGGCCTGGAAGGCGGCTGAGGCGGCGACCAGGAGCTGGTCGTAGTTGCGCTTGGCGTCGGCCCGCATCGGCTTCTGCCCCTGGGCACACGGCGGGAGCGGCGGCACGGCGGCCGTCTGGAGGGCAGCAGCCGTCTGGAGGGCAGCGTCAGCCTCATCTGACGCGCGCACCGTTGCGCTCACTCCGACACCTCCTGCGTGCCCGATTCTGCCCGACACGCCGAGCAGCTCAAAAAGAAGTTGCAAACCGGAGGCAGCCTCCGTATTGTCGAATGTACCGGAGGGTCCATCCGCTTCCGTGTCGATGTTACCGCAAGGAGACACACAATGTCTGTCACCACCAATCCACCCAACGCGAACAGCCCCGCCGCCAATTCCGGCACCGCGGCCGACGCCAGCCCGGCCAAGAAGGCCCGCGGCGGCATCTTCGCAGCGATCCGCCCGGGGAACCCCGGCCTGCTGCTCGCCCTCATCCTCACCTGCCAGCTGATGGTCGTGCTGGACGCGACCATCGTCAACATCGCGCTCCCGGAGATCAAGACGTCGCTGGGCTTCACCCCCACCGGCCTCTCCTGGGTCATCAACGCCTACACCCTGAGCTTCGGCGGGCTGCTGCTGCTCGGCGCCCGCGCCGGTGACATCCTCGGCCGGCGCCGCACCTTCATCGGCGGCCTGGCCCTCTTCACCCTGGCCTCCCTCGTCGGCGGCTTCGCCGGCAACGCCGAGATGCTCCTCATCGCCCGCGCGGCTCAGGGCGTCGGGGCCGCCTTCGCCTCCCCGGCCGCTCTCGCGCTGCTGATGACGACCTACGCCGAGGGGCGCGAGCGCACCCGGGCCGTCGGCCTCTACACCGCGGTCTCCATCGGTGGCGCCGCCGTCGGCCTCATCGCCGGCGGCCTGCTCACCGAATGGGCCTCCTGGCGCTGGGTGCTCTTCGTGAACGTCCCGATCGGTGTCGTCGTGCTGGCCCTGGCCTGGCGGGTCATGCTGGAGACGCCTCGCCGCAAGGGGCACTTCGACCTGGCCGGTGCCTTCACCTCAACTCTCGGCATGACCTCGATCGTCTACGGCCTGGTGCGGGCCGCGAGCGACGGCTGGTCTGACACCGGCACCATCCTGGCCTTCGTGGCTGGGGTGCTGCTGCTGGGCAGCTTCGTCATCGTCGAGAGCCGGGCCGCGTCACCGATCACGCCGCTGCGCCTCTTCGCCGACCGCAACCGCTCCGTCTCGTACCTGGCGCGGCTGCTGATGGTGGCCGGGATGATGGGGATGTTCTTCTTCCTCTCGCAGTTCCTGCAGACGGTTCTCGGCTACGGCGCCTTCGCCTCCGGGATCGCGTTCCTGCCGCTGACCATCGCCGTCTTCACCTCGTCGAACATCAGCGCCCGGGTACTCACCGACCGCTTCGACCCGAAGACGCTGATGCTCGGCGGGCTGGTCGGCTCCACCGCAGGCCTGGCCTGGCTGACGCAGCTCTCGGCGACGAGCAGCTACTGGGCACTGCTTGGACCGCTCGTCCTCTTCGGGCTGGGCAACGGGACGGCCTTCGTTCCGCTGACTGCTATGGCGCTGCGCGGGGTGCGCCCCGAGGACGCCGGTGCGGCATCGGGGATGGTCAACGTCATGCAGCAGCTCGGCGGCTCGGTCGGGCTGGCCGTGCTGGTCACCGTCTTCGGCTCGGCGAGCCGGCGGGCGGCGGCGGATGCACCGCTCAGCATGGACGCGGCGGCTAAGGCCCAGCACGCCTTCGTCGTCGGTGCCCAGCGGGGCTTCCTGACCGCGACGATCTTCCTGGCCGTGACGGTGCTGCTCATCGCGGTGACTGTCAGGCGCGAGCGTCCGGCCGAGGCCGAGGCCGAGGTCGACCTCGACGACGAACTGCGGGCCGTCGAGGCCGCGGATCTGGCCGAAGCCTTCTAAGAAACAAAACCCCCGGATGTGGGGAGCTGGATGTTCGGACTCCGGGCATTCGGCTCCCCACATCGCTATGTGTGGGGCAGCTAGAAGGTGGGACCGCAGTTAGAAGGTGGGCCAGTCTCGCCCGGAGCCGATCGGCGCCTCGCCGAGGAGTTCGGCCAGCCGGCGCAGCCGCTTCGTCGACGTGACGCGCCAAGCCGGGCCACCCGAGCGAGCGGTCAGCGAGACGGCGGCCAGGCCGAGACGGGAGAGCTGGGCCCCGGAGACGGTGTGGATGACGTCATCGGGCTGGTCAGTGCCGAGCAGGTAGCCGACGTCATCGGCTCGTCCCGCCGTGACGGCCCAGAGGCGCAGCCCACCGACCTCGAGCCGGAACCCCGGCGGCGGGGCCTCATTCGCACCGACCGTCCAGCGGTCGGCTTCGGCCCGGAGGTCGCCGCTGAAGGCCGACCGAACGGCGAAGCCCTCCTCGGCCCGCACGATCGGATCGCTGCTCTCCCCGACCCCCCGTTCGTGGAAGGCCTGATGCAGCTCATCGGCCCGCCAGCGGTCAGCGACGACCACCGAGAGACGGGCCGCGTCACCGTGGCGAACCCAGTGCCCACCACCGATGAGCACGCCGTCGAAATCGGCGAGGGTCGGGGCGGCGGTGGCGGCACCGAACAGCGAAAACTGCATTGCAACAGCGTAGTGCGGGGCAGACGCCGCAGCCGCGAAACGGCGAGATTCTCACCGAGTCGCGGCTGCGTCGAGATCGACTGCCCGTCCGGACGGCTACGGGCGGGTGGCCGCCGGAGTGTCGTCGTCGGCACCGTGCGTCGGGGTGTGACCCGTCGGCCCGCCTGCGGTTGAGCCAGCGCTCGGTCCGGCGCTGGGCGTCGGTGTCGAGTCGGCCTGCGGCCCCATCGAGACGACCCGGCGCTTGGCCACCACGACGGCCGCCGCGATGATCGCCAGCGCCACGACGCCGATGAGGATGCGCAGCGGAATCGAGGCGTGCGTCCCCACGGTCAGCTTCACGACGGCCGGGGCGACGAGGACCGCCACCAGGTTCATCACCTTGATCAGCGGGTTGATGGCCGGGCCGGCGGTGTCCTTGAACGGGTCACCGACCGTGTCACCGATGACGGTGGCCGCATGCGACTCGCTGCCCTTGCCGCCGAAGGCCCCGTCCTCCACCATCTTCTTCGCGTTGTCCCAGGCCCCACCGGAGTTGGCCAGGTAGATCGCCATCAGCACACCGGCCCCGATGGCGCCGGCCAGGTAACCGGCCAGCGGGCCGATGCCAAGCAGGAAGCCGACGCCGATCGGCGCCAGAATGGCCAGCACCCCGGGGGTCGCCAGCTCACGCAGCGAGTCCTTGGTGCAGATGTCGACGACCCGTCCGTAGTCCGGCTTCTCGGTGAAGTCCATGATTCCGGGCTTCGTGCGGAACTGCTCGCGAACCTCGTAGACGACCCGTCCGGCCGCCCGCTCGACGGCCCGGATCGCCAGGCCGCTGAAGAAGAAGACGACCGCGGCACCGATGATCACGCCGACCAGGTTGTTCGGCTGCGAGAGGTCCAGGTTGAAGGAGAGCGAGGTCAGCTTCCCGCCCGGCACCTGCACCACGGTGACGTTGTTCAGCAGCGTCACCGTGACGCCACGAGCCTGGTTCAGCGCGTCGGTGAAGGCCTTGTTGAAGGAGCCGAAGAGCGCCGTCGCCGCGAGGACGGCGGTGGCGATCGCGATGCCCTTGGTGATCGCCTTGGTGGTGTTGCCGACGGCGTCGAGGTCGGTGAGGACGCGGGCGCCCTTCTCGTCGATGTCACCGCTCATCTCCGCGATCCCCTGCGCGTTGTCGCTCACCGGGCCGAAGGTGTCCATGGCCACGATGACACCGGCCGTGGTGAGGAGCCCGCAGCCGGCGAGGGCGACGGCGTAGAGGGCGACGAAGGTGCTGCCGGCGCCGAGGAGGAACGCCCCGTAAACCGCGGCCCCGATGACGATGGCCGAGTAGACGGCCGACTCCAGCCCGAGCGAGATGCCGGAGAGGATGACGGTCGCCGGGCCGGTGAGCGACGCCTTGGCGACGTCGGTGACCGGGCGCCGGATGGTGTCGGTGAAGTAGCCGGTGAGCTGCTGGATGACCACCGCCAGCACGATGCCGATGAGGACGGCGACGAAGGCGATGACCCGCGGGTTGCCGGTGCCAGGGTCGGAGCCGTTCAGCTCGGAGAAGGTGGCCGGCAGATAGGTGAAGGCGACGATCGCGACCAGGATCAGCGAGACGGCGGCGGTGATGAAGAAGCCACGGTTGATCGGCACCAGGCCGGTGCGGTCGGCCGCCCGCAGCTTGGTCGTCAGGATGCCGACGACGGAGCTGATGATCCCCACCGCTCCGATGAGCAGCGGGAGGAGCAGGCCCTTCGACCCGAAGGCCGACTGGCCGAGGATGAGGGCCGCGACGAGCGTGACCGCGTAGGACTCGAAGAGGTCAGCCGCCATGCCGGCGCAGTCACCGACGTTGTCGCCCACGTTGTCGGCGATGGTGGCCGCGTTGCGCGGGTCGTCCTCGGGGATGCCGGCCTCGACCTTGCCGACCAGGTCGGCACCGACGTCGGCCGCCTTTGTGAAGATGCCGCCGCCGACTCGCATGAACATGGCCAGCAGCGCGCCGCCGAAGCCGAAGCCTTCGAGCACCGTCGGGGCGTTGCTGTTGTAGATGAAGAGGACGACGCTGGCGCCGAGCAGGCCCAGGCCGACGGTGAGCATGCCGACGATGCCGCCGGTGCGGAACGCGACGTGGAAGCCACGCTCACGACCGCCGCCACGCGCCGCCGCCGCCACCCGCACGTTGGCCCGGGTGGCCAGCGTCATGCCGATGTAGCCCACGGCCGCCGAGAAGACGGCGCCGACGATGAAGAAGAGGGCCCGTCCGAACTGCACGCTGAACCCACCATGGTTCACCGGCAGGACCAGCAGCACCACGAAGACGATCGTCGCGAAGATGGCCAGGGTCCGGAACTGACGGTTCAGATACGCCGCCGCGCCCTCCTGCACCGCCTTGGCGATCTCCACCATCTTCGGCGTGCCGGTATCGGCCGCGAGCACCTCCCGTGACAGGAAGTAGGCGAAGGCGAGGGCCGCGAGGGCGATGACGCCGATCGCTATCACCCACACCTTGTCGCCACTCGATATCCCGGGATCCACCCGGACTACGGTCACGGTCGTCAGGTCTCGTATGGCCATGCGGACTCCTTCGCGGGCACAGCGTTGTGCCGAATCGACGTCGCGCGCAGAAGCGGGTTTTGCTGGTCTTCGGTCCCCGTACGACTGTGCGCCTGGTGATTCGGCGGAGTTTAGCGGGAGGAATCGACGTTAAGTGGTCCAGGTCACCGAATTGTTGTTAACCGAGGTCACTATGTGGCACACATCACTACAAATTGGGACGAGAACGGGGCCGGAATCAGAGGGAGATCAGGCGTCGGCGACGCTGGCCAGCGCGCCCTCGAGGCTGTCGGACATGGCGAAGACGCCCTCCAGCCCGGTGATCCGGAAGAGTTTGGTGACCCGCTCCTGGTTGGTGACGATCGGCATCGCCCGGGACCGCTCGTTGGCCAGATTCAGCGCCGCCACCAACGCCCCGAGGCCGGTCGAGTCGATGAACCCGACGCCGGAGAGGTCGACCACCACCGGCTGCTCACCCGTCTCCAGCAGCTCGGTCAATCTCTCGCGCAGCGCCGGGGCCGAGTAGAAGTCCACGTCGCCGCGAACGTCGAGGACGGACGCAACCTCGGATACTGCGGTGTTCAGCGAGATCTCCACGGACCAATCGTGCCACAGCCACGGCGATCCGATCGGAATGTCACTGGCCGCGGTTAGCGTGGCAGGGTGCCTGGGTTGACCGCGTCGGAGCTCCTGGCCCGTCTGAGCGTCCCGGCCCGCGCGCAGTCGCTGACCCATGTCGAGACGATCCCGGCTCAGGCTGCGCAGACGACGGCCTGGCCGAATTGGGTCCCGGACGAGCTGCGCGAGCGCTACATCGCCGACGGGATCACCGAACCCTGGCTGCATCAGAGCGAGGCGGCCGAGGCCGCACACCGGGGCGAGAACGTCGTCATCGCGACCACGACGGCGTCGGGCAAGTCGCTGGCCTACCAGCTTCCGGCCCTCACCGCGCTGGCCGCCGACGACCGGGCCCGGGTGCTCTACCTCTCCCCGACCAAGGCCCTGGCCGCCGATCAGCTGCGGTCGCTGCAGGGGTTGGGGCTCAGTGGCGTGCGGGCCGCCACCTACGACGGGGACACACCCCTGGGCGAGCGGGATTGGGTCCGCGCCCACGCCAACTGGATTCTCACCAACCCAGACATGCTGCATCGCGGCATCCTGGCTCAGCACGATCGCTGGGCCTCCTACCTGCGCCGGCTGCGCTACGTGGTGATCGATGAGTGCCACACCTACCGCGGCGTCTTCGGCTCCCACGTCTGCCTGGTGCTGCGGCGGCTGCGCCGCCTCTGCCAGCGCTACGGCTCGGCCCCCGTCTTCATCCTCGCCTCGGCCACCTCCCGTGACCCGGCCACCTCGGCCAGCCGCCTCATCGGCCAGCCGGTGACCTGCGTGCAGCGCGACACCGCCCCGCACGGGGAGCGGCTGGTGGCCCTCTGGGAGCCGCCGCTCACCGGCCTGATCGGCGAGAACGGGGCCCCGCTGCGGCGCAGCGCCGGCGCTCAGACCTCGGAACTGCTGGCCGACCTGGTCATCTCCGGCGCGCGCACCCTCGCCTTCGTCCGCTCCCGGCGGGGTGCTGAGCTCACCGCCCTCGGGGCGCAGCGGGCCCTGGCCGAGGCCGGGGCCGACGAGCTGGTCGAGCGGGTCAGCGGCTACCGCGGTGGCTACCTGCGCGAGGAGCGGCGCAGCATCGAGAAGGCACTGACCAACGGTGAACTGCTGGGCGTGGCCGCGACCAACGCCCTCGAACTCGGCCTGGACATCAGCGGACTGGACGCTGTTCTCATCGCCGGCTTCCCGGGCACCCTCGCCTCCTTCTGGCAGCAGGCCGGACGGGCTGGGCGCTCCGGGCGCGACGCTCTGGTCGTCTTCGTGGCCCGGGACGACCCGCTGGACACCTACCTGGTGCACCACCCGCCGGCTGTCTTCGGACGTCCGATCGAGTCGAGCGTCTTCGACCCGGCTAACCCGTACGTGCTCGGGCCGCAGCTCTGCTGTGCGGCGGCCGAGCAGCCCATCACCGAGGCCGACCTGCCGCTCTTCGGCGGCGAGGTGGCCCGCACCGTCCTGGACGAACTGGTGGCGGCCGGGCAGCTGCGGGCCCGTCCAGCCGGCTGGTTCTGGACCTCCCGCGAACGCCCGACGGCCGACATCCGCGGCACCGGGGGCGACCCGATCAGCATCGTCGAGGCGGCCACCGGCGCGCTGCTCGGGACGGTCGATGCCGGGGTCGCGCACGCCAGCGTCCACCCCGGGGCGGTCTACCTGCACCTCGGACGCTCCTACCTCGTCGAGGAGTTGGATCTGGATCGCAGTGCCGCCCTGGTGCGAGCCGACAGCCCGTATTACTCGACCAACGCCCGCGACACCACGGACATCGCGATCGTGTCGGTGCAGGCGTCGAGTCGGGCCGGAGCGGTGGGGACGTACTTCGGCACGGTGGACGTCACCAACCAGGTGGTGAGTTTCCAGCGCCGCCGGCTGGATAGCGGGGAACTCATCGACGAGACTCCGCTGGACCTGCCGCCGCGCCAGCTGCGAACCCGCGCCGTCTGGTACACGATCTCTGCGGATGCGCTGAGAACATTGGGGGAATCGCTGGATCTGGCCGGCTCCGCGCACGCGGCCGAGCACGCCGCGATCGGGCTGCTGCCGCTCTACGCGACCTGCGATCGCTGGGACATCGGCGGGGTGTCGACGGCGCTGCACCCCGACACCGGTGAGGCGACGATCTTTGTCTACGACGGTCACCCCGGCGGGGCGGGCTTCGCCGAACGCGGCTACGCGCTACTTCCGGAGTGGCTGGCGGCGACGCACACCGCCATCGGGGCCTGCGAATGTCGGGAGGGCTGCCCGTCGTGCGTGCAGTCACCCAAGTGTGGGAATGGCAATGAACCCCTCGACAAAAGCGGGGCAATCTCGCTGCTCGCGCTGGTACTCCGCGAGCTCGCCTCAGCCGCCGGCGAGTAGCGCGTCGACCGCGGCCGCCCCGCCGAGGCCTGAGACTGCACCACCCCGCCGGGAGCCGCTGGCCGCGATGAGGATGCGCTCGCTCCCCTCGATGGCGACGCCGTAACGCTGGGCCGGTGTCGACGGCTCCACCCCGTCTTCGAGCCAGGGCCACTGCAGATCACCATGGAAAATATGGCCACCCGGCATCCCCACGCTCCGCTCGACGTCCACCGGCGTGGCCACGTCGAGGCAGAGCCAGCCGTTCTCGTCGCGGGCCAGACACTCCTCCAGCGGTTCGGCCAGGTGCCGCTGCAGCGAGGCGAGCGCCGCCTGGGTGACCTGCTGCTTCGCCAGTTCCGGGTCGGCTGCGAAGAGGCGGGCCGGCGCGTGTAGGCCGAAGAGGGTGAGGGTATGCCCAGGAAATCCCTGCAGAATCGAGGCATCGGTGAGTGAGTGGCAGTAGATCTCGGACGGCAGGAGTGGGGGGATCTCGCCGGCCGCGGCTACCCGGTAGGCCTCCTCCAGCTGGCTGAAGTCCTCCTCGAAGTGGGTGGTGCCGGCGAAGGCGACATTCGGATCGGCGCCTGACTTCAGCCGGGGTAGCCGGTTCAGGAGCATGTTGATCTTCAGCTGCGCCCCCTCGGGACTGGGGCTCGGTCGGCCGCGCCAGGCGTCCAGGGTGGTCGGGGCCACCGCCGCCAGCAGGTGACCGGCCCGAAACTCCAGCTCGCCACCACCGGCCTCCTCAGCCCGCAATGTCACCCCGCCCGCGTCCTCGTCGACGCGGCGGACCTCGACACCGGTCCGGATCTGCACCCCGACTTCGACCGCCCGGCTGAGGAGGGCCTGCGAGAGGGCACCCATCCCCCCGACCGGGACCAGCCACTCGCCGGTCCCCCGCCCGATCAGGTGGTACAGAAAGCAGCGGTTGGCCAGCCGGCTCGGGTCGCTCAGCGAGGTGAAGGTGCCGATCAGGGCGTCGGTGGCCACGATCCCGCGCACCGAGTCGTCGCTGAACCGGCTGGTGATCAGGTCGGCGATCGGGGCCTCGACGACCTCGTCCCAGATCCGCGAGCCGACGGCCGCCACTACCTCGTCCCGCGACTGCGAGCGGCTCCGCAGTTCTCTGGTGAGCCCGGGGGCGAGCACCCGGGCCATCGCGGCGAGTTCGGAGTAGAGCTGCTGCCAGGCGCGCCACTCGGAGCCCGACCCGGTGAGCTCCCGGAACGAGGCCTCGGTGGCGGGACCGGCGTTCCGCTCGACCAGCAGGCCGCTGGCCCGTCCGCCCCGCAGCAGCGGGGTATAAGAGGAGACGGCGCGTGACCGCAGCTCGACCTGCACCCCGAGGCGGCGCAGCAGCTCGTCCGGAAAGAGGCTGACCAGGTAGGAGTAGCGGCTCAGCCGCGCCGGCTGCCCGGCGAAGACCTGCTCGGAGACGGCTGCCCCTCCGACGTGATCACTGCGCTCCAGCAGTTGCACCGAGCGCCCGGCCTGGGCGGCCAGGATCGCCGCGACCAGCCCGTTGTGTCCTCCACCGGCCACCACTACGTCCACCCGACCACCCTAGTTCCGAGGAGCGCTCCCCTCGCGTCGCGCGGCCGGGCATGGGAAAATCGATCACCACATGACCACCTCCCGCCAGAGCCACCGACGCCGCAAGCAGCGGCAGCGGTCGCTGGACCCCCGGCTACTGGCCCGGATCGCCGCCGTGGCCGTGCTGGCCCTGGCCGCGCTCAGCTCCTACGCCCACTACGACTCCGGCCGGGCCCAGGCCGCCCAGTCGCACCCGGCGGGCGTGCAGCCGGTGCCCACCGTGACGCCGACACCGGCGCCGACCCCCTCGCCGGCACCACCGACCCACCTGTGGAAGATGCCGACGCCGCTCGCGGTACCCCCGCCGCCGACCCTCACCGGCTACGTCATCGCCGTCACCGAGCCGAATACGACAGTTGCCGGAGCCTGCAGCAGCGGAACGTCGGTGCAGATCACCGCGCCGCACGCCCACGTGACGATCACCGGGCACTGCGCGGCGGTGGTGATCACGGCGGATTCGGTGCTACTGAACGTCGATCACTTCGATGCCGGGTACATATCGGGCAAACATGTCACGGTGCTGTACTCCGAGGGGACGCCGACCGTCCACAACTACGGGGCCGGCTCCCGCGTCGCCAAGGTGTAGCCACCGGCTGCGGAGTCCGTCACGTTCTCTGCTCGCCGCTAAGCCCCTGGCACTAAGCTCTGCTCTCGTGACTGCTGAAGCCCTCCCAGAGGCCCCCGATCCGCACACCACCGCTGGAAAGCTGGCCGACCTCGAGCGCCGCTACGACGAGGCGGTGCACGCCGGATCCGCTCGCGCGGTCGAGCGGCAGCACGCGAAGGGCAAGAAGACCGCCCGCGAGCGCATCGAAGCCCTGCTCGACGAGGGCTCCTTCATCGAGATGGACGAGTTCGCCCGGCACCGCTCGACCGTCTTCGGGATGGAGAAGAACCGCCCGTTCGGCGACGGCGTGGTCACCGGCTACGGCACGGTCGACGGACGCCCGGTCTGCGTCTTCAGCCAGGACGTGACGGTCTTCGGCGGCGCGCTCGGCGAGGTCTACGGCGAGAAGATCGTCAAGGTGCTGGACCTGGCCCTGAAGACGGGCTGCCCAGTCGTAGGCATCAACGAGGGTGGTGGCGCGCGCATCCAGGAGGGTGTCGCCTCGCTCGGCCTCTACGGCGAGATCTTCATGCGCAACGTGCGGGCCTCCGGGGTCGTCCCGCAGATCTCGCTCATCATGGGCGCGGCGGCCGGCGGGCACGTCTACTCCCCCGCCCTCACCGACTTCATCGTCATGGTCGACAAGACCTCGCAGATGTTCATCACCGGCCCGGACGTCGTGAAGACGGTCACCGGTGAGGACGTCACGCTGGAGGAGCTCGGCGGCGCCCGCACCCACAACACGACTAGCGGGAACGCGCACTACCTCGGCACCGACGAGGACGACGCGATCAACTACGTGAAGAGCCTGCTCTCGTACCTGCCGAGCAACAACCTGGACGCGCTGCCGACCTATGACGCCGACGTGGCCGACACCGTCACCGACGAGGACGCGTTCCTGGACACCTTCATTCCGGACTCGGCCAACCAGCCCTACGACATGCACGAGCTCATCACGCACATCCTGGATGACGAGGACTTCCTCGAGGTGCATGCGCTCTTTGCGCCGAACATCATCGTCGGGTTCGGGCGGATCGAGGGTTCACCGGTCGGCATCGTGGCCAACCAGCCGATGCACTTCGCCGGCTGCCTGGACATCGACGCGTCGGAGAAGGCGGCGCGTTTCGTGCGCACCTGCGATGCCTTCAACATCCCGGTGATCACCTTGGTCGACGTCCCCGGCTTCCTCCCCGGTGTCAGCCAGGAGCACACCGGCATCATCCGCCGCGGCGCGAAGCTCATCTACGCCTACTGCGAGGCGACGGTTCCGAAGATCACCGTCATCACCCGCAAGGCCTTCGGTGGGGCCTATGACGTCATGGGCTCCAAGCACCTCGGGGCCGACATCAACGTCGCCTGGCCGACCGCGCAGATCGCCGTCATGGGAGCGCAGGGCGCGGCGAACATCCTTTACCGCAAGGAGATTGCGGCGTCCGAGGACCCGGAGGCGCTGCGCGCACAGGTTGTGACGGACTACGAGGACACCCTGGTCAACCCGTATGTCGCCGCCGAGCGTGGATACATCGACTCGGTGATCCCGCCTTCGCACACCCGGGCGTACATCATCAAGTCGCTGCGCATGCTCAGCAACAAGCGCGAGAGCCTGCCGCCGAAGAAGCACGGAAACATACCTCTATGAACAAGCGGGTTTCTTCATGAGTAAGCACCGGGCGCCGGATACCGAAGAGACGGTCGAGCCTGAGGCGACCGCGGGCCGTCCCGTGCTGCGCATCGTCAAGGGCGAACCGACGGCGGAGGAACTTGCCGTGGTCACCGCACTCTTCTCGGCCCGCGGTTCAGCTGAACCGGCCGAGCCGGCTCGCACCCGCGCCGGTGGCTGGGCCGACCCGGCCCGGCTGACCCGCCCGCAGCTGCGCCCCGGTGCCGGTGCGTGGCGGAGCGCCCGCTAACCAGTGGAGCGCCCGCTAACCCAGCGCTCGTTAGCCAGTCCGTTGCCGACTGCTAAGCGCGTCGGGCTTCCCGCTTGGCGCGCCGCCGGGCAACGCCGGCTGAGTGGGCGTCGGCCGAGCGCTTGCGCCGAATGCTCTCGCCCAGCCCGGCCGGATAGCCGGCCTTGATGAGACGGGTCTCGCTGGTCTCGACGACGTAGGCGAAGCCGAAGAGCAGCCCCATCGCCGTCCCGCCGACGACGGCGACCCCGCGGATCCAGAATGCGCCAGGGACGAAGATCAGAATCGCCGCGGCGAAGGGCGCCATCAGCACCAGCGAACGACTGAGCTGCCGGAGCAGCCAGGTGCGCCCGGTGAGGTCCTTGAGCACCCAGTCACGCAGCGACGGCGAGAGGCTGGCTCCCCAGGCGTAGCGAAGCCATTCCCCGGGGTTGGGGCGCGGACGCTGCGGCACTTCTCTGGTCACGTCGGTCAGCGTACACTAACCGTTGGTGTGCAAACTATTGGTACGCTGTCGAGATGACGACCACACGCGAGGAGACCCTCGACCCACTGGCCCTGGAGCGGCAGGTCTGCTTCGCCCTGTCGGTCGCATCTCGGGGCGTCGTCTCGGTGTACCGGCCGCTGCTGGAGCCGATGGGGCTCACGCACCCGCAGTACCTGGTGATGCTGGCCCTCTGGCAGCAGCAGCCACTCTCGGTGAAGGACCTTAGCCGCCTACTTGCCCTTGACCCGGGCACGCTCTCGCCGCTGGTGAAGCGTCTTGAGGCGTCGGGCTATGTGCGCCGTGAACGCAGCGCCACTGACGAGCGGAACCTGGAGATCACCCTCACCGAGAGCGGAGCGAAACTGCGCGAACAGGCGTTGCTGATCCCGGCCGCCGTCATGCAGCGGCTACAGATCGACCTGCCCGAGCTGGAGCAGCTGCATGCCAGCTTGACTCGGGTCATCGCTGCCGTGAAGGCCGGCGACTGACTGGGCGGACGATCCTGCCATTCGGTCGCCCTGACGCCCAGACGGCAGGAGCGATCACCCGAACTCGCCGGGCCTAGTCGTTCGCGCTACTCGCTTGCCTTGCGGGCCCGGAAGGCGGCGACGTTGGTGCGGTTCGAGCACGAGGTACTGCAGAAACGGCGGGACCGGTTCTTGGAGAAGTCGACCAGCACATCCCCGCAGTCGGCCGCCGCGCAGACCTGCAGCCGGGGCAGTTCCTTCTGGCGGATGACGTCGATCATCGCCATCGCCGCCTCCACCGCCATTCGGTCAGCCAGCGGCGCGTCCGGCGGCGTCGCGTGCAGGTGGTAGTCCCAAGCGTCGTGACGCACCAGCTGCGGCAGCGCGTTCGTCTCGCGCAGCAGCTCGTTGACCAGCTCGGCGGCATCAGGCTCGTTCAGGTGCCAGAGCTGACGCAGCCGGGGGCGCAGGGCCCGCACCGCAGCCAGCTCCGCCTCGTCGTGACGCAGCTCGCCGGTCCAGCCCCACTCCGCTACGAAGGCGGCCAGGGCGGCGACGTCGCCGAGAAGATCAGCCTCGGCCTGGTCGGTGTTCACCAGAGCCGCGGCGCCGGCGAGCGCATGCTCAGTGTCATGAGTAAAAAGCATTTGACTCCTTTCACGCGCCGGACTAAATTGAGCACTGTAACGAGTGTATTGCATTTTGCCAATTACAGGCCGATCCCCGATCGACCACTCAGATTTCGAGGTCTCCCCCAATGTCCCAGCGGCTCGGTCGCAGCGCCGGCTTGACGCTAGCGGCGCTCTCCGCAGCAACCTTCGGCACCTCCGGCTCCTTCGGATCGTCGCTGATCGAGGTCGGCTGGACGCCCGGCGCCGCCGTCACGGCGCGAATCATCATCGCCGCTCTGGTCCTGACCCCGTTCGCGCTGCGCCAGCTGCACGGCCAGTGGGGAATGCTCTGGGCCGCCCGCCGCAGCGTGGCCGCCTTCGGCCTGGTCGCCGTCGCCGGCTGCCAGCTCTTCTACTTCAACGCCCTGCAGCACCTGTCGGTGGGAGTCGCGCTGCTGCTCGAATACCTCGGCACCATCCTCGTCGTCGGCTGGCTCTGGATCGCCCACGGCCACCGGCCGCGGCGCCTCACGGTCATCGGCGGATTCACCGCCATCGCCGGACTCGTGCTCGTGCTCAACCTGGCCGGCTCCCAGCTCATCGACCCGGTCGGCCTCCTCTGGGGCCTGGCCGCCGCGGTGGGTCTGGCCGTCTACTTCGTCGTCTCCTCCCACGAGGGCTCACCGGTGCCGCCGCTGGTGCTGGCCTGGTCCGGAATGTGCGTCGGGGCGCTCGGACTGCTCCTCCTCGACGTCACCGGCGCACTGCCGGTACATGCCCCGATGGTCGACGTGACCCTCTTCTCCCACCAGGTGAGCTGGATCGTCCCGATTCTCGGCCTGGCCCTGCTCGCGGGCGCCTTCGCCTACGTCTGCGGAATCGGTGCTGCACGTCTCCTCGGCGCGAAGGTCTCCTCCTTCGCCGGCCTCACCGAGGTGCTCTTCGCGGTCATCTTCGCCTGGATCCTGCTGGGGCAGGTGCCGGCGCCGGTCCAGTTCGTCGGCGGTGCCCTCATGCTGGCCGGGGTAACCCTGGTCCGCATCGACGAACTCCGCTCACCGACCGTCGAACCGATCCTGGACGTCGACCCCATCCCGAGCACCGATCCCGTCCCGAGCATCGACCCGAACGTCGAATCGATCCTGGACATCGTTCCCGGCGACGGACTCCGGCGTCAGCGCGACCTCGTCGAGGTGGCGCCGGTGCAGCGCCACCGCGGCGACCAGTAGTCCACCCACGCCGTAGGCGACGGCGCCGACGGCTGCCGGATCCCAGTGCAGCTTCACCCCCAGGTAGATGAGCGTCGGGGCCGCCACCACCCCGAGCCACTCCGGCCGGACGGCGAGTGCGGCCAGGGCGAGGAGCAGCAGCGAGTACCAGCTCAGGTCGGGTGTCGCGATGAGGAAGAACGCACCGACCATGAGGAGCGAACCCTGCTCGGGGCGCTGCGGGTCACCGCGCCGCCAGACCAGCACCGCGACAATGCCTAGCAGCAGCACGGCGACGTAGGGCGAGAGGGAGTCGGGGAGCACGAGGTTGAGCAGCAGGAACCGCCCACCGTCGAGGTAGTCGCCCTCGTGCAGGTACCCGGGCAGGTACCCGATCACGCCCCCTCCGACCGCCGCCACATGGGGCAGGTAGCTCACTGCGACGAGGGCGGCCGCCGATCCAGCGACCAGCCATGGCCGGCGGCGCATCAGGGCCGGAAGCAGCAGCGCCGGGTAGAGCTTCGTGGCGATCGCCGCCCCGACCCAGAGCCCGGCTGCGCGGTCCCGGCCACGGGCACTGGCCAGCACCCCGGCCACGCTCAGCAGCACCGCGACGCCCTCGATGTGGGCGTCATTGGACAACTCGAGCACGGCGATCGGGCACCAGGCCCAGAGCAGGACGCTCCATAGCGGACGCTCCCGACGCAGCGCGTCGCGCACCAACAGCAGCGTCACGCCGAGGCTGGCCATGGCCTCGAAGAGCTGCAGCGGCGTGTGCCCGCCCCGACCTCCGAAGGAGAGGACCCGCATGGCGACGAAGCTCGCCTCGGCCACCGGCGGGTAGATGGTGTGCACCTGCGGACGGTTGATCCGGGTGCAGCCGTCCGCCGCCACCGGCCGGTACGCGCAGGGGCGATCGGTAGGAAAAGTAAAGGCATCCCGCTGCGGCACCAGAATCGGATCCGCCGGCACATAGCGATACGGATCGGTCCCCGACAGCTGCACCTTCGCGTCCCACGCGTAGCGGAAGTCGTCGTCACTGGAGGTGGGTCCAGCCAGCATTCCCAGCAGATTCAGCCCGATCGCCACGAGGAAGATCAGCCCCACCGCGAAGCGGCTGCTCAGTCGCGACCGGGCGAAGGCCAGCACGGCCAGAAGGAAGAAGCCGGCCGCAGCGGCTTCGTAGCCGAGCACGCTCCTCGCCTTCGCCGGGTGCCATGGGTTGCTGATCGCGGCGATCATCGCGGCCTCACCCAGCAGCGCGACGGCGAGGACGACCCGCGGCGTCATGGCTTGCACGCCCGTCGGTTGACGGCGCTGCAGAAGGCTGCTCACCCCTCCACATTGTCATGCCCTAGGTGGGCGCAGCGCTGCGATGACGCCTCGTGGCCAGACGTTCCGTACCTCGTAAGGAGTCCTCGCGAACCGATTGCCTATTTCTGTGCGAACTTGAATACATGAGCGGATCGCAGCAGCTGCGGGCGAAGTTCGCCGACCTGCTGCGCCAACCACCCCGCATCTGGCCCCGCTTCAGCAGTCCGCTGCATCATGAGGCGGTGACGGCCCGGGTCGGACGGGTCCTCGGCATCGCCTTCGCGGTCTGCTTCGCCACCGGTCTGCTCAGTCACTACCAGTACGGACCCTGGAATTGGCTGCCGATTCCGGCCGCCCCGGCCTGGGGGTACCGCCTGACTCAGGGCCTGCACGTCACCACCGGTATCGCCTGCATCCCGTTGCTGCTGGTGAAGCTCTGGACGGTCTACCCGCGCCTCTTCGTCTGGCCGCCGGCTCGCAATCCGCTGGAAGGAGTGGAGCGCCTCAGCGTCGGCCTCCTGGTCGGCAGCGCGATCCTGGAGCTCTTCACCGGTTTCATCAACATCCTGGGCTGGTACCCCTGGCCCTGGCACTTCGTGATCGTCCACTTTCTGCTGGCGTTCGTGGTGGCCGGATCGATCATGCTGCACATAGCAGTGAAGCTGGAGACGATCAAGCGCGGGCTGGCCACGCCACTCACGGATATCCGCACCCCGTCAACGCCGGCCGCGCCGACCGGCACCGACAACCCGCCGAACGGGGGAATCAGCCGGCGCGGACTACTCATCACCACCGGAGTCAGCGCCGCCGCGGTGACCCTGGTGACGGTGGGGCGGACGGTCAGCCCGCTCGAGCCACTCGGGCTGCTGGCCGATCGGCAGCCGAGCAAGGGGCCGCAGCAGGTGCCGATCAACACCACCGCCGCCGACGCCAAGGTGACGCAACTGCTGACTGACCCCAACTACCGGCTGCACATCCTCGGCCCGAAGCCCTTTGACCTGACACTGGCCGAACTCGAGGCGCTGGAGCGCACCGGAAAGCACTTCCCGCTGGCCTGCGTCGAGGGGTGGAGCGTCGCCGCACACTGGAGCGGCCCGACCCTGCTGAGCCTGGTCGAGCGGGCCGGCGGCGATGCCGGTTCACACGTGCGCGTCGAGTCCCTGCAGAAGGGCGGCTCGTACCGGACGTCCATGGTCTACGGCCCGCAGCTGCGACAGGCACTGCTGGCCACGCACCTGAATGGCCAACGAATCGTGCATGATCACGGCTACCCGGTGCGCCTCATCGCTCCGGACCGGGCTGGCGTGCTGAACACGAAATGGCTGACCAACGTGGTGGTGCTCTGATGGCCGCGGAGTCCAAGCGGCCGTCGAAGGTCCGGCTGCTGCTGGGCGGGGTCGGCGTCGCGTTGATCCTCTACGGGGCCATTCGGATCCTGGCCAACGCCAAGGTCACCAACCCGATCGGCCTCACGAAGTGGCTCATCGGCGCCGCGGTGATCCACGACGGAATCTTCGTGCCGCTGGTCTCGCTCGTCGGGTACGGGCTGAGCCGAGGGGTACGTCCCCGGGCCCGGCGCTTCATCCAGTTCGCCTTGATCGTCGGGGGGTCACTGGCCCTGATCGCCTGGCCCGAGATCTACCGCGAGGGGACTCAGGCGGCGCCCAAGGCCTGGCTGCAGCAGGACTACACGGCAAATCTCTATATCCTGCTGGGGATTGTGCTCTCGGTGACGCTGCTGGGCTACCTGCTGACGGTGATTCGCGACGCCCGGGCCGATCGGCGCAGGCAGACGAAGGAGCGCTCGCCGGCCACGAAGACCTCGTCGACGTAGAACCCGGCGGTCACCGCCCGGCGCTGCAGAGCATCCACCCCCATCCGGGCCCAGTCGAAGGCCGGCCCGACCACGCTCCCGGCGGCGCTGAAGCGCACGGTGAGTACCTCGTCGACGTCCCGTTCGGCACTGGCCTCGATGATGAGGCGGCCGTTGTGCCGCATTACCTGGCTGATTCGTCGCAGTAGCCGTGGCACGTCGCCGCCGATCCCGAGGTTGCCGTCCATGAGGAGCACGGTGGCCCAGCGCCCCTCACCGGGAACCTGGTCGAAGATGCTGCGACCCAGGGCCGGCATACCCAGGCGCCGGGTCAGCTCGACGGCGGCGTCGGCGATATCCACTCCCAGCGCGGCGATTCCCCGCTCGCCCAATGCCCGCACGAAACGCCCTGGCCCGCAGCCCACGTCCAGCGCCGGGCCGACGCAGCGGTCGAGCACCGCAGTGTCGGTGGCGTCGACCGGCGCCATCCAGCGGGCGACGTCGAGGTGTAACTCCGTCTCGTCGTCACCGACGAGCGAGAGGGCAGACGGGGTCGAGGCCAGCAGCGAGTCCTCATAGGGACGCAGTGCACCGACGCGCATCAGGCGACCTGAAGGTCGAGCTGGGCCAGTTCCGCAGCGAAGTTCGTCTCGGGCGCTGAGCCCGCCACCTCAACCGCATTCGTGAGGGTGTCTACATCGGTGAGAACGGGCAGCAATTGCACGCTCATTCCGGCCTCGACCAGACGTTGCAGTTGCAGCGAGCCGGTGTGCGGGGTCGACATGGGCACGTCCTGGATGATGGCGGCGGCCAGCTCCGGACGGGCGAACCCGATACCCCAGAAGCCGCCGTCGGCCGCCGGGCCCAGGCAGGCGTCGTAACGCTGCGGATCGAACTCGGCGAGCAGGGACGCCGTGAGTTGCGGGGTATCCATCCCGACGAGTAGCGCAGCACCCTCATTCGAGACTTGGCTGAAGGCGTGCCCCAGACGCCGGTCCAGGCCCCCGCCGCACTGCTCGATGACGCGCCACTGCGGCGGCGTCCACCCGCCGGACCGGCCGTCCAGGGCGAGTACGCGTCTGACGTCGCAGACCCGATCACAGGCGGTGAAGGTGTCCTGCAACGACGCCATCGCCAGCCGAGCCGCCGAGTCGTAGCCGACGCTGCTGGCCAGGCGCGTCTTAACCCGACCCGGCAGCGGTTCCTTGGCGATCACCAGCAAAGTTCGGTACTTCGCCGCCTTCACTGGCTGAGCACCGCGCTCATGTCCCGGACGGCCTGAAGCGTTCCGCGGGGCGTACCGGTCACTTTCGAGCGTCCGGACCGGGGGTGATAGTCGACGTCGATCTGCTCCAGCCGCCAGCCGGCCTGCGCCGCCCGCAGCAGCGTCTCCAGCGGATACCCGCAGCGACGATCGCGAATCTCCAGCTCGAGGAGCCCGACGCGCCGGGCCACCCGCAGCGGGCCGACATCCAGCAGCGGAACTCCACTGGCCCGGCGGAAGCGGCGGGCCAACTCCTTATTGGCCAGCCGGGCGTGCAGCGGCCAGGCCCGCCACGACGTCGGGCGGCGCCGGGCCACCGAGAGCTCGGCCCATCCCCGCTGCACCGGTCGTAGTAGGCGGAGCACGTCGGCGGGGTCCAGCGAGGCGTCACAGTCGCAGAAGCCGACGAACTCGGCCGTCGCCGCCTCGAGGCCGGCGTGGCAGGCCGCGCCGTAGCCGGGGGTCGGGCAGTCGACCACCAGCGCCCCGAATCGGCGGGCGATCTCGGCCGATCCGTCGCTGGACCCGTTGTCGACGACGATCGGCCGCACGCCGTCCGGGATGCGACTCAGAACCCACGGGAGTGCCTGCGCCTCGTCCAGGCAGGGGAGCACGAGGTCGATCAGCACTGCATCGTCCGGGCGGAGACCGCTCGGGTGTTGGGCACTGGTGCTCATGCAATTCACGTTATGGGGCTGAGCGCGTCGGATGCGGCTGGAGTTGATTACGAACTGCGTAACGCTCGCGGCCGCCGGGTGAAACCGGCCCGCCCGACCCGGCCGGCCCCTAGACTCCTTACGTATGGCCAACATTCTGGTAGTCGATGACGACACCACCGTGGCCGAGGTGGTGGTTAGCTACCTGCGCCGCGCGGGGCACACCTCGACAGTGCTCGGTGACGGCCAGCTCGCCCTCGACGCACTGGCCGACGCCACCCCGGATCTGCTCATCCTCGACGTGATGCTCCCCAGCGTGGACGGGCTGAAGATCTGCGCGATGCTGCGCGAGAACCACCCCGACCTCCCGATCATCATGCTCACCGCGCTGGCCGACGCTGAGGATCGCATCGCCGGCCTGGAGATGGGGGCCGACGACTACCTCACCAAACCCTTCTCGCCGCGCGAACTGGTGCTGCGGGTCGACTCGGTGCTACGTCGCATCCAACCGGCTGCTAGCACCGACGCCGCGGCCCCCCCGACCGCAGCGGAGGAGATGCTGCGCGCCGGCGACCTGACCGTGAATCCGCTCAGCCGGCGGGTGACCCGCGGCGACGAGGAGCTGACCCTCACCGTCCGCGAACTGGACCTGCTCATATTCCTGCTGCGAAACCCAGGACGGGCCTTCAACCGCGAGGAGTTGATGCGCGACGTCTGGGGCTGGACCTTCGGCGACCATTCGACGGTCACCGTGCACGTGCGGCGGCTGCGGGAGAAGGTCGAGGCCGACCCGATGCACCCGACCCTGATTCAGACCGTCTGGGGCATCGGCTACCGGCTGGAGCTTCCGTGACCCCGACGCCGCACGACATCCTGGTCGCGGCCGAGTGGGCCATCGCCGCCGGCCTAGTCGCCTGGCTCATCACCATCCCACTGCGGCGCCGATCGCTGGCTGGCCTGCTAGCCAGCGTGGTCTTCGTCGGCACCACCGCGTCGGTGGCCGCGATGGTCGGCAGTTTCCGGGCGATGTTCATCTCCACCAACGAACTCGTTCTCACTGTGACGGTTGCCCTGGCCGCCGGCATCATCGCCTCGCTCACCGCCTGGATGAGCATCCGCCGGCAGATGAAGGACCGCGAGGTACTCCGCAATGCGGTCCAGGAGATCGAAGCGGGACGGATCCCGAACACCGACGGCCGCCGCCTCAGCGCGGAACTGGAGAAACTCCGCGCCCAGCTGGAGGAGACCGGGCGCCGGCTCACCGAGTCCCGGGAACGGGAGCGGGCGGTGGAGACGTCACGCCGCGAACTCGTCGCGTTCCTCAGCCACGATCTACGTACCCCGCTGGCCGGTCTGCGGGCCATGTCTGAGGCGCTGGAGGATGGCGTCGCCGACTCGCCTGACCTGTATTACAAGCAGATTCGCGTCGAGGTCGAGCGCCTCACCAACATGGTCAACGACCTCTTCGACCTCTCCCGCATCCAGGCCGGAGCCTTCACCCTGAGCAGCGAGACGGTGGCGCTGGACGACGTCGTCTCCGACTGCCTGGCTGCCCTGGCCCCACTGGCCCGGGCCCGTGGGGTCCGTCTCAGCGGGCAGACGTCGGGTGCGGCGACGGTGAGCGGAGACGGTCACGAGCTCAATCGGGCCCTGACGAATCTGGTCGCCAACGCGATCCGGCATACCCGCACCGACGGCGCGATCGACGTGACGGTGCAGGTGCGGGCCAACCCGCCCCTGGCCGAGGTGGTCGTCCGGGACGAGTGCGGCGGGATTCCGCGGGAGGACCTCGATCGGGTCTTCGAGATCGGGTTTCGCGGGGAGGCGGCCCGCACCCCGCAGCACCAGGAGGAGGTGAGCGCCGGCTTCGGGCTGGCGATCACCCGGGGCATCGTCGAGGCCCATCAGGGGACGATCGAGGTCCGCAACGTCGACGGCGGCTGCAGCTTTACCGTCCGCCTCCCCACCGCCGCCTGACCCGATACCGTAACCGGATGACAGTTGCCCGTTCATTGCTGCTCTTTCTGCTCGCCGCGGTGGCCGAGATCGGTGGGGCCTGGCTGATCTGGCAGGGCATCCGGGAGCACCGCGGCCTGCTCTGGGTTGGCGCTGGAGTGGTGGCCCTCGGTGCCTACGGGTTCGTCGCCACCCTGCAGCCCGACCCGCACTTCGGCCGCATCCTGGCCGCCTACGGCGGGGTCTTCGTCGCCGGCTCACTGGCCTGGGGCACTATCTTCGACGGCTATCGCCCCGACCGCTACGACCTGCTTGGCGCCGCGATCTGCCTCATCGGCGTCGGCGTCATCATGTACGTCCCGCGCCACTGAGAATGCGCGACTGCTCGGGAGTGCGCGCGCTACTGCTCGGCCAGCTCCCGCATACCGTCGCTGAAGTCGACCCCAGCCGGCACGTTCAGCTCGGCCCGCAGCCGAGAAGAGTCCGCAGTTATATGGCGAACGTCGCCCAACCGGTAGGCCCCGGTGACGACCGGCGGCGGGCCGCCGGTGCTCGCAGCCAGGGCCCGGGCCATGTCACCGACGGTGCGTACCACCCCGGAACCGACGTTGAAGGCCCGCACCCCGGCGCCCGGCTGCGCGGTCAGCGCCTCGGCGGTGGCGGCGGCGACATCGCGGACGTGCACGAAGTCCCGCCGCTGGCGGCCGTCCTCGAAGACCTGCGGTGCCTCGCCCCGGCGCAAGGCCGAGAGGAAGATGGCGGCCACTCCGGCGTAGGGGGTGTCGCGGGGCATGCCCGGTCCGTAGACGTTGTGATAGCGCATCGCGGCCACCGACGAGCCGGTCGAACGCGCCCAGGCCGCGGCGAGGTGCTCCTGGGCCAGTTTGGTCGCGGCGTAGGCGTTGCGCGGATCCAGTGGTGCATCCTCGGTGACCAGGGCCGGCGCGAGCGGCAATCCGCAGTGCGGGCAGGGCGGTTCGAACTGCCCGCGCGCCAGTTCGGACTCCAGGCGTGGGCCGGGCGAGACCAGCCCGTGGGTCGGGCAGCGGCCGAACCCCTCGCCGTAGACGACCATCGAACTGGCCAACACCAGGCGGCCAACCCCGACGCGGGCCATCGCGGCCAGCAGCACGGCGGTGCCATGGTCGTTGGAGTCGGCGTAGTCGGGTAGGTCCTGGACGTCCACCCCGAGGCCGACCTTGGCCGCCAGGTGACAGACCCCGTCGATCCCGGCCAGCGCGCCGGCCACCGCGTCGGCATCCCGCACGTCACCGACCAGCAGTTCGGCGTCGAGTTCAGGGACCACCCCATGGTGCACGTCCGGGCGGAGTGAATCGAAGACGCGTACCTCGTGCCCCCGGCGCTGCAGTTCACGGACCAGGTGCTGGCCGATGAAGCCGGCACCGCCGGTGACGAGCACCCGCATCAGGGCAGCTCATAGGGCGGCGGCATATCGCTGTAGACGGCCGCACAGGCACAATCACCTTGTAAATCAGGGAGATTCGTCAGGGTGTCGGCCAGCAGGTCACGCAGCAGCGGCAGGTTGCGGGCGAAGGCGGCCAGCACCTCGCCGTGGGTGACGCCACCTCCAGCCTCGACCCCCGCGTCCAGGTCCGTGACCAGGGCGAGCGTCGTGTAACAGAGGGCGAGTTCGCGGGCCAGGATCGCCTCCGGCATGCCGGTCATCCCGATGATGCTCCAGCCATGCGATTGGAACTCCAACGACTCGGCCCGGGTCGAGAAGCGCGGGCCGTTGACGACGACCAGCACCCCACCGTCGGTCACCGCCGCCTCCGATCGCAGGGCCGCCGCCCGGCCCCGGGCGCAGTACGGATCAGCCAAGGAAATATGGGCAACGCCGGCCCCGTCGGCGACAAAGGTGGTGGCCCGGCCGTGCGTGCGGTCGACGAGTTGATCGGGGACGACGAGCGTGCCGGCGCCGAGTTCGGCCTTCAACGATCCGACGGCCGAGAGGCTCACCACCTGACGAACCCCGACCGAGCGCAGCGCCCAGAGGTTGGCCCGGTAGGGCACCAGGTGCGGGGCGAAGCGATGATCGGCACCGTGACGGGGCAGGAAGGCGACCCGGCGCCCGGCGAAGGTGCCGACCGTGAGTTCCGCGCTCGGCTCGCCGAAGGGTGTCGTCACGGCGACGGGACGCGCATCGGAGAGGAGGGAGTAAAAGCCCGAACCGCCGATCACCCCGATATCGGCCAGATCTGAGTTGGTCACTCGGACACGCTAGCGCGCATGCGGGAGCGGTACGTTACCCCTATGGGTCTCGTCACCTGTCAGATCTCCATCTCCCTTGACGGATTCACCGCGGGCCTGCATCAGAGCCGCGACAACCCACTGGGCGACGGCGGACTGCGACTGCATCAATGGATCTTCGCCACCGAGAGCTGGAACCGCCGGCAAGGCAATCCGAACCCGGTGGGGCAACCCGGCACCGACGCCGATTCGGCGGTCATCGACGAGGCCACCGCGAACGTCGGCGCCTACATCATGGGCCGCCACATGTTCGGCGAAGGCGGGGGCTACGCGGCCGGACGCGGCGTCGAGCCCGACACCTGGGACGAGACCTGGACCGGCTGGTGGGGCGAGAATCCCCCGTATCACGTGCCCGTCTTCGTGCTCACGCATTACCCCCGCGAGCCGCTGACGATGCAGGGCGGCACCACCTTCAATTTCGTCACCGGTGGGGCCGAGGAGGCGCTGGCCCAGGCGCGAGCCGCGGCCGGTGACCGGGATGTCTCGATCGCCGGTGGGGCGGCGACGGTGCAGCAGTTCCTGCGGGCCGGTCTCCTCGATGAGCTCTACCTGCACATCGCCCCGGTGCTGCTCGGCGGTGGTGAGCGTCTGCTGGAGAACGTCGGCGACCTGCGGCTGGAGCCGATCAAGGTCGTCGCCTCCCCGGCGGTCACCCACATCAAGTACCGCGTCTCCAACGGCTCCGATTAGGTACGCGATACCGCGAGTCCCACAAACTCGGCGGTCACGGCCGGTTTCGTCCCAAACGTTGCCAGTACGGGTGTGACGGTCGTCAATCTGCGGGTATCGGCTTACGGCTCAGCATCTACGCTGGAGCAAAATGCCGCCGGCCGCCAGTGCCCGGCGGTGCCACCACAATCCGCTGCAGGAGATCCGCAATGAAGCGCAAGCACTACGACGAAGACCACCTGGCGTTCGGGGACTCCGTCCGCACCTTCCTGCAGAAGGAGGTCGTACCGAATTACCTGGAGTGGGAAGAGGCCGAGATCAGCCCGCGGGAGATCTTCACCGCGGCCGGCAAGAACGGCTTCCTGGGTATGGCCGTCGACGAGCAGTACGGCGGCGGCGGCATCGACGACTTCCGCTTCAACCAGATCCTGGCTGAGGAGGTCGCCAACGCAGGCGTCACCGGCACCGGCCTCGGCATCACCCTGCACAACGACACCTGCCTCCCCTACTTCCTCACCTACGCCAACGAAGAGCAGCGCGAGCGCTGGCTGCCGGGCATCGTCTCCGGTGACCTCATCACCGCGGTCGGCATGACCGAGCCCGGCGCCGGCTCCGACCTCGCCGGCATCCGCACCTCGGCCGTGCGCGACGGCGACCACTACATCGTCAACGGCTCCAAGACGTTCATCACCAACGGCATCAACGCCGACCTCGTCATCACCGTGGTGCGCACCTCGCCCGACCGCCACACAGGGCTGAGCCTGCTGATCCTGGAGCGCGGCCAGGAGGGATTCGAGCGCGGACGCAACCTCAACAAGATCGGGCTGCACTCCCAGGACACCGCGGAGCTCTCGTTCACCGACGTCCGGGTGCCGGTGGCCAACCTCCTGGGCGAGGAGGGGAAGGGCTTCCTGCAGTTGGTGAAGAAGCTGCCGCAGGAGCGTCTCTCGATTGCGGTCTCCGCGCTGGCCGAGGCGCGGGCCGCCTTCAACAACACTTTGGCCTACGTCAACGAGCGGAAGGCCTTCGGAAAGTCGATCGGCAGCTTCCAGAACAGCAAGTTCGTGCTGGCCGAGATCGCCACCGAGCTGGACGTCGCCCAGGCCTACGTGGACCAGTCGGTGATCGCCCTTAACGCCGGCGAGCTGGATGCCGTCGACGCCTCCAAGGCCAAGTTCTACTGCACCGAGCTGCAGGGACGGACCATCGACAAGTGCCTGCAGCTGCACGGCGGCTACGGCTACATGCTGGAGTACCCGATCGCGCGGGCCTACGCCGACGCGCGGGTCACCCGCATCTACGGCGGATCCAGCGAGATCATGAAAGAGGTCATCAGCCGGTCGCTGGGGATCTGAGACCGGCCTTGCGATTCATCCTGGCGTCAGGGTCGCCGGCTCGACTGGCGACCCTGCGCGCAGCCGGCGTGGAGCCCGAGGTGATCGTCAGCGGCGTGGACGAGGACTCGATCCGGGCCACCTCGGTTCCGAAACTGGTGGCTGCGCTGGCCGAGGTGAAGGCCCGGGCCGTCGCGTCGACGATTGCCGCAGATGCCCTGGTCCTCGGCTGCGACTCGCTACTGGAGCTCGACGGGGAGCCGCTCGGCAAGCCGGGTGACGCCGAGACGGCGACCGCGCGCTGGCAGAGCATGCGCGGGCGTAGCGCGCAGCTGCACTCCGGACATGCGCTGCTGCGGGTGACCGATGGGGAGGTGACCGATCATCGGGTCGAGGTCGGCTCCACCGTCGTGCACTTCGCCGACGTCACCGACGCGGAGATCGCCGACTACGTCGCCACCGGGGAACCGCTACAGGTGGCCGGCGCCTTCACCATCGACGGACTGGGTGGCTGGTTCATCGAGCGGATCGAGGGTGATCACCACAATGTGGTGGGGTTGTCGCTGCCTGTGCTGCGGCGCATGCTGAGCGAAGTCGGGTACGGCATCGGCGATCTGCCCGGCCGCGGCTGATCGGGGCTTCACCGCGGCTCAGTGTGTCAGCATTCTCTCAACTTCCTCGATGCAGCTCCATTCGGGGTTGAATAGCCACGTATCCTGTGGCTTTGCCACGTAGCTATACCGCTCGAAGTTACTTTGCAGCTCAGCTTGTACGCCTCGGAGGCTCTTACAGTGCAGAAAGTTCTCATTGCCAATCGCGGCGAGATCGCGGTCCGTGTCATTCGCGCCGCTCGCGACGCCGGTTACCAGTCGGTTGCCGTCTACGCCGAGCCCGACCGCGACAGCGTGCACGTCCGGATGGCTGACGAGGCTTTCGCCCTGGGCGGTAACACCCCCGGTGACTCGTACCTGGTCATCGACAAGATCATCGACGCCGCCAAGCGCTCCGGCGCCGACGCGGTGCACCCGGGCTACGGCTTCCTCTCCGAGAACGCCGACTTCGCCCAGGCCGTCCTCGACGCCGGCCTCACCTGGATCGGCCCGTCCCCGCAGGCGATCCGCGATCTCGGTGACAAGGTGACGGCCCGCCACATCGCCCTGCGCGCCGGCGCCCCGCTCGTCCCCGGCACGAAGGACCCGGTCTCCGGACCCGACGAGGTCGTCGCCTTCGCTCAGGAGAACGGCCTGCCGGTCGCCATCAAGGCCGCCTTCGGCGGTGGTGGCCGGGGCCTGAAGATCGCCCGCACCATCGAGGAGATCCCCGAACTCTTCGCCAGCGCCGTCCGGGAGGCGGTCGCCGCTTTCGGCCGCGGTGAGTGCTTCGTCGAGCGCTACCTGGACCGCTCCCGTCACGTCGAGGCCCAGGTGCTGGCCGACAACCACGGCAACGTCATCGTCGTCGGCACCCGCGACTGCTCGCTGCAGCGGCGCAACCAGAAGCTCGTCGAGGAGGCGCCAGCGCCGTTCCTGAGCGACGAGCAGCGCGCCCGAATCCACAGCAGCGCCAAGGACATCTGCCGGGAGGCCAAGTACTCCGGCGCCGGCACCGTCGAGTACCTGGTCGGCAGCGATGGCGTCATCAGCTTCCTCGAGGTGAACACGCGCCTGCAGGTGGAGCACCCGGTCAGCGAGGAGACCAGCGGCATCGACCTGGTGCGCGAGCAGTTCCGCATCGCCGAGAACGAGGTGCTGCGCCTCACCGAGGATCCGACCCCGCGCGGGCACTCCTTCGAGTTCCGGATCAACGGCGAGGACCCGGGGCGCAACTTCCTGCCCGCTCCCGGCACGGTCACCACCTACGTCGAGCCCGGCGGCCCCGGTGTGCGCGTCGACTCCGGCATTGAGCCGAACTCGGTGATCGGTGGTGCCTTCGATTCGCTGCTGGCCAAGCTGATCGTCACCGGCGAGACCCGTGACGAGGCACTGGCCCGGGCCCGTCGCGCCCTGGACGAGTTCGTCGTTGACGGCATGGCGACGGCGCTCCCCTTCCACCGCGCGGTGGTCCGCGACCCGGCCTTCACCACCAACCCCTTCACGGTCTTCACCCGCTGGATCGAGACCGAGTTCGACAACCAGATCCCGCCGTTCAGCGGTGCCGCCGATGCGGCCGCCGAGACCGAGCCGCGCGAGACGGTTGTGGTCGAGGTTGGCGGCAAGCGTCTTGAGGTCTCACTCCCCTCCGGCTTCGGTGGCGGTGCCGCCGCGCCGAGCAAGAAGGCAGCCCCGAAGCGAACGGCTGGAAAGAAGTCGGGCGCCGCTGCATCGGGTGATTCCCTCACCGCCCCGATGCAGGGAACCATCGTCAAGGTCGCGGTATCCGACGGTGATGTCGTCGCCGCCGGTGACCTGATCGTCGTGCTGGAGGCCATGAAGATGGAGCAGCCGATTAACGCGCACAAGGCCGGCACCATCTCCGCGCTTAACGCTGAGGTCGGCTCGGTGGTTACCTCCGGTTCCGCTCTGTGTGAAATCAAAGAGTAAGTAGTAAGTACCTCTCACCCGCGCGTTAGGCGCCCTAAAAGCATCGAAGTCAGAAAACCTGAGCTATCGTGTTTACCAGGGAGTCAGCAATTTCGAGAGGACACAACCATGGCGAAAACCACCATCGTCCGTCTAACTGATGATTTGGACGGTTCCGATGCGGCCAGCACGGTCACCTTCGGTTGGGCGGGCCAGTCATATGAAATTGATTTGAGCAAGAAGAACGCGACCGCGTTCGAGAAGACGATCCGTCCTTATGTCACGGCGGGTCGCAAAGCCGGTGCCGGGACGCGAGGCCGTAAAGCCGGTCGCCGCGCCACTTCCGAGGATCTCTCGGCTGTGCGCACCTGGGCTCGCGAGAACGGCTTCTCGGTCTCAGATCGGGGACGCGTTCCGGCCAACGTGGTCGAGGCCTACAAAGCTCGTTAAACCGCTGCGCGGTGGCGCTCGTTAAACCGCTACACGGTGGAGCTAGTTAGACAAGTGCTTAACAACGCCCGTCGATTCGGAGGTCACGCTCCGGATCGGCGGGCGTTTATGCGTTCAATCGCGTTGATCCGCTGCTGAGCGAGGTCGGCCATCTTGTCGGTCCGCTGTCGCACCGACAGTGGAGTGGCACCGGTGGAGAAGACCATTGTCCAACCTCCGTCACCCTCTAAGGGGGGCACCTTTACCGCCAATTCCTCCGTCTTGACGTGGTGCATTCCGGCGAACTTATGGTTGCCGTCCACCACCACCACGAGCACATGGGCATCGGGAACCTCGGATACCGCGGCCACTATCTCTTCAGCCCGCTCGGCAAAAACATCGGAGACGAGAATGGTGCGGCGAGCGCGCTCAAGCGCCTCAGGCGATAGATGCTGCATGACGAAACCCCTAACTGCTGGTACCGGTATCTTTTAGTTCTTGTGTGCTTACCGTTAGTCGAGATCGTCGTGGTGCATCAAACGACGCGATGCTTCGGCCAGCGAACCTGACAACGACGGGTAGACGCCGATTGTTCCGGCGATATCACTCACCCGCAATCCGCGCTGTACAGCGAGCGTTAGCGGGAAAATCAACTCTGACGCCGACGGCGCCACGACGATTCCGCCGATGATGACGCCAGTGGCCTGGCGGCAATAGACCTTGATGAATCCGTCGGGAAGTCCGAGCATCTTGGCCCGGGCATTGGTGGCCAGCGGCAGGGTGACGGTGCGAGCCGGCACCTCGCCCGAGGAGATCATCCGGTATGGAATTCCGACCGACGCGATCTCGGGGTGGGTGAAGACGTTGGCCGCAACCGTGCGCAGCCGCAGCGGCGCTACCGCCTCGCCCAGCGCGTGCCACATCGCGATGCGTCCCTGCATCCCGGCCACCGAGGCCAGCGGGAGCACCCCGGTGCAGTCGCCGGCGGCGTAGATCGAGGCGACGTTCGTGCGCGATACCCGGTCGACGCTCAGGTAGCCGGACTCATCCACCTCGACGCCGACGTGCTCCAGCCCGAGGCCGGCCGTGTTCGGCACCGAACCGACGCACATCAGCGCATGCGAGCCGCTTACCGTGCGTCCGTCGACCAGTTCCACGATCACGCCGTCAGCCGTACGGCGGACCGCCTTGGCCCGGGCCTGCTTCTCCAATCGTCCGCCGCGACTGGTGAAGACCCGCTCGATCACGTCGGCGGCGTCGGGATCCTCGCTGGGCAGCACCCGGTCGCGGCTGGAGACGAGCGTGACCGGCACGCCGAGTTCGCTGTAGCCGCTGGCGAACTCCGCGCCGGTGACGCCGGAGCCGATGACGATGAGGTGCTCGGGCATCTCGGTGAGCTCGTAGACGTCCCGCCAGGAGAGGATGCGCTCGCCGTCGGGTTCGGCCCCGGCCAGCACCCGGGGCGTGCTCCCGGAGGCGATGAGGACGACATCCGCCTCGACGGTGGCGGTGACCTGGGCTTCGCCGGCGGGCGGGTTCGAGCTGAGCACCTCGATCTGGTGCACCCGCCCAGTCTGGGTGGCCGCGAATCGTCCGGTGCCGCTGAGCACGGTGACTCCCTCCCGCAGCAGCCGCGCGAAGATGTCGTCGGACTGCTGGGTGGCCAGCCGCTTCACCCGTTCGTTGACCGCCGCGAGGTCGATCGTCACCTCACCGCCGCCGAGCCCGACGCCGAGCGCGGGGGCGTCCCGGATGGCGGTGACGCGGTCGCTGGTGGCGATCAGGGTCTTGCTGGGGACGCAGTCGGTGAGTACGCAGGCTCCGCCGATGCCATCGGAGTCCACGACGGTGACCTGGGCCCCGAGCTGGGCCGCCACCAGTGCGGATTCGTAACCTGCCGGGCCGCCACCAAGAATCGCAATACGAGTCACGCGATCCATTCTCTCAGCCGGATCGCCGCTCAGCTGCCGTGGTGCACGGACGCCGCCACGCCCTGCCGGGACTCCTTGAGGTGCGCGATCATCGCCGGCCGGGCGTTGGCCCAGTTGTTGATCGTCAGTTCCTTGACCAGCGCCCGGTGCACGTCGGCCGTCTCCTGACAGCTCAGCTGCCGCTCGGACTGGGCCAGGGCCAGCTGCAGGCCGCCTTCGATCGCGGTATAGCAGCGCAGCAGCCACGGGTTGCCGGTGCCGGCGACGAGGAGCCGGTGAAACTCCAGATTGTGGTGGATCTGGACGTGGCCAGCACGCTGCTCAGCCTCGGCCAGCTTGTCGATCGAGGCGTCGATGCGCGGGTCGAGGGCACCACCGCGGTGGGTGAAGAAGCGCACCGCCTCCAGCTCCACCGGCATCCGGGCCCGGTAGAGATTCCCCACGTCCTGCTGGGTGATCGTCTTGACCCGGGCCGGGCGATTCGCGTCCTTCTCGAGGATTCCCCGCGCGGTCAGATCGGCGATGGCGCTGCGCGCGGTGACCCGCGAGACTTGGAGCGCGTTCTTCACCTCGTCTTCCGAGACCAGGGCACCGGCCTTGAGCTGCCCGTCCAGGATGATGTGCAGCAGCCGGGTAGTGACCTCCTCGACGACCGAGATGCGGTCGACGGGCGCGATGTTCTGGAGCTCGGAGAGCGTCACCTGCCCATCGTTGCACCGAAACCGGGCGATCGGCACCGGCGACACAAACAAGACGACGATTGGACACGCGATTGTTACTTTGTCCTACAACAGTCGACAGCTGTCTATTGACATATGACTGGCGTTAGCTGCGATACTGAGACTGCGTCACCGCTTCGGCCGCAGCGCCGCGACCACCACGGTTTTGAGTGAACAGCCTCGAGCAAGAGTTTGCAGAACGTGGATGGAGGTACTGAGATGACTCAGGATTCGACCCTGAACGCGGGGCTGGGCCCCGCTGAGAATCCGATCGGGACCATCGGTGGCCAGCGAGGTGGAGTGCTCCGCCTGGCCGACTCCCTCGAGACGCATCCGCTGCTCAGCGTCGTCGAACGCGACCGGATCGACCAGGTTCGCCTGCTGCTGCTTGACGCCCCGGATCACCGTAGCGGTAGCGACCCACAGACCGCTCTGCACGAACTCCGCGGTATCCAGACGGCGCTGCAACTGCGGGAACGGCGGCAGCGGCCCGGTAGCGGGGCCACCCGATCACTGCTGCGTCTGATCTGGGCGCTGGCCTTCACCACCCTCGCCATCTGCGTCTTCGCGGTCTTCGTCGCCTCCGACTTCTCGGCCGGCCGGATCCTGCTGATGACGCCGCTGCTGATCACGCTGATGGTGGTCTGCAGTGCGGTCTTCAAGGCGGTGACGAGGGCCTTCGCGGCAACCCGAACCGAAGCCGGAGAGTCAGCCGGAGAGTCAGCCGGAGACTCAGCCGGCGACTTCGCCGGCGACCGAGACCGCAGACGCCGAGGCTAACGCCCCTCCTCGCCGGCGCGGTTCAGCTCGTCGAGGGCGGCGATAGCCAGGGCCGCCGTGTAGGTGACGCCGACGCCCAGCGCCGATTCGTCGATGTCGAAGTTGGAGCGGTGCAGATCGACCGTCTCCCCCACTCCGGGTGGGCGCACTCCGAGCCGGGCCAGGGCGCCTGGCACATTGTCGAGGTACCAGGCGAAGTCCTCACCGCCCATGCTCTGTTCGGTGGTGGCCAGGGCGAAGGGGCCGAGGGCCTTGACGATGGCCCGGCGCTGCACGGCGACGCAGCCGGCGTCATTCATCACCGGAGGCACGCCCCGCTCGTAGACGACGGCCGCCTGGGCCCCGGTCGGTGCGACGATCCCCTCGATCAGCTCACGGATCAGCGGCTCCGCCTGCTCCCACTCGGCCCGCCCGAGCATCCGCACCGTCGCCGAGGCGCTGCCGATCGGGGGGATGGCGTTGGCCGCGCTGCCGGCCCGGACCGCGCCCCAGACCAGCGAGAGAGCGGCCCGCGGGTCGACCCGGCGTCCCAGCAGGCCGGGGAGGTCGGTGATGAGGCGCCCCAGGCTGTAGACGATGTCGGCCGTCAGCTGTGGGCGGCTGGTGTGCCCGCCGGCGCCGGAGAGCGTCACGTCCAGGCGGTCGCAGGCGGCCGTGATGGCCCCGACCCGCACCCCGATCCGGCCGGCGTCCAGGCGGGGATCGCAGTGCAGGGCGAAGATCTGCTCGACGTCGGTCAGCGCCCCGGCATCCTTCACGGCCAGCGCGCCACCCGGAATGGTCTCCTCGGCCGGCTGGAAGATGAGGCGCACCCGTCCGGGGAGGCCGTCACTGCGGTGCCGCTCGACGAGCTCGGCCGCCGCCCCGAGCAGGACCGTGGTGTGCGCGTCGTGCCCGCAGGCATGAGCCACGCCGTCGTTCTGGGAGCGGTAGTCGACCTCCTTGAGGTCAGGCAGGGGCAGGGCATCGATGTCGGCCCGCAGGCCGATCAGCGGCCCGGCCTCGCCAATGTCGCAGAGCACCCCGGTCCCGCCTGGCAGAACCTTCGGGCTCAACCCGAGGGCCTGCAGCCAGTCGACGATGATCCCGGTGGTGCGCACCTCGGCGAAGCCCAGCTCCGGGTGCTGATGCAGGTCCCGGCGCAGCGCCACCAACTCCGGAGCCGTCGCAGCGCTCACAGCGCGAGCCCCCCGCTCATCTCGGCCAGCAGTAGATCTACGACCGCGGTGAGGTCACCGCCGCTGAGCCGGGCCGCCTCGCGCTGCCGCTGATAGCTGGCGCCGCGCTCCATCAGGGCGATGATCGAGGTGAGTTCGTCGGCGCAGTCGAGGCGCTGCGCGGTGGGCAGCAGGTCCTCGACCAGGTTGGTCAGCGCCTGCACGACCGGCAGGACGGCACCGGATTTATCCATGATTATCTCGGCATCCAGCCCGTAGCGAGCCGCCCGCCATTTGTTCTCGCGGGCCAGCCACGGCAACGGCGCCGGCAGCGTGTACCCCTCATCGAGTTGCTTGTCGAAGCGCTCCACCAGGCATTGGGCTAGGGCGGCCACGCAGGCGATCTCATCCAGCGACGGCAGCCCGTCGCAGATGCGTAGCTCGACCGTGCCGAAGCCGGCGTGCGGGCGGATGTCCCACCAGACCTCACGCATCGACTGGATGGCCCCGCTGGAGATGAGCGCCTCGACGTAGCCTTCGAAGTCGCTCCAGCCGGCGAGCTGGTAGGGCAGCCCGGCCGTCGGCAGCGACTCGAAGATCTTGCTGCGATAAGAGGCCATCCCCGTATCGGCCCCGACCCAGTACGGACTGGAGGCCGAAAGGGCAAGGAAATGCGGCACATACGTCATCAGCGCATTGACGATCGGCAGCGCCTTCTTCTCCGACCGCACACCGCAGTGCACGTGCACGCCGAAGATCTGCATCTGTCGGGCGATGATCTGGTTGCGTGTCATCAGCCCGATGTAGCGCTCGGTGTCGGTCACCTGCTGGTCGGCCCAGTCGCTGGTCGGGTGCGTTCCCGAGCAGATCAGCCCGACGTTCTGCTTCTCGGCCACGGCCGCCACGTCGGCCACCGTCTCAGCCAGATCGGCCTTGGCTTCCGCGACGCTCTGGCAGATCCCGGTGATGACCTCCACGCAGGACTGCAGGAGTTCATGCTTGGCTTTCGGGTGCTCGCCGTCGCCGTCGGGCGAGAGCGTCGCCAGGATGTCGTTCGAGGCGCTTACGAGTTCGCGGGATTCGCGATCGACCAGCTCGAGCTCCCACTCGATGCCGAGACTGGTGTGCGACGACGGGTTGAAATCGATGCGCATCTGCCGAGCGTATCCCCGCCGGGGCCGCTCACGACTCCAGCGCGACCGAAATCAGACCGTTCTCGGCGGCCAGCACCACCTGCTGGTAATCCTCTTCGTTCTGATCGGCGTAGAGCTCGGCGAACTCGGCCAGGGCCTGATCGACGACCTGGTTCTTACCGAGATATCCAGCGATTGCGCCACGATCGCCGGATCTGGCGTGCGCCCGGGCCAGCGTCCACCCGCACATCTGCGCATAGAGGCCCATCGTGGCCGCATCCATCGAGGAGATGTCGGCCGAGATCTTCCAGTCCCAGAGCTGACGGACGTAGAAGTCGCGCTCCACACCGTCGAACCCCTCGGTGCGGAACCACCCGAGCAGCGGGTCGCTGACCGCCTGCATCAGTCGCTGCCCCTCCACCACCCGCCGGCCGTGCTCGCGATACTCACTCGCAGGAAGGTGCCCCTCCAGGACGGACGCCTGCGCCTCCTTGACCTGCAGCAGCAGCGGATCGTGCTCGTCGCGCCCCTCCATGAGCACCACCCAGCAGCGTGTGCCGACGCTGCCCACGCCGACGACCTTGCGCGCGGAGTCGACGTAGCGGTAGAGCCCGACCAGCTTGGCCCGCTCGACCGGCAGGCTCTCCCGGTACTGGGCCAGCATCCCGGCGACCCGTTCGTGGGTCTCGATGAGAGTCTCGGCCGACGTCAGCTCGTCGATGCGCACCATCAGTGGAGGCATGTTGAGCAGGCGCGCCCGTCCGTCGACCTGTGTGGTGAGTTTCGCCTGGGCTCGCAGGTTGTCCTTGGTCCGAGCCTTGGAGACGGTGCGTCCGAGGCCCTGCAACTGCTTGGCCCGCGCCTCGCTGCTCCATCGACGCATCAGTTCGTCGACGTCGAGGCGCTGGTTCCAGACCTCGGTGTGGCGCATCTGGGCGAAGGAACGCATCGCCTCGCGGTAGGAGGCCACCGATCCGGTGATGATCCGCCGCCGCTGCTGTTCGGTGAAGTTCACCTCGCGCCCGGCCACGGCCAGGCTGGCTACCAGCCGCTTCAGATCCCACTCGAAGGGTCCGGGCAGGGTCTCGTCGAAGTCGTTGAGGTCGAAGACGAGGGTGCGCTCGGGGCTGGCGAATCCGCCGAAGTTGGAGAGATGCGCATCTCCGGCCAGCTGGACCATCAGGCCGGTGTGCACCCGGTCGCCGAGGTCGGCGGCCATGATCGCGGCCGCGCCCCGGAAGAAGGTGAAAGGCGAGACAAGCATCCGCGCGTGCCTGATCGGGATGAGCTCCGGCACCCGGGAGGCGGCCTGGTTGAGGAGCACCTGCGTCGGGTTCACGCGGTAGGCGGTGGGGGCCCAGTCGCCGATGTTCTCGCGGGGCAGCACCTTGCGGGCATCCTTGCCCAGCTGCTGATGCTGCTCGGGAGTCAGGCGGGGCGGGGACGACTCGAAAGTGGACACGACTCATCCTGCACCCGCCGGCCAGCGGTCATTTCATCCATGCCGGGTGAGAATCATGCCGGGTGAGAACCGCGGCTGGGTGATGCGCCTAGTCCAACGCGCGCAGGATGGCGTCCGCGGCCTGCACCGGGGTGACGCTCCCTTCGAGGACGGCGGTCTCCTGCTCGCGGACGACCTCCTGCACACCCTCGGCCCCGAGCCGGGCCAGCAGCCGGTCGCGGACCATCCCGCGAGTCCAGTCCACGAGTTGCCGGCGGCGCTTGCGCTCCAGCCCGCCGTTCTCGGCCAGCTGGGCGCGATGCTTGCCGATCTTCGCCCAGACCTTGTCGAGATCGAGGTTGTTCAGGCCGCTGCAGGTGAGCACCGGCGTCTGCCAGTCGCCCTCCTCGCCGCGGAGCAGGCGCAGTGCGGCCGAGAGCTCACGGGCGGCCCGCTGACTCTCCTCGGCCAGTGGCCCGTCGGCCTTGTTCACCGCGATGACGTCGGCGATCTCAAGGATTCCGCGCTTCATCCCCTGCAGCGAGTCACCGGTGCGGGCCAGCGTGAGGAAGAGGAACGTGTCGACCATGTCGGCCACCACGAACTCCGACTGCCCGACCCCGACCGTCTCGACCAGGACGATGTCGTAGCCGGCCGCCTCCATGACGATCATCGACTCGCGGGTGGCGGCGGCGACCCCGCCGAGCGTCCCGGAGCTGGGTGACGGGCGGACAAAGGCGTTCTCGTCGGCGGCCAGCCGGCTCATCCGGGTCTTGTCGCCGAGGATGCTCCCGCCCGTTCGCGTGGAGGAGGGGTCGACGGCGAGTACGGCGACCCGATGCCCGGCGGCGGTGAGGTTACTGCCGAGCGCGTCGATGAAGGTGGACTTGCCGACGCCGGGTACCCCGGTGATACCGACGCGCTGTGCATTGCCGGCATGCGGCAGTAGCGCGGCCAGCAGCTCCTGCGCGGCGGCCCGGTGATCGGCGCGGCGTGACTCGACCAGGGTGATCGCCCGGCCGATCGCCGCCCGATCACCTTTGATTATCTGCTCGACCCGAGTGGAAACATCCATCTCGCGGTCAGCCCGCCGAGGAGAGCTGCTTCGCCAGGATGTCCAGCAGTTCCAGGGCAGCCGGCGCGATCACGGTGCCGGGCGGGAAGATCGCGGCGGCACCGGCGGCCCGCAGCTCGTCGAAGTCCTGCGGCGGGATGACCCCACCGACCACGATGAGTACGTCCGGGCGGCCGAGGGCGGCCAGCTCGTCGCGCAGTGCCGGGACCAGCGTGAGGTGCCCGGCGGCGAGGGAGTTGACGCCGACCACGTGCACGTCGGCCTCGATGGCCTGGCGGGCCACCTCGGCCGGGGTCTGGAAGAGCGGGCCCACGTCGACGTCGAAGCCGAGGTCGGCGAAGGCGGTGGCGATCACCTTCTGGCCGCGGTCGTGCCCGTCCTGACCCATCTTGGCCACCAGGATGCGGGGGCGGCGACCGTGCTCGGCCTCGAACTCGTCGGTGGCCGCGCGCGCCTCGGAGATCACGCTCACGTTCCCTGCCTCCTCCCGGTAAACCCCGGAGATCGTGCGGATCTGCCCCGCATGCCGACCATAGACCTTCTCCAGCGCGTCACTGATCTCACCGACGGTGGCCTTGGCCCGGGCCGCGTCAATCGCCAGATGCAGCAGGTTCTGCTCCAGCCCGGCCGCGCGCGTCCCCTCCAGCGCGGCACCGGCGGCGTTGGTCAGACGGTCGAGGGCGGCCAGCGTCTCGTCGATGTCGCGCTCCTCGCGCAGCCGGCGCAACTTCTCCACCTGCTGCTGGCGCACCGAAGCGTTGTCGATCTTGAGAACGTCCATCAGCTCTTCGTTCTCGGGGCGGTACTTGTTCACGCCGATCACCGGCTGCCGACCGGAGTCGATGCGGGCCTGGGTGCGGGCCGCCGCCTCCTCGATGCGCAGCTTCGGCAGCCCGGCGTCGATCGCCTGAGCCATGCCCCCCGCGGCCCGGACCTCCTGGATGTGACCCCAGGCCCGGCGAGCCAGATCGTAGGTGAGCTTCTCGACGTAGGCACTGCCGCCCCACGGGTCGATGACCCGGGTGGTGCCGGACTCCTGCTGCAGCAACAGCTGAGTATTGCGGGCGATTCGCGCCGAGTAGTCGGTCGGCAGGGCGAGCGCCTCGTCGAGGGCGTTGGTGTGCAGCGACTGGGTGTGCCCCTGGGTCGCGGCCATCGCCTCGATGCAGGTGCGGATCACGTTGTTGTAGACGTCCTGCGCGGTGAGCGACCACCCGGAGGTCTGGCAGTGCGTCCGCAGCGAGAGGGACTTGTCGCTCTTCGGCTCGAACTCCTTCACCAGCTTGGCCCAGAGCAGGCGCCCGGCCCGCATCTTCGCCACCTCCATGAAGAAGTTCATGCCGATGGCCCAGAAGAACGACAATCGCGGGGCGAACTTGTCGATGTCCAGGCCCGCCTCCTGACCGGCCTGCAGGTACTCCACCCCGTCGGCCAGCGTGTAGGCCAGCTCCAGGTCGGCCGTGGCTCCGGCCTCCTGGATGTGGTAGCCGGAGATCGAGATGGAGTTGAACTTCGGCATCCGCTCCGAGGTGTAGCTGAAGATGTCGGAGATGATCCGCATCGACGGAGTAGGCGGATAAATATAGGTGTTGCGGACCATGAACTCTTTGAGGATGTCGTTCTGGATCGTGCCGGTGAGCTGCTCCGGGGCGACACCCTGCTCCTCGGCCGCCACGACGAAGAGGGCCAGCACCGGCAGCACCGCGCCGTTCATTGTCATCGAGACGCTCATCTTGTCCAGCGGAATTCCGCTGAAGAGTTCCCGCATGTCATAGATCGAGTCGATGGCCACGCCGGCCATACCGACGTCGCCGACCACCCGCGGGTTGTCGCTGTCATAGCCGCGGTGGGTGGGGAGGTCGAAGGCGACCGAGAGCCCCTTCTGCCCGGCGGCCAGGTTGCGACGGTAGAAGGCGTTGGATTCACTGGCCGTCGAGAACCCGGCGTACTGGCGGATGGTCCATGGCTGGTTGACGTACATCGTTGGGTACGGGCCACGCAGGAATGGCTTGATGCCGGGGAATGTGCCGAGAAAGTCGACGTCTTGCAGGTCATCAGGCGTGTAGAGCGACGGGACGTCGATGCCCTCCGGCGTCTGCCAGACGGCGCTGTGCGGGGCGCGGGTCGCGGCGCTGGCGGCTGGGGTGCCCAGCTGCGCGTCGCCGAAGTCGGGGATCGATGTCATGACGCTCCGCCATTCAGTTCGTGCCGGGTCAGTTCGAGGCTGGTCGTGAGAACGTCCAGCGCATTGCAGCCGGCAAAGAGGTAGCCGTCCACCCCGGCGGCGGCGTCACTGTCGGCCCGCTCCCCGGGCTGCCCGGCGAGCCACAGCTGAAGAGCACCGGCCGCCTTGAGGGCGGCCGCGACTCCGGCCGCCTCCTCGGCGTAGATCCGGTCGGAGGAGCAGAGGCAGGCGACCACGGCGTCACTGGCCTTGAAGGCAGCCACGATCTGGTCGATGTCGCCGGTGCCGACCACCGCCTCGAGTCCGCCGGCGGCGAAGAGGTTGCTGGCGAAGCCCACCCGTCCACTGTGCGCCGCAACCGGCCCGAGTGCAGCTAGGAAGACCTTGGGACGCCCTCCGGAGGTGGCCAGGTAGGCGTCGGCCCGGTCCCGCAGCGTTTCGAACTCGGCGGCGTAGCGCAGCGCCGGTAGTCCGCCGGTCGGTGCCGCTGCGGCCGCCTCCCGGACGAGCAACTCCTCATGAAGGGCCGGGAATTCGCTGACCCCAGTGATCGGGTCCCGCCGGTGAGCGATGTTCTTGGCCCGCTCGTCCCGGGTCGGGGCGATGAGCGCCTCGACGGCGGCCAGGTTCGCCGCGCTCCCGTCCCGCTCCAGCGCGGTGAACTTCTGCCAGGCCGTCTCGGCCAGCGCGTCGGTGAGCGACTCGACGTACCAGGAGCCGCCGGCCGGGTCACTGACCCGCCCGAGGCTCGACTCGTCGTGCAGCACCGACTGGGTGTTGCGGGCGATCCGGCGGGCCAGGTCGTCCGGGAGGCCGATGGCGGCGTCGTAGGGGGCGACCGTGATGGAGCGCGCTCCGCCTACGGCCGCCGCGAAACAGCCGACGGTGGCCCGCAGCATGTTCACCGCAGGGTCGCGCTGGGTCAGCATCGCGGCTGAGGTGACGGCGTGCTGTACCTGGGCGCGGTGGGTGGCGTCGGCGCCGCTGAGCTCGCCGACGCGGTCCCAGATCCGGCGTGCGGCCCGCAGCTTGGCGATCGAGTTGAACTGGTCGTCGGTGACCGCGTAGCGGAACTCGAGGCGATCCAGAGCGTCGTCCACCGAGTACCCGGCGGCGGTCAGGACGCGCAGATAACTGACGCCGACGGAGGCCGCGATGGCGATCTCCTCGGAGTCACTCGCGCCGGACTCGTGATAGACGGTCGCGTCAACCGTGACGCTGCGCAGCTGGGGGTAATCGGCGGCCAGCGCCGTCACCCGGGCCACCAGGTCGAGGTCGGCCGGGGCGCCGGTGCGGGCCGAGACTCCGATCGGGTCGGCGCCGAGCGTGCCGGTCACCTCGTCGGCCGGAACCTGGCGCTCGGCGAAGAGGGCCAGCAGGGCCTGGGCCGCCTCCTCCGTCTGCGCACCGGCATCGAGCGCGATGGGGGCGAGGTCGAGGTAGACGTCGCGCAGCACGAGCGGGAGGTCGGCGACGGCGATCGCGTCGGGGGCGACGCTGAGCCAGACCGAGGTGACCCCGTTCTCGAGATCAGTAAGAATTGCCCGGTTCGTCCGTTGTGGGTCGCGGGTGGCGTGCCGCTGCCGGACGTCCCATCCGAGGCCCGAGTCCTCGTCGCTGGAGCCGCGAACGAACGGGGCCTGCCCGGGGCGACCATTGCCGGCTGCGGCGGCCGGAGCGTCCTCGCGCGTGTAGAGCGGCGCGATGCTGATGCCGTCGTAGGTACGGGAGGCCAGCACCGCTTCTGGGCCGCCCGCCGAGGGGTCGAGTTCAGCATCGGTCGTGCCGGACTTTCTCAGCACCGCGGCGACCAGGTCACTCCACTGCTCGCGGGTTGCGGTAGGAAAATCGGCGGCAAGATCAAGATGGTCGAGGTGTTCCGACGGCGCCGTCATGAGCGAGATATTAGGTCAATTCGCGGCCGTTTCCTCCGGTAGTGGCCGATATCTCGTAGGCTCATCCTCTGTGACGACCGATCCCGCGCTTGACGCGCGCGCTGCCGCCGATCAGCTCGCCCACCTCACCGGCGTCGACCAACACGACGTAGCGATCGTCCTCGGTTCGGGCTGGGTGCCGGCCGTGGAGGCGCTCGGCGTCGCTACCCACGAGTTCCCGGTTACCGACCTCCCCGGGTTCCTGCCGCCGGCGGTGGCCGGGCACGCCGGGCGGATCCGCTCCCTGAACGTCTCTGGGAAGCGGGTGCTCGCATTTCTGGGCCGCACCCACCTCTACGAAGGGCGGGGTGTCGCGCCGGTGGTGCACGGCGTGCGGGTGGCGGCGGCGGCCGGGTGTAAGACGATCGTGCTCACCAACGCCTGCGGTGGGCTGCGTCCCGGCATGGCCGTCGGTGATCCGGTGCTGATCAGTGACCACCTCAACCTCACGTGGCAGACCCCGCTGCTCGGACCGCGCTTCGTCGACCTCACCGACGTCTACTCCAAGCGGCTGCGCGAGCTGATGCTGACGATCGACCCGTCGCTGACATCCGGCGTCTACGCGATGTTCCACGGGCCGCAGTACGAGACCCCGGCCGAGGTGCGGATGGCCGGCATTCTGGGCGCCGACCTGGTCGGAATGTCGACCGTGCTCGAGGCCATCGCCGCCCATGCCGAGGGCTGTGCGGTGCTCGGGCTCTCGCTGGTGACGAACCTCGCGGCCGGGATCACCGGCGCCCCGCTGAATCATCAGGAGGTGCTCGAGGCGGGGCTGGCGGCGGCGACCCGGATGGGCGGGCTGCTGGCCGAGTTCATCGAGAAGCTGTGACCATCCTGCTCACCGGCTCGTCCGGCCGGCTGGGCACGATGCTGCGGCAGCGACTGGGCGGGGACGGCTGGCAGTTACGTCTGCTCGATCTGGTCCCCTACGCCCCGGACGATTCCGAGACGATCATCGCCGACGTCACCGACCCGCTTGCCCTCGATGCCGCGCTGGCCGATGGCACGGTCGAGGCGATCGTGCACCTGGGTGGCCAGCCGACCGAGGCCGTCTGGGAGCGCGTCCGGGATGCGAATTTTGAGGGCGTCTACCAGCTCTTCGAGGCTGCCCGGCGAGCCCACGTGGGGCGGGTCGTCTACGCCTCAAGCAATCACGCGGTGGGGTTCACGCCGCGGGGTGAGGCATCGGCGTCGGCTCCGCTGGCGGTGTCGGGCACCAGTCGTCCGGACACGCTGTACGGCGTCAGCAAGATCTTCGGCGAGGCGCTCGGGCGGTATTACGTGGAGCGCTACGGCCTGACGGTGAGCTGCCTGCGGATCGGCACCTGCGACTGGACCCCGCCCGACCACCGATCGCTCTCCACCTGGCTCTCGCCGGACGACTTCACCCGGCTCGTCGACGCGGCGCTGCGGACCGACGTCCCGTATTCGGTGGTCTGGGGGGTCTCGGCCAACACCCGCCGCTGGTGGTCGCTGGAGGAGGGTTTCGCCATAGGTTATCGGCCGGTTGACGACGCCGAGGCCTATGCGGCGCAGCTGGCCGAGAGCCCGGCGCTGGCCTCCGACGACTTCGTCGGTGGCGGCTTCACCACACCGGGGTTCGGAATCGACGAGGTGCGTTCCCGTGACTGAAGCTTCTGCCGAGACCGCCGCGCTGGCGGAAGCGGTGGCGGCCTGGATCGCAGACGAGATCGATCCGGCGGCCGCCTCGTCACTGCAAGCTTTGGTCGAGGCCGGTGATTGGGCGGAGTTGGCTGATCGCTTCAGCGGACCGCTCACCTTTGGCACGGCCGGGCTGCGCGGCCCGATCCGCTCCGGCCCCAACGGCATGAACCGCAGCGTCGTACGCCGTACCGCCGCCGGGATCGGGACTTGGCTGGCCGGGCGGGGGTCGGGCGGGGCAACGGTTGTTATCGGCTACGACGCGCGGCACGGATCCTATGACTTCGCCCATGATTCCGCGGGGATTCTGGCCGCCGCCGGGTACCAGGTGCTGGTGCTCCCGCGACCGCTGCCGACGCCGGTGCTGGCCTTCAGCGTGCTGCACTTCGGGGCGGCGGTGGGGATCATGGTGACGGCGTCGCACAATCCGCCGCAGGACAACGGCTACAAGGTCTACGTCGGCGACGGGGCCCAGATCGTGCCGCCGGTGGATGCGGAGATCGAAGCGGCGATCCGGGCGGTCGGTTCGGTGCGGGCGCTTCCGCTGAGCCAGGAGTACCGGGTCGTCTCGTCTGATGTGGTGGAGAGTTACGTCTCCGCGGTCGTCGGACTGATCGACGACGGGCCACGCGGTGTGCGGATCGTGCACACGGCGATGCACGGAGTCGGTACCGAAGTGATGACCCGAGTGCTGGCCGCGGCCGGGTTCACCGACGTCACCGAGGTGGCCGAGCAGACGCGCCCCGACCCGGACTTTCCCACGGTCGCGTTTCCGAATCCGGAGGAACCGGGGGCCCTTGACTTGGCGCTGGCCACCGCTCGCGCGGCCGGCGCCGACGTGGTGATCGCCAATGACCCCGATGCCGACCGCTGCGGGGTGGCTGCGGTCTTCGCTGACGGGTGGCGGATGCTCCGCGGCGACGAGGTTGGGGTGTTGCTGGCCGACGCCCTTATTCGTAAGGGGGTTTCGGGTACTTACGCCACCACGATCGTCTCCTCGTCGCTGCTGTCGGTGCTGGCCGCGGACGCCGGGGTTGGCTACGCCGAGACGCTCACTGGCTTCAAGTGGCTCTCCCGGGCCGCGCCCGATCTGGTCTTCGCCTACGAGGAGGCGCTGGGCTACGCGGTCGCGCCGTCGCTGGTACGGGACAAGGACGGGGTGAGCGCCGGACTGTTGGTCGCGGAGCTGGCGGCGTCGCTTGCGGCCAGTGGATCGTCCCTGGCCGGCCGGCTGGACGAATTGGCCGCGAAATACGGGCTCTACGCCACTGACCAGCTCTCTTACCGCGTCGCCGACCTGTCGATGATTAGTGATGCGATGTCCCGGCTGCGGGCGGCGCCGCCGACGACGCTGGTCGGGTCACCGGTGACGGTGGAGGAGTTGCTGCCAGCGACGGACGGGGTGCGGCTGCGCTGGAACTCCGGACGGGTGGTGGTCCGGCCATCGGGGACCGAGCCGAAGCTGAAGGCCTACCTGGAGGTGGTCGTCGCTGACGCCTCGACGGAGCGGGCGGCGGAGCTGCTCGCCCAGCTGCGAGGCGAGATGGGTAGCGCGCTCGGTCTGGAGTGAGCGCACTCGGCAGGCGGGGCTAGAAGTCGCCTGCTGAGCTTCTGATGCCGGTCAGGATGCGGCTCAGCGATTGCAGATCGCGGGACTTCAGGCCGAGTTTCTCGAAGACCTCGACGTTGAGCACGTCGGTCGCCTCGGCTGCGATACGGCGCCCGGGCTTGAGCAGATGCACGCGCACCGAGCGGCCATCGTCGGTATCGGCCCGTCGCTCGACGAAGCCCTGGCTCTCCAGACGGTCAACCACGCTGGTGACGCTGGTGGGGTGAACCTGCAGCAGCGACCCGATCCGCTTCATCGTCATCGCACCCTTGCGGCTGAAGGAGAGGAGAACCAGCAGTTCGTAACGGGCGAAGGTGAGATCCATCGGGCGCAGCACCGCATCGACCCGGCTCATGAAGATCTGATGCACCCGCGTGACTCCGGTGACGATGGCCATCCCGTCGGCCGCATCGCCCCACCCATGAGCCACCCACTGCCGCCGGGCCTCCTGGACCGGATCGATGAGCGGAGCGTCCTCGGTCACGGACACGATCCTAGCTACCGTGCTGCGGCAGGTAGCGACAAGCCGAGCGTTCCTAGAACGGTGGCGGGTCGTCGACGTGTGGCTCGTGCGGGATTTGACTGTGGAGATCGTTGCCGGTCAGAGCACCGGATTCGCAGGTGCCGCCGACGAGTTCGCGGAATCCAGGCACGCGGGTCTGCGGGTCACCGGTTTTGGCTCTGTCGCCTACCGGTTCGCTGAATTCAGGGACGCAGGACTCCGGGTCGCTGAATTCCGGGGCGCATGACTCCAGGTCACTGGCTTCGCTGACCTCGCCTACGGGGTCGCTGAATTCAGGGACACAGGACTCTGGCTCACCGCATTCGACGCCCTCTCGAACGGGACCACTGAATTCCGGGACTCCACTGTCCGGGTCGCCGGTTTCGACGCGATCGTCTAAACGGTCGCCGAGTTCGAGGGCGCAGTGCTGAGGGTCGTTCGGTCCCCAGTTGTCGGCGTCGGGGTCGTGGAGTGGGGGTGTGTGGTTGGGGTGGGTGTGGCCGGTGGGTGAACGCCATTGGGTGTGGGTGCCGGTGGAGTGGCCGCTGGTGGTGGGGTCGCCGCTGGTGGTGGCTTGCCACCGGGTTTGGTGTTTGAGGCGGTGGTGGCGGCGGCACCGGCAGCGCAGATTCTGCTTGTTGGTGGGGCCGGTGGGGTAGGGGGTGTGGTGGTCGAGGTCGGTGTGTTTCGCGGGGACGGCACAGGTCGGGAAGTCGCAGTACTGGTCGCGGGCGATGACGAAATCGGTCAGGTCCTGCGGTGGGGTGTACCGGGTCCGGCCGTAGTCCAGTAGGTCACCGGTGGCGGGGTCGGTGAGCAGCCGCCGCCAGGTCCCGGTCGGGTCGGCCGCGATCCGCCGCGCGACAGCGGCTGGTACCGGGCCGTGACCGTCCAGTTCACCGGGGAGGTCGTTGAGACCCAACAACGTCGTGACGGCGATGGTGACCTGGACGGTGGGGCGGGTGCCATGCTGGGTCGGCACCACCCCGGGACTATTCAACGCATCGACGAACACTCTGGTGAACGCGTCCGCTCGCCGTTGATCCGCGGTCCGGGTCTCCCCCGCCCACCGGTGCGCGGCCAACGCGCGGACGGTGGTCATCACCGCGGCGGCGTCCTCCGCCGGCAGCAGCGCCCAGATCTCAGCCATCCCGTCCGGTCGCGGGGTGTGCTCCACTACCCGTTTCGCCACCGCGTCACGGTGCTGCCGCTCGACACTGACGTGGTTGTGTTTGATGACCGCCCGTTTCACCGACCGGGCGAACAACTGCGCCGTCTGCCCACCACCCCGGGCCAGGACTGAGGTTTCGACCGCGGCGAGGACGTCGGGGGCCTCGATGCCGACTGTTTCGCGGGCCACCACGAACGCATGCGCGTCGGTGATCACCCCGCGTTTCAGCAACCCCATCGTCCCCGGCAGCCGGGTCGCGAGCTGGGTGGCGTGGGACAGTTCGAACGCCGCCACCCGCGGGGAGATCAGCAACGCCGTGGAGACTTCAGCGTTCGCGCATTCGTGCCCCAACTCCAGACTCAGCCCGTCGTCGGTGACCCGTTCCACCATCACCGCCAACCCCTCCACCGACGCCGCCCGCAACGCCGCGCTGTGGCGGCGCAACGCGATCAACAGATCCACCCGACCCGCCGCCGACAACACCCGCGGATCCAGGGCACTAAGCAACGCCACATCCGCCGGATCCGGGTCACACACCGCGAAATGCCGCGCGAACACCCCCGGAGACGCCATCACATCCAAAACTGTCACCGGGTTATGCGAGAGTTCGGGATGTTCGGGATGACGGTCAGTGTCGTCGAGCAGACCCGCGACGCTCTCCGCGCAGAACGCCTCACCCAACACCACCACCTCCGGCTCAGGAGACGGTTCAGCGCCGCTACCGGTGCCGGGCCTGTCCTCGCTCATCCCATAACCGTACACACGTTCGAATCAGCTGGCTACAGACAAACTGTCTATAAATTAGGGAGAAAGCGTCCTGCGAGCCCGGCAAACCCGAATCACGGAGAGCCCGCCAAGTCTGTACAGCCTGCGAGTCGCGGTCGTCTACACGTTGCGGCGGTACTGGCCGCCGACCTCGAAGAAGGCATCGGTGATCTCGTTCAGGGTGCAGACTCGCGCCGCGTCCATGAGTACAGCGAAGACGTTCTCGCCCTTCTGCGCAGCCTCCTGCAGCCGTCGCAGCGCCGCCGGCGCCTCGTCGGCATGAGCAGTCTTGAAGTCGGCCAGTCGGGTCAGTTGCGACCGCTTCTCGGCCTCCGTCCCACGGGCCAACTCCAGCACCGGCGACGCCCCGACCTCCGACGCAGAAGCGGAAGACGAAGATGACGAAGCAGACGAGAGGAACGTGTTCACCCCGACCAGCGGCAGAGTTCCATCATGTTTTCCCTGCTCATAGCGCATCGACTCATCCTGAATCCGGCCGCGCTGGTACCCGCTCTCCATCGCGCCGAGCACGCCGCCCCGGTCGGTCAGGCGGTCGAACTCGGCGAGCACAGCCGCCTCCACCAGGTCGGTCAACTCCTCGACGACGAAGGAGCCCTGCAGCGGGTTCTCGTTCGCGGATAGCCCCCACTCCTTGGTGATGACCAGCTGAATCGCGAGCGCCCGTCGCACCGACTCGGCCGACGGTGTCGTCACCGCCTCGTCGTAGGCGTTGGTGTGGAGGCTGTTCGCGTTGTCGTACAGGGCGTTCAGCGCCTGCAGGGTGGTGCGGATGTCGTTGAAGGCCATCTCCTGGGCATGAAGGGACCGGCCAGAGGTCTGCACGTGATACTTCAGCTTCTGCGACCGGTCGTTGGCACCGTAGCGGTCGCGCATCGCGATAGCCCAGATCCGACGAGCCACCCGTCCGAGCACGGTGTATTCGGCGTCCATGCCATTGGAGAAGAAGAAGGAGAGGTTCGGCGCGAAGTCGTCGATCTTCATCCCACGAGCCAGATAGGACTCGACGTAGGTAAATCCATTGGCCAGCGTGAAGGCCAGCTGGCTGATCGGGTTGGCTCCGGCTTCGGCGATGTGATAGCCCGAGATCGATACCGAGTAGAAGTTGCGGACCTCGTTCTGGACGAACCACTCGGCGATATCACCCATCATTCGCAGCGAAAAGTCGGTCGAGAAGATGCAGGTGTTCTGCCCCTGATCCTCCTTCAGGATGTCGGCCTGCACCGTTCCGCGAACATTTCTCAGGGCATTCGCCCGTAGCTGGGCCACCTCCTCCCCCGACGCCTCCCGGCCATGCGCAACCCGGAACGCCTCCAGTTGCTGATCAATCGCGGTGTTCAGGAAGAAGGCGAGCAGGGTCGGTGCCGGGCCGTTGATCGTCATCGAGACCGAGGTCGACGGCGCAAGCAGGTCGAAGCCGTCGTAGAGCGCCTTCATATCCTCCAACGTCGCGATCGACACCCCTGACGTGCCGACTTTTCCGTAGACATCCGGGCGTTCCTGCGGGTCACACCCGTAGAGAGTCACCGAGTCGAAGGCGGTGGAGAGGCGCGTCGCCGGCTGACCCTCCGACAGGAGGTGAAAACGGCGATTGGTCCGGAAGGCATCCCCCTCGCCGGCGAACATGCGGGCCGGATCCTCTCCTTCGCGCTTGAACGGGAAGACTCCGGCGGTGTAGGGGAAGTAGCCGGGCAGATTCTCGGCCCGCAGGAAGCGCAGCAGATCTCCTCGGTCGCTGTATTTCGGCAATGAAACACGGCGAATCTCCGAGCCTGAGAGCGTGGTGCGAGTGAGCGTCTGCGCGCGCCCACCGACTGATAGCGACGAACCCGAGTACTCAAGCGCCCGCTGCTCCCAGTCGACAAGGAGCCTGCGCGTCTCGTTGCTGATCGACGTCTCGCTCCGCTCCAACGCAACCCGCAGGTCCTCGCTGGGCGGAAGAAGGTCACGGACGGTCTGCAGCGCCTGCAGCTCTCGCACTCGCCCCGACTCGAGCTCAGTCTCGGCGTGGTAGGCGCGCACCGTCGCCGCGATCTCAGCCAGGTAGCGGACCCGCTCGGCCGGCACCGGGGTGCTCAGTCCGGAGGAGCTGCGCACCGCGACCGGCTCCAGCGCGCCGGCCGCGAAGGGGAGGCCCTTCTCGGTCAGCACTTCACGTAACTGCTGGTACAGCGCGGTGACGCCGTCGTCGTTGAAGCTGGCCGCGCTAGTGCCGAAGACGGGCATCTCCTCCCAGGACTGGCCGAATGCCTCACGGTTGCGCAGCAGCTGACGGGCGACGTCACGGCGAGCATCCTCCGAGCCGCGCCGCTCGAACTTGTTGATGGCCACCACGTCGGCGTAGTCGAGCATGCCGATCTTCTCCAGCTGGGACGCAGCACCGAACTCCGCCGTCATCACGTAGAGAGACGCGTCGACGAACGGCACGATCGCATCGTCACCCTGCCCAATGCCGGGCGTCTCGACGATGATCAGGCCGAATCCGGCGGCCCGGCAGGCCGCGATCGCCTCCGGCAGGCAGCTCGGCACCTCGCTCCCACTGCTACGTGTGGCCAGCGAGCGGAAGTAGACCCGGTCGTCGTCCAGGCTGTTCATCCGAATCCGGTCACCGAGGAGTGCGCCGCCACCCCGGCGCCGGGTCGGGTCGACGGCCAGCACGGCGATGCGGATCGCGTCCCGCTGATCCAGTCGCACCCGGCGTATCAGCTCGTCGGTGAGTGATGACTTGCCTGAGCCGCCGGTGCCGGTGATCCCGAGGACGACGGACGGGCCCGAACCAGGCAGGTCGGGCAGGTCCTCGGGTCCGAGCTGGCCACTCTCCAGCAGCGAAATGCAGCGAGCCAGCGCCCCGGTCTCGCCAGCGACTAGCCGCGAGAACAACTCGCCTCTCGGTGCCGGCAGGGCGTGATCGTTCTCGGCGATGATTGTGTTCACCATCGCGCCCAGGCCGAGGCGCTGCCCGTCCTGGGGGGAGAAGATCCGCCGGACGCCCGAGGCATGCAGCCGCTCGATCTCCTCGGGCACGATGGTCCCGCCCCCGCCGCCGTAGACGGCGATCTGGCCGGCCCCGCGCTGGGCCAGCAGTTGCACGAGGTACTCGAAGTATTCGAGGTGGCCACCCTGGTAGGAACTGATCGCGATCGCCTGGACGTCCTCCTGGATCGCCGCCGTCACCACCTCGTCGACGCAGCGATTGTGCCCGAGGTGAATCACCTCAGCGCCCTGCGCCTGCAGGATCCGCCGCATGATGTTGATCGCCGCGTCGTGGCCGTCGAAGAGTGCGGCGGCGGTGAGCACCCGGACCGGGTGCTTCGGGACGTGTAGGGCGGTCACCTGGAACCAATCTCTCAGCACCGGGGTGGGCGCAGTTCAACTTACTAGGACGTCCTACTAATACCAGGCCCGGGAGCCACTGGCTAGATAGTTTGACGTCCTAGTTTTCTCAAGCTCGAGTGGCCTTATTTTTACGTGGCGACCCGATTCACAGTCCTGACGCTCCCGTACTGGTTAGTAGCCCGTCATAGTGGAGGTTGTGACGACCCTGCAGCCGGCGCGACTGGCCAACTCCACCCGCTACCCAATGCCCGAGTTCGGCGCCCGATTGCTGGGATTCGGAGCTGCGCAGCCCAGTCGGGTGGTCTCGGCCGGTGAATTGGGGACCCCCTTCGAGCGCAGCGCGGAGTGGGTCGAGACGCGCACCGGGATCCAGCAGTTGCGACGTATTGAAGGTGACGAGCGCCTCCTCGATCTGGCCCTCTCCGCCGCCGACGACGCGATCGCGGCCTCCGGAGTCGAGGCCTCGGAGATCGACTTCGTCATCGCCGCCACCTGCAGCGTCCGCGGCGGAGCGCAGCCGCTGGCCCCGCAACTGAGCGCGGCGCTGGCTCCGGGGGCGGCCACCTACGACCTGAACGCCGCCTGCAGCGGCTTCTGCTACGCCCTGAGCGCAGCTGAGGGGATGATCCGGGCCGGCTCCGCCCGCTACGTTCTGATCGTCGGCGCTGAGCAGATGAGCGACCTGATCGACCCGGCCGACCTGGGCACCGGCATCATCTTCGGCGACGGCGCCGGGGCCGCCGTGCTCGGACCGGTGACCGGCACGCAGACCGAGATCGGACCCGTCGTCTGGGGCAGCGACGGGGCACAGTCGGAGATGATCGCCTTCGATGAACCGGAGGACGACACGCGTAGCTACATGCGGATGCAGGGGCGGCAGGTCTTTCGCTGGGCGGTGGAGAACATTCACCGGGTCGCACTTCAGGCCTGCCAGCGGGCGGGCGTCGACCCGGTCGAGATCGACATCTTCGTGCCACATCAGGCCAATCTGCGCATCGTCGACGCGATCGCCGGCAAGCTCGGATTCCGCGACGTCGTGATCGCCGACGACGTGGTGAACTCGGGGAACACCTCAGCGGCGTCGATCCCGATCGCGCTGACCCGGCTCATCGCTGACGGACGGGCCCGCAGCGGGGAACTGGCGCTGCTGATCGGCTTCGGGGCCGGGCTGGCCTACGCCGGCCAGGTCGTACGGATGCCCTAGGCTCGGCTAAGTCACAGAGCCGAACGAGAGGTTGGATCAGTGCTGATCATCAATGGAGTCGACGACGCCTTCACCCGAGTCGGGCAGGAGCTCGGGGTCGGCGATTGGCGCAAGGTCGAGCAGGGCGACATCAACACCTTCGCCGACGTCACCGACGACCACCAGTGGATCCACATCGACACCGAGAAGGCAAAGGCGAGCCCGTTCGGCGGCACCATCGCCCACGGCTTCTACACGCTGTCCATGCTCCCGGCCCTGCACGCGTCGATATTCAAGGTCGAGGGGATCACCCACGGCATCAACTACGGAATGGACCGGGTGCGGTTCCCCGCCCCCACTCCGGTGGGTAGCTCGATCCGGGCGCGGGTGGTTCTCACCAAGATCGATGAGATCCCCGGCGGGGCGCAGGCCACCTTCACCTCGACGATCGAGTGCGACGCCAGCGAGAAGCCGGTCTGCGTAGCGGAGTTCCTGGTGCGCTTCTACGGTCCGCGCGGGGAAGCCGCCGTCAAGTAGAGCGGAGAAGCCGCCGTCTAGTACAGCGGAGAATCCGCCGTCAAGAACGGCGAAGCCGCCGGCTAGCTACCGACGCCGGTCAGCTGCGAGTCGTGCTTGAAGACCGGCCACTGGCCGGGACCCGACACGGTACTGACGTTCGATCCGCTCAGTTCGTAGTGCAGTTCGATGCTGCGGCCGTAGCCGTTGTACCCGGCGACGGTGACTCCGATCGCCCCGTTCGGATCACGGGTAACCGTCGCGGTGTTCTGGATGCCCAATGAAGTGTTGAGCGTTCCGGTGATCTGCCCAGTCCGGCCGTCGACGATGTAGGTCCCGCCGGTCGTCGCCGCGATGATGCTCTGGTAGCCGTTACCGAGGTCGATGCTGGTCGCCGAGCCGTACATTCCGCCCGGCAGCGCGGTGTGCCAGACGATGGCACCGTTCGCCGGGTTGATGGCGTAGAGCGAACCGGAGTTGGCCGCCTTGAAGGTCGGTTGGATGAGCAGCGGCGAGCCATTCCCCTGGACGTCGACCAGCGACGCCGTCGCCCGGGTGCCGCCGTCGAGAGCAACCTGCCACTCGCGGCCACAGCTGGTGTTGATCGCGAGTACGGAATTGGTGTCCCGGCGCCCGGGGTAGAAGGTTCCGGTGCCGATGAAGATGCCCATCCGGCCGCCCGAGAGCACGTTTCCGATCGTCGGAGACGCCTGCACGACTTGGTCGCTGTCATAGGCACAGCGCAGCCCACCGCCAGGGCGGCTGGCGTTGCCGCCGTTGCCGCTCGCCGCGAGGATGCGGATGTGCCCGCCTGACGGGTACTGGGTGCCGAAGGCCAAACCAGCCGTCGAATCCCCGCCCTCGATGATGTACGGCACGCCGGAAATGTAGGCGATCGACGGCGTGGAGAAGTTGGAATCCGCCTCGAACCAAGGGAATCCTCGCAGGTTGGCCCCGGTGTCACCGTTCACCGCGTACTGCTCCTGGTTCATCGAACCAGCGACCGCGTCCAGTCCCGACTGAAGGGATCCGAGCCCGACTGATCCCTGGACCCCGGAGGTCCCGGCGCCCGTCGGCTTGGCCGCCATGCCCCGAGACCACCGGACCGCGCCGTTGGCCGTGTAGGAGCGGATGCCGCCGACCGTCGGGGCGGCGGAGGTGCCCAGCCCGACGAAGATCTTGGCGGCGGAACCGCTGCCGGAGACCGACGGAGTCGAGTCCACGGCCGCGCCGGTGGCCACCGGCCACCCCGCCACCCGGGAGCCGTCGCCGGTGTGAAATGCGTAGAGCGTCCCCGACCGCGAGCCGGTGATCACCGACGGGCCGGACGCATCGAGAGTCCCGACGCCGGGTGAGCCGAGGGCCACCGGTCCGGCGTCACCGAGTGCATGGGCCCAGGTGAGGGTGAAGCGGGAGTCTGGCGGCGGCTGGATTCCCGCGGTGAGCACCGACGATCCGGTTGAGTACAGCTGCTGGTTCGCCGCCGAGTAGATCGCGAAGTTGCCGTTCGTCAGCATGACCGGGTGGGCCCCCGGGTTTCCTGAGGTGCGCGTCGAGAAGAGGGGGCGCTTTCCGTCGTAGATGACCAGGTTTCCATCGCCCTGCATGGCCAGGTACGCGTTCGGGTGCCCACCGGTACCCGACTGGAAGATGACGTCACTGCTGCCGGAGCGTTGATAGGTGACGACGAAATTCCCGTCCCCCTGCATCTGGGCCACGTAGTTGCCGGCCCTGAAGGGCCCGGCGTTCGGCGGCGGGGCAAGGGTGCCTGACTGCCAGCGGGGGGCGCCGCCGGCGCTGTAGGCCACTTCGTTGCCGTCGTCCTGCATCACCAGGCGAGCGGCGATCGGAGCCCGGTTCGTCGACGTGTACCAGAGCGGTCGGTTGGCCGTCGAGTAGATGACGATATTGCCGTCGGTCTGGAAGACCAGTCGCGCGCCGGGGTGTCCGCTGGTCGACGACTGCCAGCGGGCGCCGTGCGGACCGTACTGAACGAAGTTCCCGTCACCTTGCATGATGAGGGTGTACGTCCCCGAGGCCGACGTGATGCTCTGGCCGGCGACGAGCGTCGAGCCCATGCTCAGCACACCCGGAACGGTGGCCTTGGCATTCGGGGCCTGGGCCAGCGCCATCAGCAGGCTGGCGCACCCGACCGTCACGGCCAGCAGGCCGGTCGCGCGACGGCGACCTCGTGCAGACATGCCGGAGGGCAGCGGAATTCGTACCGGGGACATACCTAGCCTTAAGAGTCGACGACGGGTGCATGGATGCGTCTGGGGACGGCACCGCAGATTCGGCTAGACAGCCGGGAACCCGGCCGAGGCGAGAGCGTCGATTTCGGACGGGGGATCCGCTTCCAGAGTTGCCCCGACGCACGAGTAAGTCAAATTGAGTGAGCGCTGGAACACCATCAGTGCTCAGGCGACGATATCGGGTACCTCGAGCCGGGCCGCCTCGGCCGCCTTGTCGTCGGGCTGATCCTGAGAGTCACGCTCGGCCTGAACCCGCGCCTCGTAGTGGGCGACCTCGCTGGCCGTCTGGGCGGCTGACCAGCCGAGCGGGCCGGCCATCAGATCGGCCGCCGTCTGAGCCGAGCGCAGGCCGCGGTCCCAGGCTTCGATCGAGATCCGGGTGCGCCGGGCCAGCACGTCCTCCAGATGCCGGGCACCCTCGTGGGTGACGGCGTAGACGACCTCGGCCCGCAGGTAGTCGTCCGCCCCGGGCAGCGGCTCGGCCAGCGAAGAATCATCAGCAATCAGCGCAAGAATTTCGAATATCAGCGATCCGTAGCGGTTGAGCAGGTGGTCGATGCGGGCCACGTGCAGGCCCGAGGATTTTGCCAGCGCGCGTCGCTGGTTGGTGAGTGCGGCGAACCCGTCTGCCCCGACGAGCGGGGTCTGCGCCGTCACCGAATCGGCGACCTGCCGGTCCATGCCACGAGCTGCCTCGTCGACGGCATCGGCCGCCATCACCCGGTAGGTCGTGTACTTCCCACCGGCCACCACCACCAGCCCGGGCACCGGATGCCCGACGACGTGCTCGCGGGAGAGTTTCGAGGTCGACTCCGACTCCCCCGACAGCAGCGGGCGCAGCCCGGCGTAGACGCCCTCGACATCCTCCCGCGACAGCGGCGAGGTGAGGACCGAGTTGACGTGTTCGAGGAGGTAGTCGATGTCGCGGGCGGTGGCCGCCGGGTGGGCCTTCTCCAGCGACCAGTCGGTGTCGGTCGTGCCGATGATCCAGTGCCGACCCCAGGGGATCACGAAGAGGACGCTCTTCTCGGTGCGCAGGATGAGCCCGGTCGAGGACTGCAGCCGATCCCGCGGCACCACCAAGTGAATGCCCTTTGACGCACGCACGTGGAACTGCCCGCGGCTGTCGGCCAGCGCCTGCGTCTCGTCCGTCCAGACGCCGGTGGCGTTGATGACCTGACGGGCCCGAACCTCCAGTTCGGTGCCGGTCTCGGAGTCGACGACCCGGGCCCCGGTGACCCGCTCGCCCTCACGGAGCAGGCCGATCACCCGGGTTCTATTGGCGACGTGGGCTCCGAAGGAGGCGGCCGTACGGGCCAGCATCATGGTGTGGCGAGCGTCGTCGACCTGGGCGTCGTAGTACTGCACGGCCCCGACGAGCGAGTCCGGCCGAAGGCAGGGAGCCTCCCGCAGCGCGCGTCGTTTCGTCATGTGCCGGTGGTGCGGCAGCCCGCGGGACGCGCCACCGGCGGTACTCATCGCGTCGTAGAGGAGCACCCCGGCACCGACGTAGGGGCGCTCCCAGCCCCGGTGGGCCAGCGGGTACAGGAAGGGCACCGGACGCACCAGGTGGGGCGCGATCCGCTGCAGCAGCAGGCCGCGCTCCCGCAGCGCCTCGCGCACCAAACCGAAGTCCAGCATCTCCAGGTAGCGCAGGCCGCCGTGGATCAGCTTGCTGGAGCGACTCGAGGTGCCACTGGCCCAGTCCCGCTGCTCAACCATCGCCGTGGCCAGACCCCGGGTGACCGCGTCCAGGGCGGCCCCGCATCCGACCACACCACCGCCGATGACCAGCACGTCGAGTTCAGCGGCGCTCATTGCGACCAGTGCCTCGGCGCGCGCCTGCGGCGAGAGGGCTGCGGCAACCACGAAGAATTCTCCTTAGCGGTGGGCTACTGCAAGCCTCTCACGCGGACGGCAGGCCGACACGGACGGAGCGAGTGACGGTGAGCTCAACGCTCCGTCGGCACGTCCAGCGCCGGTTCGCCGAGCGCCACACCCGGGCCCCAGATCCCGCGGTACACACCGGCGCCGATGACGCCGCCGATTATCGGGGCCACGATGAACAACCAGAGTTGCCCGATGGCTCCGTTGCCGGCGAAGAGGGCCGGGCCGATGCTGCGCGCCGGGTTCACCGAGGTATTCGTGACCGGAATGCTGACCAGGTGGATCACGGTGAGGGTGAGGCCGATCGCCAGCCCGGCCAGAGCCGAAGTACCGATACGGTCGGTGGCGGCCAGTACGACGAAGACGAGCAGGAACGTCATCACGACCTCAGTGACGAAGCCTGATCCCAGGTTGTAGTTCGCCGGGCTGTGGACGCCGTAGCCGTTCTGGCCGAGGCCTTTGATGCTGCGGATGTAGCCCGGACGCCCTTCGGCGATGCCGAGCACGATCAGCGCCCCGACGATCCCGCCGGCGACCTGGGCGATGATGTAGGCGATCGCATCCCGGACATTGATCTTGCCGGTGACCAGCAGGCCGATCGTGACCGCCGGGTTTACGTGGCAGCCGGAGATCGGGCCGATCGCGTAGACCAGGAAGAGCAGCGTCAGCCCGAATGCGAAGGCGACACCGAGGTTGCCGACGACACTGCCGGAGATGACGGCGGTCCCCACACCACCGATGACGAGGATCGCGGTGCCGATGAACTCGGCGAGGTAACTCTTGATCTCTCTGTTCATGACTTGTCGTCCTCCAGGACAGACCAGTTCGACGTGTTTCGCCGTTTTCAGTCTGCCCGACGACCTTCGCAAATCATGTGAACGAATCGCAGCGAGTGCCCAGAACCCGACGCTGCGTCAGCCCGACGCCTCAACGAGCGCCAGGGCGTCAAGTGCGTCAGCAGCTCCGTCAGCGGGGGCCGAACTGCCGGTCACCGGCGTCGCCGAGACCCGGGACGATGTAGGCGTCGTCGTTGAGTCGCTCGTCGATGCTGGCCACCACCAGCCGGATCGGCAGGCCGCTGTCGGCCAGGCGCTGCACCCCCTCCGGAGCGGCCAGGGCGGCGACAATGGTGATGTCCTCGGCCCCGCGCGAGACGAGCAGGTTGATGCAGTGCAGCAGTGAACCGCCGGTGGCCACCATCGGGTCCAGGACGATCACCGGACGCCCGGCCAACGAATCCGGCAGCGAGGCCATGTACGCCTCGGGGTCATGCGTCTCTTCATTGCGGGCCAGCCCGACGAAGCCCATCTGCGACTCGGGCAGGAGATTGAAGGCCGCCTCGGCCATGCCCAGCCCGGCCCGCAGCACCGGCACCAGCAGCGGCGGGGTGGCCAGGGTGGCCCCGAGGGTCGGGGCCACCGGCGTCTGGATCTGGACCTCGGTGATGGCCAGCTCACGGGTCGCCTCGTAGACGAGGAGGGTGGCCAGCTCGCGCAGGGCGTTGCGAAACTCGGAATTGCTGCTGCGTTCATCGCGCATGACGGCCAGCCGGGTGGCGACGATCGGGTGCTCAACGACGAGAGTCTGCATCCTCGCACTCTAGTTCTCAACGGTGCACGGTAAGTTCGGGCCATGGCAAGTGCTCTGGATGCATCGATCATCCCCATCACTCTCACGATCAACGGCAAGACCGGGCTCACCCTCTGGGCCCCGCCTTGGGAGGACGAAGACGAGGAGGAGTGGCAGGGCTTCCTCGGCGACGGGCAGAAGATCCTGCTCTACCCCAACGCCCGGGAGCTGGCCGACTTCATCGCCGGCGGCGACGAGAACGACCTCTCCGACCACCCGGCGTGGGGGCGCGTCCAGCAGCTCACACCCGATCAGCTCCGTCCGGGCGGCGACGACGCCTACGACCTGGACGCGGTCTACGAGTGGGCCGCCGCCGAGCCCGATCCGGTGAGCGTCTCGGCCCTGGCCAACGTGGTGGACATGGTGAGCCGCATCGCCGACTGCTGCGATGACGGGAGCCTGCGCGCGCTGGTCGACAACACCCCGGAGTACGAGTATCTGGTCAGCGACGAGGTGAGCTACCAGGGGCGTGACGGCAAGAAGGAGTGGAGCGCCCTCGGCAAGACCATCACCGACAGCTGGGAGCGGGCGATCAAGCGCGTCGACTCCTGGTTGAAGTGGGTCGGCGACTTCTCCGAGGAGAACAGCAACCTGGAGTCGGAGACGTTCTGGGAGCGCGTCGGCGCCGAACCGATCGAGATCGTCATCGGCGACGCCAGCTACCTGACGATTCGCGGGGAACTGCCGGGCGACGAGGTGGTCTTCCTGGTCAACGGCGACGACATCGCCGTTAGCTCCGGGCCGGCCGAGCTCGGCCGCTACACCCGCCGGGCCACCGAGCACGGCCTGGAGCACTTGGAGCGTTGGGAGGATCTGGAGGACACCAACCCGGCCGAGGACGCGCAGCTCTTCCTCCCCGCCAACAACGCCACCTTCGATCTCACCAAGCCATCGCCGCGCGGGGAGCAGCTGCTGCTGGAACTTGCGGACTACTGCGAGGTCGACACCGCTGACGTCGAGGAGCCGATCGAGGACGAGAACTGGCAGCGCATCGTCGCGCTGGTTCAGGCCTGCCTGCAGCTGCAGGACTAGCCGAAGTCAGGCCGGCGGCGCTGGCGCACTGGAGATGCGAAGGATGAAGCGCGGGCTCACCATTGCGTGCGCCGCCGTGCTGCTGGCCGCCGCGGCCGGGTGTGGTTCAAGCCCGGCCAAGCCGGCGCCGGTCACCTCTACGGCGGCGGTCACGCCGAGCGCCTCCCCGGCCGTCTCGCCGACCGTCACACCGACGGCGACTCCAAGCGCTGTACCCACGCCGGCGCCCAGCAACGCATCGCGCACCCTGGCCGGGATGACGGAGGCCCAGCGGGTCGGGCAGTTGTTCATGATCGGCACCTCGTCAACCCACGCCGACGCCCAGACGCTCGCCGCGATTCGCAGCAGCCACGTCGGTTCGGTGATCCTCGACGGCACCAGCACGCTCAGCGTCCAGCAGACGCTGGCCGTGGTGAACACGCTGCAGAACGCTGCCGGTTCGGTGCGCCTCTTCGTCTCCACTGATCAGGAGGGCGGCGAGGTTCAGCGGCTGACCGGACCGGGTTTCGTCACCATGCCCAGCGGCCTGGAGCAGGGGCAGATCGACCCGGCCACGCTGATGAACGACGCCACCGACTGGGGTCATCCGCTGAAAGCGGCGGGGGTGAACTTCAACCTCGCGCCGGTGCTGGACACCGTACCGAGCGCAGCGGCGGCCCAGAACAACCCCCCGATCGGGCAGCTGGACCGGCAGTTCGGCTACACCCCGGCCACCGTCGCCACCCACGGCGTCGCCGTCATCAAGGGCTACCAGGCCGCCGCGGTCGCCACCAGCATCAAGCACTTCCCCGGACTTGGACGGGTCACCGGCAACACCGACACCACCGCCGGCGTCACCGACTCGGTGACCACCAGCACCGACCCGTACCTCGCACCCTTCAAGGCTGGCATCGACGCCGGCAGCGCCTTCGTGATGATGTCGACCGCTATCTACAGCCGCATCGACCCGGCCAATCCGGCCGCCTTCTCACGCGCGATCATCGCCGGCCTGCTCCGTAATCAGCTTGGTTTCAAAGGGGTTGTCATCAGTGACGACTTGGGGGCAGCGCAGCAGGTGGCATCGGTGCCGGCGGGCGAGCGCGCCGTGCGCTTCATCGCGGCCGGCGGAGACATGGTGCTCAGCGTCGACCCCGGCATCGCAACCGAGATGACCTCGGCCGTGCTGGCCCGGGCCGCCAGCAACCCGGCGTTCAGGGCTCAGGTCGACGCGGCGGCGCTACTGGTGCTGCAGGCCAAGCAGCGCTACGGGCTGATCTGAGTGGCCGACGACGCCGCGTCGTCAACGGCCGAGCCGACCCGGTGGTGGTCATTCGCGGGCACAGTGGCGGGTTGGATCGGCGTAGGGATCGGGCTGCTCGGCGTGCTGCTGCCGGCGGTGAGCATCAGCTGGCAGCCGGTCATTGTGCTGGCTGCCTTCGCCGGTTATCTGGGACTGGCCGCGGTGGTCGGCGGCGCGCTGCTCGCCCTGCAACAGAACTGGATCGGAGTCGGCGTAGCGGTCCTCGCTGTGATCGGGACCCTGACCTGGCAGCTACCCCTCATCGTGGGATCGCCGGCGACCCGCGAGGGGACGAAACTCGTTGTACTGCAGGCGAATCTCAAGATCGGAGCCGCCGACCCGGCCGCACTCACCGAACTTGTCCGTCGCCACCGGGTCGACGTCCTGACGGTTGAGGAACTGACGTCGGCCGCACTCACCGGCCTCACCGACGCCGGTCTGGACTCGCTGCTCCCCTATCGATTGACCGGCCCCTTTCCGGGGGGTGCTGGGACTGGAATCTGGAGTCGCTACCCACTCGCCGACCAGACCCGCCATGACGACTTCACCTTCGAACTCCTCTCGGCCCGCGTCGCCGTCCCCGGTGCCGATGACGTGATGGTCTGGGGCGTGCACCTGCTCCCGCCGTGGCCCTATGACGCCTCCATCTGGGCCAGTGAGACCCGCAGACTTCACGGGCTGCTCGCCGAGGAGGCGCGAACGCATCGCACGGTGATCGTCGGCGGTGACTTCAACGCCACCTGGACGAACCGCCAATTCCGCCAGTTGATGAAGCCGAGCTACTCCGACGCGGCCGAGCGGACCGGCGATGGGTGGCGGACGACCTACCCGACCGATCGCTTCTTCCCGCCGCTGCTGACTCTCGATCACGTGCTGCTGCACAACGCCGAGCCGACGTCGGTGAAGACCGTCGCGCTACCCGGCTCCGACCACCGCGGGCTGCTGGCTGAACTCGTCCTGGACGGCTAGCGCTCAGACCGCGATCAGCAGCCCTCGACTGGCCATCGCCACCGTATGGGCGAGCGCGTCGGTGATGAGCTTGGAGGCGGGTTTGAAGTCGCGTACGTCCCAGAGTCCGAGGGCGGTGTTCCAGGCCCCCTCGCGGGCGGCGTTGATATTCCAGTTGCAGACCAGGGTGAGGACGGCCTGCACATGGCGGTCGGCCGCGGCCACGTCGGCCGGCTCGAACGACTGACGCACCGCCTGCTCGGAGGCATCGAGTAACTGGTCGACCTTCTGGTAGTCGGCGTGGTGGCTACCGTCGCCTGGAGCCGTGCCGAGGTCACCGCAGGCCTGCACCACGGCCAAGGCCAGGTCATGGTTGATGTGCGCGTTCATCCCGGCCAGCGCGTACTGGATCGGCTCGATCCCGGAACTCGTCCGGGTCTCCAGCAGCGGTCGCCAGGCCACCGGCCACTGGTCACTCGGCTGCCCCATGGCGTCGATGGCCTCGAAGTAGAGGTTGGCGAAGACGACGTCCAGGTGCTCGACGAATGCCGGATCAGCATAGAAACCCTGGGCAACCTGCTCGCCGACGCCCTGGGTGACGCTGAGGTACATGCGGTTGAAGCAGGCCACCCCGTCCTGCGGGGGCAGCGCGGCGTCGATCGCCTGCAGGCGGGCAATCACGTCAGCGATGCTGGCGGCCGGCGGCGCGGCGGGCACGACCGCAGAATCCATGAGGAGACCCTACGTCCGCAGACACCGATGACGCACCTAACAATTGGCGCGAACGTCTTAGGTATTCCCCTTTGGCGAACCGCTGTGTTCTAGTAGAGGAAATCTACTGGCCAGTAGATTTCCTCTACTAAGGGAGGCGCGTCAGAATGGGACGCAAACGAATGCTGAAAGTCGTACTAGCCGCAACAGTGCTGCTGGTCGGAATGCTCGCGGTGCCGACCGCGGCCCAAGCCGCAACGCCTGGGGTCTGCCCAGATCCCGGCATCACCATCGCCTATGCAAATTCCACTGGTATAGGCCTACCCACTGCAGACTCAATCGGTTCCGGTCGGGGTGGTACACCACCGGGCACTACAGACAGCCACTTCTGCACATACTCTGTCGGGTACAAGTCGTCGGCCACGTCGCAGGCGGAAATTGTGAATGTCGTTTGGGGTTTCGACTACGGGTACGGGACCTCCGGCAACCTGCGGGCGTTCGCGTGGATTTCACCCGCCGCCGGCACCGTTGGCGTCCATCTGCAGGTCGCCCCGCTGAACCTCGGCACGAACAACGGTGTCCTGACATCCACCAGCCTCAACGTCCAGAGTGGCACTCTTTTCGCTGAGACTCCTCCCGTCAACCCGTGCCACACCCTGCCCGGAGCGGTCTACATTTCCAACGCCCACGTGTCGATCCGCTTCAGCGACGGCACGCTGCTCACGGCAAACCCGCAGTACGCCGACAACGGAAGCACAATCTGCTCCTAGCTAGCCCTGACGAAGGGCGCATCCGGCGTCATTGCCCGCCGGATGCGCCCGGTCAATCCGTCCCCACGTCGCTGATTGAACCTGTACAAGAGCACGCCGCATCTGCTCATCGAAGGCCAGGTACGTCCTCAGTTGCGGATGAGGTGCTTAGTGGTGCGCGCCCACAGATCGCCCATTCCCGCTGGCTATCCCGTGTGGTCTAGTAGGGAGTACCTACTGATCAGTAGGATTTTTCGATCAAGGGGAGGCGCGGCAGAATGAGACGCAAACGAATGCTGAAAGTTGTCCTAGCCACAACGGTGCTGCTGGTCGGAATGATCGCGGTGCCGACGGCAGCCCAAGCCGACCCGCCTGGGCAGTGCCCATATCCGGTACTGACCAGGGATTACCCTGCGACCAGTCGAGGGATCGCAGGCCCCGGCCCCGTCACACTCGGTCGCAGCACAGACGGAACACCACCGGGCACAACGGACACCCACTACTGCGAATATCGGATCAGCTACAACGGACAGTCGGTGGACGTGTTTTGGGGCTTCGATTACGGGCTCCACACCAGTGGCAACTTGCGCGGATTCGTCTATATGGAGCCCACCGCTTCAAACATCCATCTACAGGTCGACCCACTGAACCTCGGCACGTACAACGGTGTCCTGACGTCCACCAGTCTCAACGTCCAGAGTGGCAACCTTTTCGCGGAAACTCCTCCCGTCAACCCGTGCCACACCCTGCCCGGAGCTGTCTATATCTCCAACGCCCATATAACTATCCGCTTCAGCGACGGAACCCTCGTTGGGGGCGGCCCGCAGTACGCCGACAACGGAAGCACAATCTGCTCCTAGCTAGGCCCTGACGACAGGCGCATCCGGCGTCATTGCCCGCCGGATGCGCCCGGTCTATTCGTCCCGCCTCATGCTGATCGAACCTGTACAAAAGCTCCCCGCTGTCGTTAGCTGGGGTGAGGAATTCCTGCATAGCGGGCAGCAGAGGAGCGGGCATGTCGATCGCGGTCGCCACTGAACCAGCACCAGCGGCACCGACCGTGAGTCGACGGCAGATGAACGTCGTCTTCGCCACCGTGGTTCTCGGCATGCTGATGTCGGCGCTGGATCAGACGATCGTCTCCACCGCGCTGCCGACCATCACCGGCGACCTCGGCGGCGCCGAACACCTCTCCTGGGTCGTCTCGGCGTACCTGTTGGCCGACACCATCGCGACGGTGCTGGCCGGTAAGTTCGGCGATCTCTTCGGGCGCAAATTCATCTTCCAACTCTCGGCGGCCATCTTCGTCATCGCCTCGGGCGCCTGCGGCTTCGCCAACAGCATGGGCTGGCTGATCGCCTGGCGAGCCGTGCAGGGGATCGGGGCCGGAGGCCTGGCCGTCACCGCAACCGCGCTCATCGCCGACGTAATCCCGCTGCGGGAACGGGGCAAATACCAGGGGGCGTTGGGTGCCGTCTTCGGCGTGGCGACCGTACTCGGGCCACTCCTGGGCGGGTTCTTCACCGATCACCTGAGCTGGCGCTGGGTCTTCTACATCAACCTGCCGATCGGTGTCCTGGTCATCATCATGGCCAGCGCCACGCTCCCCAACGTCCGGGCCTCCGGCCGCCCGAACATCGACTACCTGGGGATCGTCTTCGTCGCCCTCGGGGCGTCTGGGCTAACACTGGCCCTGAGCTACGGCGGCACCCAGTATCCGTGGGGATCACCTGTGATTATCGGGCTCTTCGTGGGTTCGGCGATCTCGCTGGCCATCTTCGTCTGGGTCGAGTCGCGGGCATTGGATCCGATCATGCCGCTGCGCCTCTTCCGCGGTGAGGTCTTCAGTGTCAGCGTCGTCCTGGCCTTCATCGTGGGCTTCGCGATGCTCGGCGCGATGACCTTCCTGCCGACGTATCTGCAGTATGTGCAAGGGGTTTCGGCCACCGAGTCCGGGGTTCGGACGCTCCCACTGGTGATCGGCCTGCTGGTGACGTCGCTGATCTCGGGCACCATCGTGGGGCGCACCGGTAAGTATCGGATCTTCCCGATCAGCGGCACCCTGGTGATGGGGCTGGGGCTCTACCTGTTATCGACGATGAACGCGAGCACCGGCTGGCTGGTGATGTCGCTGTACATGCTGGTGCTGGGGGCCGGCATCGGTCTCTGCATGCAGGTCCTGACGATCATCGTGCAGAACACGGCACATTATCGCGATCTGGGGGTCGCCACCTCAGCCGTGACGTTCTTCCGCACCCTGGGCAGCTCCTTCGGCGCGGCGATCTTCGGGACCATCTACGCGAACGTGCTGAAGTCCTCGCTGCCGTCGGCCTTCGCCGAGGCGAGGGTGCTCCCAGCGACCGCCACCACCCCCGATCAGCTCCATGCCCATCCGGCCGACCAGGTCGCCCCGATCATCGACGCCTACGCCCACGCCATTCATGTGGTCTTCCTCTGGGCGGTGCCGGTGGCCCTGGCCGCCTTCGTGCTGGCCCTCTTCCTCAAGGAGGTGCCGCTGCGCGACTCGGCCAAGGCCGGCGCCCGGGACGTCGGCGGCGGCTTCGGGATGCCGGAGTCCTCGGACAACAGCCACCAGCTGCAGGTCGCCATCGCGCGGCTGCTGCGCAGCCAGGGGAGGCGGAAGTTGCCCGCGCTGCACCGCGCCTCCGACACCGAACTGGACATCGCCAACGCCTGGTGCGTCGGGCAGGTGCACGTCCGGGAGAGTCTGGGGGCGGACACCGGCCTGGAGTCCATCGCCGAGCGCATCCGGGTGCCGGCGCCGGTGCTCGAGCCGGCCTTCCAGAACGCCGAGACCGCGGGCTACCTCGCCGGCGGCTTTGACGATCTGCACGTTACTGAGTCCGGTGAGGTGGAACTGGAGAAGCTCCTCGCCGCGATGCGGGAGTGGCTGGCCAGCGAACTGAACGACTGGGGCGCGGGCGATGACCAGCAGCTGAAGACCGCGCTCGGCGAGCTGGCCCGGCGGATGGTCGACGACGATCCCATCCTCCCCGCCCCGACGCGCCAGTTGGAGCTGAACGCCAGCTCGTAACACAGCCGCGACGGCTTCGGTTTTCATGCTCACCGGATGACGTCCGTGCGACGCGACGCGCTTGTATGGGAGGCGAATGCTTCACAAATCAGAGTAGGAGAAACTCCCATGGCCTTTGACACCTTCGTCCTCTTCGCCGCGACCTACGACACCGAAGAGGCGGCCATCGCTGACTACGACGCCGTCCACGAGGTCTACTCCAAGTCCGGAATCATCGACACCTACGACGCCGCCGTGGTCACCCGTCACGAAGACGGCAAAGTGAAGATCGTCAAGAAGCACGAGCAGCCGACGCGCCAGGGTGGTTGGGGCGGCCTCGGTATCGGCCTGGTCGGCGGCGCCCTGGTGGCGGTCTTCCCGGCCGTCGCGCTGGGGGCCGGCCTGCTCGTCGGGGGTGCCGCCGGAGCCGGCCTGGGCGCGATCGCCGGGCACGTGGTGGCCGGCATGAGCCGGTCTGACCTGAAGGAACTCGGCGAGCTGCTGGACGAGGGTCAGAGCGGGCTGGTCGTGGCCGCGGCCACCGACATCGAGGCCCACGTCGACGCCGCCATCAAGCACGCCAGCAAGATCACCAAGAAGCAGCTGCGGGCTGATGAGAAGGCGCTGGAGAAGGAGATCGACGCGGCAACAGAGGCCGCAACGGCCTGAGGCCACGGCTCAGAGGAGCTCCTGCTTCAGCGCGGCGTAGCCGGGCTTGATGACGTCATTGATGATCGCCAGCCGCTCGTCGAAGGAGACGAAGGCCGACTTCATCGCGTTGACGGTGAACCACTGCAGGTCGTCGAGGCCGTAGCCGAAGGCCTCGACGAGCTGCCGCATCTCCCGCGACATCGAAGTGGCACTCATCAGCCGGTTGTCGGTGTTCACGGTGACGCGGAAGTGCAGGCGGCGCAGCAGCCCGATCGGGTGCTCGGCGATCGAGGCCGCAGCGCCGGTCTGCACGTTCGAGGAGGGGCACATCTCCAGCGGAATGCGCTTGTCGCGGACGTACTGGGCCAGCAGCCCCAGCTGCGGGCCGGCCAACTCGGGGTCGTCGGCCGGCGTCTGAATGTCGTCGACGATCCGGACGCCGTGGCCGAGGCGGTCGGTGCCACACCACTGGATCGCCTCCCAGATGGAGGGGAGCCCGAACGCCTCGCCGGCGTGGATGGTGAAGTGCGCATTCTCGCGCCGCAGGTATTCGAAGGCGTCCAGATGCCGGGTCGGCGGGTAGCCAGCCTCGGCGCCGGCAATATCGAAGCCGACCACCCCGCGGTCGCGGTAGAGGACGGCCAGTTCGGCGATCTCCCGCGAACGGGCGGCGTGGCGCATCGCCGTGACCAGGGCACCAACGCGAATCCGATGCCCGCGGGCCGCCGCGTTCGCCTCACCCTGCCGGAACCCCTCCAGCACCGCGTCGACCACCTCGGTCAGCGAGAGGCCGGCCTCGGTGTGCTGCTCGGGGGCCCAGCGGATCTCGGCGTAGACGACCCCGTCGTCGGCCAGGTCCTCCGCCGCCTCCCGGGCCACCCGGATCAGCCCGTGCCGGGTCTGCATGACGCCGACTGTGTGGGCGAAGGTCTCCAGGTAGCGCTCCAGAGAACCTGAGTCGGCGGCCTCCCGGAACCACTCGGCCAGCCGGTCGGCGTCATCCGTCGGCAGGTCGCCGTACCCGTCCTCCGCGGCCAGTTCGACGATCGTGCGCGGGCGCAGGCCTCCGTCGAGGTGATCGTGCAGCAGCACCTTGGGGGCCCGTCGAACGAAGTCGGCCAGCCTCTCCGGGTCTCCGGACGGGCCGGCGAGCTGAGCCAGGTCGGTACGGGCAGCCATCTCAGTCATGGTCGCCACGCTATCGCGAGACGGGGTTGGAAGTTCATACTGCAGGTGTGAAGAATCTTCGCGTCATGCTGGCCGCGCTCCCGAGACCGACCCGCTTCGCCGTCGTCGGCGCGCTCTGGTTCGGTGTCGTCGGAGGCGTCGTCGGGCTGATCGTCGGGCTCGTCGTCTACCCGCCGACGGCCGTCTTCGCCGTCTTTGAGATCGGCCTTCCGGCTGCAGTCATCGGTGCTCTACTCGGGTTGGCCATCGGCGCCCTGACCCCGTCCGGACGCCGGCTGGTTCAGCAGTAGTTGCTAACCGATTCGCTGGATGATCAGCGGGTTCGCTGAGACGCCGTCCGCCTCCGAGCCGATGTCGATGGCGCCGACCAGGGCCTCCTCGGCGCGGGCGAAGCGCGACTCGTCGTCGCTGTGCAGCTCCAACAGCGGCTGCCCTGCCTGCAGCACCGCGCCGGGCTTGGCCAGCAGCACCACTCCCGCCCCGGGCGAGACGGGATCCTCCTTGCGAGCCCGCCCGGCCCCGAGGCGCCAGGCCGCGACGCCGACGCCGTAGGCATCCAGCCGGGTCAGCGTGCCACTCGCGGGAGCGGTGACCACATGCTTGTGCCGGGCCACCGGCAGCGCTGCCTCCGGATCGCCACCCTGGGCCCGGATCATGGCTCGCCAGACGTCCATGGCCCGCCCGTCGGCCAGCGCATCGGCCGGGTCGATGCCGTCCAGGCCAACCCCGGCGAGCATCTCCCGGGCCAGCGCCAGGGTCAGCTCGACGACGTCGGCCGGGCCACCGCCGGCCAGCACCTCCACCGACTCGGCTACCTCCAGCCCGTTGCCGGCCGTGAGCCCGAGGGGCGTGGACATGTCGGTCAGCAGGGCCACCGTCTTGGTCCCGTGGGCGGTGCCGAGGTCGACCATGGTGCGGGCCAGTTCGGCGGCGTCCTCGGCCGTCTTCATGAACGCGCCACTGCCGACCTTCACGTCCAGCACCAGCGACTGCGCCCCCTCGGCGATCTTCTTGCTCATGATCGAGCTGCTGATCAGCGGGATCGCCTCCACCGTGGCGGTGACATCACGCAGGGCGTAGAGCTTCCGGTCGGCCGGGGCCAGCTCGTCGCCGGCCGCGCAGACCACGGCGCCGACGCGGTTGAGCTGGGCGACGAACTCGTCGTTGCTCAGCTGGGCCCGCCACCCCGGGATCGCCTCCAGCTTGTCCAGCGTCCCGCCGGTGTGCCCGAGACCCCGTCCGGAGAGCTGTGGAACGGCCGCACCGCAGGCGGCGACCAGCGGAGCCAGCGGCAGGGTGATCTTGTCCCCCACCCCGCCGGTGGAGTGCTTGTCGGTGGTGGGGCGGTCGACGGCCGAGAGGTCCAGCCGCTGACCGGAGTTGATCATCGCCGCCGTCCAGCGGGCCAGCTCGTCGCGCTCCATGCCGTTGAGCAGGATCGCCATCGCCAGCGCCGACATCTGCTCGTCGGCCACCACGCCGCGGGTGTAGGCGTCGATCACCCAGTCGATCTCCGGGTCCGGGATGCGTCCCCGGTCGCGCTTGGTCCGGATGACGCTGACGGCGTCGAAGGGCTCGATGCGGCTCTGGGTCACCAGCTCACCCTAGATCGGCCGGACCGAAGGCCAGGGGCAGCAGATCGGTCATCGGACGGGCGCCCAGCACCGTGTCAACGAGCATGTCCGGGCCGCCGTGCTCCCAGAGCAACTGCCGGCAGCGGCCGCACGGCATCAGCACCTCACCGTGCAGGTCCACGCAGGCGAAGGCGATAAGGCTGCCGCCCCCGGTAGCGTGAAGTGCGGAGATGAGCCCGCACTCGGCGCAGAGACCCACGCCGTAGGAGGCGTTCTCGACGTTGCAGCCGACCACGATCCGTCCGTCGTCGACCAGCGCCGCGGCACCCACCGGGAACTGGGAGTAGGGGGCATAGGCGTTGCCCATCGCCTCCAGCGCAGCGCGACGCAACTGGGGCCAGTCGATGTTGTCAGACATCAGAATCTCCTCTGTTCGTCGGACTGTCAGTGCTGCCAGTGCAGAGAGCCAGAATTCTTAGCGAAGAAACGAGCACACGGCGGCGCTGCATGGAGTCCGCTGCAGTCTCCCATCCGTCTCTGCCCCGCGGGCCACGGCTCACCGTTGTTGGGCGAGGCAAACTGAGACGTTCTCGTACAGACCGGCCAGAACGCGGGCTCGCCGAGCCCGATGACAACGAAATCCGCAGGTTAGAACGATACGCATCTGATATCTGAAGTTCCCCTACCGGCGTCCGGCGTCGTACATACTGCTCCTATGTCCGTGTGCACGCGGTTAGATTCGGATGTCATGGGTGAGGCCGGATAGCCAGCGCTCGACCGACGTGAGCGTCATCCGACTCCGACTGCGGACACCAATCGAAGGGAATGATTACATTGCGCCAATCGCGCGTAGCAGCACTGATGATCGGGGGCCTTGCTGTCAGCCTGGCCCTGACTGCCTGTGGAAGCAAGGCAAAGAGCTCGACCTCGACGACCACTTCGGGCGCCAGTGCGGCCGGTAAGGCTCTCAACGCCTGCATGGTGCTCGACACCGGCGGCGTCGACGACAAGTCGTTCAACCAGTCTTCCTGGGCCGGAATGACCGCCGCGAACAAGGCAAACCCGAACATCAAGATCTCCTACGTCCCTTCGAACACCAGCAACGACTACACCCCGAACCTCACCGCCGAGGCGGCCAAGGGCTGTGACACGACGATCGCGGTCGGCGGCCTCATGTCCGACAACGTGAAGGCGGTGGCGGCGGCCAATCCGAGCCTCCACTTCGCCGAGGTGGACAGCGCCTCGAGCGGCCCGAATGTCTACGGCATCCAGTTCAACACCGCTCAAGGCGGTTTCCTCGGTGGGTACCTCGCCGCCGGCATGACGAAGACCGGCACCGTCGCCACCTGGGGCGGCCTGAACATCCCGCCGGTGACGATCTACATGGACGGATTCTGGGAGGGCGTGCAGTACTACAACTCGCAGAACAGCAAGAGCGTCAAGGTGCTTGGTTGGAACGAGACGAACCAGAAGGGCGGCACCTTCGCCGGTAGTTTCACCGATCAGAACAAGGGCGAGCAGATCACCCAGACCTTCGAGCAGGAGGGCGCCGACATCGTGTTCCCGGTCGCCGGCGGCTCCGGTCTCGGCGCGGGTGCTGCGGCCCAGGCCTCCGGGGGCAAGCTCTCGGTTATCTGGGTTGACACCGATGGCTGTGTGTCAGCAGCCCAGTACTGCCAGTACTTCCTGACCAGTGTTACCAAGGGCCTGAGCGGCTCGGTGGAGACGTACGTGCGGGCGGCCGCCAGTGGCACCTTCCCGTCGGGCTCCTTCATCGGAACACTGTCGAACGCCGGCACCGGTCTGGCTCCCTTCCACGACTTCGACTCGAAGGTTCCGACCGACCTCAAGACGCAGCTGGATAAGGTAAAGGCCGGTATCGTCGCAGGAACGATCAAGATCACCTCGCCGAGCCAGCCGACCTCCTGATCACCGCACAGCAGTAGGCATTTGCAGACGGACGTCGGCGGGCAGGTTCGCTTCACCGCGACCTGCCCACCGGCGTCCGTACACCGCTGATCAGGGGGTTCGAAGATGAAGCTCGAGCTGCGGGGCATCACCAAACGCTTCGGGACGCTCGTAGCCAACGATTCCATCGACATCAGCGTCGAGGCCGGCGAGATACACGCCCTCCTGGGCGAGAACGGCGCTGGCAAGAGCACGCTGATGAACGTGCTCTACGGCCTGTCTCAGCCCGACGAGGGCGAGATCCTCATCGACGGCCAGCCCGTGAGTTTCAAGAGTCCGGGCGACGCGATGGCGGCCGGCATCGGCATGGTTCACCAGCATTTCATGCTGATCCCCGTCTTCACGGTGGCCGAGAACGTGATGCTCGGCGATGAGCGAACCAGAGCTATCGGGTTCCTCGATCGCCGCCGCGCCCGCAAGGACGTGGCCGAGATCTCGAAGCGCTACAACCTTCAGGTCCCGCCGGATGCGCTCGTCGCCGATCTGCCGGTCGGCGTGCAGCAGCGGGTCGAGATCATCAAGGCATTGTCCCGAAACGCCAAGATGCTCATTCTCGACGAGCCAACCGCCGTGCTCACCCCGCAGGAGACCGACGAGCTGATGGTGGTGATGCGCGCGCTGCGCGACGCCGGCACGTCCATCGTCTTCATCACCCACAAACTACGGGAGGTCCGTGCCGTCGCCGACCGGATCACCGTCATCCGCCGCGGCCGGGTGGTCGGCAGTGCCGCCCCGACCGACTCGGCCGCCGACCTGGCGTCGATGATGGTCGGCCGGCCGGTCCAGCTCAACGTAGAGAAGGACGTCGCCCGGCCGAAGCAACCCGTGCTGGACGTCTCGGCGGTCAGCGTCACCGACATCGACGGGACGCTGCTGGTCGACGATGTCTCATTCACCGTGCGCGCCGGCGAGATCTTCGCGATCGCCGGCGTGCAGGGAAATGGCCAGACCGAGCTGACCCAAGCCCTGGTCGGGCTCACGCCACTGGCCGACGGGGAGATCACGATCGACGGACGGGCCACCGCCGGACGCAGGATCGACGACATCCTCGATCTCGGCGTCGGCTACATCCCTGAGGACCGGCTACACGATGGTCTCATCGGCAGCTTCACCGTCGCCGAGAACCTGGTGCTGGACCTCTATGACAAGCAACCCTTCGCCGTACGTTCGGCCCTGAACCTCGGCGAAGTGCAGGCCAACGCGACGGCTCGCGTGGAGGAGTTCGATATCCGGACCTCCTCGACCCAGGCCTACGCCTCGACCCTCTCCGGCGGCAATCAGCAGAAGATCGTCATCGCCCGGGAGCTCTCCCGGCCGTTGAAGCTGTTGATCGTCGCCCAACCGACCCGGGGAGTGGATGTCGGCTCGATGGAGTTCGTCCATGCCCGGATCGTCGCCGAACGCGACCGCGGAGCGGCCGTGGTGCTGATCTCCACCGAACTCGACGAAGTGCTGGCCCTCGCTGATCGCATCGTCGTCATGTACCAGGGCAAGATCGCCGGCGAGGTCGGCGGCGATGCCACCGCTGAGGAGATCGGGCTGCTGATGGCAGGATCTGGAGGCCACGCGTGACAACCGATGTCGATGAAGCTACGGCCGAGAACTCGCCGCAGAAGCAAGGGGATTCGCGAGTTCGACGGTTGGCGAGCTCCTACCGCAATGGCAGCCCGTGGGTGGTCACCCTGCTGGCCTTCCTCTGCGCGCTGGTGATCGGGGCCATCCTGATCGTTGCGGCCGACAAGCCGACCCGCACCTCGCTCGGATACTTCTTCCAGGCCCCCGGTGACACCTTCTCCAATGGCTGGCATGCCATCTCGGGCGGCTACGTCGCCCTCTTCGAAGGGTCGATCTTCAACCCGAATTCGCTCTATTCCAATGGTGGAACGGCCATCTTCGGACCTATCACCACGACGCTGTTCAATGCTGCACCGTTGATCATCGGTGGCCTCTCGGTCGGCCTGGCCTTCCGGGCCGGTCTCTTCAACATCGGGGGGCAGGGGCAGCTCATCATTGGGGCGATCTGCGCCGGCTACGTCGGCTTCGCGTGGCACTTGCCGACCGGCCTGCACCTGATCGTCGCACTGGTCGCCGGGACGATCGGCGGCGCACTCTGGGGCGGGCTCGCCGGTTGGCTGAAGGCTCGCACCGGCGCCCACGAGGTGATCTCGACGATCATGCTGAACTACATTGCCCTTTACCTCCTGTACTACCTGCTGAGCGTCTCCGGATTCCAGTCCAACGCGTCGAACCAGGCCATCTCCCGGCCGGTGCACGCCAGCGCCCGGCTGCCGCAGCTCTTCGGCTCGAAGCTGCCGGTGAACCTCGGAATCGTGATCGCCCTGGTCGCGGCGGTGGGCTGCTGGTGGCTCCTGACCCGCTCCACCCTCGGCTTCCGGCTGCGGGCGGTCGGGGCCAACCAGTTCGCGGCCCGAACCGCCGGCATGAGCGTCACCGGCAGCTACATCACCGTGATGCTGATGGCCGGTGGCCTGATGGGGCTGGTCGGCTGCCTGCAGATCCTCGGCGGCTCCAACCACGCCATCACCGGTGACGTCGACGCCAACCTCGGCTTCGACGCGATCACGGTGGCCCTGCTCGGGCAGGCCACACCGGGCGGCATCGTGCTGGCCGGGTTGCTCTTCGGCGCTTTCCGGGCCGGCGAGGTGAAGATGCTCGTCGACACCGGTATCCCGAACGATGTCGTGCAGGTGATCCAGTACGTCATCGTGCTGTTCATCGCCGCTCCCGGCCTGATCTACTCCCTGTTCCGACTGCGCGATGCGCGCGGCGGCGGGGTATCCCAGCTTGCGAAGGGGTGGAACGGATGACGATGACGTCGCAGAACCCTGGCGGCACCGACGGTCCGGGCCAGTCCGAGGGCGAGCTGATCGTTCACCACACCGTGGTCGAACCGCCGGTGTCACTGCGTCGCCGGCTGATCTCCGGCGGCTCGCTTGTCGTGCTCGGCGTGATCTGCGCGCTGGGCTGGGGCGTGGGGGCCGACAGCGGCCGGGCCGTCTTCTCCCTCTCGCCGGTGGGGGCCGAGTTCCAGATTCCCAATATTCAGGTGCCGGGCGAGATCGTCGCGTTTTTACTGGGAATCGTGATCGTCGGGCTCGGAGTCTGGCAGATGGCCCGCGGCTTCACGCGACGCCAGATGAAGTACGTGCTGGCCATCTCTCTCGTCCTCTTCGTCACCGCTTTCCTGTGCTGGGCGGCGACCGGGACCGGAGGGCGTCCGCTGAGCCTGGTCGGCTTGCTGAAGTCGACGATCACCGAGGCGGTGCCGTTGATCCTCGGCGCGCTGGCCGGAATTCTCTGCGAACGCTCCGGGGTCATCAACGTCGCAATCGAAGGGCAGTTGCTGGCCGGGGCCTTCGCCGGGGCGCTCGGGGCCAGCGTCGCCGGCAGCCTGGGCGTTGGGTTGGTCGCCGCCATGCTCGCCGGGGCCCTCATCTCCTGGCTACTGGCCGTCTTCGCGATCCGCTACCGGGTAAATCAGGTCGTGCTCGGCGTCGTCCTCATCGCATTGGCCACCGGTCTTACCGGATTCGGCTACGACGCGTTCATGCAGACCGATCCGGAGCACTACAACACTCCGAACGTTTTCCAGCCGCTGAAGATCCCTTTGCTGGGCGACATCCCGATCATCGGCCCGGCGCTCTTCGACGTGAACTTGCTCGTCTACATCACGTACGCGCTCATCATCGCCGTCGACGTAGCCCTCTTCCGCACCCGGTGGGGCTTGCGCACCCGGGCCGTCGGCGAACACCCCAAGGCAGCCGACACGGTAGGCATCAAGGTGCTGCGCACCCGCTATCGCAACGTCGTCGCGGCCGGCATGGTCTCCGGTCTGGGTGGGGCCTTCCTGACTCTGGGCGGGGTCGGGGCGTTCAGCAAAGGGATGTCGTCGGGCAAGGGCTTCATCGCCCTGGCCGCGGTGATCTTCGGCCGCTGGAGCCCACGTGGAGCGGTCGGCGCGGCACTCCTCTTCGGCTTCGCCGATGCCCTTCAGTCATTGCTGTCGGCGGTCGGCACCCCGGTCACCATCCCGTCCGACCTGCTGCTCATGCTGCCGTATCTGGCGACGCTCTTCGCCGTCGCCGGGCTCGTCGGCAAGGTGCAGGCACCGGCCGCTGACGGAGAGCCGTACGTCAGCGGCTGAGCAGGCTCGCTCCGTCGGCGAAGTAGCTGTGGGCGGATCACGAAACAGCAGCGTCAAAATTGCTGGCTAGCATCGGCCGCATGTTGATCCGTCCAGCCACCGAAACGGCCGTATTCACTGCCTCCGAGGGCACTTTCAGCGAGGCTGCCCTGGACGCCCTTGAGCTCTGCTACCGCGAGAACGGGTTCGTGATTCTGCGCGATATCTACCCCTCCGATTTGCTTGATCAGATGCAGGCCGAGTGCTCGGCGGCTCAGCAGCGGGTCGTCGACGGTGACTTACCGCAGCGCTATGGCTCCACAGTGTTTCTGGACGAGGCGTTCCTGGGCGATCCGGAGAAGGCCGAGCGCTTCGCCAACTACGTCGAGTTCATCAACGAACTCTCCCCGGCGGTGCGTGCGGCGATCACCAACCCGAGCCTGGTCGCCGCGCTGCAGCGGGTGCTGGGCGTACAGGCCTGGCTTCGGGACGATCAGCAGTTCGGCGTTGTTTATCAGGATGCCCGGCCGGGTCGGGAGTCGGGTTACAGCCGGATCGGGTGGCATTCGGACTGGCAGGCCGGCCCGAGTCAGACGCACTGGCCCTCGGCCGCCTTCACTATCCATCTCGACCCGACGAGCCCAGCCAACGGGTTCCTGCGGGTGGTGCCGGGCAGCCACAACTGGGCCACTCCAGCCCCCTATCGCAATATCAACAACGTCGCCGTTCCGGAGACGGCGCAGCCGGCCGGCGGTTACACCGCGACGCCACCGCCCTTCGAGATGCCGCTGGCCTTCGAGGCGATCCCGGGCGAGGTACCGGTCATCGCCAACCTGGGTGATGTGATCCTGCACGACTGCTACCTCTGGCACTCGGCGGCCCGGGCCACCGATGACGACACCACCCGCCGGCACGTCCGTGGCGCCTACTACGCCGGTGATCGGGAGTCGTCGCTACCCGACGAGTTCCTCAAGAACGCGGCGCGTTGAGGCTGTCTCTCCTCGACCGTCCCTCGACTCAAGGGCGTGATCGGGCCCTCTGATTGCTAAGGCGAACTTATAAGTCTAGCCTGATGGTATGCCCAGTGAACCGAATGAGCCGGACGTCTCCCGCGTCGCCCGAGCCCTGCTGGTCAGCGTCAGCCTGCTGCGACGGCGTCTGCGTCAGGCGCCGATCGAAGGCGAACTGACCCTGCCGGAGACCGCCGCCCTCTCCCGGCTGGAGCGCAGTGGGCCGAACACCTCGGCCTCTCTGGCCCGCGACGAGCAGATCAGCCCGCAGTCGATGGGGGCGACGCTGGCCGGCCTCCAGACGCGCGGTCTGGTCCAGCGCGCCGCTGACCCCGATGACGGACGCCGCGTCGTGCTGGCGCTCACCGACACCGGGCTTGAGGTGCTCCGCACCCGACGCAGTGCCCGGGTCGAGCAGCTGGCCGAGGCACTGGCCGACGGATTCACTCCGGCCGAACTGAGGCAACTGCTCGCCGTCGCGCCCTTACTCGAGCGCCTCGCGCAGAACCTGTGAACGAGACCTTCCGCTCGCTACGGATCTACAACTACCGGCTCTGGGCCATCGGCGCGATCGTCTCCAATGTCGGCACATGGATGCAGCGCACAGCGCAGGACTGGCTCGTCCTCACCCAACTCACCCAGCACAGCGCCACCTCGGTCGGGATCGTGCTGGCCCTGCAGTTCGCGCCACAGTTGCTGCTGCTCCCGCTCACCGGACTGGCCGCTGATCACCTGAATCGCCGGCACCTGGTGATGGCCACGCAGGCATCGATGGGCCTTCTGGCTCTCGGTCTCGGCCTGCTCACCGTCACCGGCGTCGTGCAGTTGTGGCAGGTGTATCTCTTCGCGCTCCTACTCGGGGCGGCCACCGCCTTCGACGCACCGGCTCGCCAGACCTTTGTGGCCGAGTTGGTTGACGCTCCCAACCTCTCCAATGCGGTGGGACTCAATTCGACCTCCTTCAACATTGCCCGGCTGATCGGCCCCTCAATCGCCGGACTGCTCATCGCGGCGGTCGGCTCCGGCTGGGTCTTCCTCATCAACGCCGCCACCTTCGCCGCCGTGCTAACCAGCCTGGCCCTGCTGCGCCGCAGCGAGATGCACGCAACCGCGCGGCAGCGCTGGACGCCCGGGAGTTTCGTCGACGGTTTCCGCTACATCAACCATCGCCCCGACCTCAAAGCCATCCTGCTGATGCTCTTCCTGATCGGCACCTTCGGGCTCAACTTCCCTTTGTTTCTCTCGACGATGACGGTCGGTGTCTTCCACGCCGGCGCCGGTGCCTACGGTCTGGTGACCTCGACGATGGCGATCGGATCGGTGATCGGCGCGTTACTGGCCGCCCGGCGTTCCCATCCGCGGATCGCATTGCTCTTCGTTGGCTCGACGCTCTTCGGGATCGGCCTCGCGGTGGCGGCGGTCGCCCCGACCTTTCTCTTCTTCGCCCTGGCGCTCATCGTGGTCGGCGTCGCGTCGCAGACGCTCACCACGACGGCGATCAGCACCGTTCAGCTGGCGACCGAGCCCGCGATGCGCGGGCGGGTCATCGCGATCCTGCTGGCCGTCACCCTTGGCGCCACGCCGATCGGCGCCCCCATCGTCGGCGGCGTCACCGACGCCTTCGGCCCGCGCTGGGGAGTCAGCATCGGCGCGGCCGGCGGATTCGCGGCCGCGGTCGTAGGCGCCTACTACCTCGTGAAGTATCAGCAGTTGCGGGTCAGCCTCGACGGCGGCCGACTTCGCATCCACCTCAACGAGCCCGACCTGCTTAGTATCGGACTAAGCGATTCATCCATGAAACAAGGAGAACCCGCATGAGACTGACCACGCTTGACGCCAATACGGCCCTCATCGTCGTAGATCTGCAGAAGGGGGTCGTAGGCCTCCCGACGGCTCATCCGATGGACGGCATCCTGAAGAACGCGAGCACCCTAGTCGAGCAGTTCCGGGCTCGTGGGCTGCCGGTGGTGCTTGTGAATGTGGACGGCGGCGCGCCCGGACGCACCGAAGCACCGCCTCGGATGACCGAGCCACCGGCCGACTGGACCGAGTTGGTGGCCGAGCTTAACCAGCAGCCGGGCGACCACGTCGTCACCAAGCGGACCTGGGGTGCGTTCACCAACACCGACCTCGACGCCCACCTGAAGGGGCGCGGAGTCACCCAGGTCGTCATCATCGGCGTCTCGACGAGCGCCGGCGTTGAGTCGACCGCCCGCCAGGCCCACGAGCACGGGTATCACGTCACGCTGGCCGTCGACGCGATGACCGACATGAACCCGGACGCCCACACCAACAGCGTCGAGCGGATCTTCCCGCGCATCGGCGAGACGGGTAGCACGGCGGATCTGCTGGAGAAGATGGCGCAGTTGGAGATGGTGGAGCCCTTCAGCCCCTGATCCCTGCGTCCGCTCCAACATCTGGCGGGCCGCCGATCGAGCCACCACAACTCGGTTGCTCACTCATGAAGAGCAGGGCCCGTCGAGACTCAGCGCTAGGCACCAAGTCGTACTTGAAGGGCTGTCCGAACCGAATCCTCCAGGAAGGCAGCACCGACACTCGTCTCGTCGAGTAGCTGCAGGTCCGTGCGATCGAAGCCGAGACTTCGCCCCAGCACCAGCCGCTCATCGCGCAGTGTCGATCCGGTCTGCATCGGATTGTCATCGCCGAGCACCATCGCCACACCCTGCTCACGGAAGATCCGGGACGGGTGATCGCGCACGTCGGCGATCGCCCCCGTGTACCAATTCGAGGTCGGGCAGCACTCGATCACCACCCCCTGGTCCCGGATCCAGGCCAGCACCTCAGGATCCTGCGCCACGTAGGCACCATGCCCGATCCGACTCACGCCGAGAAGCTCCACCGCCTGCCGGGCGTAGTTCGCCCCAGCCGCCTCGGCGGCATGGCAGGTGAGACCGAGCCCGGCGCTCCGGGCCAGCGCAAACGCCTCGGCGTAGGGCTCCAACTCCGGGAATCTCTGCTCGTCACCGGCCAGGTCGAAGCCAACCACTCCGGCTCCCGCCTGGGCGACCGCCGCCCGGGCCACCTCCAGCAGCGTCTCGCGGTGACGGGGGCTTCGGAGCACGGCGATCACCAGACCGGCCGGCATCCCGCACATCCGGCTCCCCTCCCGTACCCCGGCAGCGGCCGCAGCCACGACGTCGGCGATCGAGAAGCCCGCACGGGCGTGGGTCGCCGGCCCGAAGCGCAGCTCCAGATAGTCCTGCCCATCGGCAGAGGCGTCCAGCACCGCCTCCTTGGCGATCCGGAAGATGTGCTCGTGGGTGTCGAAGAACGGGTAGCTCGCCCCCACCTTCTCCAGATAGGTCGTGAGATCGGCCGGTCCATCCAATCGCAGCGCCCGCTCCCACTCCTCGGCCGACCGGGGAGCATCCGCAGCGACCAAAACCTGAGCCGCCGCAAGCTCAGCCGCCGTCGCCGGGCGCACCCGACCCTCCAGGTGCGAATGCAGGTTGAGGTACATGTCCCTATCTTTACAGGGTGAGATCTCTAGAGGTCGAGCGCCACCGCGGTCTCCAGCGCCACTTCGATGCTATTCATCCAGCCGGCCTTCAGCTTCTCGTTCTTCTTGTCATACAGACTCGCCCCCGCCACCAGGTTGCTGGAGCAGGCGCAGATCATCCCTGCCCGTAGCCCGCGCAGCCGGGCGACCACGAAGAGCGCTGAGCTCTCCATCTCGACGTTCAGCACCCCGAGACGATTCAGCTGGGATATCCACTCCGGCGTCTCGGCGTAGAAGGCGTCGTCGGAGGCATTGATCCCTGAGTGAACCCCGAACCCGCCACGAGAGTCCTGCAATTCATTGGCGATCCGCTTGAGTTCCACCGCGATGGAGAGATCCGGAACCGCCGGAAATCCCGGGTGAGCATAGGCCGCGGTGGTGCCGTCGTTTCGCAGCGAACCCTCACTGATGAGCAGGTCGCCCGGCTCCACACCCGGCTGCAGCCCGGCCGAGCTGCCGACGCGAATGAAGGAGGTGACCCCGACCCGGGCCAGCTCCTCGACGGCGATCGCGGTAGACGGGCAGCCCATTCCGGTCGAGGTAGCCGTGATCACTTTCCCTTTGTATTTACCGGTCATGGTGCGGTGTTCGCGGTTGTGCGCGACCTCCTTCACGTCGGTGAGGAACTCAGCGACGAAGGGCACCCGGAATGGATCACCCGGCAGCAGCGCCACCGAACTCACCTCACCCGGAGCGATCGCGATGTGATACTGCCGCTCGTTCTGCCCGACCTGACTCTTATCCACCAGCTGATCCACGAGCGGTGACGCTACGAGCGTCCCGTTTCGCCACCGTTAACAGACTCGTGAGTCAACCTTTGGTGTTCGTCCAACTACCGCCTGCAGTATTCGCCATTCGGGCTTAACTCACGCGTTACAAGCGTGCAACAGCGGAGTCGAGCGAGGCTCCTAGTTTCGTGACACCCGTTCCGCACACCCGTCACTCGAACCGTGGAGTTGCCTACATGAAGACCGATCGCCACATCGCAACCGACAACAGCAGCGCAGCCGACAGCAGCGCACCCGTCGGGTCCGGCGCCGCCACCGCGGCTGCACTGGAGCGGGCGCGAGCGGTCAGCCGGCGTTCCTTCCTCACCTACGCCGGGCTCGGCGCGGCGGGGCTGGCCGGCGTGAGCGCCCTGGCCGCCTGCTCCAGTGGGGCCAGCAGCGCCAGCGGCACCACCACCTCGGGAGCGGCCGCCAGCTACGGCGACATCTCACTGCAGCTCTCCTGGATCAAGAACATCGAGTTCTCCGGTGAATACATGGCCGATTCGAAGGGCTACTACACCAAGGCTGGCTTCAACAAGGTCAACCTGGTAACCGGCCCGGTGGACAGCGCTGACGCCCTCGTCGCCGCCGGCACCGTGACTGTGGGGCTCTCCGCACCGGACGCCACCGCGCGCGTCATCACTGAGCAGGGTGCCCCGCTCAAGATCATCGGCAGCACGTACCAGAAGAACCCGTTCTGCGTCCTCTCACTGGAGGAGGGGAAGCCGATCCGAACCCCCGCCGATCTCAAGGGAAAGACCATCGGTGTGCAGACCGGCACCAACCAGACGATCTTCGCCGGCTTCCTCAAGGCCAACAACATCGATCCGAAGGACCTCAAGCAGGTGGCCACCGGCTACGAGCCAACCGACTTGACGGCCAAGAAGATCGACGGCTACATCGCCTACCTCACCAACGAGCCGATCCTGGTCAAGGGCGAGGGCTTCACCCCGGTCACCCTCTCCTTTGCCGACAACGGCCTACCGCTCACCGCTGAGACGTTCACCGTCACCGATGACACCCTGAAGAACAAGCGGGACATGCTGAAGGCGTTCCTGAAGGCCGAGATTCAGGGGTGGAACGACGCCATCGCTACCGGCGGCCCGGCCGCCTCCGCTGAGCTGGCCGTCAATACCTATGGAAAAGACAAGGGATTGAAGGTCGACGAGCAGACCCTGGAGGCGACCGAACAGGTCAAGCTGGTCTCGACCGCCGACACTCAGGCCAATGGGATCTTTACCCTTACCGACGATCTGCAGGCCAACATCATCAAGGCACTGGGCATCATCGGCATCACCATCAAGGGCAGCGACCTCTTCGATCTGACGCTGCTCGACGAGGTCTACAAGGAGAACCCGGACCTGAAGAAGGGCTAGCGGATGACGGAGCTCACCAGCACAACCGCATCGCCGGCGCCCCGACACGGGAGCGTCCCGATCGGGACGCAGTCACCCCAGACCGAACCCAACTCGGCCACCGGCGTGAACATCCAGGGGCTCACCAAGACGTTCAGCCTGGGCCGTAAGACAGTCACGGCCCTGGACAACGCCAGCCTCGGCACCCGAAAGGACTCCTTTCTCTCGCTGCTCGGGCCGTCGGGGTGCGGCAAGTCCACAATCCTGCGCATTCTGGCCGGATTGGAGACACCGACGTCGGGGTCAGCGCTCATCAACGGTCAATCGACCAATGAAATCCAGCGCAATCACGAACTTGGGATCGCCTTCCAGGAGAACGCACTACTCCCCTGGCGCAGCGTCACCAAGAACATCCGGTTGCCACTGGAGGTGGCGGGCATCAAGCCGGCCCCCGGACTTATCGAGGACCTCATCAAGCTGGTCGGGCTCAGCGGCTTCGAGCAGGCCAAGCCGGCGCAGTTGTCGGGTGGCATGCGGCAGCGGGTGGCCATCGCCCGCTGCCTGGTCGTGCAGCCGACGGTGATGCTCCTGGACGAGCCCTTCGGGGCCTTGGACGATATGACCCGGCAGCGGTTGAACGTCGAGTTGCTGCGCATCTGGACCGAGAAGCCGGCCACCACCCTGATGGTGACGCACGGGATCGCCGAGGCCGTCTTCCTCTCCGACGTCGTCGCCGTGATGAGCCCGCGTCCGGGTCGCATCGCGGAGGTGGTGACGATCGACCTGCCCCGGCCCCGCACGCCCGACCTGATGCGGACGCCGGAGTTTCACGCGTACCACGATCAATTGTCGGAGATTCTCTTCGGACGGGGCGGCGTCGCTACCGACCCGGCCAGCGAGGGCTGATCAGGATGACCATGCTCGACCCGGACCCGTCCTCGGCGGTACCGGTCGGTCTCCAGCCGCGCCACCGCCGCCTCACTGTCTCGTTCTCGGGCCTGCCGGCCTGGGTCGGCGGGATGATCGGGGTGGCGATCATCCTCGTCGTCTGGTGGATCGCATCCCAGACGCTCTACACCGACAGCCACGCCATCCCGACCCCGTCGGCCGTCTTCGCGCACTTCTTCAACAGCTCCGACTGGACCGCGCTGCTGCACAACTTCGCGCCGACGATCCAGGCCGCCTTCTACGGCTTCATCATCGGTGACATCGCGGCGCTGCTGATGGCCGTGGCCGTGCTCCTGATCCCGCCGATCGAGGAGCTGGTGAACCAGCTGGCCATCGTCACCTACTGCCTGCCGCCGGTCGCGATCGGCCCGATCGTCGTCATCATCGGCGGCCAGGCGCACCCGCAGGCCGCGCCGATCGTGCTGGCCTCGCTGGCGCCCTTCTTCACGACGGTGGTCGGCTGCCTGATCGGGCTGCGGGCCGCGCCCCGAGCCAGCCTCGATCTGGTCACCGCCTACGGCGGCTCGCGGATGGCCCAGCTACGCAAGGTGCAGGTGATCGCCGCCCTCCCGAACGTCTTCGCCGCCCTCAAGATCGCTGCACCGGCCGCCTTCCTGGGCGCGATCCTGGCCGAATTCCTCGGCGGAGGTGGCGACAACTCCGTCGGCCAGGCGCTGATCGCCGCCCAGACCCGAGGCGACGCCGCCCGGCTCTGGTGGCTGGCGCTCTGCTGCGGGGCCGTCGCGGGTCTGGGGTATCTCATCGTCGGCCTGCTGGCCCGGGTCGTCACCCCGTGGACATCCGGCGAGCCTGGAGGTAGCCGATGACCGCGAGCATCGCCCCAAGCCCCGCGGTTACCGCCGCCCCGGCGGCGACGGAGGAGAACTCGATCTCCTTCGCCGGCATGATGCTGCGCCGCACCGGCAGTGCCATCGGCACGATCGCCCTCTCGCTCGTGGTGCTCACGGCCCTGTGGGTCGGCGCCCTGAACCTCTTCAACGTATCGAAATTCGTTGGCAAAACACCGCTGGACGTGTACCACTACCTCTTCACCGAGCACCCGGCGCCGGGGGTGCGGCCGACCACCAAGACCCCGGAGATGGCCCGCTCCGAAGCCCTCTCGGCGCTCTGGAAGACGCTCATCGACGCCGGTATCGGATTCACCGTCGGCATCACCCTGGCCCTGCTGATCGCGTCCCTCTTCGTCCTCTACCGGCCGTTCGAGTTCGCGTTCATGCCGATCGCGATGCTTCTCCGCTCCGTCCCACTCGTCGCCATGGCACCGGTGGTGCTGCTCATCGTCGGCCGCGGGACGGGGGCGATCGCCACCATCGGGGCCATCGTCGTCCTCTTCCCGGCCCTGGTGAACATCGTCCTCGGCCTTCGTTCCGCCTCGCCCCAGACGATGGACGTGATCCGGGTCAACGGCGGCTCGGAGCGGACTCTGCTGCTGAAGGTCCGCATCCCCTCGGCCCTGCCCAACTTCTTCGCCGCGGTACGGATCTCGGTCCCCGGGGCCGTCGTCGGGGCCATGCTGGCCGAGTGGCTGTCGGGATTCGTCGGGCTCGGCGGCCTGCTCAGCGGCTACAAGGGCGTCGCCAACTACACCGGCGTCTGGACGATCGTGGTCCTCTCGGTCGTCGCCTCGATCGTGCTCTACTCGATCGCGACCATCGTGGAGACGGCCGTCCTGGCCAAGTGGGGGCCGAACGCCGGGCGACGCTGAGACCAAACCTCGGGCCGGCCGGCGCTAGCCCTAACTCCACGGGCCGCTCACAGGTGTCCGGATCGTCACATCGCATAGGCGCAGACGAGCAGATAGCGGCAGGGTTAACATCAGCTGTTGGTTCCGTTTCGCCCCAGTGAGTTCCCCATGGCCGCTGACGGTGATCCTCCGGACCCGACGCCAGCGTTTCTGCAGGCCGAGGACGTGGTTCGCGGCCTGAAGTTCCATGTGCATGATGAGCCGGACCTGCGCACCGGTATGAGCTACGGAGGAACCCAGACAGTGTCGAGCGTCGCAGACGGTCCGGTAGCACCGGCCGTCAAGCTCCCGGCCAACCAGGCAAACGGCAAGCCAGTCACCAAGACGAAGGTCGTCGGCACCCTCTATCGGGGCCGCGAGGGCATGTGGTCCTGGGTCGCCCACCGCATCACCGGGGTCCTCACCTTCTTCTTCCTCTTCGCCCACGTGCTGGACACGGCGCTGGTGCGGGTCTCCCCGGACTCCTACGACAAGGTGATCGAGACCTACAAGAACCCCTTCGTCAACCTCATGGAGGTCGGCCTCGTCGGCGCCGTGCTGTACCACGCGCTCAACGGCCTGCGCATCATCGCCGTCGACTTCTGGAGCAAGGGGCCGCGCCTGCAGCGTCAGATGCTCTGGATCATCGTCGGCGTCTGGGTCGTGGTGATGGTGCCCGGAGCGTTCTTCATGCTCAAGCACACCGTCGAGACGCTGACCGGGAGTAAGTAAATGACTGACTCACTCGCCCGCGTCCCCGGCGACTCGCTCTCCATGCACTCGCCCATCCCGCCCGTGATCGAGGCGCCCCGCTCGTCGCCGGCCCGCCGCGGCCGCAGCAAGACGAACGTCGAGCTCTACGCCTGGCTCTTCATGCGCGTCTCCGGGCTCATCCTCGTCGTGCTGGTGCTCGGGCACCTGTTCATCATGAACATCCTCGACGGGGGTGTGCAGCGCATCAACTTCGGCTTCGTCGCCGGTCGCTGGGCCTCGCCGTTCTGGCAGACCTGGGACCTGGTCATGCTCTGGCTGGCGATGATCCACGGCAGCAACGGCCTGCGCACGATCATCAACGACTACACCCGCCGCGACCAGACCCGCTTCTGGCTGAAGGTGCTGCTGTACACCGCGTCGACCCTGGTCATCACCCTCGGCACGCTGGTCATCTTCACCTTCGACCCGAACCACTGATTCGTCATCACCGACTCACCGCAGCGAATCACCGCTTAACTCCCCTGAGAGGGTTGAAACAGTGCAAGAGCATTCATACGACGTAGTCATCGTCGGCGCGGGTGGCGCAGGTATGCGCGCCGCCCTGGAGTCATCCAGCCGCGTGCGTACGGCCGTGCTCACCAAGCTCTACCCCACCCGCTCGCACACCGGTGCCGCCCAGGGTGGCATGTGCGCCGCGCTCGCAAATGTCGAGGAAGACAACTGGGAGTGGCACACCTTCGACACCGTCAAGGGCGGCGACTACCTCGTCGACCAGGACGCGGCCGAGGTGATGTGCAAGGAGGCCATCGACGCCGTCCTCGACCTCGAGAAGATGGGCCTGCCGTTCAACCGCACGCCCGAGGGGCGGATCGACCAGCGCCGCTTCGGTGGCCACACCCGCAACCACGGGGAATCCGCGGTGCGCCGCTCCTGCTACGCCGCCGACCGCACCGGCCACATGATCCTGCAGACGCTCTACCAGAACTGTGTGAAGCAGGGCGTCGAGTTCTTCAACGAGTTCTACGTCCTCGACCTGCTGCTGGTCGACGACGCCGAGGGGAACCCGCAGGCCGCCGGAGTCGTGGCCTACGAGCTGGCCAGCGGCGAGATCCACGTCTTCAAGGCCAAGTCGGTCGTCTTCGCCACCGGCGGCGTCGGCAAGGTCTTCAAGACCACGACGAACGCCCACACGCTCACCGGTGACGGCATGGGCGTGGTGTACCGCAAGAACCTCCCACTGGAGGACATGGAGTTCTACCAGTTCCACCCGACGGGTCTGGCCGGCCTGGGCATCCTGCTCAGCGAGGCGGCCCGAGGTGAGGGCGCGATCCTGCGCAACTCCGATGGCGAGCGTTTCATGGAGCGTTATGCCCCGACGATCAAGGACCTCGCGCCGCGTGACATCGTCGCCCGGTCGATGGCCAGCGAGGTGCGCGAGGGGCGCGGCGCCGGTCCGAACCGTGACTACGTCTACCTCGACCTGACCCACCTCGAGCCCGCGCACATCGACGCGAAACTCCCCGACATCACCGAATTCGCCCGCACTTACCTCGGAGTCGAGCCCTACACCGAGCCCGTCCCGGTGTACCCGAGCGCGCACTACGCGATGGGTGGCGTACCGACCAACATCCGGGCCGAGGTGCTGCGCAACAACACCGACATCGTCCCTGGCCTCTACGCCGCCGGCGAGGTGGCCTGCGTCTCGGTGCACGGCTCGAACCGGCTGGGCACCAACTCGCTGCTGGACATCAACGTCTTCGGTCGCCGGGCCGGGATCGCCGCTGCCGAGCACGCCGTCGCCAGCCAGCACCTGGAGCTTCCCGAGACGCCCTCGGCCTTCGTGGAGGGGCTCATCAGCACCCTGATGAATTCCACCGGCAGCGAGCGGGTCTCCACCATCCGCACCGAGCTGCAGGCCACCATGGACCTCAACGCTCAGGTGTACCGCACCGAGGAGTCGCTGAAGCAGGCCGAGTCCGACATCGCCGCCCTGCGCGAGCGCTACCTCAACGTCTCGATCGGCGACAAGGGGAAGCGCTTCAACTCCGACCTGCTGGAGGCCATCGAGCTCGGCTTCCTGCTCGAGATCGCGGAGATCATGGTCGTCTCGGCCAAGGCCCGCAACGAGTCGCGGGGCGCGCACTTCCGCGAGGACTACCCGAACCGCGACGACGTCAACTTCATGCGTCACACGATGGCCTACCGCCAGCCCGACGGCAGCATCGCCCTTGATTACAAGCCGGTCGTGCAGACCCGGTACATGCCGATGGAGCGCAAGTACTAGCCATCCCCGCGACACCGGCCCATCGCAAACCCGTTGGAGAGAACAACAGATGACCGCAGTTACTGACGAAGCCCCTGGTACGGCGCTGCCGAAGCCGCACGTCGCCGGCGCCCCGACGCCGCGCACGATCACGGTGAAGATCCGGCGCTTCAACCCGGAGGTCGACGCCGAGCCGCACTGGCAGTCCTTCGTCGTCAACGGCTTCAACTCCGACCGGGTGCTGAACTTGCTGCACACCATCAAGTGGGAGCAGGACGGCACGCTGACCTTCCGCCGCTCCTGCGCGCACGGGGTCTGCGGCTCGGACGCGATGCGGATCAACGGCGTGAACCGCCTCGCCTGCAAGGTGCTCGTCCGCGACATGCCCGACGAGATCACCATCGAGCCGATCAAGGGCCTCCCGGTCGAGAAGGACCTGGTCGTCGACATGGAGCCCTTCTTCGAGGCCTACCGCTCGATCAAGCCGTTCCTCATCACCTACGGCAACCAGCCGACCAAGGAGCACATCCAGTCGCAGGCCGACCGTGACCGCTTCGACGACACCACGAAGTGCATCCTCTGCGCGGCCTGCACGACGTCCTGCCCGGTCTACTGGACCGACGGCTCGTACTTCGGCCCGGCGGCGATCGTCAACGCGCACCGCTTCATCTTTGACAGCCGTGACCAGGGCACCGAGGAGCGCCTGGAGATCCTCAACGACCGTGAGGGCGTCTGGCGCTGCCGGACCACCTTCAACTGCACCGAGGCCTGCCCCCGGGGCATCGAGATCACCAAGGCGATTCAGGAAGTCAAGCGCGCCTTGCTGTTCCGCCGGGTCTGATCGGACGCTCCCCGCAGACCGCGGAGTCCTCGCAGCCCGATGATCCCGATCGCGGTACCCAGGGCCAGCGACGCGATCGTCAGCAGCAGGTGCACGGTGAAGAACGCCGTCATCCCGTCGTTCCAGGAGCGCGGGTCCTTCCAGATGTTCTTGAGGAACGTCGGCCAGATGATCCACGACCAGACGCCGAAGGCCAGTAGAAACCAGGAGACCCGTCGCGAGAGCAGCATGGGGCAAGGCTAGCGCTGGCATTTCGTACACGCCGCACCGTCTTCACCGGTTGTGACGTGAATTCCCCATAAGCTAGCTGGATGCGCAACCTTGCCCGGCGAGCGGCGCTCGCTACGGCGGGTTCCCTCGCGCTCCTCAACGCCGCCATCGCAACGCCGGCCTCCGCCTCCCCGCAGGCCCCGGCGGCGCCCACCAACTCGGCGCCGGCCAACTCTGCTCCGGCGGCAGGCTCGGCCCATGTCGTCCCACCCCCGGCCCCGACGCCCAGTGCGGCCGGGCGCTCCCCCGACAGCCCCGACCCGCACCCGCCGGCCGGTGGCATCGGTCCGAACGGCGAGTTCGTCGGCGGAGCGGCCCTGCAGAGCCGCGGCCTGGTCGCTCCGTCCGGCGCTCCGGCCCTTCCGGCCGGCATCACGGCCAGCGCCTGGACGCTGGTCGACCTCGACACCGGCGCGATACTGGCCGCCCGGGACGCCCATGGCCGTTACCAGCCGGCCAGCATCCTCAAGACGCTCACCAGCGTCACGCTCCTCCCCCAGCTTCCCGGCTCACGGACCGTCACAGTGAGCCAGGCGGCGGCCAACGCCGAGGGCTCGGCCGTGGGAATCGTGGCCGGCGGGAAGTACACGATCGACGAGCTCTTCAAGGGGCTGCTGCTCGTCTCGGGGAACGACACCGCCGCCGCACTGGCTGAGGCGGCCGGCGGGGTGGCCCACACCGTCGACCTGATGAACAAGACGGCCATGAGTCTCGGCGCCTACGACACGTTCGTGCAGATCCCGTCCGGCCTGGATGGCTGGCAGCAGCTGACCAGCGCCTACGACATGTCCCTCGTCCTGCGGGCGGCGGTCAACATGCCGCGTTTCGTGGCCTATGACCAGGCGCGCACGGCTGAGATGCCGGCCGAGAACGTCAACGGGGTCGCCACCTCGGCGTTCCAGATCACCAATCAGGGCAACCCCTTCATGGACGCGGTCCCCGGGGCGCTGGTGTCGAAGATCGGTTACACGGACGCGGCGTCGCACACCTACGTCGCGGCGACGCAGCGCAACGGCCGGCGTCTGGGCGTGGTCTTCCTGCGGGCCGACCGCTGGCCGCTGGACCAGTGGCAGCAGGCGGCCCGTCTCTTCGACTGGGGTTACGCGCTGCCGGCCGCAGTTGCCCCGGTCGGCCATCTCGACGCGGCCGTCCAGACGCAGGCCGACATCCGGGCCACCCAGAGCGCGGCCGAATCGATCGCGGCCCGCACGACCCAGGAGCGGGAGCTGCTGGCCGCGGCCACCAGCCGGCGTCAGTGGCATGAAGACGTCCCGATAATCATTGCCGGTCTGGTCGTCATCGCCGGCTCCGCCCTGGCCATCCGGCGCTTCGGCCTGCACCGGAAGCACAGCTAGGCGAAGTCGAGGGGGATCGTCACGCGGGCGAGTGTGCCGCGCGGGCGGGTCGGCTTGAGCGTGAAGGATCCGCCCAGCGCCTGGATCCGGGCGCGCTGCGCGGCTACGCCGATGTGCCCGTCAGCGAGGCTCCGCTCCAGCTCGGCCGGTCGCACGCCCCGGCCGTCGTCGCAGACCTCAAGGATCGCCGAGGCGGCATTCGCGATCAGGATGACGCGTGCCTCGGTTGCTTCGGCGTGCTTGGCGACGTTGGTGAGCAGCTCGCGGGCCGCGGTGAAGAGCACGGCCTCAACGGTTGGGTCCGGCGGGAGTGTCCACCGGCTGGCGTCCACGGTGACTTCGATACCGGCCCGCGCACTGATCGTCTGGGCCACCTCGCGCAACGCCGATGGGAGTCCGGCCTGCTTCAGTACCGCTGGGTGTAGCTCGGTCATGGTCGAGCGCAGCAGCCCGGAGGATTCCCGCAGCGCCCACTGGACGCGCTCGAAGGATTCGACATCGCCCGTGGTCCGCGCCTCCTCGAGATCCTGACGCGCCGCAAGCAGGTACTGCAGCGCACCGTCGTGCAGATTCTCGGCTAGATCGCGGCGGCTGCGTTCATCGATCTGCATCACTTCGGCGAGCAGGTGGGCCCGATCGGTGGCCAGTGCACCGATCGTCAGCACGCGGGAGCGCTGGAGGCGGGAGAGCAGCACGCAACCGACGGAGACCCCGGCCACTATGAGCGTCCGCAGCAGGACCGATGCCCACGGTTCGGTGTTGGCCTGCCGGGCGGCGGCGCTCGCCACCAGATAGACGAGGACGGTCGGTCCGGCGATCAGCGCGCAGACCATCGGTCGGAGCTGGGTGGCCGCTAGCAGTGGCACCAGGACGAGCCCATTGACCAGGATGTCCGCCGTCCAGCTCTGCTGATCAGAGTCGCTGGCCACGATGGTCAGGGCGCCGATCGCCACGAGATCGACGAAGAGGGCGAGCCAGGCGAAGCGGGCGGTGGCCTCGCCTGAGTGTCGGACGACCAAGAGGCCGGCGCAGGCCCAGACGGCGTAGGCGGCGCTGATGGCGTAGCAGGCGGCGGCATCCTTCGCCGGTGGCTCGATGACGACGACGAGCACGACGAAGACGGCGAGGACGAGACGCAGCAGCACTTGAATGCGCAGGCCGCGCTGGGCATGTTCGAGGAGGATGTCGTAGAGGTCGCGCTGATTGGCCAATCGGCTGAGGGTGGCGGGGCCGAGGGTGGCTGGGCTAAGGGTGGCGGGGCCGACGGCGGCGCCGTCGCTGTGATCACTCATCCCTAGTCGAGCAGGCCGAGCCGCATGGCCGCGGCCACCGCGGCGGCACGGTCGGAGACGCCGAGCTTCTCGTAGAGGCGCTGCGTATGGGTCTTGACCGTGCTGGCGCCGAGGTAGAGCTCCGCGGCGAGCTGAGGGACCGACAGCCCACGGGCGAAGCCTTCGAGAACCTGCCGCTCCCGTTCGCTGAGGACCGGGGCGGCGCTCGTCTTCCGCAGCCGGATCTGGTCCACCAGTCCGGCGGCAATCTCGACGGGGACGACCGTCTCGCCGCGGGCCACCCGAGCGACAGCTTCGACGATCTCTGAGCGCTGCGAGTCCTTGCTGAGGTAACCGGCCGCTCCCTCCTGGACCGCTTCGTAGACGACGGCCGGGTCCGTCACCGCCGAGAGCAGCAGAATTCGAGTCGGCAGCTCGTCCCGGACGGCGCTGCGGACGACGTCGATGCCGTTCAGATCAGGCATCTGGTAGTCGACGACGGCTACGTCCGGCCTCTGACTGCGCAGCAGGTCCAGGCCCGCTCGCCCGCCGTCGGCCTCACCCACGACCTTGATCCGGCCGCTCTGCACGAGGCCGCGGGTGATGCCGTCCCGGAAGAACGGATGGTCGTCGATCACGGCGGCGGTGATGAGCTGCTGTGCGTGTCCACTTCTCGTCACGTGCGCTCCTCCATCTGCCTGGCGGCGTTACGGCTACCGCCATGCTCCCAGGTCGCCGCGGCGAATGGAGCGAAGCCAGCACCCGCCGCCCGTGGAGTGCTGTCCCCCAATCGGGGGACAGCGGGTCAGCCGGTAGTAGGCCCGATCGGTCTACAGGCAGGCGGGCGTCTCGGCGGCAGAGTCTGTGTCGAGGCGGAAAACCCCCGCACCAACCAAGAGATGAGGATGAAGAAGATGAACGAGACGATGAAGAGACTGGCCCGCCGGACCGGCGCGATCACCGCAATCACGGGGACGTTGGCGATGGTGGCGTGCGGGGTGGCCACGGCGGCGACGCCGACCGCGACCCCGGGCGGATCGTCCGGTGGTGCCCAGTCGGTGCAGTCCACGCAGGGCTTCAACGTTTACAACTACAGCGCCGAGACGTACAAGTTCGTCAAGGTCACCGGGGCGCTGCCGGCGCCGGACGAGCACGATTTCACTCCGGGTCAGAAGCGGAACTTCGAGATGCCGGTCGAGGCTTTCAAGCACACCACCGGGGAGGCGTACTACGACGTCTACGGACCCAATGACGGCCCGCAGACCGGCACCATGACTATCAGCCTGAACAGTGACGACGCCTGGGACGTCAACTTCTACAACATGGACGGCAGTCAGAACACCGCGCTGACCGTGCCGGACAGCCTCTTCGGCACGACCATGCACTTGGAGGACGCGGCCTGGAGCCCGGCTGCGCAGCAGACCTTCGCTCCGGGGTCGCCACAGGAGCAGGGCGTGCTGCAGCAGCTCTGCCAGAACGACCCCAGTGCCTGCACCTTCAAGGCCACCCACGAAACCGTCACCAACTCCAGCAAGCGGCTGCTGGCCGAGGGGTACAACGGGGCCCCGGTCGGTGGCGGGGACTCCACGCTCACCGCTGACAACGGATACACCGACTCGACCACCGACGAATGGGGCGGGTCGGTCAGCGCCGAGGCAAGCGTGCTGGGCATGGTCGACGTGCAGGTGCAGGCGACCTACAACCACTCCGTGGAGAAGAGCACCGACTTCAGCACGAGCTGGAGCATCCCGGTCCCGCCGCAGCAGACCGGCTACATCTGGGCCGAGATCCCGCAGTACGAAGACACCGGAACATTCACCGTGCATCTCGGCAATGACAACTGGGTGCTCCCCGGCGTCACGTTCGACAACGCCGTGCCGAAGGGCGTCATCATGTACAGCAACACCTTCGCCAACGGCAACGTCCCCCAGCCATTGGACCCGGGCGCACACTGACACCCAGCTGACCACCCCCACAGCCGCCGACGTATCCATCGTCGGCGGCATGGTCATGCCGGCCACCAGATCAGGCCCGGGCCCGCCAGCGCCACCGGCGGCGAAGCTCCAACTCCAACTCCTCGGTCGGGTTCAGCCGCGGCGCCTCGACCCGCTCGGCCCGCTCGGCCTCGATCCGGGCCCGCTCCGCCGCCTCGACCGCCCCCGGATCGAGGACCACGCCGCTGGCGGTGGCCGTCCAGGTGGTGGTGAAGAGCAGGTAGCGCGCGACCAGGTTGATCCAGACCAGGACGCCGATGATGCCGCCGAGCACGCCATAGAGCGGGCTGGTGGCGATCCGGGCGATGTAGGCCGTGCCGATGAACTTCAGCACCTCCAGGCCGAGCGCGGCCAGCAGCGCCCCCCGCAGCAGCACCCAGCCCGGAATCCGGGCGTTCGGGAAGCGGGCGAAGACCCAGAGGAGGACGATCATGTCGCCGAGGGTGGAGAGGAGCAGCCCGAGGACGGTGAAGCCCGCGGCCGCGCCCCAGATGTGGTCGACGTTGAGCGCATCGGCGACCTGATGCGCGAAGGCGGTGCCACCCACGCTGAGCACCAGCGAGAGGCTGATGCCGATGCCGAAGCCGATCATCGCCACCATGTCGACGAGCTTCGCCGTCACGAAGTTGCGCTTGATCGGGTCGACGCCACATACCGAGTTCGAGGCCTGCCGCAGGTTCGCGATCCAGCCCAGCCCGCTCAGCAGCAGGCCGATCAACCCGATCAGGCCGACGGCGGCCCGCTGATTGATCGCGGCGTCGATCGCCGTCTTCAGCGTGTCACCGAAGCCGCCGGGGACGTTCTTGGTGATGTTGTCGAAGAGCTCGTCGTGCAGATGGCTGTTGTTGCCGAGGACGTACCCACTCACCGCCACGGCCAGGAACATCAACGGGAAGATGGCCAGGAAGCTGAAGTAGGTGATCCCGGCGGCGTAGTAGTTGCCCTTGGTGTTCCTGTACTGCTGGTACGCGACGATCACGTGGTCGATCCAGTGATAGCGGGCCCGCAGTGCGGCCAGTCGCTGCTTCGCCGCCGGCACCGTCATGCGCTAGTTCGTACCCGGCACCGGCTCGGCCGTACCAACCACCGGGTCGGCCGTCCCGAGCCGGTAGTGGCGCCGCTGCGTCCAGCCGCCGTGCGATGCCCGTTCGAAGAGGGTGAAGCGGTCGACGACGAAGCGCGCGATGTAGTTCGACAGGCCGCTGTACGCGGTGTCCAGGGCCTCCTCGTCGACGTCATGGGCCACCGTCACGTGCGGGTGGTACGGAAACTCCAGGTCACGGGCCAACGGGCCGCTGCGGATCGCCTTCTCCAGCAGCTCACACTCGGCCAGGCCCCGGGCGACCTGGATGAAGACGACCGGGGAGAGCGGCCGGAACGTGCCCGAGCCGGCCAGATGCATCGGAAAGGGACCGCAGGTCTCGGCCGCCTTCGCCAGGTGCGACTCGATGTCGTCCAGGTCGGCCTTGGCGATCGCCGTCGGGGGGAGCAGCGTGACGTGCGGCCAGATCATGTCGGCCTGCGGATCGCCGACACTTCGACGCCAGCCGGTGAGCACGGTGGAGTGCGGCTCCGGAATGTCGATGACGACACCGAGGGTGGTGCTCATGCCCGGGCAGCCGGGGGGAGGAACCCGACCTTGGTGTAGGCGTCGGTGAGCGTCGGATCGGCCACCTCCCGGGCCCGGTCGGCCCCCTTGGCCAGGATCCGGTCGAGCTCCGCCGGATCGGCCAGCAGCTTGCCACTGCGCTCGGCCAGCGGGGCGCAGAAGGCGACGACCGCCTCGGCCACGGCCGCCTTCAGGTGCCCGTACCCCTGGTCGGAGAACTCGTCGGCCACCTTCAGCACGTCCTGATCGGTGACCGACGCGAGGATGGCCAGCAGGTTGGAGACCCCCGGCTTCGCCTCCGGGTCGTAGCGGATCTCGGACTCGGTGTCGGTGACCGCCCGCTTGATCTTCTTGGTGAGGACGGCCGGGTCGTCCAGGAGGTTCAGCGTGCCCGCGTCCCCCAGGGACTTGCTCATCTTCGCCGTCGGGTCCTGCAGGTCCAGGATCTTGGCCGACTGCTTGGGGATGAAGCCCTTCGGCACCGTGAAGGTCTCGCCGTAGCGGGCGTTGAAGCGCTGCGCGAGGTCGCGGGTCAGCTCGATGTGCTGGCGCTGGTCCTCACCGACGGGCACCTCGTCGGCCTGGTAGAGCAGGATGTCGGCCGCCATCAGCATCGGGTAGGTGAGCAGGCCCACCGAGACCGGCAGGCCGCGGCTGGACTTGTCCTTGAACTGGGTCATCCGGCTCGCCTCGCCGTAGCTGGCGACACACTCCAGCACCCAGGAGAGCTGGGCGTGGGCCGCCACATGGCTCTGCACGAAGAGCGTGGAGCGGTCCGGATCGATGCCCGAGGCCAGCATCTGGGCCGCCGCTATCCGGGTGCGCTCGCGGAGCACCGCCGGCTCCGGTGGCTCGAGAGTGATCGCGTGCAGATCGACCACGCAGTAGATCGCGTCATGGCTGTCCTGAAGCGGCACCCACTGCCGGAACGCCCCCAGATAGTTGCCCAGGTGGAAGGAGGTCGAGGTAGGTTGCGCGCCGGAGAAGACGCGCGGAACAGACGCGGGGTGGGACATGTATCAATATTCTGCCAGCACCGCCAAACCATGATTCACTCACTTTCCATGAGCACCGTTTTCTCTCACGAAACCGAGTCAATGCTGCCGTCGTCGGCCACCCACGAGGTCACCAACCAGGCGCCGCCACTGGTCGGTCACGACGTCGCCCAGGATCCGGTCGTGCTCCGGGCGTTGACGCGCGAGGGGGCCGGCTGGCACGCCGACGAGCTGCACCGGATCGGACGGCTCGCGGGTTCGGCCGAGGCGCAGCGCTGGGGTTTCGAGGCCAACGAGCACCCGCCCGTCCTGCACACCCATGACCGGTACGGAAACCGGATCGACGAGGTCGAGTTCCACCCCGCCTACCATGCCCTGATGGACGTCGCCGTCAGCGCCGGGATGGCCGGAGCTGTCTGGAGCGACCCGCGTCCCGGCGCGCACGTGGCCCGCGCGGCCAGCATCTCGGTCTGGAGCGCGGTGGAGCAGGGGCACACCTGTCCGATCTCGATGACCTACGCGGTGGTCCCGGCGCTGAAGGCCGCGCCGGAGCTCTCGGCGCTCTACGGGCCCGGGCTCACCAGCCGCATCTACTCTCCTGGGCTGTCAGACCCGCTCACCAAGCCCGGACTGCTGGCCGGGATGGGGATGACCGAGAAGCAGGGCGGCTCGGACGTCCGCAGCAACTCAACCGTGGCCACCGAGCAGCCGGACGGCAGCTGGCGCCTCCGCGGACACAAGTGGTTCACCAGCGCGCCGATGAACGACCTCTTCCTGGTGCTGGCCCAGGCGCCGGGTGGCCTCAGCTGCTTCCTCGTGCCGCGAGTACTCCCCGGCGGCGAGCGCAACGTCTTCCGCATCCAGCGGTTGAAGGAGAAGCTCGGAAATCACAGCAATGCCAGCAGCGAGCCGGAGTTCGACAACACCGTCGCCTGGCTCGTCGGTGATGAGGGGCGCGGGGTGCGCACCATCATCGAGATGGTGACGATGACCCGGCTGGACAGCGCACTCGGCTCGGCCGCCGGAATGCGCACCGCGCTGATGCACGCGGTGCACCACACGCGCTACCGCTGGGCCTTCGGTTCGACGCTGATCGACAAGCCGCTGATGCGCAACGTGCTGGCCGACCTCGCCCTGGAGTCGGAGGCGGCCACCACCCTGACGCTGCGCCTAGCCGGGGCGGTGGATCGCTCGGTGCGCGGCGACACCCACGAGCAGGCCTTCGCCCGGATCGCGGTTGCCCTCGGGAAGTACTGGGTCTGCAAGCGGCAGCCGGCGATGGTGGCCGAGGCGCTGGAGTGCCTGGGCGGCAATGGGTACGCCGAGGAGTCGGGGATGCCCCGCCTCTACCGCGAGGCACCCCTAAACGGGATCTGGGAAGGGTCGGGGAACGTCAACGCGCTTGACGTGCTGCGGGCCCTGGCCAGCTCGCCGCAGTCGCTGGACGCGCTGGCGGCCGAGATCGGTGAGGCGTCCGGGGCGGACTCCCGCCTCGATGCGGCCTGGGCGTCGGCGCTGCGCGATCTGGACGACGTGGCCGAGGTGGAGTACCGGGCCCGGCGGCTGGTCGAGCAACTGGCGCTGGTGCTGCAGGGTTCGCTGCTGCTGCGCCATGCGCCGGCAGCGGTGGCCGATGCCTTCATCGGCTCCCGGCTGGCCGGCAATCACGGGCTGGCCTTCGGGACGCTGCCGACCGGGGTGGACCTCGACGTCATCATTGACCGCACCCCGGGCCGCCTCCCCTAACCCCGCTTTTGGCAACCCCGCACGGTATCCGGTGCAGGATTGCCAAAACCGGCTAGCTCTGGTCGGCCGGGTCGGCGGCCGGTGGGGTCACCTGGATCCGGGCCGCCCGGCGCCCGTCCACCTCGGTCACCAGCAACCGGTAGCCGTCGGTCTCCATGGCATCACCGACCATCGGGAGCCGGCCGAGCGCCGCCATCACGTAACCGGCCGCGGTCTCGTACGGTCCCTCGGCCAGCTTCAGGCCGGTCGACTCGGTGAATTCGTTGAGGTTCACCCGACCGTCGATCTCGACCACACCACCCAGCATCCGGGTGGTGCCGGCCTCCGCCTCGTCGTACTCGTCGCGGATATCCCCGATCACCTCTTCGATGAGGTCCTCCAGGGTGACGATCCCGTCGGTGCCGCCGTACTCGTCGACGACGATCGCCATGTGGTGCCCCTCGCGGCGCATCTCCGACAGCGCGACCAGCACGTTCTTCGAGCCGGGCAGCTGCTTCACCTCGCGCAGCACGTCGCCCACCGTGCGGCCGTGGTCGGTGCGGGCCTCACCGGTGAGCAGGTCGCGGATGTGCACGAACCCGCGGACGTCGTCCTGGCTGGCCCCGATCACCGGGTAGCGGGAGTGCGGAGAGTCGAAGGCCAGCTTGGCGGCGCGGCTCACCGTCTGCGAGAACTCCAGGAAGGTGACCTCGGTGCGCGGCACCATCACCTCACTGAGCGAGCGTTCACCGGCAGCAAAGACCTCGTCGATGAGGCGCCGCTCGTCCTTGGTCAGCGACTCGTGGACCGAGACCAGATCGCGCAGCTCCTCCTCGCTGATCGCCTCCCGCCCGGTGTTCGGATCTCCGCCGAGGAGGCGCACAAGCCCGTCCGTGCACCGGGAGAGCAGCCAGATCACCGGACGCAGCAGCGAGGCCATCCGGTTCAGCGCCGGGGCGAAGAGCTGGGCCGCCGACTCCGCCCGCTGCAGGCCGAGACGCTTCGGCGCGAGCTCGCCGACGACGAGCGTGACGAAGGAGATGATCAGGGTGACCCCGATGATCCCGGTGGCGCCGGCCAGACCCTCGCTCCAGCCGTGGCGCAGCAGAAAATTCTTGGCCTCGTCGCTGAGGGTCACCGCTCCGAAGGCGCTGGAGAGGAGGGCGGTCGAGGTGACGCCGATCTGCACCGCAGCCAGGAAGCGGTTCGGGTCGTGGACGAGCTTGGCCACCGCGGCACCGCGCCGGGACGTCTCGGCCATCGCCCGGACCTGCCCCTCGCGCAGCGAGACCAGCGCGATCTCGGCCGCGACGAAGACCCCCTCGATCAGGATCAGCCCGATGACGATCCCGATGTTCAGGAGGGTGCCGTTCATCGGCGAAACCCGAGAGAACTGGGCAGGCAGCTAGCAGGACTGGTATGTCGGCCGATCACACTGCCCGATTCTACGGACAGTCAGGCGCGAAACGTCTACGCAGCGTCGGGCGCTAGACACCCCAGTCGGGGCGCAGCGGGACGCCCGCCTTGCCGCCGTTGCCGACACGAACGCCGAGGACCTGGTGAAGTTCGATGCCCCGACGTTCGAAGCCGAGCCGCGAACCAGCCATGTACAGCCGCCAGACCCGGGCCCGCTCCAGCCCCACCTCGGCCACCGCCGCGTCCCAATTCTCTTCGAGGTTGCGACCCCAGGCGGCCAGCGTCATCGCGTAGTGCTCGCGCAGGTTCTCTTCATGACGGACCTCGAAGCCGGCATCCTGCATGACGCCGGTGATCACACCGACGGCCTCCAGCTCGCCGTCGGGGAAGACGTAACGATCAATGAATCCCTCGCTCTTCACGCCCTCGGTCGTGGTCGGCCGGGTGATGCAGTGGTTGAGCAGGCGACCCTCCGGACGCAGCTTGGCGTAGAGCGACGCGAAGTAGTTCGGCAGTTCCTTCATGCCGATGTGCTCGGTGAGCCCGATCGAGGAGATCGCGTCGTAGCCGCTGTCGTCGACGTCGCGGTAGTCCATGTAGCGCACCTCGGCGACGCCATCCAGCCCGTCGCGGGTGATCGCCGCGGCCGCCCATTCGGCCTGCCGCTGCGAGAGCGTGACGCCGAGCGCCTTGACGCCGTAGTGCTTGGCGGCGTGGCGGACCATCCCGCCCCACCCGCAGCCGACGTCGAGCAGGCGCATCCCCGGCTTCAGCCCGAGCTTGCGGCAGACCAGGTCGTATTTGTGGGCCTGCGCCTCCTCCAGCGTCGACGTCTCCTCCGGGTAGCAGGCGCAGGTGTAGGTCATCGACGGGCCGAGGATGTACTCGTAGAACTTGTTGGAGATGTCGTAGTGGTGGCTGATGACCTGGGCGTCACGTCGCTTCGAGTGGCGCAGCCCCATCAGGCCGCGGGGCCCGATCTCGACCGACGGCGGCGCGACCCAGCGCAGCGCCTTGGGGTCGAGGTTCAGCAGCGCCTGCACCCGGGCCCCGAAGCGGACGTCGGCGTCGCCGTCGTTCCAGATGGCCGAGAGCGCCTCGTAGAGGTCACCCTCGACCTCGAGCTCCTCGCTGACGTAGGCCCGCGCCAGGCCGAGCGTGCTCGGGGCGCTGATCATGTAGGAGAGTGCCTTCGGACTGCGCACCGTGATGGTCGCCTTGGCGTCAGGCGAGCCCGCGGAGACGTCGTCGTAGTCCTTGATCTGCAACTCTGGATGGCCGAGTGTGGTGTACAGAACCTTGGCGGTCGGCGTTCGTTGCATGAGCACTCCTCACCTTCGTGCGACGGTCTTCTCGTAGAGATCCAAGAGCCGGTTATCGGAGTCGTATCTCCGCTTAAGCATTCTATAAGCCGAACCCGAGTAGATGCTCCAAAACTCATCTTCCGGGTAGAAAGACGTCGAGTACAGAGATTTTCGACCCCCGAGTTTCGCGACCATCTCCTCGATGGCGCGGTTGTGGTAGCCGTCCTGCTCGCCCTCGGGGAGGTACGCGCTGGACCAGAAGCCGATGTTTACATACAGGACGGACGGATCGAACTTGTAGAGATCCCATACCGCGTCCGGGTCTCGCTGCTTCAACGGGCAGAGCCACACCGGCTCAATCCCCGTTCTTTCATTGAGGAAACTCACGAACTCGTCGACCCGGTCGATCGGCACCTCGATGTCCTGGACGATCTCCTCGCTGGCCGGTAGTCCACGTCGCTTGTCCAGCCGCTCGGCGAAGCGGAGACGTCGGTTGAGGGCGATCAATCTCCAGTAGAAGTCGGAGCGTCGGTAACGCTTCGGCCACAATCTGCGCAGTCGCGGATTCTGCGCCCCGAAGGCCCGCGAACACCAGAACCAGTCGGTGTCCCAGCGCCAGATGTAGTCGGCGATGGTGAGCCAATCCTGCTGCTTCTGCTGGATCGAGCGGTAGTAGATCTGCTGGTCGGTGTAGTCGGAGACGCCCTGCGCGGTGTCGCTGAAGGTCCCCAGACTCAGGTAGCTCTCGGTCGGCGTGAACCAGGTTCCGTCCAGGAAATCCACCGCTTCACCCTGGTACTCCCCCGTCGTCGCGACCTGGCGCATCGCCTCGACGCAGTCGCTGAGCGCGTCGAAGCGCAGGTGCCGCAGGTGGACGAAGGCCTTCACCGGTTGCAGCTCGATGCGCAGCCGCAGCGCGTACCCGAGCGAGCCGTAGCTGTTCGGGAATCCGTAGAAGAGATCGGCATTCTCGCCGCCGGGTGCCGCGGTGACCAGCGTGCCGTCACCGAGCAGGATGTCCATCTCCAGCACCGACTCGTGCGGGCAGCCGTTGTGGAAGGAGGAGGACTCGATCCCCAGCCCCGTCACCGCGCCGCCGAGCGTGATCGTCTTCAACTGCGGGACGACCAGCGGCATCAGCCCGTGCTGCAGCGTCGCCGCCACCAGGTCCTCGTAGGTGGTCATCCCGCCTACGTCGGCGGTGCGCCCCTCGACGTCGATCGAGAGGACACCGTTGAAGAGCTCGGCGTCCAGCGTGCCCTCCGCCTTAGCCCGCGGACGGAAGAGGTTGGACGTCTTCTTGCGCAGCCGCACCGGCTGGTCCGGGCCGACTTCGGCCAGCTGCTCGCGCAGCCGGGCGACCCGACCCTGGTAGTCAACGCCTTGGTAGTCCACGCGGTAGCGCCCGCTAGCTCACTGGCTCGAAAGAGCCTTGTTGAGGTTGCTGTCGATCGCGGCCAGGAAGTCCTCGGTGGTGAGCCACGGGGCGTCCTTGCTGATCAGCAGGGCGAGGTCCTTGGTCATCTGACCCGACTCGACCGTCTCGATGCAGACCCGCTCCAGGGTCTCGGCGAAGGCGGTGACCTCCGGCTGCCCGTCCAGCAGGCCCCGGTGCTTCAGGCCACCGGTCCAGGCGAAGATCGAGGCGATCGGGTTGGTCGAGGTGGGCTTGCCGGCCTGGTGCTGGCGGTAGTGACGCGTCACCGTGCCGTGCGCGGCCTCGGCCTCCACCGTCTTGCCGTCCGGGGTCATCAGCACTGAGGTCATCAGGCCGAGCGAACCGAAGCCCTGGGCCACGGTGTCGGACTGCACGTCACCGTCGTAGTTCTTGCAGGCCCAGACGTAGCCGCCCTCCCACTTCATCGCGGCGGCGACCATGTCGTCGATGAGCCGGTGCTCGTAGGTGATGCCGGCGGCCTCGAAGTCGGCCTTGAACTCGGCCTCGAAGACCTCGGCGAAGATGTCCTTGAAGCGGCCGTCATAGCCCTTCAGGATGGTGTTCTTGGTCGAGAGGTAGACCGGGTAGTTGCGGGCCAGGCCGTAGCGCATCGAGGCGCGGGCGAAGTCGCGGATCGAGTCATCCAGGTTGTACATCGCCATCGCGACGCCGGCCCCCGGGAACTCGAAGACCTCCAGGTCGATCGGCTCGCCGCCACCCTCGGGGGTGAACTTCAGGGTGAGCGTGCCCTTGCCCGGGACCTTCATGTCGGTGGCGCGGTACTGGTCACCGAAGGCGTGGCGGCCGATGACGATCGGCTTGGTCCAGCCCGGCACCAGGCGCGGCACGTTGCTCATAATGATCGGCTCGCGGAAGACGACGCCGCCGAGGATGTTGCGGATCGTGCCGTTGGGCGACTTCCACATCTTCTTCAGGCCGAACTCCTCGACGCGGGCCTCGTCGGGGGTGATGGTGGCGCACTTGACGCCGACACCATGCTTCTTGATGGCGTTGGCGGCATCGATCGTCACCTGGTCGTCGGTGGCGTCGCGGTGCTCCATGCCGAGGTCGTAGTACTCGAGGTTGAGGTCGAGGTAAGGAAGGATCAGCTTGTCTTTGATGAACTGCCAGATGATGCGGGTCATCTCATCGCCGTCGAGTTCGACGACGGTTCCCTCAACCTTGATCTTCGACATGGTTCGGCTGCCTCCAGCACGGTCAACGGTTTCTTGGCTTCAAGATATCTCGTCCCGCTGACACCGTCGGACGCACCCCCACTATCGTGCGGAGATGGCTGATCTCCTCCGACCTGCGAGCCCCGTCGACGCCCTGCTCGAGCGATACCTGGACGAACACGCGGCACTCGACCCCATCTTCGCGACGACCCAGGGGCTACTCGGCTTCGACGCCCAGCTGCCCGACCTCTCCCCGGACGGGCTGGCGGCCCGCTCCCAGCTGCGCCGCCGCACGCTGGCCGAGCTCGACCAACTCGATCGCGACGGCACCGCCCTGGACGGGATAGACCGGGTCAGCGTCGCCGCGGCCCGCGAGCAGCTCGGCGTGGAGGAGCTGCTGCACGAGCAGGGCGAGGACGTAGGCCGGCTGAACAACATCGCCAGCCCCGTTCAGGACGTCCGGGACGTCTTCGACCTCATGCCGACCGACTCCCCGGCCGACTGGGAGGTGATCACCGAGCGTCTGCGACAGGTGAAACCGGCCCTTCAGGGGTACATCGAGTCACTGCGCAGCGCCCGCGCGCACGGACGGGTCGCGCCGGCGCGGCAGGTCGAGGCGGCGATCCGGCAGGCCCAGGAGAACGTCGGCCCGGACGGCTTCTTCGCGAAACTGAGCGCCGGCAACGACGGCCTGGGTGCTGGGCCAGCGCTCACCTCCGCCGCCGAGTCGGCCGCCGCCGCCTACCAGGCACTGGCCACCTTCCTGGCCGACGAGCTCCGACCGCACGCACCGGCCGCGGATCCGGTCGGCCAGGAGCGGTACGCACTCCTCTCCCGCTCCTTCCTCGGGACCTCGGTCGACCTGGCACAGACCTACGAATGGGGTCAGCAGGAGCTGGCCCGGATCGCCCAGGAGATGCGGGCCACCGCCGGGCGCATCCGTCCCGGGGCCAGCGTGGCCGAGGCGGTGCAGCACCTGGAGAGCGATCCGTCCCGCCGTCTGGCCGACGCCGAGGCCCTGCGGAGGTGGATGCAGGGAGTCTCCGATGACGCGATCGCCGCCCTCTCCACCCAGTTCGACATTCCGGAGCCGGTGCGGCGGCTGGAGTGCCGGATTGCCCCGACCAGCTCCGGCGTCATCTACTACACCGGCCCGAGCGAGGACTTCAGCCGCCCCGGGCGGATGTGGTGGTCGATCCCGGCCGGCATGACCGAGTTCACCACCTGGCAGGAGCGGACCACGGTCTACCACGAAGGCGTCCCCGGCCATCACCTCCAGATCGGGCAGACCGTCTACCGCCGCGAGCTCCTCAACCGGTGGCGGCGACTCGGCTGCTGGGTCTCCGGCCACGGTGAGGGGTGGGCGCTCTACGCCGAGCAGCTGATGGCCGAGCTCGGGTACCTGGACGACCCGGGCGACTACCTCGGGATGCTCTCCGGGCAGTCGCTGCGGGCGGCCCGGGTGGTGCTCGACATCGGCGTGCACTGCGAGTTCCCGGCCCCGGCCGAGTTCGGCGGTGGCGCCTGGACGTACGAGAAGGCCTGGAGCCTGCTCTCCACGTACTGCCTGCAGCCGACGGAGGTGCTCCGCTTCGAGCTCGAGCGCTACCTCGGTTGGCCCGGGCAGGCGCCCTCGTACAAGCTCGGCGAGCGAGCGTGGCTGCAGCTGCGCGAGGAGGCACAGCGGGCAGCGGAGCGGGACGGCGGAAGCTTCGACCTCAAGGCCTTCCACCGGCGGGCCCTGGATATCGGCAGTGTCGGGCTGGACGTGCTGCGGGCTGCGGTGCTGGAATCAAGCTGACCCGGTCGGTGCCACCGCCCGGTGGTCAGCAATCTTCACGAAACACCGCCCGGTCATGATCCGCCAATGAATCGCCCGCCGATCCGGAGGATGCAGCCATGAGCGCTCCCGCTTCCCTCGACGGGGATCAGGAGCACTGGGTCGGGCACACCATCGTCTGCGGGCTGCACGACGTCGGGCTGCGCATCATCGAACAGCTGCAGGCGGCCGGTGAGCAGGTGGTCGTGGTCGATGACGGCGCCTCGGCCCGGCTGGCCCGGATCGTCGACAGCATCGGGGTGCGCCGGATGACCGGCGACAGCCGGCGCATGACGACACTGCGCTCGGCTGGGATCACCAACGCCGCCGCCCTCATCTGCGCCGAGGAGGGGGACCTGCACAACCTGGGCGTGGCGCTACTGGCCCGGGAGCTGCGTCCGGACATGCGCCTGGTCGTCTCGCTCAGCAACGCCGCCGTGGGGCGCGCCGTGCAGCGCCTCACCGGCCCCGGCACCGTCCTGGACGTCGCCGAGTTGGCCGCCCCGACGTTCGTCGAATCCTGCGTGCGCCGCCAGCATCACCTGCTCAACCTGGGCGGCAAGGAGTTCATCGTCGCCCACCGCCGGGTCGGCACCGCCGGAAAACTGCGGGCGATCTTCGGCGACCTCGCGCCCATCGCCGTGGTGCCGGCGGCCGACGACGGCGAGATGCTCATCTGCCCGGGGCGCGACGTCCACGCCGACACCGGTGACATCGTGACGCTGATCGGGCCGGCCGAGGAGTTCCGGGACCTGCGCTCGAGCACGGACGCCGACGAGGCACCGGCCAGCCACCGTATCGGCACGGCCATCCGGCACACCCGTGGCATCGTCGGCGGCTTCCTGGCCGAGACGGAGCGGTCGCTCTGGGCGACGCTGCTCGCGCTGGTCGGGGTCGCCGTCTTCTCGATCCTGCTACTGATGGGCTCCTACCAGTCCCAGGAGGGGAGCCGTCCCCACATGGGGCTGGTGGACTCGGCGTACTTCACCACGGAGACGCTGACCACGGTGGGTTTCGGGGACTTCTCCTTCGCCCACCAGCGGCTCTGGCTGCGCCTCTGGGCGATCGCGCTGATGATCATCGGCGCCACCCTGGTCACCGTCGTCTACGCCATGATCACCAACCTCCTCATCAGCCGGCGTATCGAGGCGGCGGCCGGGCGGCGGGCCGCCCGCGGGATGAGCGATCACGTGGTGCTGATCGGGCTCGGCTCGGTGGGGATGCGGGTGCTGGAGGGGCTGCTGGCCGAGGGGCGCGACGTGGTCGTGCTGGAGCGGGATGAGAACAACCGCTTCCTCTCGGCCGCCCGCAGCACCGGTGCGCCGATCATCATCGGTGACTCGACGGTGCCGCAGAACCTGATGGCGGCCAACCTGGCCACCGCGAGCGCGGTCGCGGTACTCACCAGCAACGACCTGGCCAACATCGAGACCGGCCTCGCCGTCGACGACCTGCTCGCCGAGCGGAGTGCTGAGGTGCCGGTGGTGCTGCGAGTCTTCGACCGGCAACTGGCGCGCACGATCGAACGCGGCTTCGGCTTCCAGCACGTCCGCTCCACCTCGGCGCTGGCCGCCCCCTGGTTCGTGGGCGCGGCGCTCGGCCTCGACGTGCTGAACACGTTCTACGTCGACCGGCAGCCCTTCCTGGTCGGGCGCCTCACCGTGGCCGATGGTGGTGGGCTAGCCGGTGCCACGATGCGCGAGCTCAGCGCCCGCACGCGGGTCATCGCCATCAGCCGCCTCGGTGGCCGGATGGAATACCCACCGCGGCGCGACACCCGCTTCGAACCAGGGGATCAGGCTTACCTCGTCGGCCCCTACGAGGAGCTGCTGCAGGTACTGCGCCGGGATCAGAACGGCTGAGCGGAGCATCGAGGCGACCTCGGGCCAAATATGAACAGCTGACGACGCTTCATCGGCAGACCTGCCCAAGTGTCGGACCCCCTGCCTAGGATCGTGGCCATGGTCTCGACGGAGGGCGTGGCGCATCCACTGGACGCCGACTCGGCCCGCTGGCTCGACGAGCTGAACGCCTCCGGCCGTCCGCGGGAGTCCGCAGTGAGTGAGCTCTACGCGCTGCTGCTCCGGATCGCCCGCAGCGAACTGCATCGCCGCGGCACCCAGACCCGCCTCGGCAGCGCGGAGGTGGACGACCTGGCCCATCAGGCCACCGCCGACGCGCTGCTGGCCATCACCGCCAAGCTCGGGCAGTTCCGCGGCGAGAGCCGCTTCACCACCTGGGCCTATCGCTTCGTCATCCTGGAGGTCTCCCGCAAGCTCGGTCGTCACTTCTGGCGTAACCCACCGGCCCGCCTGGGCGTCGAGGAGTGGGAGCGCCTCCCCGACCGCTTCGGTCTGGAACCGAGTCAGGAGTCGGAGTGGCGCGGTCTCATCGACCGGCTGCGCAGTGCGGTCGAGAGCGAACTCACCCCGCATCAGCGACGCGTCTTCGTGGCGATCGTGCTCACCGGCATACCCCTGGACGCCCTCGCCGTACAGCTGGACACCACCCGCAACGCCCTCTACAAGACGATGTTCGACGCTCGGGGCAAGCTGCGTGCCTGCCTGGCGGCCGACGGGTACCTGGAGCCGGTCGAATGAGCGCCTGGCCGCAGCTGGATCGCTTCCTGCAGACCGATCCCCGTGACGTCGGCTGCGCGGAGGCGATGCAGGTGCTGCACATCTACGTCGAACTGGTCGGAGCCGGCGAGAAGTATCCGGGCGTCGCGGCCCATCTGGCCGCCTGCGGGCCGTGTACGGAGGACTTCCAAGGCCTGCTGGCCGCAATCACCACCGACGCTGACTGAGCGTTCTTACGAACCGCTGAACACCGGCCGATCGGCGCTCCTCAGAGGTAAGGAAACGCGCGGCACCGGACGCAAAGTCCGTGTAAGCCGCAAGTTTCACCCGACATTCTGAGGAGAATCATGAAGATCCGAACTCGTCTCGCCACCGCCGGCGGAACCGCACTCGCGGCCGGCGCCCTGCTCGCCGCTCCCTTCGCCGCACCTGCCTCGGCCGACTCGGTATCGGCGTCCCACGCCGCGGCCTATCGCGCTGAACCACCAGTCTTCGTGCAGAGCGACAACGTCGATGGCAACACCGTCGTCGCTTACAACCGGGCCGCCGACGGGACGCTCTCCCAAGCCGGTGTCTACCCCACTGGCGGCCTCGGCGGTGTGCTCGCCGGATCGGTGGTGGATCACCTCGCCTCGCAGGGATCGCTGAGCTACGACGCCGCCAGCCGGCAACTCTTCGCAGTCAACGCCGGTAGTGACAGCATCACCGTCTTCGACGTCCGGGGCAGTGACCTGCGGCAACGCCAGGTGATCGGTAGCGGCGGCAGCTTCCCGGTGAGCGTCACCGTGCACGGCGACGCCGTCTACGTGCTGAACGCCCGCAACGGCGGTTCGATACAGGGGTACCTGCGCATTGGCGGCGGGTTGCTCCGGGTGCCGTCCTGGAACCGCAGCCTCGGGCTGGACAGCACGCTGACGCCGGAGTTCACCCACACGCCCGGGCAGGTCGCCTTCACCCCGGACGGTTCGAAGCTGGTGGTCACCACCAAGGCCAACGGCAACAACATCGACGTCTTCGCGGTGAACCGCTTCGGGGCCATCAGTAGCGCGCCGGTCGTGACGCCCCAGCCCGATGCCGTCCCATTCGCCGTCGCCTTCGACGCCCGCGGACGCCTCAGTGTCGCCGAGGCCGGTCCGAGCGCGATCGCCCGCTTCCGGATCGCCCGTGACGGCAGCCTCACGCCGGTCGACCTCACCCCAACCGGGCAGAAGGCAACCTGCTGGATCGCCACGACCGGTCGCAGCACCTTCACCGGCAACGCCGGGAGCGCCACCGTCTCCGGGTACCGCAGCCAGCACGGGACCCTCACCGCGACCGGCCTCACCAGCACCGACGCCGGCACGGTCGACAGCGCCGCCTCATCCGACGGCCGGTACCTCTACACCCAGACCGGGGCAGCCGGCATCGTTGACGAATTCGCCATCAACCACGACGGGACGCTCACCGCCATCGGGTCGGTGACGGTCCCGGGTGGAGCCGGCGGCGAGGGCATCGCCGCGCTGTAGGACAAGAAAAGCGTGGGGAGTTCTACCGCCTCCGGAGGTCCGGGCGGAGAACTCCCCACGCTGAAGTCGCTACAGGAGCGGGAGAACTACAGGGTGGCGACGTCGGCCTGCTTGGCCCGGACGGCCTCCGCCGCCTCCTTCAGGCCCTCCAGCTCAGAGGCGGTGAGGTCGCGCTCGACGACCTTCTTCACGCCTCCGGCCCCGATCTGAGCCTCGACACCGAGGTACACGCCGGAGATGCCGTACTCGCCGTCGACCCAGGCACAGGCCGGGATGATGGCGTCGGAGTCGGTGATGACCGCGCGGGCCATCCGGGCCGCCGCCGCCGACGGAGCGTAGTACGCCGAGCCGGTCTTCAGCAGCGCGACAACCTCGGCGCCACCGTTGCGGGTACGGGTGACCAGCTCCTCGATCTTCTCCGCGTCCATGACATCGGCCAGCGGCTTGCCGTCGACGAAGCAGGCCGACGGGACCGGCACCATGGTGTCGCCGTGCGAGCCAAGGGTCAGCGTGGTGACCGACCCGACCGGGACGCCGAGCGTCGTGGCCACGTTGTTGGTGAACCGGGCGGTGTCGAGGACGCCGGCCTGGCCGAAGACGCGCTCCTTCGGGAAGCCGGAGGCCTGCTGGGCCAGCGCGGTCATCTCGTCCAGCGGGTTGGAGACGACGATGATGACGGCGTTCGGCGAGTGCTTGGCGATGTTCTCGGCCACCGAACGCACGATGCCGGCGTTCACCTCAAGCAGGTCCATCCGGCTCATGCCGGGCTTGCGGGGCAGGCCGGCGGTGATGACGACGACGTCCGAACCCGCGGTTGCCTCGTAGCCGCCGCCGTCAGCGGTGGTGGTGGCGCCGACGACCGTCGTCTCGAAGCCCTCGATCGGGCGGGACTGGTTCAGGTCGAGCGCCAGGCCCTCGGGCTTACCCTCCACGATGTCAGTGAGGACGACGGTCTCGAAGACGTCGTACTCGGCCAGCCGCTGGGCAGTGGTGGATCCGTAGAAACCGGCGCCGACGACGGTGGCCTTGCCACGGCGAGCAGGTGCAGACATGGAGCACTCCTAAACGAGGTAGATAGATCGAATCGCCCCACAGGCTAGTCCTCGTGGCCGGTCAGCCGTGAACAAGGACCCCGAAGGTGAACGTCAGCACACCGAGCCCGGCGTAGATCACCACGTCCAGGGTGCGGCTGCGCACCGCCAGCCAGCCGGCCCGCACCGGCGGGAGGACCAGCCGCAGCAGCGCGCCGAGCAGCATCCCCGCCGCCATCACGCTCACCGCGCGCAGCCAGTGCTGCGGTCGGATCACCCCGCCGAAGAAGCCGACGGCGCAGACGAAGAGAACCAGGGCGAAGGGCCACTGACTCACCAGATCGTGCAACCAGCGCCGGAGCCAGTGCCGAAACGGCGTCCCCTCCGGGGCCGGAGTCGGGACGGGCTGGACCGGCACGGCCGAAGTCACCCCAGCGCCCGCTCAGCCGCCTCGACGACGTTGCTCAGCAGCATCGCTCGGGTCATCGGGCCGACCCCGCCCGGGTTGGGGGCCAGGTAGCCCGCCACCTCGGCGACGTCGGGGGCCAGGTCACCGGCGATCTTGCCGTCCACCCGGCTCACGCCGACGTCGAGGACGGCAGCCCCCGGCTTCAGCATCTCGGCGGTGATCAGGCCGGGGACGCCGGCCGCGGCGACGACGATGTCGGCTCGGCGCACGTGGGCAGCCAGGTCCCGGGTTCCGGTGTGGCAGAGGGTGACGGTCGCGTTCTCGCTGCGCCGGGTGAGGAGGAGTCCGAGCGGGCGACCGACGGTGGTGCCGCGGCCGACCACGACCACGTCGGCTCCGGCGATCGGGACGTCGAATCGCCGCAGCAGTTCGACGATCCCGTACGGGGTACAGGCGATCGGGGCCTGCTTGTTGAGGACGAGGCGACCGAGGTTGATCGGGTGCAGCCCGTCGACGTCCTTCTCCGGGTCGACGCGGGCCAGCACTGAGTACTCGTCGCGCCCCTTCGGCAGCGGCAGCTGAACCAGGAAACCGGTGCAGGCCGGGTCGGCGTTGAGCTCGTCGACGACCGCTTCGATCTCGGCCTGAGTGGCCGAGGCCGGGAGGTCGCGGCGGATGCTGGCGATGCCGACCTCGGCGCAGTCCTTGTGCTTGGCCCCGACGTACCAGGCGCTGGCCGGATCATCACCGACGAGCACTGTGCCGAGACCCGGGACGACGCCACGGGCCGCCAGGTTGGCGATGCGCTGCTTCAGCTCGCCCTTGATTGTCGCCAGGGTCGCCTTGCCGTCAAGGATCGTCGCCGTCACGTCTACCTATCCTGCCAGAAGTCCGCGGCTGGTCAGTGCGCGAAGTGCCGCGTACCGGTGAAGTACATGGTGACCCCGGCCGCCTCGGCCGCGGCGATCGACGCGGCGTCGTTCACCGAACCGCCCGGCTGGACGACGGCGCGCACGCCGGCCTCCAGGAGCACCTCGAGCCCGTCCGGGAAGGGGAAGAACGCGTCGGAGGCGGCCACCGAGCCGCGGGCCCGATCACCGGCCCGGGAGACCGCGAGGCGGGAGGAGTCGACGCGGTTCACCTGCCCCATGCCGATGCCGACGGTGGCGCCGTCTGCGGCCAGCAGGATCGCGTTCGACTTCGCGGCCCGGATGGCCCGCCAGGCGAACTCCAGGTCGGCCAGGTCCTGCTCTGAGGCGGGCGCCCCGGTGGCCAGCGTCCAGCTCGCCACGTCATCACCGGGGGCATCGACCCGGTCGGTCTGCTGCATGAGCAGCCCGCCGGAGATCGGGCGGATCTCGGTCGAGGCGCCGCCGCTGATCGGGGCGGCGATGAGAACCCGCAGGTTTTTACGGGCCGAAAGCAACTCAACCGCGCCATCCTCATAAGCCGGGGCGACGATCACCTCGGTGAAGATCTCGGCCACCTGCTTGGCCATCTCGACGCTCACCGCGACGTTGGTGGCGATCACGCCGCCGAAGGCGCTCACCGGGTCGCAGGCATGGGCCTTGCGGTGCGCATCGGCCACGTCGGCCCCGACGGCGATGCCGCAGGGGTTGGCGTGCTTGATGATCGCGACGCAGGGCTCGGTGAAGTCGTAGGCGGCCCGGCGGGCGGCATCGGCGTCGACGTAGTTGTTGTAGCTCATCTCCTTGCCGTGCAGCTGATCGGCCTGAGCCAGCCCGTCGGCTCCGTCGTGGGAGATGTAGAGGGCGGCCTGCTGATGCGGGTTCTCGCCGTAGCGCAGCACGGCGGCGCGCTCCCAGGACGCTCCGACCCAGCCCGGGAAGTTGGTGCCCGGCTCGGGCGCGACGACACTGCCAAGCCAGCTCGCGACGGCGATGTCGTAGGAGGCCGTGTGACGGAAGGCCTGCGCCGAGAGGGCCTGCCGGGCGGCCAGGTCGAAGCCGCCGGCCCGCACCGCGGTGAGCACGTCGGCGTACATCGACGGGTCGGTGACGACGGCGATCGAGCCGTGGTTCTTGGCGCTGGCCCGGACCATGGCCGGACCGCCGATGTCGATCTGCTCGATCACCTCGGGCTCACTGACCCCGCTGGCCACGGTTTCGCGGAACGGGTAGAGGTTCGAGATGAGCAGCTGGAAGGTCTCGATGCCGAGCTCGTCGACGGTGGCGACGTGCTCCGGGTCGTTCTGATCGGCCAGCAGGCCGGCGTGCACCTTCGGGTGCAGCGTCTTCACGCGACCACCGAGGATCTCCGGGAAGCCCGTGACGTCCTCGACGGCGGTCACTGGCACGCCGAGGGAGCGGATCCGGGCCGCGGTGGATCCGGTCGAGACGATCTCGACCCCGGCGTCGTTGAGGCCACGCGCCAGCTCGTCGAGGCCCGTCTTGTCGTAGACGCTGATGAGCGCCCGCCGAACGGCAATCTTGGTCATACCTACTTCGTCTCCTTGTTCTTCGCGCGAGCGCTCATCACGGCGTTCGCTCCGCTCCTCGCTCGCTGACGCTCGCTACGATGCTCACTCACTAAACTCCTTGCAGAGTCGACTGATTGTGTCGATGTAGAGCGGCTTCTCGGCCGCCTGGATTCGTTCGCGCAGGGTCGTTTCGGTGTCGTCGTCGAGGACGGTGACGGCGGCCTGGGCCAGGATCGGACCGGTGTCCAACCCCTCATCCACCCGGTGCACGGTGACGCCACTGACCTTGACGCCATGGGTGAGCGCGTCACGGATGGCATGGGCACCGGGGAAGGCCGGCAGCAGCGACGGGTGGGTGTTCACCAGGGTGAAGCGCGAGACCACGGCTGGGCCGAGGATTCGCATGAAGCCGGCGAGGCAGACGATGTCCGGGCGGTAGCGCGCGATGCTGTCGGCCAGCGCCTCATTCCAGTCGACCCGGCTCGGGTAGTCGGCCAGCGACTCGGTGAAGGTAGGGACGCCGGCGGCGACGGCGCGATCCAGGGCCGGGCAGCCGACCACGTCCGAGCCGAGTGCGACCACCGTGCCGCCGAACTCCTCAGCCGCCGCCGCGTCGATGATCGCCTGCGCGGTGGTGCCGCTTCCGGAGGCTAGGACGACGAGACGGGCTGGCACAACCGGAGACTTTACCGGGGATTTCAGGGCTAGCTGACCCGCCGGCTGCTCTCGGCCGTCTCCACCCCATCCGGGCGGCTCTGCGCTGCCGGTGCCGCCACCGTGGCCTTCTCGGCGGTCGGAGCCGTCTTCACCGTCTTCACCAGGGAAACCGGCGCCGGCACGACCGGTGCCGCGGGCAGCGCCGTGTGACCGAGCCCATGAGCGGAGAGCCAGCGCCACAGCTGCACGCCGCCGACCAGCGTGAAGGTCACCGCAGCCACCTCGCCGCTCACCGCCCCGGTGACCTCCCATGGGGATGCGCCGATGGTGTGCAGTCGCTGACCGCCGACGCCGCCCCCGCCGAGGAAGGCCAGCAGACCCATCAGGACGCCGGCACCCACGCTCGCGACCAGGCTGGCCAGCAGCAACTGGGGAAGCCGAAGCTGCGCCCGTAGCAGCATCCGGGTCGCCATCCCGCCCGCCGCGACCATCGTCGAGAGCATCAGCGCCAGCACCGTGACGCTGGCCGAGTGGCCGGTCGGGAGCGCACCCAGCAGCGGGAAGGCCGGCAGGACGGCGTGCGAGTTGGCGAAGGGCGAGAAGGTGGCGCCCTGACCGACGGCGAAGCCGGGGCCGGCGAGGTAGGTCGCTGCGGCGATCACCGCGTTGGGCGTCGAGAGAACCCCCAGCAGCGCGATCGGGGCGCCCGAGAGCCCGCCCCCGACATCGCGGGAGAGTGCCATGACCCGGCTGGCATGCGTGATCAGCGACCCCAGCGCCAGCAGGCTCCCGGCGGCCAGGTAGACGCAGGCGGAGACACCGGCGGCCCGGGTGGCACTGGCGAGCCAGCGCGGCACGATCGGGAGGGCGACGTAGCGCACCGCCGACGCGCTCGATGCGACGCCACAGGCGAGCGCGGCGGCCAGCACCGTCGGGAGCAGCGTGACGTAGGTCGAGCCGAAGCGGGCGTAGCCGCAGAGCGCGGCGCAGACGCCGGCGTAGCAGCCGACCTGAAGCAGCAGCGCGAGGAGTAGCCGGTGCGGGTCGGCGCCGACGTCATCGGGAATCTCGTCGTACTCGTCCTCGTAGGTCTGCAGCGTCTCCACCTGGACGGCCGCGCCGAGCTGAGCACCGGCCCGCCAGCAGAGCCAGCCGACGACCAGCAGCATTCCCAGCGGCAGGAAGGCGACGGGAGTTCCGACCAGCACGGCCCCACCGAGGCTGCCGCCGTGATGGGCCAGCAGGAAGGAGAAGACCCCGGCTCGCAGCACCGACCCCGGACGCCCGGAGGCCGCCGCGTCCGGCAACCAGCAGAGAAGCGCGATTCCGACTGCGATCGCCGCGCCGATACTGGCTGCGGCGAGCCCCGAACCGATCGCCGTCCGCCAGATCGAGGGCGGGTACACCTCCTGCGCAGCCGGTCGGTTGCTGGAGGCAGACATGGTTCCAGGCTGACAAACGTTCCCGGCTATTCAGCGCAGGCTCGCCGGGGGTCAGCCTGCGGGCGAGGTAAGAGTTCCGGCTGGGCTAGCCGGTTGGTCAGCTAGCGTGCCGGGCGCGTCGCGTCGTCGCCGCCGGTGCCTCGGTGGCGGACTGACCGACGGCCTGCGGCGTCTCGTCCGGCTCGGCGGCGGCCCGCCGCACCTGCCCGAGGCGCAGCCACGAACTGATAAGCCCGGCCGCGATGAGCAGCAGCGACGCCCAGTAGCCGTAGCCGTGCCCGTCGGAGACCGGATGCGGGAAGAGCGCGTCGCTGGCGGTGAAGCGGAAGGACGGAATGACGAAGTAGGCCCCCACCGCGGCGGCAGCCGACAGGAGGTACCCGACGACGACCGCCACGCGGACCGGCACCGAGCGGCCCCGATTCAGCAGGAAGACGGAGACGAGAAGCAGCAGCGAGGATGCGGCGGCGAGAATGGCCGAGAGTTCGCCGTAGAGGCCGCTCCGGCCGGTCCAGGCCCCAGAGGCGCGTCGGGAGCCAGCAAAATACTGGTCGAAGTCGTGGATGTAGTAATAGAAGAAGGAGACGGCCAGCACTGCGAGACCGGCAAAGCCGGCGATCCAGTCGGTGACGCGCATGTCCCGCGGGACGAGAGCGACGGCCTCCTTCTGCTTGCGCCACCCGGCCTGCTGGCCGCCGTGGGACCAGGTTCGCTGCTCAGTCTTCTCCTCCGCGGGCTTCGCTGATGCCAGCGTGACGGGTGCCGGCGTGACGGGTGCCGGCGTGACTGGTGCCGTTTGCTCGGCCGTTCGTGCGGCCACTGGGGTTGGCAGCGGCGGAATCGGTTCGGTGCGCAGTTCATCGGCTCGTGGTTCACCAGCCGACCCCTGTGCCGCCATCACACCGCCCTTGGAAGGAGAACGCCGCTCGGCAGATTGCTTCGCCGCGGAATGCCTGCCCATTCTTAACCTCCCTGCCGCACGACTGCAATCAGTTGTGCGCGCGGAAGTGTAGGAACTGGACCGTTGACAGCGTGGCCCCTAACGCGATGACGAGCAAGCTGAACCAGTAGGCGTACCCGTGGCCATGCTCCTGGGCGAAGAAGACGATGTAGCTGTCCAGCGAGCCCTTGGGCACCGTGAAGAAGGCCGAGACGACGCTGACGAGGGCCAGCAGGTAGAGCCCGAGGACGACTCCACGAAGGGCGACCGAGCGGCGCAGCGACGGCACCATCAGCCCACAACCCAGGATGGCCGACGCCGCTATCGCGAAGAACGCGGCGAGCCAGCCGTAGGTCCCGTTCCACGCGTCAGTGGTGTAGCGGTGAATCACCGAAACCACGTCCAGGGTGTACGAGTAGTACGTGCCAAAGCTCAGCAGCAGCGCACCCATGCCGCAGAGGACGATCAACCAATCGAGGCGCCCGACGGCGGTGAGGGTGACTTCCCGGGAGTGCCGCGGTGCGGCGTGGGCCGAGCGTGACGCCATGCAATTTCCTCAGACTTCGTAACGGGGCCCGCTCGCTCCTCGACTGCCTTAACCGACGTCAGCGCCGGACCGCGGTGTGCCGATGTGCGTTTGCCGCACAGACACCGGGTCCGACGCTGACCTGACGTTCGAGGACCGACCTAGCTCAGGTTGGTCACTGCTGAGGATACTGCCCGGGCGGTGGCTGCGGTCCCGGCGGTGGCTGTGATCCCGGCGGTGGCTGTGATCCCGGCGGCTGATTCCCCGGTGGGGGTGGGGTGAACCCGGGCGGCGGCGGTGGCGCGAACCCGCCGGACGACTGACGGAACTCGCCGGGAGGCGGGGTGAACCCGGGCGGCGGGGGTGGGGTGAACCCGGGCGGCGGCGGTGGCGCGAAGCCACCGGGCTGAGGGGCAGAGCCACCGGGCGGCTGCGTGAATCCGGCCGGCGGCGCACCCTGGCCCCAGGGCAGCGACGTACCGGTCGCCCTCAGACGCAGCACGGCGAGCACCAACGCCGCGATGACCACGATCAGGCTGAGCCAATACCCGTAGGCATGGCCCTTGTCGATACCGGTGAGGTGCAGCGAAGTTCCCCCAAATCCGATGATCGGATCAGGGACGATGATCAGAGCCAGCAGGATGCAGAACGCAGCCAGCCCGTAGCCACCGACCACCACGAGCCGAGTCGGGACCGGCAACTGCAGGTTCGGCACGAAGATCGACGCCGCCAGCAGCACCGATGACGCCACCGCGACGAGCATCCCGAACCAGCCGAAGAAGCCGTGCCAGGCATTCCAGGAGGCGAGGTCGGCGTACGGGATCGAGTACGAGTAGTAGCTGACGAAGGAGAGGAGGAAGAGCAGCGGACCGGCGGCGATGATGCCCCAGTCCATCGGATTCACGCTCGTCAGCTCAACTCCGCCGACCGGCGCCGGCTGCCCCCACGCTGCGCCGGGCGCCGCTGGTCCGCCGGCCGCCCCAGCCATCCCGGGAGGTGCGGGTGGTTGCCATTGCTGCTGCGGATACCCGGGAGGCGGCGGTGGTGCCTGGCCGTACTGAGGTTGGCCGTACTGGGGCTGGCCATACTGTTGCCCGTACTGCGGCTGCCCGAACTGGGGCTCGCCATACTGCTGCTGCCCGTGCGGCGTTGCCGGCGGAGGGGGTGGCGGCGGTGCTGGAGGCGCTGACGGTGAGATCGGAGGCTGATCGCCCGGCTCCCCGGCCGGCTCGTCGGCCGGTTGCTCGGCCGGGTCCGGCGGCTGAAACGTCACTCTGCAACTCCTAGTTCGATGCGGTGGGGCTCACCGAAAAACCTAGCCCTGGCCACGAAACGCCAGAGCAGGCACCCCGTAGAGCCGAATCACTCGGCCCTGGTACCGAAACCGGTACCTGGGATGCCTGCTCTGTTGCAGAGAAGAGCTGAGCTACTAGCCGATGAGCTCGCGCATGAGTCGGGCCGTCTCGCTCGGGGTCTTGCCGACGCGGACACCGGCGGCCTCGAGGGCCTCCTTCTTGCCCTGGGCCGTACCGGCACCATCGGAGACGATCGCACCGGCGTGACCCATCGTCTTCCCCTCCGGCGCGGTGAAGCCCGCGACGTAGCCGACGACCGGCTTGGTGACGTTCGCCTTGATGAAGGCCGCCGCCCGCTCCTCGGCGTCGCCGCCGATCTCACCGATCATCACGATGGCCTCGGTCTCCGGGTCGTCCTGGAACGCCTGCAGGCAGTCGATGTGGGTGGTGCCGATGACCGGGTCGCCGCCGATGCCGACCGCGGTCGAGAAGCCGATGTCACGCAGCTCGTACATCATCTGGTACGTCAGGGTGCCCGACTTGGAGACCAGGCCGATCTTGCCCGGGCCGGTGATGTCGGCCGGGATGATGCCGGCGTTGGACTTGCCGGGGCTGATCAGGCCGGGGCAGTTCGGGCCGATGATCCGGGTGTTCTTGCCCTGGTTGTACGACCAGAAGTACGTCGAGTCGTGGACCGGGACGCCCTCGGTGATCACTACGGCGAGGCCGATGGAGGCGTCGATGGCCTCGATGACGGCGTCCTTGGTGAACGGCGGCGGCACGAAGAGCACCGACACGTCGGCACCGGTCTCGGCGATCGCCTCGGCGACCGTGCCGAAGACGGGCAGGGTGGCCGAGTCGAAGTCGACCTTGGTGCCGGCCTTGCGGGCGTTGACGCCGCCGACGACCTGAGTGCCGGAGGCGAGCATACGGGCGGTGTGCTTCATGCCCTCGCCGCCGGTCATGCCCTGGACGATGACCTTCGAGTTCTCGTTAAGGAAGATAGACATCTACTCAGGCTCCCGCGTTTGCAAGTTCGGCCGCTTTTGCTGCGCCGTCGTCCATAGTGGTCGCCAGCGTCACCAGCGGGTGCGCGGCGTCATTGAGAATCTGCCGTCCAAGCTCGACGTTGTTGCCGTCGAGTCGTACGACCAGGGGCTTGGTGGCCGAGTCGCCGAGAATGCCGAGCGCCGCGACGATGCCGTTGGCCACCGCGTCACAGGCGGTGATTCCGCCGAAGACGTTCACGAAGACGCTACGGACGTCCGGGTCGGAGAGGATGATCTCCAGCCCGTTGGCCATCACCTCGGCTGAGGCGCCGCCACCGATGTCGAGGAAGTTGGCCGGCTTGACGTTGCCATGGTTCTCACCTGCGTAGGCGACGACGTCCAGCGTCGACATGACCAGGCCGGCGCCGTTACCGATGATGCCGACCTCACCCTCGAGCTTCACGTAGTTGAGGTGCTTCTCCTTGGCACGCTGCTCCAGCGGGTCGGTCGCCTCGAGGTCGATGAGGTCCTCGTTGGCGGCCTGCCGGAAGTTGGCGTTGTCGTCCAGGGTCACCTTGCCGTCGAGGGCCTTGACCTCGCTCGGGCCACCGTCGGCACCCTTGACCAGGGCGAGCGGGTTGACCTCGACGAGGGTCGCGTCGGAGCCGATGAAGGCGTCCCACAGCTTGACCAGTACCTCAGCCACCTGCTCGGCGACCGAGTCGGGGAACTTGCCGGCGGCCGCGATCTCGCGCGCCTTGGCCAGGTCGACACCGGTGCGTGCGTCGACCGGGACCTTGGCCAGCGCGTCCGGGCGCTCCACCGCGAGCTGTTCGATCTCCATGCCGCCCTCGTAGGAGGCCATCGCCAGGAAGGTGCGGTTCGAGCGGTCCAGCAGGTAGGAGACGTAGTACTCCTCCTCGATCTGGGCACCCGGGTCGACGAGCACCTTGTGCACCGTCAGGCCCTTGATGTCCATGCCGAGGATCTCGCCGGCCAGCGTCTCGGCGTCAGCGGGGGACTTGGCGACCTTCACACCGCCGGCCTTGCCGCGACCACCGATCTTGACCTGGGCCTTGACGACCGTGACGCCACCGATGCGCTCAGCGGCGGCCTTGGCCTCCGCGGGCGTCGAGGCGACCTCGCCCAAGCCCACCGGGACTCCGTACTTCTGAAATAGCTGCTTGGCTTGGTACTCGAACAGATCCACGCTGGTTGTTGTCCGTTCTACGCAAAGTTAATGATGGGTAGGAATGCTGGGTGTCGGTTCGGTGGGCAGCGAGTGCGTCCGCACGCGAAAAACTACGCCAGACTAAGCCTGAATCACCTCGGGCGACGCGTTCCTGAGACCGGTCTCACCCAACGGACCCACGTTCTCGGCCACCCAGCGAACCACCTCCTCCGTCGTGGTACCGGGGGTGAATATCTTGGCGACGCCCAGGTCGTTGAGGGGTGCGATGTCCTCGCTCGGGATGATCCCGCCGCCGAAGACCACGACGTCATCCAGCTCATTGGCCCGGATCAACTCCATAATTCGGGCAAATAGGGTCAGGTGGGCGCCGGAGAGGATGGAGACGCCGAGCGCGTCAGCGTCCTCGTGCAGCACCGTCTGCACGATCTGCTCCGGGGTCTGATGCAGCCCGGTGTAGATGACCTCGACCCCGGCGTCCCGCAGCGCACGGGCGATCACCTTGGCGCCACGGTCGTGGCCGTCCAGACCCGGTTTCGCGACAACAATTCTTAGTCGCACGCAGGCTCCCTATGTCTCGTCATCTCGACATCCAGTCGGCGTCGCTCCAGGCGTGAGCGGGGCGGCCTTGCGCGTATCACCCGACCCGGCACGACCTCTGCTCTGTCACTACAGCTCCAGGCTAGGCCGATATTCTCAAAATTGAACTAGTTGAGAGCGCGAAGAGCTGCACTTTTGGCATAGATTGACGATTCGTATCGCCGAACGGTGGGCAGCATCAGCCAGACCGATCGGTCGAATTCGAGCGTGTATGCGACCACCTGGTGGTCGACAGGAGGACTCTGTGACAGGAGTGGAGGTGAGCGCCGTGTACGAAGGCCGACGAGCGTGATGGTCGGCGAGCTGTGGCGCGCGCCTTACCGCCTGACCCGCTGCACGATCCGCGGTGCCGCACGGACCACCGTCGAGGTAGCCACCGTCGCCGGAGATGTGGTGCGGGCCGGTTCGAAGGAGGCCGCGACTGCGGCGGCCCACGTCATCCTGTATCCGGCCGGCCTGCTCTCAGAGGCCGACCGCACCGTTGATCCGCGGTTCCGCATCGACAACCTGACACCGGTCACCCGCGGGCTCATCCTCAGCGACATCGAGGCGCACGGGACGCCGATCGTGCTGGTGCACGGATTGGTCGACAATCGTTCGGCATTTGCGGTACTTCGACGGGCGCTGCGGCGCCGCGGTTTCGGCCGGATCAGTACCGTGAACTACTCGCCCTTGACGGCCGACGTGCCGAGTGCCGCCGCTCGGCTCGGGCGTCACATCGAGCGAATCTGTGCGCAGAGCGGCTACGAGAAGGTGCACGTCGTGGGGCACAGCCTCGGTGGCGTGATCGCCCGGTACTACGTGCAGCGGCAGGGCGGCGACCGCCGGGTGGATACGTTGGTCACCCTCGGGTCACCGCACCTCGGCTCGAACCTGGCCCGGCTCTTCCCGTTCTTCGTCGCCCGGCAGCTGCACCCCGATTCGCGGGTTATCCGGGAGTTGGCGCGCCCGGCCCGCTGTAGCAGCCGTTTCGTAGCCATCTGGAGTGACTTCGACGAGGCGATCATCCCGGCGGCGAACGCCCGCCTGGATCACCCGGATCTCAACGCGGTCAACATTCGTGTGCACGGGGTCGGGCATCTGGCCCTGCTGGTCGACTACGACGCGGTCCGGTCGGTCATCGAGATCCTCTCGGCCCGGGGCGCGATCGAGCCGAGTTGGGAGCGACGGCGGGCCACCGCCCCCCATCCAGCCTTCGGCGGAGCGCATGACCGGCGCCGCCGACGTGGCCTCGGCGCCCCGGCCTTCTCCGAGCACGTCGAGGACGAGCAGGCGCCGGAGACCGACGAGGCCACCACGCTGGACGAGGCCGAGATCCTCGCCGAAGCGGCCTGGGCTATCGGCGGACCCCTCGAGTTCTGAACCTTGACCGCGCCACTGCCGAGCAGCCACCAGCGCGGCAGCGCGGCGAGTGGCCAACCGCGCGACAGCGCGCCGCTCGACAGCGTGAGCATCGTCCAACTACTCCGCTCCCCCGTCCATCGCTATGTCGGCCGACCCGCGGACGGACCGGTCGAGGGCGGTGGTGACGAACTCGTGGAGTCGATCACGCTTCGCGCCGGGCTGGGAATCGTCGGCGACCGCTACTTCGGCGTGGCCGCCCATCGCGACGCCGCGGTGACGATCATGACGCTGGACGCACTGCTACCGCTGGCCGCCTTGGTTGCCCTGGCCGAAGAGGCGCCGGCCCGTGGCGCGGTCGGCCTCACCCAGACGCGGCGCAATATTCTGCTGGACGGAATCGACATCGACGCCTCAATCGGCGGGATCCTCACCCTCGACAGCGGGTCCGGCCCGGTGCGGTTCAAGCTCAACCGCGCTGCCAATCCATGCCGCTGGATGGACACCGAAATCGCGCCCGGCTCCTGGAAAGCGCTGCGCGGTAAGGGCGGAGCGCGCTGCACCCCGCTGGACGACGGGGAGTTGCGACTTGGGCCTGTGCGTGGCTGGATCGAGCCAGCCACGCACAGGACTTGAGCCGACGAAGAATCGTGTGTGAATCGCTTAGAAAATAGGATGATTTCCTAGCCTAGGCTAGAACGGTGGCGGATCGTCTCGACTGATCCGCTTCGCATGTTTCGGACCGCCGTCGATCCACGTCTCACTTGACCGGAGACCCTTGACCCGCGGTTCGCTGGGCCAGTCGCCATTCGCTCGCGCTTCGGTTGACCGAACGCCATCGACTCGCGGTTCGTCGATCCGGCCAGTGACCACCACTCCCTCGTTTTTGGGGTCGGTGAGTGGGGGTGTGTGGTTGCGGTAGGTGTGGCCGGTGGGGGATGTCCATTGGTAGTGGGTGCCGGTGTCGTCGCGGATGGTGGTGGTGTGCCATCGGGTCTGGTGTTTGAGGCGGTGGTGGCGGCGGCATTTCGGGTCAAGGTTCTCTGGGCTGGTCGGTCCGTTCGGGTAGGGGACGCGGTGGTCGAGGTCAGCGTCGGCCGCGGGGACGGCGCAGGTCGGGAAGGAGCAGACCTGGTCCCTAGCGAGGACGAAGTCGGTGAGGTCCTGGGGTGGGGTGTAGCGGGTCCGGCCGTAGTCCAGCAACCCCCCGGTGTGGGGGTCGGTGATCAGCCGCCGCCAGGTCCCGGTCGGGTCGGCGGCGACCCGCCGGGCGACCGCAGCTGGCACCGGTCCGTGCCCGGCAAGCTCACCGGGTAGGTCATCCAGGCCGAGCAGGGTGGTCAGGGCGACGGTGACCTGCACGCCTGGGCGCTGACCGTGGCGGGTCGGGACCTTCCCTGGGGTGGTCAGGGCATCGAGGAAGATCTGGGTGAACGCGTCGGCGCGGCGCTGATCGGCCGACCGCGGATCGTCCCCGCTCCGGTGGGCGGCAAGGGTGCGGACCGCGGTGATCACCGCGGCGGCGTCCTCCGCCGGCAGCAGCGCCCAGATCTCAGCCATCCCGTCCGGTCTCGGGGTGTGCTCCACCGTCCGCTTCGCCACCACCTCCCGGTGTTGCTGCTCGGCGGTGACGTGGTTGTGGGTGAGGACCGCGCGTCGCACCGACCGGGCGAACAGTTGCGGGGTCTGCTCCACCACCCGGGGCAGTACCGCGTCCTCGATGCGGGCCAGCACGCTTGGGTCCTCCACCCCGACCGTCTCCCGGGCCAGCACGCTGGCGTGCTCGCCGGTGATCACCCCACGTTGTAGTAGCCCCATCGTCGTGGGGAGTTTCCGGACCAGCTGCTCAGCGTGGGACAGTTCAAACGCCGCGACCCGTGGGGAGAGCATCAACGCCGTCGACACCTCCGCGTTCGCGCACTCCCCACCCAACTCAACACTCAGCCCGTCGTCGGTGACCCGCTCCACCACCACCGCCAACACACCGGTGGTCGCGGCGTGCACCGCCGCGGTGTGACGGCGTAAGGCGGTCAGCAGATCCACCCGACCCGCCGCTGACAACCCCCGCGGGTCCAGCGCACTCAGCAACGGCAGGTCACCCGGCTCCGGGTCCGACCCCGCGAAATGCTGCGCGAACACCCCCGGCGCGGCCAACACATCCAGAACTGTCAGAGGCTGATGCGACACTGCCGAAGCGAACGACTCATCCTCAAGCAGACCCGCGACGCTCTCCGCACAGAACGGCTCACCCAGGTGGACCGCGCCCAACTCTTCCGCTGGCGCAGGACCATCCTGCGAGCCGTCCCAAGGGTCGAGCGAGTCACCGTGCATTCTCTAATCATACATACGTTCGATAGCTTGGTCAAAGAGAATCCGCCGGAAAACATTGGCAATCTCAACAGCAACGGTCCCGCGAACCACCGCGCTGCTGGCGGTGGGCCCCAGACAGGAACCGCGAAAATGAGTCAGGGCAACCACGGCCGGGCGCGTGACCACTACATGACGCGGTGAGCTAGACGAGCGGGCGATCGGTCGGACGGATCGGCGACGGAAGGTCCGTGGCACCCTCAAGGAAGGCGTCGACCGCGGCCGCGCAGGCGCGCCCCTCGGCGATGGCCCAGACGATGAGACTCTGCCCCCGGCCGGCGTCTCCGGCCACGAATACCTTGGAAACATTGGTCGACCACGCGGCGTCACGCACCACATTGCCGCGGGCATCGAGTGAAACCCCCAGCGAGGAGAGCAGTCCGTCCGGCTCCGGGCCGGTGAAGCCCATGGCCAGGAAGACCAGGTCGGCCTCCAGGACGGTGTCGCTCCCCTCAACCCGCTCGAAGCTCATCCGGCCGTCGGTGAACTTCTGCACGACCTCGTGGAAGCGCAGCCCGGTCAGCGATCCGTCGGGGCCCTTCAGGAACTCCTCGGTGTTGACGCAGTAGAGCCGCTCGCCGCCCTCTTCGTGGGCCGAAGTCACCTTGTAACTCAAGGGGAAAGTCGGCCACGGGTTGGCCTCGGGGCGACCGTCGACCGGCCGGTTCATGATCTCGAACTGGTGAATCGAGGTGGCACCCTGGCGGTGCGCGGTCCCGAGGCAGTCCGCTCCGGTATCGCCGCCGCCGATGATGACGACCCGCTTCCCCTTCGCGTTGATCGCGACCTCGTCGGCGGGGAGGTCGCCCTCCTGAGCCCGGTTGGCCAGCGGCAGGTACTCCATCGCCTGGTAGATGCCGACCGCATCCCGTCCGGTTACCGGAAGGTCGCGGCTGATGGTGGCACCGGTGGCGATGACCACGGCGTCGTAGGCTGCGTCGAGTTCCTCGACGGTGATGTCGACGCCGACGTTGACGTTGGTGCGGAACTGCGTCCCCTCGGCCCGCATCTGCTCCAAGCGGCGGTCGAGCTGGCGCTTCTCCATCTTGAACTCAGGAATGCCGTAGCGCAGCAGACCACCGATGCGGTCGGCCCGCTCCAGTACGACGACGCTGTGCCCGGCCCGGGTGAGCTGCTGGGCGGCGGCCAGACCGGCCGGCCCTGAGCCGATGACGGCCACCGACTTGCCGGTCTGCTTGGAGGCCAGCACCGGCTCGACAAGGCCGGTCTCCCAGGCGCGGTCGATGATGCTGACCTCGATCTGCTTGATGGCCACCGGGTCCTGGTTGATGCCCAGCACGCAGGCACCCTCGCAGGGCGCCGGGCAGAGACGTCCAGTGAATTCCGGGAAGTTGTTGGTCGCGTGCAGCCGATCGATGGCCGCCTGCCACTGATCCCGGTACACCAGGTCGTTCCAGTCCGGAATGATGTTGCCGAGCGGGCAGCCGTTGTTGCAGAACGGGATGCCACAGTCCATGCAGCGACTGGCCTGGTTCTTCAGGGACTGCGCGGGAAAGTCTTCGTAGACCTCTTTCCAGTCCAGCAGGCGTACCGGCACCGGGCGACGCGGAGGCGTCTCTCGTCCGTGCTCCAAGAATCCAGTGGGCTTACCCATGGCGGGCTCCTTCAATGCTCAGCAAAAGGTCAGGAAAACTCAGGGGGTTTCAGGCGATCAGGTGCGGGCGCTGGCCATGATCGCCTCGTTGACGTCACGCCCCTCGGCCTCGGCCGCGGAGATCGCGTCGAGCACCTTGCGGTAGTCGGTGGGCATCACCTTGGCGAAGTTGGAGATCTCGCCATCCCCCATCGCCAGGATCCGCTCGCCGACGTCCGAACCAGTCTCGGAGACGTGCTTGCTGATGATGTCGCGCAGGAAGATCCGGTCGGCCTCGTCGAGCTCCTCGAGCGTCGTCATCTCGCGGTTCAGCAAGGCCGGGAACGTGCCAGACGGGTCGTAGACGTAAGCGATCCCGCCCGACATGCCGGCGCCGAAGTTGCGCCCGGTCGGACCGAGGACGACCACCCGTCCACCGGTCATGTACTCGCAGCCGTGGTCACCGACGCCCTCGACCACCGCCGTGGCACCGGAGTTACGCACGCAGAACCGCTCGCCGACGCGCCCCCGCAGGAACACCTCGCCCCCGGTGGCGCCGTAGCCGATCACGTTGCCGGCGATGACGTTCTCCTCCGACGAGAACGGCGAGGCATCCTCCGGGCGGACGACCAGGCGCCCACCGGAGAGACCCTTGCCGACGTAGTCGTTGGCGTCACCGTGGAGTCGCAGGGTGATTCCCCGCGGCAGGAAGGCACCGAAGCTGTTGCCCGCCGAGCCGGTGAAGTCGATCTCGATCGTGTCGTCGGGGAGCCCCTCGCCGCCGTGCAGCTTGGTCAGCTCGTGGCCGAGCATGGTGCCGACCGTCCGGTTGACGTTGCGGATGCGCTGGGAGAAGCGGACCTTCGCACCGTCGGCCAGCGCGAAGCCGACCTTCTCGATGAGCGTCCGGTCCAGCGCCGCACCCAGGCCGTGGTCCTGGGTCGTCGTGTTCCGACGCGCCGTCCCCTCGGCCAGTTCCGGCAGGTGCAGGATCGGCGAGAGGTCGAGTCCGGCCGCCTTCCAGTGATCGATCGCCGCCTCGGCGTCGATGAGCTCCACGTGGCCAACGGCCTCGTCCACCGAGCGCAGCCCGAGCGAGGCCAGCAGCTCGCGCACCTCTTCGGCGATGAAGAGCATGAAGTTCTCGACGAACTCAGGCTTGCCGGTGAAGCGCTCGCGCAGCACCGGGTTCTGGGTCGCCACGCCTACCGGGCAGGTGTCCAGGTGGCAGACGCGCATCATCACGCAGCCGGAGACGACCAGCGGCGCGGTGGCGAAGCCGAACTCCTCGGCCCCGAGGAGCGCGGCGATGAGGACATCGCGCCCCGTCTTGAGCTGGCCGTCGGCCTGCACCACGATCCGGTCCCGGAGGTTGTTGAGCAGCAGCGTCTGCTGGGCCTCGGCCAGACCAAGCTCCCACGGACCGCCGGCGTGCTTCAGCGACGTGAGCGGCGAGGCGCCGGTGCCACCGTCGTGGCCGCTGATGAGGACGACGTCGGCCTTGGCCTTGGCCACCCCGGCGGCCACCGTCCCGACCCCGTTCTCGGCAACCAGCTTGACGTGCACGCGGGCCGCCGGGTTCGAGTTCTTCAGGTCGTGGATCAGCTGGGCCAGATCCTCGATGGAGTAGATGTCGTGGTGCGGCGGCGGGCTGATGAGCCCCACGCCCGGCGTCGAGTGCCGGGTCTTGGCCACCCACGGGTAGACCTTGTGCCCGGGCAGCTGGCCGCCCTCACCCGGCTTGGCCCCCTGCGCCATCTTGATCTGGATGTCGTCGGCGTTGGTGAGGTACTGCGAGGTGACACCGAAGCGGCCGGAGGCGACCTGCTTGATCGAGCTGCGCTTGGAGTCGCCGTTGGCCATCGGCAGGAAACGCTCCGGGTCCTCGCCACCCTCACCGGTGTTCGACTTGGCGCCGAGCCGGTTCATGGCAATGGCCAATGTTTCGTGGGCCTCGGCCGAGATCGACCCGTAGCTCATGGCACCGGTGGAGAAGCGCTTGACGATCTCCGACGCCGGCTCGACCTCGTCGATCGGAATTGCGGTCACCGCGTCAGTGCGCAGCCGGAAGAGGCCGCGCAGCGTCGCCAGGTTCTCCGACTGGTCGTTGACGAGTGCGGTGTACTCCTTGAAGACGCTGTACTGCCCGGTGCGCGTGGAGTGCTGCAGCTTGAAGACCGTCTTCGGGTTGAAGAGGTGGTACTCGCCCTCGCGCCGCCACTGGTACTCACCGCCGTACTCGAGCTCCCGGTGGGCGAGCTCGCTCGGCCGCTCGGGGTAGGCCTGGGCGTGCCGGCGCCGCACCTCTTCGGCGATGGTGTCGAGGCTGATGCCACCGAGGCGGCTGACCGTGCCGGTGAAGTACTCGTCGACCACGTCGGCGCTGAGGCCGATCGCTTCGAAGTTCTGGGCACCGGTGTAGGAGGCGACGGTCGAGATGCCCATCTTGGACATGACCTTGAGGATGCCCTTACTGGCCGCCTTGATGTAGTTCTCGACGGCGCCCTCGAAGGAGAGCCCGGTGATCGACTCGGTACGCAGCCGCTGCTCGATCGAGTCGAAGGCCAGGTACGGGTTCACCGCAGCCGCGCCGAAGCCGATCAGCAGGCAGAAGTGGTGGATCTCGCGGGCCTCGCCGGTCTCGACGATGAGCCCGACCTGGGTGCGCGTCTTGTTGCGGATGAGGTGGTGGTGCACGGCCGCCGTGAAGAGGAGCGACGGGATCGGCGCGTACTCCTGCGACGACGCCCAGTCCGAGAGGATCAGCAGGCTGTACCCCTCGGCGATCGCCTCGGAGGCCTCGGTCTGGATGCGCTCGATCGCGGCCCGCAGCCCGGCCCCGCCGTCGGCGACCCGGTAGAGACAGGAGATGCGCTTGCTGCGGAAATGCGGGTGGGTCTCCCCCACCTGCTGCAGCTTCAGCAGGTCGTCGTTGTGCAGGATCGGGCGGGCCAACTCGATGAGCTGGGCGCTCTTCGGCGTCGGCTCGAGCAGGTTCCCCTCGGGGCCGACCATCCGGCCGACGCTGGTCACCAGCTCCTCGCGGATCGCGTCGAGCGGCGGATTCGTCACCTGGGCGAAGAGCTGCGCGAAGTAGTCGAACATCAGCCGCGGCCGGTTGGAGAGCACGGCCAGCGGGGTGTCGGTCCCCATCGATCCAAGCGCTTCGTAGGCCGCCCGGGCCATCGGGTCGATGATGAACTTGAGCTCTTCGTAGGTGTAGCCGAAGGTCTGCTGCTCGCGGCGGACGTCAGCGGCGGTCTCGACGACGTGGTCGACCTCGGGGAGGTCGTCGAGGTGGAGCACGTTCTCGTCCAACCACTGCTGGTACGGGTGCTCGGCGGCCAGCGAGGACTTGATCTCCTCGTCGTCGACGATGCGGCCGGCCGCGGTATCGATGAGGAACATCTTCCCGGGCTGGAGACGCCCCTTCTGGATGACCTTCTCGGCCGGGATATCGAGCACTCCGACCTCGGAGGCCATCACGACGAGGCCGTCGTCTGTGACCCAGTACCGGCTGGGGCGGAGTCCGTTGCGGTCGAGCACCGCGCCGACGAGCGTCCCGTCGGTGAAGACGACCGAGGCCGGGCCGTCCCAGGGCTCCATCATCGCCGAGTGGAAGCGGTAGAAGGCCCGCCGAGCCGGATCCATCGTGGCGTGGTTCTCCCAGGCCTCCGGGATCATCATGAGGACGGCGTGCGGCAGCGAGTAGCCACCGAGGTGCAGCAGTTCCAGCGCCTCGTCGAAGCGGGCCGTGTCCGAGGCGCCCTGCGTACAGATCGGCAGGATGCGGTCGATCTCGGCACCGAAATGCGGCGAGGCGAGCATCGACTCGCGAGCCCGCATCCAGTTCTGGTTGCCCTGAACGGTGTTGATCTCTCCGTTGTGGGCGATGAAGCGGTACGGGTGAGCCAGCGGCCAGGACGGGAAGGTGTTGGTCGAGAAGCGCGAGTGCACCAGCGCGATCGCCGACTCCGTGCGCTCGTCGAGTAGGTCGGTGAAGAACGGCGCCAGCTGCGGAGTGGTGAGCATCCCCTTGTAAACCAGGGTTCGTGATGAGAGCGAGGCGAAGTAGACGAGCGCGTCACCGGTGGAGGCCCGCAATTCGTGCTCGATCCGCTTGCGCACCACGAAGACCTTGCGGTCCAGCTCGATGCCGCTGAGGCCGGCCGGGCTGCTGAGGAAGAGCTGCTTGAAGGACGGCATCACCGCGAGCGCGGTGGCACCGATGTCGGCGGCGACAGCGTCGGTCGGGACGTCGCGCCAGCCGAGGACGGTGACGCCCTCGGTGTCGGCGATCTTGCCGATCGCATCCTGCGCCTCGCCGGCCGCAGTCGCGTCAGCCGGAAGGAAGGCGAGACCGACGGCGTAGGCGCCGGCGGCCGGGAGCTCGAAGGAGACCTCACCGCGGAAGAGACGGTCGGGGACCTGGATCAGTATGCCGGCCCCGTCACCGCTGTTCGGCTCGGCGCCGGTGGCGCCGCGGTGCTCGAGATTGCACAGCGAGGAGACGGCCTGATCGACGAGACGGTGCGTGCGCGCTCCGTCGATCTGGGCGACGAAGGACACACCACAGGCGTCGTGCTCGTTCGCCGGGCTGTAGAGCCCCTGCTGGGCGGGTCGGTTGGTCGGCATTCTTCTCCCTGATGATGTGCAGGTGGTGCAACTGCAATAGACAAAACGCTGATCACCGAAAGGGACGCCGTTGACCCCGGGAGAGCTTAGATGCGTCTGACGCATTGAGTCGAGCAGATTAAGGGTGATGAAAATCAAGTAAATCCGCAAGGGTTACTGAGAACCCGACCCGAGAACCGATCACCGTTGATAGGTCTAGTGGGGCGAGCTCCAATAGTGCCTGATGGGGTGTGCGAAACACCAGCGCGGGCACCCAGCTCGGGTTCGGAGCGCGGGCTGAGACATAAACGACCCACCGCGAGCGCCCTGTACGGGGAGAGCGCTCAGCGGTGGGTCATCTGGGCCGATATAGGTGGATTGTGGAGCGGCTGGCACTGGATTTCATGCCGCACTAGCCGCGGGGACTACCGCGGTCGCGGGTCAGTGCTGGTGGCTGCCGCCGAAGATCGCGATCGCGAGGGCCGCCAGGATGGCGACGACTACGAGGATCTGCATGCTGGCCGTTGTAGCGATCATGGGGATCACTCCTTTCAACGGTTCAAATCTTAGCCGGTACGACGGGTACCTGTAAAGCCAGGTACGTGTTACCTGCACCACGGAGGGACCCGGCGGAGTCTCGCGTTACGCGAGGCTGGCGGCCGAACTTCGGCAAACCACAGATTTGACCTGTTAGCTCACGTTCAGCCACGCTGGGACTCGCAGACGGGCTCACACACCGCGAGGGGGATATGGCGACCACGACGCTGAACGGGGCGTCGGTGCCGGTCGCGCACTCCAAAACGCTGCGGCGCCTGGGAATTCCACCGCTGCCCATCGAGTTGACCGACCCCGACTCCGGCCGCGCACTCAGCCTGGCCTGGATCGGCACCCGCGCCTTCGTCGTCACGTTCCTGGTGTGGATCGAGGGGGTGGTGGCCGGTGACGTTGCCTACTACGCCCGCAGCCTGCAGAGCATGTTCGACGGTGGCGGGGTACGCGAGACACTGCAGGAGTATCCGTTACCCGTGCTCGGCGTCTTGGTTCCGCAGTTCGCCGCAGGGTGGCTGAACCCAACCGCCTTCGCGCTCGTCTTCGTTGGATGCATGCTCGCCGTCGACGCCGCGCTGACCCGCGTCTTCTGGGTCGCCAGCAAGCGCACCCGCGGACCGGCGGTGACGTTCTGGCTCTGGTTCCTACCGGCCATCGGCCCGATGGCCTACTTCCGCTTCGACCTGCTCCCGGCCGCCTTCGCCGCCGGCGTCGTGCTGACCGCCGTGCGCCGTCCGGCGATCGCAGGAATGTTCACCGCCTTCGGCGCCGCCCTCAAACTCTGGCCGGCGATCATGCTGCCGATCCTGCTGGTCCGGCGAGCGGGCCGGCGACTGGTCCTCACCTCATTCCTGGCCACCGGTTTCGTCATCGCCGCGATCTGCCTGCTCATCGGCGGCGTCGGGCGTGCGGTCTCACCCCTGAGTTGGCAGGACGCGCGCGGACTGCAGATCGAGTCAGTGCCGGCGGTGCCACTGATGCTGCTACGCGGGCTGCATCCGCACGGAATTTGGCAGGTGCACCCCAGCAAGTACAAGTCGGCGGAGATCTTCGGGGCCGCCGTGCCGACGTTCCTGATCCTGACGACAGTGGCCACGGTCGCCGCCCTCATCTTCCTCGGCATCCTGGTGGCTCGGGCGCTGACCATGAAGGAGGTCTCCGCCCAGACGATGGGGTGGCTGCTGCTGGCCGCCGCGATGCTCATTACCGTCACGAACAAGACACTGAGCCCGCAGTACCTGGTCTGGCTCGGCGGCCCGCTGGCGGCACTGCTCATCTTCCGGCGGGCAGCCCACGAGTCGGGCGGGGTGGCGCAGCGCTCGGCCCGCTGGCTGATGGCGGCCGCCGTCATCACTCAGCTGATCTACCCGGTCAAGTACTCGAAGCTGATGAACATCAGCGGACAGACGTTCTGGGTGACGCTCCTGCTGGCGGCGCGCAACATCATCCTGCTGTACATCACCTGGCTCGTCTGCAAGGAGTCGTGGAGCCACACTTCGCACAGCGAGGAGGCCCAGCGGGCGAGCGAGGCAGAGCTGGCCGCGGAGACGGCGGACGCCGCCAGCCCACCCGCCGTCCGGACCGCTGAGTGATCGACGAAGTCACCGGCCACGAAGCCGCGGCTGGGTCGCCGCGAATATCGTCGCCGTCCTGGATTCGGACCCTGCGCTCGCCGGCCCTACTGGCGCTGACGCTGGGCTGCCTCGCGTTCTATCTGTGGCACGGGATCGGGGAGCAGCGCAGCTACCGGACCACCGGCTTCGACCTCGGCATCTTCGACCAGGCGGTGCGGGCCTACGCCCACTTCCGCGCGCCAATGGTGGCGCTGAAGGGGCCCGGCTACGACGTTCTGGGCGACCACTTTCATCCGATAATCGCGCTCCTCGCCCCGCTGTACTGGATCTGGGACAGCCCGCAGATGCTGATCATCGCGCAGGCCGTGCTGATCAGCGCCTCGATTCCGGTCGTCTACCGCTTTGCCCTGCGACGCACCGACCCCTGGCTGGCACTGCTGGTCAGCGCCGCCTACGGCCTCGGCTGGCCGGTGATGGCGCTCATCGACTTCGACTTCCACGAGGTTGCCTTCGCGACGCCGCTGCTCGCCTTCGCCATCGACGCGTTGGATCGGCGCGATGACCGCTCGCTACTCATCTGGTCACTGCTGCTCTTCGGGGTCCGCGAGGACATGGGCATCGTCGTGGTGCTGCTCGGGCTGCTGCGCATCGTGCAGGGGATCCGGCCGTCGCGCGCGGCATCGGCCGCGGATGTGAAGACCGAGCAAGCCCCCGCCGAGACGCAGCAGCGCGGGTGGTGGCAGCGACGCTGGCCTGGTGTGGTGCTGGTCGCGACCGGCTTTGCGGCCTACTTCATCTCGACCTCGGTCATCATCCCGCACTTCGCCAGTGGCCACTCGTTCGCCTATGGCAGCCAGTACGACGCCCTCGGAAACAGCGTGGGCGAGGCGTTGGGGAACATCCTGAAGCATCCGCTGACGGCGGCGAAACTGCTGGTCAGCCCGCAGACGAAGCTCACCACGATCCTCTATCTGCTGGTGCCCTTCGCGCTGATCCCGCTGCGCTCGCGGTACTCGATCCTTGCCCTTCCCCTGCTGGCTGAGCGCTTCTTCAATTCGCGGGCAAACCTGTGGCAGCCCCACTTCCACTACAACGCGCTCCCCTGGCTGATCTTCACCCTGGCCCTGCTGGACGGCGCGGCGCGTCTCGGGCTCTTCTCGGCCGCACGCTGGGCCCACTGGGGACGAATTCTGCTGGCCGCCTGGTTGGTGATCTTCCCGGTGCTCCTGGTCGTCAACCCGTCCTCAGCCGGACCGACGCCGATCACCAAGACGCGGGACGGAGTGACGCTCGCGATCACGGCCGCAGTGCGAGCTCAGATGGCGACGGTCGCGTTCCTGCCGCACAACACGTGCGTCGAGGCGGCAAACACCTTGGTGCCTCACCTGACCAACCGCAACTACGTCTCGCTGGCCAACACACAGAACTGGACGGCCGACTTCATCGCCCTCGACCTGTCGGTGCGTGACGTGGGCGGCAACCCGCCGGCGGCGACCCCGAAGTCCGTCTACGACGCGGCGATCGCCCATGGCTACAAGCCTGTCTTCACCGACGGGTCAATGGTGGTGCTGCAGTCGCCGGACTACAGCGGCTCGACGAACGAGTGCAAGCCGCTGGGCGCCGGCAAGAATCACCCGTAATCTGCGATCAAATCTTCTCCAGCTCGGCTCTTCCTAGCCTGGCTCAGATCTTTCGGGCTTGGCTCAGATCGTTGCAGCGTGGCTCAGATCTTCTCCAGCTTTGCGTAGCGCAGCACGAGCCATTTCACGCCGGCGCTGCCGAAGTCGATCTGGGCCTGGGCGTTCTCGCCGCTGCCCCGGGTGTCGACAACCTGCCCGAGCCCCCAGCCGTCGTGGGTGACCCGGTCACCGGCGGCCAGCGCGAGCACCGGACGGTTGCCGACGCCACCCTTGAGGCCACCAGCGGCCAGCCGCGAGGAGGCCAGCGACTCCTGAGCCGATTGACGTGAAGGGGCCCGGTACCCGTGGTCGGAGTAGCGGCCGCTGCTGGGCTCGTCGCCGTAGCTGTTCACGAACGGCTTGCGGTCGACGGCGCCGGTCCAGGTGGCCAGCTCGGAGGGGATCTCGTCCAGGAAGCGTGATGGTGGGTTCCACTGCGGGCTGCCCCAGGCACTGCGGCTGAGCGCCCGGCTCAGGTACAGCCGCTCCCGGGCCCGGGTGATGCCGACGTAGGCCAGACGCCGCTCCTCGGCGAGTTCGTCGTTGTCGCTCAGGGCTCGCATGTGCGGGAAGATGCCGTCTTCCAGACCGGTGAGGAAGACCACCGGAAACTCCAGCCCCTTCGCGGTGTGCAGGGTCATCAACGTGACGACGCCGCCGCTCTCGTCGCTGTCGGGGACCGAGTCGGCATCGGCGACCAGCGAGACGCGCTCGAGGAAGGCATCGAGGTCAGCCGGTTCGCCGCTCCCCTCACGCTGCTCTTCGAACTCCCGGGCCACGTTGACCAGCTCGCGCAGGTTGTCGACGCGCCCCTCGTCCTGCGGGTCGTGGCTGGCTTCGAGTTCCTTGAGGTACCCCGTCCGGTCGAGGATCGCCTCCAGCAGTTCGCTGGGCGGACTGCTCAGCGCGACGGCGCGCAGCTCGGTCAGCATGGTGGCGAAGTCACGGATGGCGCTGAGTGATCGGGGATTGATGCCGCCGATGAGGTCAGCCCGGTCGAGTGCGGCGCCGAAGGAGATTCGCTCCTGGTCGGCGTAGTTCTCGAGGAAGGCTTCGGAGCGATCGCCGATGCCACGTCGCGGGGTGTTGAGAATTCGTCTCAGGCTCACCATGTCGTCGGAGTTGGCCAGCACCCGCAGGTAGGCCAGCGCATCCCGGACTTCGCGCCGCTCGTAGAAGCGGACGCCGCCGACCACCTTGTACGGCAGGCCGACCCGGATGAAGACCTCTTCGAAGACTCGCGACTGCGCGTTGGTTCGGTAGAAGACAGCGATGGCCGACGGCGGCAGGTTGTGGTCGTCGCTGAGTTCGTCGATGCGCTGCGCGACCCAGGCCGCCTCGTCGTGCTGATTCTCGGCGACGTAGCCCAGGATCGGTTCACCGGCTCCGGCCTGGGACCAGAGGTTCTTGGGGCGCCGGTCCGGATTCCGCGCGATCACCGCGTTGGCCGCACTCAGGATGGTCTGGGTCGAGCGGTAGTTCTGTTCCAGGAGCACCGTGGTGGCGTTCGGGTAATCCCGTTCGAACTCGAGGATGTTGCGGATCGTCGCGCCCCGGAAGGCGTAGATCGACTGATCAGCGTCACCGACGACGACCAGTTCCCCGGGTTCGTGACCGGCCACCGCGCCGGTGAGCTCACGGACCAGTACGTACTGCGCGTGGTTGGTGTCCTGGTACTCGTCGACGAGGACGTGACGAAAACGGCGGCGGTAATGCTCGGCGACATCGGGGTGGCGCTGCAGCAACTGCACTGTCGTCATGATGAGGTCGTCGAAGTCCAGTGCGTGGGCCTCGGAGAGACGGCGCTGGTAGCGGCTGTACACATCGGCCAGCACCTTCTCGGGCGCCGTGCTGGCCTGCTCGGCCCAGGTGGCCGCGGAGACCAGTTCGTTCTTCAGATTGCTGATCTGGCCGGCGAGGCTGCGGGCCTGATACCGCTTCGGGTCGAGGTCGAGCTCCCGGGTGACCAGCGTGATCAGGCGGCGGGAGTCATCGGCGTCGTAGATCGAGTAGGAGGACTTGAGGTCGAGGTGCTTGGCCTCAGCACGGAGGATGCGCACGCACATGGAGTGGAAGGTGCTGACCCACATGGCCCGGGCCCGCGGGCCGACGAGCGTGGTGACGCGTTCCTTCATCTCGGCGGCGGCCTTGTTGGTAAAGGTGATCGCGAGAACCTCGCCCGGAGTGACGTGCCGGGCCGCGAGCAGGTAGGCCACCCGATGCGCCAGCACCCGGGTCTTGCCGGAGCCGGCGCCGGCGACGATCAGCAGCGGCCCGCCCTCGTGCGTGACCGCTTCGCGCTGCTGCGGGTTGAGCCCGTCGAGGAGGGCCTCGACGCGTTCGGCGGCTGAAGGGTGAGCATCTCCGGCGGGGCGGGGAATGGTTGGGGTATGACTAGATACGGCTTCATCACTCATCTCGGTATCCAGGGTACGGGTGCGGACTGACAGAAATCGGAGACACCGAGACGTGACCGTCAGATACCCGGCGACGGCTCGCAGTTGGCGGTGGCTCGGCGTCCTGGCCGCCGGTTCGGTGGTCGTCTACCTGGCGATGTGGGTCGGGTATCGGCAGCAGTGGGGCTGGTTGGACGCCCTCGACACGCACTTGCTGAACACGGCTCGGACCTTCGGCGTCGAGCACCCCGGGTGGGTCAGTTTCTGGAATACCTTGTGCACGGTCGCCGGGCCGAATGCCTATCGTCTGCTCGGCGTTGCGGCCGGGGTGCTGGCACTGCTGCGCCGGAATCTGCGGGCGGCGGTGTTCCTGCTGGTCGGCATCGGGCTGAGTGGGACCGTGGCGCAGCTGGCCAAGAATCTGGCCGATCGACCGCGGCCACCGGGGCAGCTGGCCACCGCGGCGAGCTCGTCGTTTCCCTCCGGTCACGCGGTCGGGGTGATGGTGGGGGTGCTAAGCCTGCTGACCGTCTTCTGGCCGTCGGTGACCCGACTGCGGGCAGGGCTGCGTTACCCCGTGGAGTGTGGCGGAGCGGCCCTGATCCTCGCGGTCGGGTTCGGCCGGGTGGCGCTGGTGGTGCACCACCCATCGGATGTGCTGGCCGGGTGGGCGCTGGGTTACCTCTGGTTCTTCGTCAGCCTGGCCACCGTCCGACCGGCACCGATCGACCGGATCAGCGTCGCCGGGCCGGGGCCGGATCTCGATCCAGCACCTGCGCCGGACGGAAGACCTGCAGAGCGCGATACTCCACTCTGAACCGAGCATGCCGATACTTCTTCCCGACCTCGCCGTCGTGCGCGACTGTGGTAGGCCCATCCGAGGCGACGAAGCTGAACTCCGGAACCAGCAGCTGGTGGTACAGCGGGCTTCGCTCCAACCGTCCGGTGGCCAGCGCCAGGACGGTGCGCAGCTTGGCCAGACGCGCCCCGCCGTCGAGGATGCGGACATCGAGGAGGCCGTCGTCCATCCGCAGCCTCCTCGCCGGCGCGAAACCAGACGGCAGGTAAGCGCCATTCCCCAGGAAAAATAACGACGTCTCGACCGATTTGTTGTCGAACTGGAGCCGTACGCGCTCCGCCGAGCGCAGCGTCCGCAGCATCGACCAGGCGCCGGCGAGGGGCTTGCTGATCATGCCTTCCAGCTCCTCGCGGTGGTGCACGAAGGCTGGGTAGGCACCGATGCTCGAGGTGTTCAGCAGCAGCTGGTCGTCGTTGATCCGGACGACGTCGACCGCCGAGACCGCGCCGGCTCGCACCGCGGCGACGACATCCGCCACGGCGACACACCCGATGTCCTTCGCGAAGTGGTTGAAGGTCCCGGCCGGAAAGACGGCCAACGGGAGGCCGGATTTGATCGCAACCTCGGCCGCAGCGGCCACCGTGCCGTCGCCTCCACCGACGCCGAGAACCTCCGCCTGGGCGGCCGCCTCCCGCAGGACCACCGAGACGTCGTCCTCCGGCGTCAATTCGACGATCCTCGCCTCCGGCAGCTCCTGGCGGATCTCCTTGATCACCCGCGCTCCGTCGCCGCCCCCGGATTCGGGATTGATGACAACCACCAGACCCGTTCCTCGCGGACGGGGTGCGCACTCGACCTTCAGAGGTTCCCCGGGGGGAATCTGGGCCGCCACGATCGGGGGAACCAGCCGTGCCCCTAACACCGCGATGGCGCCGCCGATACTGAGCCCGGCCAGGACGTCACCGGGGTAGTGGGCGCCGGTGGCCACGCGGGAGACGCCGACACATCCGGCCAGGATCCCGAGCCCCAGGCCGGCTACCGGGTTCTCCAGCCCCACCCCGACGGCGAAGGCCGCCGCGCTGGCCGAGTGACCGGACGGAAGCGAGTTCGAGGTGGGCTGGCGCCGAGCCCGTCGGGCCAGCGGCACCGAATGGTAAAGCGGGCGCGGTCGGCGCCGGACCCGCTTCGCCACCTGGTTGGTGACCGCACTGGCCACCGCCAGGCTCGCGACACCACGGGTGGCACCCCGCCGGATGGACGGGTCGCGGGAGGCGGCCATCGCCAGCGCGATCGCGAACCAGAGCTTCGAGTGGTCCGCGGCCCGGGTGAGGCGAGGCATCACCGCGTCCAACAACGGACTCGGCGAGTTCGCCACCGCTTCGAAGACCTCTCGATCGAGCGAACCGAGACCCGCTGTGATTCTCTGAATTCCAGATCCGCGCCCTATCGGTGTCTCCACCGTGCCGACTCTAGCCACCGCTGGCCGCCAATCGCGCAGCCCGAGCCGATGCGGTGACCAGTTGCGGGCCTACCCCCAGGCCGAGCACGACCCGAAGTTGCACCTCAACTCGCACGCTTCCGCTACGCCCGTCCGGCGCGAGGTTCAACTGACATGCGCTCACTTGAGCGCCGTTGGCCGCACCGATCGTGCGGGCCGTCGCACATTCATCTGTGCTGACTCCGATTCTGGTCGCCGCTGCGAGCGCAGCCAGGTCGGCCGCCGACTCGGCTCGATGACGGGCCAGGACGGCCGTCGTGCGTACGCCGACGCCCACCGCAACCAGTAGGAGGAGGGCAGAGAAGGCGATCACCCAGACCACCGCTGACCCGCTGTCGCTCCCATACTCGCTCTGGCCGGCGCCCGCAGCGTCGCCGCCCGTTGACGTCCGCGTCAGGGGCAGCCTCACGGTCCCTCACCGACTCCACCGCTGAGGCGGTCCGCACCGGTCGTTGGGTCCTCTTCGGCCGCTACCGCCGTGGCGGCGAGCTCGATGGCGGGCAGCACTTTCGACAGCGGCCGAGAGGTCAGGGTGACCCGAGCCGAGACGGTCGCGCCCGTCCGGCTCAGTTGCAGCTCTGCGCCTGAACCGAGCGATCGAACGGCCGCCGCGGCCCCCGCTGAGTCGCTGCGCGCTGCCGCCCGGGCCGCTTCGCGCGCCGCGTCCTGCACCCGAACGTCGTCCTGGGCCAACGTCAGGCATCCGAGACCAACGCATAAAAGAAGCACCATCACCGGCAGCGCGACCGCAAGCTCGGCGGTCACCATGCCGCCATCACGATGGCGTCGTTCCCCGGAATCTCGGCACCGCTGAGCGACTCTTCCGGCCAATTCTTTACACAGACGAAATGGCCGCATTGTCAGTACGCGGCCGATCCATAGGCGGAATGACCTCAATACTGGTCGATTGTCCAAAGTTGGTTGCAGAGGCCTTTGGATCGTGCCTAGGGTCGAGGAGCCAGGCAATCTGGACCGACGACGGAATGCTTCGGCAGACGGTTGGCGGTGATTGATTTCTTGGACGTCAGGCTCACTGGTTGGTTGCATAGTTCCCCGGCGATGCGACCCAACCAACTGGGCCGAGCAAGACTCGAAGGAACACGATCGATCATTCGTTTCTTCGTTGCGCCGCCCCCGAGACAGCAGCAACCCAGCGCCACCCCCCGAGGCGCTGGGTTGTTGCATGCCATGGGCACTACGAGCGAGAGCCATCTGTCCGCAGCCCCTAGATCGAGTGCAGCGCTGAGATGACGAGTTCGCGCAGCGCATCCCCGACCGCGCTACTCGTCACCACCTTGTAGAGCACTACCGCGAACGCCACCGCCGCGACAGTTCCTACGGCATACTCCGCGGTGGTCATTCCATCCTCCCCCTGCGGCCACCTAGAGTTGCGCCGGCAATCATCGCACCGGCTCTCCCGGCGCCCGGAGCTGTCGCCGATGCCGCGGGCACAGCGAAGGTCATCGCATCGACGGTTCCGGCGTGAAGCCCAGAGTCGCATCAGATCCCCCTACATACATTGGTTGTCGTGATCGGTGGAGCAGGCGCCGACGAAGCCACCCACGGCGACGCCTGCTCCATGCCGCTAAGCCAACGCGACCGGAGAAGTGAATGGGGCTGGGAAGGCGAGGCTGTGGATGACCGCGCAGCCTGTGGATGATTCAGAAGTTCGGGAAAGTGTCAGCGGCATCGGGTAGACCTGAAGGCATGGACGAATTCCCGGAGCACGCAACAGCCGACGGCGGTGCACCCTCTGCCGACCCACCACCTGAGAAGCGACCCGCCGACGGGCTAGAACTCCGCCCAGTGCCGGGTAGCGGTCGCCTCCCCGCCGCCGGCACCACAACTGTCGGCCCAGTTGATCCAAACGAGCGGGTAGAGGTCACGCTTGTACTGCGTCGCAGCAACCCGCTTCCCGAGGACTACTCCGAGGACCTCACACCAGAAGAGTTCGCCGAGAATTACGGGGCTTCGGAGGCTGACATCACCCTCGTGACCTCGACCCTCACCGCCCTTGGCGCCGAGATCCTCCAGACCCACGCGCCATCGCGGCGGGTACGGATCGCCGGAAGTGCAGCAACACTGAGCCGGGCGTTCGGCACCACGCTGCAGCAGGCCACCTCCGCCACCCCGACCGCCGAAGGCGCCCACCGGCATCGCACCGGCGAACTCAGCGTCCCGGCCGCGCTCGACGAAGTAGTGACCGCGGTCCTCGGCCTCGATGATCGGCCGCAGTCACGGGCGCTGCTCCAAGTCGTTCCAGCCGCTCAGGTGGCCACCAGCTATACACCGCTGGAGTTAGCCGAGATCTATGAATTCCCAGCAAACACCGATGGATCCGGGCAGACGATCGCCATCATCGAACTGGGCGGTGGATTTGGCCAGGCGGACCTCGACGCCTACTTCGCGTCACTGAACCTACGCACCCCGCAGGTCACCGCGGTGGGCGTGGATGGAGCGAGCAACGTAGCCGGCCAGGATCCGAATGGCGCCGACGGTGAGGTGCTGCTGGATATCGAAGTCGCCGGTGCGATTGCCCCCGGGGCGACGATTCTCGTTTATTTTGCGCCCAATACCGACGCCGGATTCCTCGACGCGGTGAGCGAGGCGGCCCATGCCAGTCCGCCGCCCGTGGCGATGAGCATCAGTTGGGGGCAGAGCGAGGACGGCTGGACCGGGCAGGCCCGCACCGCGATGGACAATGCCTTCGCCGACGCCGCCGCGCTCGGCGTGACGGTGACGGCGGCGGCGGGCGACAACGGCAGCAGCGATACCGCAGGGGTCGCTGCCGGAACCCCACACGTCGATTTCCCAGCCTCGAGCCCACACGTACTGGCCTGCGGTGGCACCACATTGCATGCCAACACCGCCACCGCCACTGTCACGTCAGAGGTTGTCTGGAACGACGGCACCGCCGGTGGGGCGACCGGCGGCGGGGTAAGCGATGCGTTCGGCCTTCCGGCTTGGCAGCAGCAGGTCGGCGTCCCGGCGGTCTCAGGGCGTTCCGGCCGCGGAGTGCCGGATGTGGCCGCGGTGGCCGACCCGCGAACCGGCTACCAGGTTCGCGTGGATGGCAGCGACCTGGTGATCGGGGGCACCAGCGCGGTGGCTCCGCTCTGGGCCGGCTTGGTCGCCCGGATGAGCCAAGCCAGCGGGCGTCGCTTCGGCCTCCTCAACCAGGCCCTCTATGCCGACGGCAGCAGTGGCACCGTCCCACCGGGCTTCCGGGACATCACCCAGGGGAACAACGGCGCCTGGCCGGCCGGGGCGGGTTGGGATGCCTGCACCGGCCTCGGCGTCCCGATCGGATCGTCGCTGGTCGCCGCGCTCGAGGGGCAGACTCCGGGCGGCTGACTCCCCCAGACACCGCCGCGGCCGAATCCGTCGCAGCCTCGAGGCCGTGCACGCCCGCACGGCGCTCCCAAACCGCTGCAAACCGGTAGAAAACACCCTCTTTTGTGATCGAGGCCATTTCGGTTTGACGGACAATAGTTTCCCCGGAAATATATTCCTTGTCGTTCGGGAGGGACGACCAACCGCCGTTCGGGAGTGGCGAGTCTGTACAGCGCAGGTGACTAGACGCGAGAAATTGGTCGGGATCAGGGGATTCGATCACCTACTCGCTTCGCGTCCGGGGCCCAGCGCGCTTGTCAGTTCAAGGCCGTGGTGCCTGCTTCGACTGGACGCGAAGTAGGCACTGCGGCCTCTGGCGTCTCTAGCGAACAGTGTCACCGCGTTGGCGAACATCTAGCGAGCAGTGTCACCACGTTCGAGGTACGAACGCCAACCCCCATTGTGCGAGATGTCGTCCGCCGCCGTCAGGTCAGCTGGGTTGGCCACGAAGCCGACCACACTGCTCCCGTCCCGCAAGACCACGGTGCCGAGCGACAGCGGCGGATCCACCGAGGGCAGAAGCATGCCGAGCCCCTGATAGGGCAGCTCCCATAGCTCCAACTCGATTCCGTCCGCCGGCCCATCACCGGTGCGCACCAGTCCCGGACGGGGCAGCCGCCCGGGCAATCGGTACATCCGATACCCCGGCGCGGTTCTGGTCCGCGAATGGAGGCGTCCACCGAGTTCAACCAGCACCCGATTCAGCGGCTGCCCGCTCAGATGCGCCCCACAGACGGCCAGCAGCGTCGAGTCGGGGCCCGAAACCGCGCTGCCAGCGTCAGGTCCGGACGGCTCGCCGTTGAGCCGCGCGGCGAGGTCCAGCAGTGGGCGGTCGGCGAAGGTCGGGGCCAGCAACTGGTACCCGAACGGCAGGCCGCTCTCGGTCCGCCCCCCGGGGAGCGCGATCGCGCAGAGATCCAGCAGATTGACCATGTTCGTATAGGTTCCGAGGCGGGAATTGACCCCAACCGGATCCGCCGCCACCTCGGCCAGAGTGGGATGAAACGGGGCGACCGGGAGCATCACCGCATCGACTCCGACGAACGCGGCCAGCGCCACTTGGGAGAGTTCGGTCAGGCGCTGCAGCCCGTCGAAGACATCGGCCGCACTGAGGCTGCGCGCGGCCAGCACAATCCGTCGCACCACCGGATCCAGGTGTTCGCCGTCTGGTTCGAGGTACTCACCGAAGGCGCTGAGACGCTCCGCCACGAATGGGCCGTTGTACAGCAGTCGGGCCGTCTCCAGCAGCGCGGTGACATCGATCGGCACCACCTCGGCCCGGCGACCCACCTCCTGCACCGCCGAAGACCAGCCGGCGGCGTACTCGTCGCCGAGGTCCAGCGCACCGCTGGCGACGCCGATCACCTGCATCCGCTTGGCGATTCCCGGCGGCGGCACCGGGGGCAACGCGCGCGACCGGGGATCCTGCGCGTCGACGCAGGCGATCACGTCGAAGGCGGCTCGGGCCTCGGCCACCGTCCGGGTGAAGGTCGAGATGCAGTCCAGCGAGGGAGACGCGGGGAGCAGCCCGGTGGCGCTGACCAGGCCGCGACTCGGCTTCATCCCGACCAGGCCGTTGAAGGCCGCCGGCACCCGACCGCTGCCGGCGGTGTCCGTCCCCAGCGCCAGCGGCACCACTCCGAGGGCGACCGCGATCGCACTGCCCGAGCTACTGCCGCCACTGATGTGCTCGACCGAGTCGACGCTGTGGCAGGCCCCGTAGGGCGTCCGGGTGCCGACCAGCCCAGTCGCGAATTGATCCAGATTGGTCTTGCCGATCGGCACCGCCCCAGCACCTAGGAGCCGCTCCACCACGAAGGCCGAGGCGGTGGCCGGTGTACCGAGTGCCGGGCAGGCCGCGGTGGTCGGCAAACCCAGAACATCAATATTGTCCTTTACGGCAAAGGGAATTCCGGCGAGTGCACCACCTGCCGAGGCCGCCGCTTCGAAGCCGGCCAGCTGCTCATCCGAGGCGAGGCTGATGAAGGCCGGCTGCTCGAGCTGCCGCGCTGCGGCCAGCGCCTCAGCCGGTGAGAGCGGCTGGTCCGAGCGCAGCAGCGTCACCGCGGCTCCTCCCGCTCGGAGACGTGGGCACTGACGATCCGCCAACTGGCGACGTCGGTGACCGGCCCACCTACGCAGGCCCAGACCTGGGTCTGACGACCCAGCAACGCCCGTCCGGGGTAGCGGAAGAGCGTCGTGACCACGGCCGATCGGTCCGTCACCAGCTGAACCTGGGTGCGGCTGAGTCGTCGCCCGTCGGGGACGGGTGGGGCAGCTGCGCGCCAGGCCCGCAGCTGCTCCGCACCCCACTCCTCATCCGCGATGCCGAAGCGGACGATCTCGGTGCTGTCGGAGAAGAAGTCGTTCATCGTCTCGACGTCGTGGTCGCTCAACGCCTTCTCGTACGCGGCGAAGGCCTCCAGCACGATCGACGTCACGGCCTCACTCGTCGCAGCACCCAGATCGCCGCTTACCAAGCTCATCCGGCGATGCCCTCCTCGGCGTCCATCAGCAGTTCGTCGGCTTCCTTCTCGCGGCGGGTCGGCCTGGTCAGGGCGAAGGCCGCACAGACGACCGCAGCGAAGATGTAGCCGAGGGTAACGCCGGGGCTGGCGTTCCACTTCACCGTCTCGGCATTGATGATGCCGACACAGGAGAGCCCGGCCGCAACGAGGCAGTAGATGGTTGCGGCTATGAAGTTGCGGTCGATGATGAAGGCCACGATCGCCCCCAACACCATGCCGCAGAGCACGGCGCCGCTACCCAGGATCAGCAACCCGTGATAGATGACGCTGTTCTGCTCCAAGGCGGTCTCACCGACCTTCGCCGCCGAGGTTCCGGCCGCCCCCAATGCGTTGTCGATGAGTCCCTGGGCCCAAGAGGCGATATTCGGGATGATGGCGATGACCACCGCGACGTAGTGAGCCTGCGGCGACGCCTTGAACGCCTGAGCTCCGATCAGCAGGCCGATGTAGAGCAGGATCGGCACGATCGCGGGCACTGGCAACAACGCCCCGATGAGACCGAAGAGCCCGAGGAAACAGAGGAGGGCAACCACGACACCACTGGCTAGCGAGTACATCGTGCGACCACCGGCGCTCTTCCAACCCGGGTGCCCGATGTAGACGGCCGGCGGGAAAGGCGATCCGAGCGCGGAGCCGACGATGGCCCCGATACCGTCGGCCAGCAGCACGCTGCGCAGGTTGTACTTGTCACCGGCCGCGGCGGCACTCTCGACGTTGGTCATGCCCTCGGTGAAGTTGTAGATGCCGAGCGGGATGGCGGTGGCCAGCAGTGGGCCGATGCTGCTCAGACCCTGCCCGAGCATATGGAACTGGAAGGTCGGCAGACCGACGGCGATGTCCTTCGCCGCGGCCGTGACGTCGGGCACCGACATGATCCCGCCGGCCCATCCGATCGCGGTGCCGACCAGCAGAGCGGCGAGCCCGACTGGGATGCCGAAGGGAAGTTTGATGTTGCTGAAGAAGCCGACCAGGATGATCACCAGCACCGGCAGCGCGACCCAGGCGGTGTTCCACATCTGCGCCGCCGGTCGCATCGAGATGAAGGTGAGCGAGATGCCGGCGAGCGTTCCGAGCATCGCCGCCCGCGGCGTGTACTTGCGCACGTAGGGCCCGACGAAGGCACCCATGATGACGATCACGCCGATGATGAAGGCCCAAGCCAGGCCGGTCTCCCAAGCTTTCAGCGGATCCTTCGTCTTGAGGAAGACGGGCAGCATGATCAGAAACGTCACGATGAACATGTGCGGCACGCTCGGTCCATAGGGCATCGCGGTGACGGTGTCGCGATTCTCCTTACGGGCCAGGCGGCGAGCCAGGTACGTGTAGTACACGTTGCCGACGAGCAACTCGATTCCGAGCGCCGGCAGGATCGTGCCGTAGACCTTGCTGGAGGAGATGTTGATGACGCCGATGCAGAGTCCGCTCAGCACCAGCACGTTGACCAGGATGTTGAATCCCAGCCCGAAGAAGGCATTCGTCTCACCGGCTGACCACCACGGAAGTTTCAGGCGTTCGGGTTGGGCGGTCTCCGGCTTGCTCGCGGTAGTGGTCATGACGGTCTCCTCTGGGCTGGACTGGCGGTGGTGGGAAACGGGCGACGGGGAGGCTGGAAAGCCTGCAATTTATGGAAGAGCTAGGAGTTGACGGCGGCAGGAAGGTCGGCCACGTCCGAGTCGTCGAGGGCGTCAAGCGTGTCGAGCAGCGTGGACGACGGGGCAACCCAGCCGAAGATCCCGCCCTGCGCGCTGAACATCGCCAGCCCGACCTGCTGGAAGTCGGCGAAGTAGGAGCCGACGCAGTCGGAGAGGATCAGGCACTCATAGCCCCGGTCATTCGCCTCGCGCACGGTCGTGTGGACGCAGACCTCGGTGGTGACCCCGGTGACGATCAGGCTCGAAATCCCGTTGGAGACCAGGTAGTCCTGCAGCCCGGTGGCGTAGAAGGAGCCCTTTCCCGGCTTGTCGATGATGAGTTCGTCCGGCAGCGGCTTGAGCTCGTCGACGATGTCGTGGCCGTATTCGCCGCGGATCAGAATGCGCCCCTTCGGCCCGGGATCGCCGATGCGCATGGAGGGTTTGCCCCGGGACAGCTTGGCCGGCGGACAGTCGGAGAGGTCCGGGACATGCCCCTCGCGGGTGTGGATGACGGTCATGCCGATCTCGCGGGCCCGGGCCAGCACCTGCTGCAGCGGCGGGATCACGGCCTGCAGGACGGAGACGTCATTGCCCAGCGTCTCACCGAAGCCGCCCGGCTCGACGAAGTCACGCTGCATGTCGATGATGACGAGCGCGGTGGTCGCCGGGTCGAAGGTGAAGGCGGCCGGTTCGGCGTCAACAGTCAATGTTTCATTACTCATGATGCACTTCCAGTCGTCAGTCGGGTTGCTGCGATGATGTCGGCGGAGGTCGATACACAGCCGAAGACGCCGCCCTGCATGGTGACCATGTGCAGCGCCGCCGCATGGTTCGACGGGTCGGTTGCCCCGGTGCAGTCGGAGAGAATGACGCACTCGTAGCCGCGGTCATTCGCCTCGCGCATGGTGGTGTGCACGCAGACGTCGGTGGTGATGCCGGTGAGAATGATGTGCGTGATCCGCTTGGTCCGGAGCACCAGATCGAGGTTTGTCGCGTAAAAGGCGCCCTTTCCGGGCTTGTCGATGATCACCTCGCCGGGGATCGGAGCCACCTCGGGAACGATGTGCCACCCCGGTTCGCCCCGGACGAGGATGCGTCCGCAGGGCCCGTCGCTGCCGATCTCGGCCCCGATCTGAGCCGAACGCCACTTCTTGTTCGGCGGGAGGTCACCGAGGTCGGGTTCGTGTCCTTCACGGGTATGGATGACGGTCATGCCGGTCTCCCGCGCTGTCTTCAGCAGTGCCGCGGTGGCGGGGAGCCCGGCCCGGGTCAGGGCGATGTCGTAGCCCATCCGATCGACGTAGCCGCCGGCGCCGCAGAAGTCGACCTGCCAGTCGATGTTGATGACGGCGAGATTCGCCGTGCTCACCGACCCGTCGTAGGGCCAGGAATACGGTTCGGCCTGGACGGGGCCGACCCGCCACTCGGTGCCGGCGTCCGCGGTAGCGGTCGGGGTCGGGGTCGGGCTGGGCGTAACGGTGGAGGGTGCGGCTGTCATCTGTGGCTCCCGGAGCGGTCGAAACTCATCTGCGCTTCCTGTCGATTGTCGACAGAAATGTTTCGACTCTCTCGATTGCTTGTTAACGCCAGATAGCAGAACGCTCACAGACGCGACAAAGCCTGCTAAATGCGGGCAGAACGAGACGCCTTAGGCCACGCAGGCCTCAGCGGCACGGGGGTCTGGATTCGGCGCCGCTCAGCGGATCAGCGGATCAGCGGATCAGGCCTCAACGGGCCAAGCCTCAGTGGAAGAACGAGCGGGCGCCGTGATGAGCGAGTTCGAGGCGAGCCAGCTCTGGGTCACCCTTCTCGATCACCTCGAGGAGGCGACGGTGACGCGCCTCGCCATCCGACGGGGAGCGCTCGTCCGCCTCGCGCCGCAGGTTCGCCGCCATGTACAGCTGAAGTTTCAAGATCACCGGCTCGTAGGTGAGGGTGAGTTGCCGGCTGCCGGCCAGCGCCACCAGTGCCAGGTGGAACGCCCGATGGGCCTGGCTCGCGGCCAGCCGGTCGCCGGTCTGCGCGGCGATCGACAGCTGCTCCAGCTCGGCGGCCAGCGGGGAGACGTCCGGGCGCCCCTTCGACCGGCGGATGAGCTCGCCGATCGCGAACTGCTCCAGCGCGTCCCGCACGGCGAAGAGCTCGTCGAAGTCACGTTCGGAGAGCGTGGTGACCCGCACTCCGCGGCGCGGCAGGTGATCGACCAGGCCCTGTTCGGCCAGTAGCCGCAGCGCCTCACGCACCGGTGCCCGGCTGATGCCGAAGCGGCGGGTGAGCTGCTCCTCGACCAGCCGTTCCCCCGGCTCCAGCGCTCCGCTGAGGATCTCCGCACGCAGCTGGGAGAGCGCCAACTCGACGAGACTCTGCGATGCGAGTTCACCGTCGGGCTGCACGTCCGTTGGGGAGGCCATCGCTCAAGCATGCCTCAGCGACGCGGACGGGGTGGTCTAGGGCCGCAATTCCCAGCCGACGACCGGGCTGTTATCCCAGCCTTTGCGTTAGACCGCGCAGCCGTCCGGACCGCAGGCCTCGCCGGTCTCGTCAGCCAAAGTCCCGGATGCCGAACCGCCGGAGGCTGAACCACCGGACGCCGAGCCGCTGGAGACCATCGTCAGCTGACGGCTGTCGGCCTGAGCCCGGTTGAGGGCGTCGAGGAAGACGCCCGCCGGCTGAGCGCCGGAGATGCCGTACCGGCGGTCGATCACGAAGAACGGGACGCCGCTGACGCCGAGTTCGGCGGCCTCGGCCTCATCGGCGCGAACGGCGGCGGCGTATCGCTGATCGGTCAGCGCGCTGCGTGCCTCGTCGGCGTCCAGGCCGGCCTCCACGCCCAGCCGGATGAGCGCCTCCCGGTCGCCGACCGCCTCACCTTCGCTGAAATGCGCGCGGAGCAGCCGGTCCTTGACCTCCTGCTGCAGGCCTCGGTCGCGTCCGAGATGGACGAGTTGGTGGGCGTCGAAGGTGTTGGCGGCGACGGCCTTCTCGAAGTGGAAGTCCAGCCCGACCTCCGCGGCCGTCGCCGTCATCGAATCCAGCATCTTCAGAGCCTGGGCTCGGGACGCGCCGAACTTTCGGGCCAGCCGGTCGGCGTAGTCGGCGTCGCCGCCGGGACTGGCCGACACCGTGCCCGGGTCGAGTTCGAAGCTCTTCCACTCGATGACGACCGGCTCACCGCCGTCGTCGAAGCTGGTCAGGGCCTCTTCGAAACGCCGCTTACCGACGTAGCACCAGGGGCAGGCGATGTCCGACCAGATCTCGACCTTCATGAGGACCTTCCGTTCCGTACGCGCTCCGGCGCGATACGCGGCGAAGTCGATTGGGTAAACGCTCCACAGCAACCCGCCATTCCGGAGTCTCGGATGCCTCACATCACCCTTCGCGGACGAGGCCGCCGCAGGTGTCGGGGTGCTAACTGTAGAACCTGACATAAGCAGAGAGCGGAGGCTGCGTTGCTTCGGGGTGGAGTCTCGCGTCGGCGCGGGCTGCGTCGCTGGTCGGCCGGTCTCGCCGCACTTACCGTGTCGACGTCGATGCTCGCGCTCCTCCCCGTCGCGGCCGAGGCGAAGTCCGTGCAGTCCTATGCCACCGCCTGCGCGAACCCGACCCGGACCATCACCGGCGGGAGCAACCAGTCGCTGAACATCGCGGCCGGAGAGACGGTGCTGATCACGGCCGGGGCGTACACCGGCGGGTCGGACAGCTTCCCGGCCGGGGCGGTCCTCTGCGTCTCCAGCAGCGCCACCTTCACACCGGCCTACATCAACAACCCCGGCGGGTCGGTCTACAACGACGGCACCAGCACCTTCCCGTCGATCTCGGTGCAGGGAAGCTTCCTCCTCTCCAACGACGGCACGGTCTCCTTCCCGAACGGGGTGAACACGAACGGGCCGGCCACGCTGATGAATCAGGGCACCCTGACCGTCGGCACCAGTCTCTCGATCTCCGGCGGCGCGCAGTTGTTCAACTCCGGTTCCGTCACCATCAACGGCGGCATCAACCTCAACGGCGGCACCGTCGTCGACAACTCTGGGAGCATCAACGTCTCCGGGCAGGTGAACGTCACCGGGACGGTGACCAACACCGGTGTCATCGTCGACGGCGCCGGGCTCACCATCAACGGTGGCAGTACCTTCAGCAACGCCTGCACACTCACCGTCGGGGGCGACCTCAGCAACAACGGCGGCCTCAACAACTCCGGTGTCATCTCGGCGACCAACGGCAAGCTCTCCAACAACGGCCGGCTGCGTCAGGATCCGCCGGGGGTGATCCTGAGCCGCGACTTCGGCAACGATCAGAGCGTGGTCGGCTACGGCAGCTTCCGGTTCACCGGGCAGACCTCGACGCAGGGTTCCTTCGTCGGGGACTCGCCCACCACGCCGATCGTCGTCCAGGACACAACCCCGACCGCCGGCAAGATCTTCGACGTCCAGAACGGCACCGTCGCGAACACAGTCGCTGGAACCGTGCCGGTGCCACCGGCCGACTTCGTGTCGTCAAACTGCTCGGTACCACCCACGACCACCGCCGACCTGAGCGTCACCAAGACCGGGCCGGACGTCGTGCGCCCGGGCGCGGCCGTCAGCTACACCGTCACGGTGACCAACAACGGACCCTCGAACGCGACCGGCGTGGTGGTCACCGATCACCTGCCGCCGTCGCTCATCGGCCCGAGCGCCTCCGACGGCGGCGTCGTTGCCGGCGGGAGCGTCACCTGGACGGTCGGGGCGATGAGCAACGGCCAGACCCTTAACTTCACCGTGTCGGGCACGGCGCCAGCCTCGGGTTCGCTGACTGACACGGTGTCGGGGACCAGCACCACGACCGACCCCATTCAGAGCAACAACGACGGTTCCGCGCCGGCCGCCACCGTGACCACGCTGGTCACGCCTGAGGTCTTCCCCAACCTGCCGCCGACGATCTCCGACAGCACGGAGGTCACGATCGCCAACTCGCCGGTCTACCGTCAGATCTCCTATGGCGATCCGAATCCGGAGCAGACGGTGACGGTGAGCCTGACCAGCCCACCCGCGTTCGGCACCGTGACCGTCACTCCCGGTGGCTTCTACAAGTACACGCCGAACGACGACTTCACCGGCCGCGACAGCTTCGGTGTTCAGGCCTGCGACAACCACACCTCACCCGCCTGTTCGGGCGCGACGGTGACGATCGTGGTGAAGCCGGTGGCCAGCGACATCGTGCAGACGATGACCCAAGGTGGTCAGCTGGTCATCGACGTGGCTCCCGCGGTCGTCGGTAAGACTGCAGCACCGACCATCGTCAGCGGACCGTCTCACGGAACAGCGACCCTGCTGCCCGATGGGACGATCCAGTACACGCCGAATCCGACCTACGTCGGCACCGATACGCTCACCTACTCCGTCTGCAGTGAGCAGGCGCCGGACGTCTGCGCGACGGCCCAGATCACGATCAACGTCGTGGCGGCGCCGAACAACCCGCCGGATGCGGCCGACCTCACGGTCTCGACGACGGCTCGGGTGCCGGTCTCGGGGCAGATCTCGGTGAGCGATCCCGACGCTGGCCAGACCGTCACCGGCACGCTGCAGTCGGGACCATCGTCGGGGACGGCTGTAGTGAATCCCAACGGATCCTTCGTCTACACCCCCACCGGCGCCTTCACCGGTACGGACACGTTCACCGTGACGTTCTGCGACGACGGTTCGCCCCAGTTGTGCACCAGCGCCACGGTGACCGTGCACGTGTACCCCGTGGCCAACAACGATTCGGCGTCGACGCAGGTCGGGGTGCCGGTCACGATCGACGTGGGGCGTAACGATGTGGGCGCGGCCGGAGCGCCGGCGGTCACCGTGCTTCCGGCGCATGGCAGCACGACCGTCAACAACGATGGGTCGATCACCTTCACCCCGGACCCCGGCTTCACCGGAACCGACACCTTCACGTACCGCATCTGCAGCGTGAATGATCCGGCCCTCTGCGACACCGCACGGGTGACGGTGAACGTCGATGCGGCTCCGAACCACCCGCCGGTTCTGGCTGATGACACGCAGAACACGACGGTGGGGGTGCCGGTGAGCGGGCAACTAGTCGGACAGGACAGCGACGCCGGGCAGACGCTGACCTATTCGCTGGTGACCGGCCCGCGGCACGGCACGGCGACGGTCGCCGCCGACGGGGCGTACACCTACACCCAGACAGATACCTTCGTCGGCGCTGACACCTTCACCGTCCAGGTCTGCGACGACGCCACGACTCCGCTCTGCGCCACCGCGACGGTCACTGTGAACATCTACCCGAGGGCGCTCCCGCTCGGGACGAAGACCGTCGTCGGCAAGGCGGCCATCGTCACCCCGTCGACCGTCGGCGACGTCGGAGCCGTCACCATCACGGTGCAGGCCAAGCACGGCACGGCGGTTGGATCGGGCGCGGACGTCGTTTACAACCCCACAGCGGACTTCGTCGGTGCCGACGTGATGACCTACCAGGTCTGCGACATCCCGACCGGCACCTTCTGCGCATCGGCGAATGTGTACGTGATCGTGACCCCGATTCTGGGCGATGACTCGGCGAGCACCCGGGCGAACCAGAGCTTCAGCGCGGATGTCGAGGCGAACGACGTCGGCACCCTCGGGCCTCCAGTCATCACGACGGCGCCACTTCACGGGACTGCGGTGGTCGGGGCGTCGATCGACTACACGCCGTCGACGAACTACACGGGCTACGACACTCTGGTCTATAGGCGCTGCTCCACCTTCTCCTCCTTCGTCTGTGGATCGGCCACCCTGGTCATCGCGGTACAGCCGGACGCCGTCAACGACTCGGCCACCACCACCGACGGCGTGGCAGTGACGGTGGACGTCAACGCCAACGACAACGGGGAGGCCGCCAACGCGACCATCGTTCGGCCGCCCACCAGCGGAACAGCGTCGGTCAACCAGGGCGGGACCATCACCTACGTTCCACGTGATGGGTTCACCGGCACGGACACCCTGACGTACCAACGATGCAGCATCAATGCACCGTCGCTCTGCGGAATCGCGATTGTGGTTATCACGGTGGGGCCGGCGCCGACGCCGACTCCCACACCCACGCCGTCACCGACGCCTGCGCCAACACCCACGCCCACACCTGCGCCGTCGCCAACACCCACTCCGGCGCCGACTCCCCGACCGACGCCAACACTGGCCGCACCGACTCCGACCCCTGGATTCGGCGTCGACCCCCTGGTCATCGGGTCGGACGGCGGATCAGGCGGTGAGTCGCTGGCCAACACCGGTCCGGCGGTGCCGATCGACACCCTGCTGGGCTGGGCGGTTCTGCTGGGTGCGACGGGCCTGCTGACACTCGGCGCGTCCATCGGCCTCAGGCGCCGGCACAACTAGCCAGAAGCACCTTCTGCTAGCCAACACGAGAAGCGAACCTCGCCAGTCATCGCTGCCCGGTGACTCTGCTATTCGGCGCTGGCTCGTTCGGCGAGCTCGACGCAGAGATCCGCGCATTTGGCCATATAGCCACGCCAGATCAGCGCGACGAGGAGGCGAACGACGGGCACGGCGGCCCGGTTACGTGGGTGGAAGTGATACGTCCAGCGGAAACCTGATCCGGCAGGCTCCGACTGGAAATCCCACTCACCGATTGCGTGGGTCGCGAGCGGCCCGAGAGCGTTGGTGAATTTGTCCACGCGATAGGCGAAGCGCCGACCTGAGGCCCACTCCAGCACCTCTTCACGGGCGCTCGTCCCGTCGGTGAAGCGGATGGTGCGGACGGAGCCGGGAACGTCCCAGGGTCCTGTGTTTCCCTCAGTGTGCGAGACGGCCGGGATGAGCAGGTATCGGTGCAGCACCTTCGGCAGGACGTCTTCCTGCACGACCTCGTCGAAGAGTTTCTGCACGTCGACGCGAGATGTTCGGGTGACGGTATGACTGACTGCTCTGACCATTGATTCCCCCAGAATCGGTCACTCAGCCGGCGAACGGCTCGCCAGCGTGAAGGCTTTCAACGTAGCGCCACTGAAGAGCACGAAACGCACGAGTTCGACAGCGGTGTCGGTACTACGCACGGTGGAGATCGCGATCTGGGCGGCATCGTCAATAGGCCACCCGTAGGCACCGGCCGAGATCGCCGGAAACGCCACCCGCTTGGCGCCAAGTTCATCCGCCACCTGTAGCGAGCTGCGGTAGGCCGACGCCAGCAGCGGGGAGCGATCCTGTCGCAGCGAGTACACCGGCCCGACGGTGTGGATGACCCAGGCTGCGGGTAGCGCGCCGCCGGTGGTGGCGACCGCCTCGCCGGCTGGGAGGCCCTTGGGGTAGCGCGACGCACGAAGTTCACGGCAAGCAGCCAGAATCTCGCTGCCACCACGGGCATGTATCGCACCGTCCACCCCACCACCGCCGAGGAGCCCAGAGTTCGCGGCGTTGACCACCGCGTCGACCTCCTGCTCGGTGATGTCGCCCCGCACCAGTTCGATCTCCATGCCAGCGATCTTGCCGTACCAACCCGCAGCTCGGCACCCTTATTCATACTCAGCGCCCCACTCGCGCGAAGACGTCGTGGGCTACCCCGACGACGATGGGAGCGATCCCCAGACAGACGAAGGCAGGCAGGAAACAGAGCCCGAGAGGTGCGATCGCCCAGGTGCCGGCGCGGCCCGCCCGTACCTCGGCGGCACCCCGGCGCTCAGCTCGAAGGTCCGTCGCGAGCTGTTCGAAGTCATCGGCCAATCGGATTCCGCTCTCGGCACTGCGAATGGCGGCCCGGGCGATCTCGGCGAGGGTCGGATCCGCAAGCACCCTTGCCCAGGCGGTGGTCGGATCCGCCCCAAGCTGAAGCATCCGACCGACCTGGTCGAGGAGCGGACCCAAGGGTGCCTCAGCGAGTTCGGCGACAATGCAGAGCACGGTCGGCAGCGGCTGGCCACTGCGGAGCGCCGTAGCGATCAGATCGACCACCAGCGGAGTGGAACTACCCGATAAAACCAGGGAGTTCGACCTCGACCCACCGATCCCGCCCAGACGGCCCGAGCGGCTTAGACGCTCCAGCCCGCAGACCGCCAGCGCGCCAACGATCGACGCGGCGATCACCCCGCTGGCTCCGCCGATCAGCGCGAAGGTGGCTACGGCTGATGCCAGACTGACGACGAACACCGGAGTCCCGCCCGACGTGTGACTCGACCCCGCCGCCGGACTCTTCGGACGCCCGCGTCGGTCCACGCGCAGAGTCCGGCCCGAACGACCGCCGGACCAGAGCAGAAGCGCTGCCGCCAGCGCGCCCCAGGCCAGAGCTGATCCGCCTACCATCGGCTGGCCGCAGCAGTGATCCGCGCCGTCCAGGCAACACCGGCCAACTCGAGCAGCACTCCCGCGCATCCGAGCAGCTGACCAGCGAGCGATCCGGTGAGAACGTGGAGCGGTCTCGCCCCCATGCCCGAGCCGAGGAGCAGGCCGATCGCAGGTAGCAGGGCAAGCATCAAGGCTGACGACTTCGGCCCGGCAACCGCTACACCGACGGCCCGTTCAACGTCGAGGGCGTCGCGCAGATCGGCCTGGACCCGAGCCAGCACCGAAGCGATCGGTGCGCCGGTCGCCTCGGAGAGTCGCCACGCAGCGGCAATCGGTCGCAGCAACTCACCGGCAGGGCTCTCCAGCAGCACCTCAGCGACATCCTCGCCGCTGCCGGCCGCCGTGGCGGCGACTGCAAAGGCCTCGGCCAGGCTCGGCGACTTACCCAGGGCCGGAACCGCCGCCAGCAGCGCATCAGCCGGACGACTACCGGCGAGCAGTTCGGCCCGCAGCGTCGCGACACCGGCACCGAGGGCGAGACGGTCCCGGCTCGCACCGGTCGTCCGCCGGCGCCGCCGGAGACTACGCCCGACCGTCACCACGACCGCGGCCGTCGGAAGACATAGGAGGCCGCCACCCAGCGCCAGCACTGCGGCCGCCGCCAGGCAGCAGCATCCGAACAGCAGACTGGCACCCACCTCGCGGCGAATCATCAGTGATTGCCAGGCTGTGTGATGGCTCCGGGCCGGGCCGCTGCCAGCAAGCCGGCCGGCACGGACCAGCTGCAGCAGACGGGCTGTAGCGGGCGCCGACGGTGGCCAGCTGAGGCAGCCGGCGGTCGAGAGAGTCAGGGCGAGGACCGGTCCACTCAGCATCGCAGTAGCTCTGGCAGTTCGACTCCCCGTGCAGCCAGCCGGCGCGACAACGCTTCGGCGCCGACCGGATCCAGGCGTCCGGATGCACCGATCCGGGCGGTGGCGCTAGGGACCGACGCCGACCACTCCGGCGCAGCGAAAGCCGCCGCCGTCCAGATCGGCACGACCACCGACTCTTGGCCCGACCGGTCGAGCAGCGCGACGGAGTGCACTCGACGCCGTCGCCCCGCTCGCTGCAGATGAACCACGACGGAGAAGGCGCTCGCCAACTGGCGCATGACCGCCTCGGCCGAGAGCCCGGCCAGCGCACCCAGTGCGATCAGTCGCGCCGGCACGTCATCAGCCGAGTTCGCATGCAGGGTCGCCGCCCCGCCCTCGTGCCCGGTGTTCAGCGCCAGCATCAGCTCAGCCATCTCCGCGCCCCGGAACTCTCCGACAACGATGCGATCCGGCCGCATCCGCAGCGATTGCCGAACCAGATCGCGGAGTTCGACCACACCGCCACCCTCGACGTTGGCCGTCCGGCAGAGCAGCCGCACCACGTGCGGATGCTCGACCACCAACTCGCGGGCATCCTCGATGACGAGAAGCCGTTGGGCGGGATCGCAGCGGGCCAGCATGCTTCCCAACAGTGTTGTCTTTCCGGTGCCCGTGCCGCCTGTCACCAGGAAGGCCAACCGGGCGGCGACGATCGCGGTGAGGAGTTCGGCCAGCGCCGGATCGGCGAGCTCTTCGAGCCTGAATTGCCGACGCGCGAGCACCCGAAGCGAAATCACCGTGTGCGGACTGACCGGTGGGATCACGGCATGGAGGCGCGTGCCGTCAGGAAGCGCCGCATCGACGTAGGGAACGGCATCGTCGAGGCGCCGACCCGCCCCGGCCGCGAGCCGCTGCGCGAGGCGGCGCACTTCGGCCTCGCTGCGGAAGCGAGCCGCCGCTCGCTGCAAACCGCCGCCGCGATCGACCCAGATCTCGTCCGGTGAATTGACGAGCACGTCAGTGACGCCCTCCTCGTCGAGGAGTCCCTCCAGCGGCCCCGCCCCGACGAGCTGCGCGGACACGCCCCGGGAGAGGCCGGCCAGCGCGGTTTCGTCCGCGATCATCGAGGATTCATCGAGGATCAGCGCCGCGAGATCCCCGTCTGCGGTGGCACCCGGCTCGGTGGCCAGGCGTTCACGCACGCGATGGAGCAGGCCGACCTCAACCACGGCGGCTCACCTCATCACGGCCGGGACGAAGGACCCCGACGCAGCACCACCGGCAGCGAGCAGCCCTTCCCAGACCCCGGCGGCGACGCGATCCATGCTGCGGGGAAGGCGATTGGCGTCAATCGGCAGCGAAGTATCGCCGACGTCGACGGGTGGTAGCGAGCCGATCAGCGGCGCGCCGATCAAGTCCGCAACGTGATGGGCATCCGGTGCAGAGCGCATCCGGCGGGTCACGATGCCCAGCGGCACAGTTCGTCCGTCGGCGGCTAGCGCTAGGGCAACCGTCCGGGCCGCCGTAACGGACGCGACGTCGCAGCGCGTCACCAGACAGACCACGTCGCATTGGTCGAGGGCGGCATCGCGGGTGGGCGAAGGCCAGCGACCGAGTTCGACTGCGACCGGCCCGATCTCCGCCGCCGCCGGCAGCAACTGCGCCACGTCGGCGGCACTCGGCATGAGGTCAGCGGCGAGCACCGACACCGCGCCCCAACGCGGCAGCCCACCACCGAGCAGGGACGGTTGCAGGTAGCCACCCGCCAGGCGTAGGCCCGACCAACGGGGACCGGGCACTCCCTCCACGCCAAGCAGCACATCTATGCCACCTGCAACCGCCTCCAGATCGACCAGAACACTCCGTCCCGAGTGCCCAAGTCGTGCCCCGACGGCGGACAGCACCGCCGTAAACAGACTCGCTCCGACCCCTCCTCGACCGCCGACCACTCCGATGACCGGTGAGGTGATCGGGCCGGCGGTTGGGCTCTCTTCGTCGACTGCGAGCTGCATGGGTCAAGCAAACACGGAAGATTCTCGTCTCGGCCCCGATCCGGGCGACCTGTGGAAAACTTTTGACCCTGTGGATCGAGCCAGCACTCAGACGCAGCCGTCGGCTCACAATGGGTGCCGTGAGCCGGCTCGTTCTGGCATCGTCAACTGGGTGACTGAGGTGATAGCGCTGCTGCGCGGTGTCAACGTTGGAACGGCCAACCGGATCGCGATGGCTCGATTGCGTGAGCTGATCACCGACCTCGGCTACCAGAACCCGCGGACGCTGCTGCAGAGCGGCAATGCGATCTTCGAGGTGAGGTCCAACCAGGTCTCGACCTGTGCCGCCAAACTCGAGAAGGCCCTGAAAGATCAGGCCGGCGTCACCTCCACCGTGATCATCCGCAGCGCCACCGAGCTTCGCGAAGCGATCGCAGAGGATCCCCTCACCGAGGTGGCCGTCGACGGCGCCAAGCACCTGATCGGCTTCCTGGCCCAGCCACCAAGCGCGACGGCGGCCAAGCAGATCAATGCGATCGACCTCCCGCCGGACCGAATCGCGGTCATCGGCCGCCACGTCTACCTCTGGATGTCCGACGGCGTCTTGAAGTCGCGCCTCTCCAAGAGCGGCTGGGAGAAGATGCTCGGAACACCGGTGACCGCCCGCAACGTGAACACCCTCGCCAAGCTGGCGGCCATGCTCGGCTAGCAAAAGCGGCAAAAGGTAGTAGCAGCTAACCATTCGCAGCGCGTCCACAGGACAGTGTCGGTCCCGGTCAGTATCGTGAATCGGGTGGCACGTGCAGCGGCGTTCTTCGACCTCGACAAGACGATCATCGCCAAGTCCAGCGCCCTAGCCTTCGGCAAGCCGTTCTACCAGGGCGGGCTCATCAACCGGCGCGCGGTCGTGCGCGGCGCCTACGCCCAGTTCGTCTTCGCACTCTCCGGGGCCGACGAGGATCAGATGGACCGGATGCGCGACTACCTGCAGGCCATGTGCGCGGGGTGGGACGTGGCCCAGATCCGCGAGATCGTCGGCGAGACGCTCCACGAGATCATCGATCCAATCGTCTACGACGAAGCGGTGACCCTCATCGGCGAGCACAAGGCGGCCGGACGGGACGTCGTGATCGTCAGTTCCTCCGGGTACGAGGTGGTCGCCCCGATCGGCGCGATGGTCGGTGCCGACGACGTCCTCGCCACCCGCATGGTCGAGAAGGACGGCAAGTACACCGGCGAGATCGAGACCTACATCTATGGGCCGGGAAAGGCCGAGGCGATGCACACGCTGGCCGAACAGCGCGGCTACGACCTGGCCGAGTGCTACGCCTACTCCGACTCGATCACCGACAGCCCGATGCTGGAGGCGGTGGGGCACCCCTACGCGGTGAATCCGGACCGGGCCCTGCGCAGGGTCGCCGGCGAGAAGGGCTGGCCGATCCTGGTCTTCTCCAACGCTGTTCCGCTGCGCGCACGCCTCTCCGGCCTACGCCCGGCCAACAACACGGCCACCGCCACGGTCGCCATCGGCGCCGTCGCCGCCACCGGCCTGGTCTGGTACCTCTCCCGGCGGCGCGGCGGGCGCAGCCAGCCCCGTTTCTGAGCGTCAGACCGGCGAATTAACCACCGCGACACGCCGACCAGGCCTTGCCGGGAGTGACTGCTGGTAGTCCAATGGCAACTACCGATGAGGTTCGTCCATGGCGGTACCGCCCCCAGCGAAACTCACCGGGACGAAGGACCAGGGCACCCACGCGGCGATCGCACCACGCAAGGTGAGTCGACGCGGACCAGCACCGCCGCAAGCCCGCGTCAGACATAAATGATGCACGCCTGGTAACCCAGATTCTTCGTCTCAACGGCGTCGCGATCCACGGTCGCGGCGCCGTTTCATGCCCTCTGGCCACGCCAGGAAAGGCCGTCCCGGATCAGCCGAAGGTCGTCGGTTTCAGCGGCCAGCCAGGCAGGTTCCGCACCAGCATCCAGACGAACGAGAGCACCACCACGCTGATCCAGACCGGCTTCGGGATGGATACCGGCGCCTCGCCCCGATAGTTGGCCCGGATCGACTTTGTGCCGTAAAAGACGAGCAATGGCGCCAGCAGGATGAGGAAGATGTTGTCGTGCAGCATCGCGTTGAACTGCAGGTGCATGGTGTCGTGGGCCAGCCGCAGCCCACCGCAGAGCGGGCAGTCCAACCCGGTGATCAGCTTCGTCGGGCAGGGGACCATCAGCGTGTGCCGGTCGTGCGGGTTGGCGACGGCCAGGTAACCGCTGGCCAGCAGCAGGCAGCCCCCCATCGCCACATAGGAGCGGCGGGTGCGGCGCAGGGCATCAGCGGACGGCTGGATGGCGCTCACCTCACGACCTCCACTCACGTCCGCGGCTCACGACCGGACCACTCAGCGAAGACGTCCGGGCGGTATCAGACTATTACTCAGCCGCGCGCGATCGCCTCACAGATCGCCGTCGTCTCCCGGGCCCCGGTGACCACCGCGTCGCAGCAGTGCCGGATCCAGACGCCGACGCCCTCCGGCGTGGAGGTGCGATAGGCGGCCAGTGCCTCGACGTACTCGTGCTCCAACTCCCGGTGCCCGGCCTCGATGACTACGAGCGAGTTCGGATCGAGACCCCGTTCGATGAGGGTGAGCCGGTTCGCCACCCGGGCCACCACCCCCGAGGCGGGCGCGAAGGCGTCCAGCGAGAGCACCTCGGCGTGCACGATCGCTCCGACCACCACCGCCGGCGCGGAGGTCGCGGCCAGGACGTCGGCCAAGATGTCCAGGCGGGTCGAGGCCAGCTCCCGTGGACGTCCGAGCGTCTCGCGATCCTCGACCAGATCCGCGGCGGCCAGCACGTGCAGGCGGGCCAGCACCTGCCGCGGCGCCCGCGTCCAGGTGTCGGTGAGGGTGCCGATCGCCGCCTGCGCCCGCAGCGCCCCCTGCAGCGTCGGGTCACTCACCACCGGTGAGGTCCCGGCACGCACGTCGTCGAGCGAGAGCTTGGCTCCCGACAGCCAGGCCGAGGCCCACGCCCCCCGCAATGAGGACTCGGTGGAGACCTCCGTCGACTTGCGGCGAAGCACCCGGTTGTTGAGCAGAGTGTCCACCGCACTACGGGCAGAATCGACGCCGTCGGAGACGCCAGGAAGGTCCATCAGAGGTGCGAGCGGATCAGTCACGATGAACCAGCGTAGGCGATTGAAGTCGGCCACCTTGACGAGTTAGGTTCGACACATGTCCGGATCCGAAACTCTCTCCAACCTGGCTCGCGAAGAGCGCCGTTTTCCACCCGATCCCAAGTTCGCCGCGCAGGCAAATGTCACCGCGGAGGCCTACGACGAGGCCGCCGCCGGTCGCCTGGCCTTCTGGGAGAAGCAGGCCGACCGGTTGCAGTGGAGCAAGCGCTGGACACAGACGCTCGAGTGGCAGCCGCCGTTCGCCAAGTGGTTCGCCGACGGGACCCTCAACGCCGCGGTGAACTGCGTCGACCGGCACGTCGCCGATGGGCATGGCGACCAGGTGGCGATCTACTTCGAGGGCGAGCCGGGTGACCGCCAGGAGGTGACCTACGCGCAACTGCTGACGCAGGTCTCCAAGGCAGCGAACGCACTCACCGAACTCGGAGTGAAGACGGGCGATCGGGTCGCGATCTACCTCCCGATGATCCCCGAGGCGGTGATCGCGATGCTGGCCTGCGCCCGCATCGGCGCACCGCACTCGGTCATCTTCGGCGGCTTCTCGGCCCAGGCCCTCTTCGACCGCATCACCGATGCCGACGCGACGCTGGTGATCACCGCCGACGGCGGCTACCGGCGGGGCGCGGTCTCAGCCCTCAAACCCGCGGTGGACGAGGCGCTGGCCAAGGGTGAGACCAACGTCAAGAACGTCCTCGTGGTGAAGCGGGGCGGCAACGAAGTCGCCTGGACGCCAAACCGGGACGTCTGGTGGCACGAGGTCCTGGATCGCCAGCCGGAGACCCACGAGGCGCCGGCGCTACCGGCCGAGCACCCGCTCTTCATCCTCTACACGTCGGGAACCACCGGCAAACCAAAGGGAATCCTGCACACCACCGGTGGCTACCTGACCCAGACGTCCTACACCCATCACGCCGTCTTCGACCTGAAGCCCGACAGTGACGTCTACTGGTGCACGGCCGACATCGGCTGGGTCACCGGGCACTCGTACATCGTCTACGGCCCGCTGGCCAACCGCGCCAGCATCGTCATCTACGAGGGAACGCCGGACACTCCGGACCGCGGCCGCTTCTGGGAGATCGTGCAGCGTTACCGGGTGACGCTGCTGTACACGGCGCCGACGGCGATCCGGACGTTCATGAAGTGGGGCGACGACATCCCGGCCAAGTACGACCTCTCGTCGCTCCGCCTGCTCGGTTCGGTCGGCGAGCCGATCAACCCGGAAGCCTGGATCTGGTACCGGCGGGTGATCGGTGCCGAGAAGACTCCGGTGGTCGACACCTGGTGGCAGACCGAGACCGGCGCGATGATGATCAGCCCACTCCCCGGAGTGACGCCGGCCAAGCCGGGATCGGCCACCCGCGCGCTCCCTGGCATCAGCGTGGACGTCGTGGACAACGAGGGGACCCCGGTCGGCAACGGTGGCGGCGGTTTCCTGGTGCTCACCGAGCCGTGGCCCAGCATGCTGCGCGGGATCTGGGGCGACCCGGAGCGCTACCAGCAAACGTACTGGTCACGCTTCAGCGAGCAGGGGTACTACTTCGCCGGTGACGGCGCCAAGAAGGACGACGACGGCGACCTCTGGCTGCTCGGGCGGGTGGACGACGTCATGCTCGTCTCCGGGCACAACATCTCCACGACGGAGGTGGAGTCGGCGCTGGTGTCGCACCCGGCGGTCGCCGAGGCCGCCGTCGTCGGAGCCACCGACCCGACGACCGGCCAGGGGATCGTCGCCTTCGTCATCCTCCGGGGTGATGCGGCCGACGGCGAGAGCCTCGTCGCTGAACTGCGGGCGCACGTGGCCAGCGAGATCGGCGCCATCGCCAAGCCTCGCCAGATCCTGATCGTCCCGGAACTCCCCAAAACCCGCAGCGGGAAGATCATGCGGCGACTGCTGCGCGATGTGGCCGAGAACCGCCAGATCGGCGACGTCACAACACTGGCCGACTCGACGGTGATGGATCTGATCAGCGAGAAGATCCCGTCGGCGGCCAGCGAGGACTGACCCGAACTCGGCGCGAGGGACTCAGACCGCAGGCTCATTCGGCTCGTCAGCTTCGCTGCCCCAGCGGCGCAGCGCGACCCCGCCGAGGAGCGCCGAGACCACCGATGCCGAGAGCACCGCCAATTTGGTGGCGTTCTCGTGAATCGAATGCTCACCGAAGGCCAGTTCGCCGATCAGCAGCGAGACGGTGAAGCCGATCCCCGACAGCAGCGACACGCCGACCAGGTCCGGCCGCCGAATCGACGGATCGAGGGTGGCGCCGGTGAAGCGCACCACGAGGCGAGTCCCGGAGAAGACCCCGATCGCCTTGCCCACGGCCAGGCCGAGGAAGACCCCGTAGGCCACCGGGTCGTGCAGCGCCTCCGATGCCCCCGAGAGGGCGACACCAGAGGCGAAGAAGGCGAACACCGGAACCGCAAAGCCAGCGCTGAGCGGGCGTATGGCGTGGTCGAGGCGCTCCTCCAGCGACTTCGCGTCCCCAGGACGGGGGCGCACCGGGACGACCAGGGCCAGCGCCACCCCGGAGACCGTCGGATGGATGCCGCTGGCGTGGACGAAGGCCCACGCGGAGGCGGCCAGCCCGACGGCGACCGCGAGGACGATCCACCCCGGCGCCCATCGGATCCGGATCACCAACCCGAAGAGGGCCACGGCGGCCCCACCGGCCAGCAGCGCCGGCCAGTCGACGGTGTCGGTGTAGACGATCGCGATGATCACGATGGCGATCAGGTCGTCGACGACGGCCAGGGTGAGCAGGAAAGTGCGCACCGCACCGGGGAGCCGGCGCCCGACGACCGACAGCACGGCGAGGGCGAAGGCGATGTCGGTGGCGGCCGGGATCGCCCAGCCGATGCGCAGATCCGGGTCATGCCAGACGACCAGGCTGTAGATGATCGCCGGCACCGCCACCCCGCAGGCGGCGGCGACAACGGGGACGACAGCCCGCCGCGGATCGCGCAGCTCGCCGACGACGAACTCCCGCTTGAGCTCCAGTCCGGCGACGAAGAAGAAGACGGCCAGTAGCCCGTCGGCCGACCACTCGGCCAGGGTGAGCCGCAGGTGGCCGAAGTGCGGCCCGATCTCGTAGTTGGAGAGCGACTCGTACGCCGTCCGGAGCCCGGTGTTGGCGAATATCAGCGCGATCAGCACGGCGATCAGCAGCAGCGATCCGCCGAGCGTCTCGGTCCGAAGCACGTCACCGAGCGCCGAGAGCGGCCGCCGGCTAGGCGGTTCATCGTCAAGCACTGACCGGCCCCGCTCTCCAGTTGCGAGCGCATGGATTCGGCCGGTCGGGTCGGGCCGGCATCCGAAGCGTGTTTCAGCGCAGTCTACGAGTCTGCACCCCCGGCATTGCGGTGCATGGGTCTCAGCACCTACCCATCACTGCCCTAGAGTGGCGGTAGGCAATGAGTTATGAAGGAGCTGCCAGTGAGCACCGAGTCGAGTCATCCGGGCCCGAAGCACAGCACGGCGACGGCGGCAACGAGCGCCGCTGGCAAGACAACGGGCCCGGCTGCGCCCCAGGCCCCGGGGCTCGACCCCGATGCATCGATCGGCCGGCTGGTCCACGGCGCGACCATGGACATCTCGACGCTCATCCGCGGCGAGGTGGAGCTGGCCAAGCTGGAGCTGCGAGCCAGCGTCAAGAGCGGTGGCGTCGGTGTCATCTTCTTCATCCTGGCCGGAGTGCTCTTTCTCTACGCGCTGACGTTCGCGTTCATCTCAGCCGCGGAGGGCCTGTCGAACGTGGTTCCTCGCTGGGCCGCGTTCCTCATCGTCTTCGCGGCGATCTTCCTGGTCGCCATCCTGATCGCCTTCATCGGCTACCGGATGGTCAAGAAGGTCCGTGCCCCCACGCGGACCATCGAGACGACCAGGGACACCGTCGCCTACCTGCGCAACCCCACCCAGACCCCATAGTTCTTTAGCCTCTCAATCCCCCGAGAACGCAGAAGACCCAGTGGCACCAGCACCAGATGACTCGATAGTCCTCATCGACGGCCCGTGGACGCACCGCATGGTGCGAGCCAACGGCATCGCGCTGCATGTCGCCGAGCTCGGCAGTGGGCCGATGGTGCTCATGCTCCACGGTTTCCCGCAGTTCTGGTGGACCTGGCGCCAGCAGATGATGGATCTGGCTGACGCCGGATTCCGGGCCGTCGCGGTCGACCTGCGCGGCTACGGCTCCAGTGACAAGCCACCCCGCGGTTACGACGCCCCGACACTCGCCGCTGACGTCGCGGCCCTGGTCACCTCGCTCGGCGAGCAGGATGCGGTGATCGTCGGCAACGACGTGGGCGGGCTGCTGGCCTGGACTATCGCGGCGACCCATCCCCAGGTGGTGCGGCGGGTCGTCGTGATCGGCGCCGCCCATCCGCTCCGCCTGCGCGAGGCGATCCGTCCGCGATTCGGCCGGGCCGACAACGAGTCCAGCGGTCCGCCCAAACCGGCGCGTGGGAGCCGTCAGCTCAACGCCTCCGCCTACGCGCTGCGGCACTTCCAGATCCCGCGCCGCCCGGAGGCGTCGCTGACCCGCGACTCCGAGTACGTCCGCGAGCTATTCGCGGCCTGGACGGGATCCGGGTGGCAGGCGACGCCCGGGTACGACGCCGACGTCGATCGCTACGCCGAGGCGATGCGGATCCCACCGGTGGCCCACTGCTCGCTGGAGCAGTTCCGCTGGCTCGTCCGCTCGATCCCGCGCGGCGACGGCCGACGTTATGCGCAGTCGCTGCGCCAGTCGATCGTGGCGCCGGTACTACAGCTGCACGGCGACGCGGACGGCTGTGTGCTCACCTCGACGGCCCAGGGCTCGGGGCGCTACGTCAGCGGGGCCTACGAATGGCGGCTGCTGGCCGGGGTCGGGCACTATCCGCAGAACGAGGCGCCGGAACTGGTCAGCGGTGAGCTGATCCGCTGGGCGAAACTGGGCTGACCGGCAGACAGGGCTGACCGGAAGGGCTGGCCGACTCTTAGCTCGTGCAGGCGCCGGTGCTGACCTTCGCGGTCGCGGTGCGCCCGGCGTTGTAGTCCGGCGCCGCCTCGGCAGCGGTGAGCACGAAACCGGTATCCGTCGAGTCGAGCGCGGTCGCGAAGACCACCCCGAGAACCCTGCCGTCGGTGGAGATGAGCGGCCCGCCGGAGTTGCCGCTGCGCACCAGGGCCCGGATTGAGTAGATCTCGCGGGTCACCCGCCCGGCGCCGTAGATGTCGCGTCCGACCAAGTTCTCGCGCTCGCGCACGCGGGCCGCCCGCACGTCGAAGGGCCCATCCTCGGGGTAGCCCAGCACGATGGCGCTGGCATCGGTCTTCGCCTGGTCGGTGGCGAAGGTCAGCGGCGTCACCTTCAGGCCGGAGACGGCCAGCACGGCCAGGTCACGCTCAGGGTCATAGACCACCACCCGGGCACTGGTCGAGCCGGAGGGAGTCTGCACAGTCACCTCGGAGGTGCCGGCCACGACGTGGGCGTTGGTGAGGATGCGGTTGGGGGCGTAGACGAAACCGCTCCCCTCGATCTGCCGGTCGCAGGAGCGGGCGATGCCGTAGATCTTGACGACGGACGACCGGGCCCGCACCACCGCGGCCGAGGTGACCAGCGACGGGTCGGGCGCCGGGACGTCGACGATCTGGGTCGCCTGGAGGTCACCGAAGACCGGCGGGAAGCCGCTGCGGTCGAGGTAGGTGCGCAGCGAGGAGTAGATGTTGCGGGCCCCGCTCGGCATCACGCCGTCCACATCGCGGACGATCACCGAGTTCCGGACGGCGGAGACGATCGACGGATACGGCGCCGAGGCGAGCGGGACGGCGATGATCCAGGAGGCCACCAGCACCGAGACGACACCGAAGATCGCCCCGACTACGGCGTCCGCTCGCTGGACGGAGCTCCAGGTGATCCGCTGCCGGAGCATCCGTCCGAGGTACACGACGCCGCCCTGGATGAGGAGGGCGGTGAGGACGACGATGACGATCGCCACCGGCACCTGGGCCGAGCCCTTAACGAAGTGTGAGGTCACCGGCTCGGCGATCCGGGCGCCGACGGCCACGCCGAGCACAAAACCGGCCAGCGAGCAGATGCCCACCACGGCACCGTTGCGGAACCCACCGAAGGCGAAGGCGAAGGCAGTCGCGACGATCAGGAAGTCGACCAGATTCATGGGCGGCTAGCTCGGCAGCACGATCAGGACCCCGGTCTGACCCTGTTTGACGTGAATGGTGCAGATGAAGGTGTACTTCCCGGGGGCCGGGGTCTCGAAGGTGGCCACCGACGTGGACGAGCCCTGGGTGAGCGGCACGTAGTCACCCGGCAGCCCGACGACCTGCAGATCGTGCGGGGCGCCGTGGCCGTTGTTGACGAGCGTGATCTTCACCTTGCCGGGGTGCACGGTGATGGTCGACGGATTGAAGCGGTAGTGGTCGTCAGTGGTGACTGTGACGCTCTGCACGCCGTTCACGGCGACGGCGGTGGTGGCACCGGAGTGACCGACCCGATTGACCGGCGGGACGCTCTGGCATCCGGCAAGCACGGTGACGCCCGCGAGCAACAGCACCGGGCCGACTGCGCGCGGGCAGGGGGGAACTCGCCGCGTCATGGGCATGACGGTACAGAGCTATGCCGCAGTACGCCCGGCGAGTCTAAGCACGTACTCACCAGGATGCTTCACGGAATCGGGCGTTCAACAGTCTCGTCCCAGGGTTGGGCCCAGCCACCGAGGCGAAGCAGTGCGTCGAGAAGGCCGGCGGTGAAACCCCACACGAAGAGGTCGCTCACCGCGAACCCCGGGCCGCGGAACCCGGACGGGTGGGTGACCCGGAACCGATTGGACGGATTGGCCAGCTCCGCGATGGGGACGTTGGCGACGCGAGCGACCTCGTTGGCGTCGACGACGCCGACCTCGTGAAGGCCCCGCCACCAGGCGATCACCGGCGTGACCAGGAAGCTCGAGGGCGGCAGGAAGAGATCCGGCAGCACAGCGATGACCTCAACCGACTCGGCCCGGAGCCCGACCTCTTCGTTCGCCTCGCGCAGCGCCGTCTGCGTGCGGTCGGCGTCGGCTTCATCGACCGCACCGCCGGGGAAGGCGACCTGACCGGCGTGGTTGCGCATCCGGGCCGCCCGCTCCAGCAGCAGCACCGATGGTCCGGCCACCGTCTCGCTGATCGCGATCAGGACGGCCGAGCGCCGCGCGGTGACGCCATCGGGGACGGTGGAGAAGCGGGTGATCGCGTCGGCCCGGACGGTGGAAGCGGCAGTGGCTAAGGGCTGCAGCCACTCCGGAAGGCCGGTGCTCGCCGGAGGACCAGGTTCAGCTGGCATCGGCGAGCTGACTTCCGCTTCGGAGCAGCTTGGCCGCGACCTGCGGATCAGTCGGCCCCTCACCGTAGGAGGGGCAGAGCTTGGCCAGCGGGCACGCGCCGCAGGCCGGGCGCCGGGCGTGGCAGACCCGGCGGCCGTGCCAGATAACCCGGTGCGACAGGAGCGTCCAGTCCTTGCGCGGGATCAGCGCAGCCACGTCGGACTCGACCTTTACCGGGTCGGTGTTGCTACTCCAGGCCCAGCGCCGGGCCAGCCGTCCGAAGTGGGTGTCGATGGTGAGACCGGGCACGTCGAAGGCATTGCCGAGGACGACATTCGCCGTCTTACGTCCGAAGCCGGGAAGCGTGACCAGATCTTTGAGGCGATTCGGCACCTCCCCGTCGAAGCGCTCGACGAGTTCCTGACCCAGGCGGATGATCGAGTTCGCCTTGTTCCGGTAAAAGCCAGTGGTTCGGATCAGCTCTTCGAGTTCGGTGCGCTCGGCCCCGGCGTAGTCGGCCGCAGTGCGGTAGCGGCGAAAGAGCGTGGGCGTCACGATATTCACCCGCTTGTCGGTGCACTGCGCCGAGAGGATGGTGGCCACCGAGAGCTCCAGGGCGTTGGTGAAGTCCAACTCACAGTGGGCGTCCGGGTAGAGCTGGGCGAGCTCACGGTCAATGCGCCGGGCCCGGCGGGTCAGCGCCAGCGGGGTCTCGCCGGGCTTCCCAGCGCTGGGGGTCGCGTCTGCTCTGTCGTCCGGCACGTCCGCAACCCTACGCAGAGGTACTGACATCGCGCCCCGCCGGCACCGCGGCACCACCGAACGTACGTCACCGTTGGCAACCACCCCGGAGAGTCCCTCCGCCCCCGGCGTCCGGCCCGACTAGGCTGGAGACGATGGCTGGATTCCTCGTGGTGTTGTTCCCGATCGCGCTGCTCGGCTTCATTCTGTTCATGCAGAAGGTCGAGGAGCCGCTACGCACCGTCACCACCGAGGAGGACATCGCCCGGTTCCTCGACGATGCGAATCCTGAGGAACTCGACACACTCGTCCGCGAGGGCACCGATTCGGCCGTGCGCCGCTTCCGCAATCGACTACGCTTGCGGCGCCCTCGCAATGGACGCCGACGGACGTCGACGACCGATTCCACGGGGGCTGGAAACTCAGGGGCACAGGGGCCCGGAGCGTGAGTGCCCGCGAAATTTGGCTTCGGTCCCCAAGTGATGTACCGCGCGACATGGTGCGCGCGGGGCGACTCTGCGCGACATTATGCGCACCGTGCCCGTAGGATTATCTCAACTGTGACGGCGCTCGCATGACTACTGCGAGTTAAGGGGAGCAAAAAGTGGACGACATTCTGCGCAGAGCGGGCCTATTCCAAGGCGTCGATGATGACGACGCCGAGGCGCTCGGCAGCCAGTTCGAGATCTTCGACGCGGCGCGCGGCACGACGCTTTTCCACGAAGGCGAGCCTGGCGACAGCCTGTACATCGTCCTCTCCGGCAAGGTAAAGCTCGGACGCCGCTCCACCGATGGTCGCGAGAACCTCGTCGCCATCATGGGGCCGGCCGATGAATTCGGTGAGCTCTCGATCTTCGACCCGGGCCCGCGCACGGCAACGGCCGTCGTCGTCACCGACGCCCGGCTCGCCCGCCTCCCCAAGTCGGCGCTGCAGAAGTGGGTCAACGACCGTCCGGAGATCGCCCTGCAGCTGCTGCGGGTGGTGGCTCGGCGGCTGCGGCGCACCAACACCATGCTCGCCGACCTCATCTTCGTCGACGTGCCGGGTCGGGTCGCCAAGCAGTTGCTGCAGCTGGCCCAGCAGTTCGGCTCGGTCGACGGCGGGCAGCTGCGGGTCACCCACGACCTCACCCAGGAGGAGCTCGCCCAGCTGGTCGGCGCCTCCCGCGAGACCGTCAACAAGGCGCTGGCCGACTTTGCCCAGCGCGGTTGGCTACGCCTGGAAGGCAAGAGCGTCGTCATCCTCGACCGCGAGCGTCTGGCCCGTCGCGCACGCTAGTCGCACTCGCTAGTCGGACGCTGCTTCCGCTAATACCCTTAGTTTGAGGCGCGGCGCCCTCAGCCGTCGCTAAGAGGTATTCCGTAGGTAGTGCAGCTGAGCCTCGACTGAAAGCTCAGCCGCCGGCCAGAGGGCTTCGTCGACGTCCACATAGACCCGCTCGACGATCTGGCGCGCCGTCACCGGGGACGCCGCCGACGCCGTGAGCTCCCCCAGCGCCGCTGACACCTGGGCCAGTCGGGCCTCGCGATGGGCCAGGTACCGGCTCGCCGCCACCCCGGCCTCGCTCAACTCCGGTCCGTGCCCCGGTAGCACCGTCGCCCCACCGAGTTCCTGCAGCCGCCGCAGCGACGCCAGATACTCGCCGAGGTCGCCATCCGGGTACGCGACCACCGTGGTGCCCCGGCCGAGAATGGTGTCACCGGTGAGCACAGCGGCGGCACCCGACAGCGCGCCGGGTCGACTCCCCGGGTCCAGCAGGAACGAGAGCGAATCCGCGGTGTGTCCGGGCGTGGCCCAGACGCGCACCTCAACTCCGGCCGCCGCGACGACGTCGCCCTCCTGCAGCCCACTGGCCCCGTAGCGAAAGGCCGGATCCAGGCAGCGGACATCCGCACCGGTCAGCTCATGCAGTCGCTTGGCACCGGCGCTATGGTCGTCGTGGCCGTGCGTGAGCAGGATGACCGCCACTCGCCCGGCGGCGGCCTGGACTGCGGCCAGGTGCTCCGCCTCTTCCGGCCCGGGGTCAACCACGATCGCACTCGCCTCCCCCGGGGCGCGGAGGATCCAGGTGTTGGTCCCCTCCAGCGTCATCGGGTGCGGATTGCGGGCCAGCACCACGCTGGCTAGCTCCGCTACCCGGCGCGGCGTCTCGTAGGCGAGACCCTCCGCGCTCTCGGCGCCGGACTCAGGGCGTTCCGCGCTTCCCACGCCGGGTTCAGACACTGGCCGGCGGGGCCGCGGGCGGGGTCGGGACCCGGAAGACCGTTCCGTCGCTCAGGCTGACCCGGACCCCGTCGGCGTCGGCGATGATCTCGGGACGGACCGGGGAGAGGTCGCGCCCGGCCGCAGCGTTGAGCACCTGCTCAACGGTGTCGTAGGCGGCGATCGAATGCAGCGTCACCAGAGTCGGCGGCAGTAACAGACGCTCTCCGGCCTCGAACTGCGCGATCGCATCCCGGGCCGTCACCCAACTGGCCGTCGAGGACTCAGTGGTCAGATCCTCAGCGTGGGCACCGATCGGCATCGCCGCGACGAAGAACCGGGTGTCGTAGCGCCGCGACTCCCCGACCGGGGTGACCCAGCGCGACCAGGGGCGCAGCAGCGACTCGTCGACGGCCACGAAGTGCTCGCGCAGCAGGTCACCGAAGCTGATCCGCCCCGTCTCGACGTCCTCGGAGCGGTCCGCCCCCAGATGCAGCGGCGGCGAGGTGAGGAGGACGCCGGCCTCCTCGAAGGTCTCCCGGGCCGCCGCGCCGACCAGGCTGCGGGCCTCCAACTCCGTGCAGTGGAAGCGGGCGGCGACTTCGGTGGCGACCAGCGCGACCGACGAGTCGGAGGGGTCGACCCGGCCGCCGGGGAAGACGGTCATCTGCGGGGCGAAGGCCATCTGGGCGACCCGGGTCAGCAGCCACGTCTGTACACCGTGGGCACTGTCGCGCAGCAGCACGACGGTGGCCGCGTCACGCACCGGCACGTCGGCCAACCCAGCGCTCACCACCGACGCCGGCACCGCTGGCTCGGCGGATCCGAACTGCGTCATGAGAGCTCCACGATGAGCTCGACCTCGACCGGTGCGTCCAGCGGGAGCACCGCGACGCCGACCGCCGAGCGGGCATGCGCTCCAGCATCGCCGAAGACGCGACCGAGGAAGTTGCTGGCACCGTTGATCACCGCCGGTTGCCCGACGAAGCCCGGATCGCTGGCGACGAACCCCACCACCTTCACCACCCGCGCCACCGAATCGAGCCCGACGACAGCGTGGATCGCGGCCAGCGCGTTGAGCGCGCAGACTTCGGCGTACCCGGCCGCCGCCGCCGCCTCAACCTCCGCCCCAACCTTGCCGCTCGCGGGCAGCTCACCGTTGACGAAGGGCAGCTGACCGGACGTGAAGACCAGGGATCCACTGCGCACAGCGGGCACGTAGGCGGCCACCGGCGCGGCCACGGGCGGGAGGGTTATGCCGAGTTCGGTGAGACGGGCGAGGGGAGACGTCATGCTCCTATTCTTGCCCTAGCTGTAAAGCCCGTGAATCATTCACCCCCCGCCGGATGACTAGGGTGATTGCATGGCCCGCGGCGCAGCACCAGCTCCAGCCGTACCCGCCGACGCCCGGACGACCTCCCGCACACTGGCCCCGGGTATCTCGGCCGCGGCCCGGCTGCACATCGTCACCGGCAAGGGCGGCACCGGCAAGACGACTGCCTCGGCCGCCTTGGCGATGGCGCTGGCCCGGGGCGGGCGCCGGGTGCTGCTCATCGAGGTCGAGGGACGGCAGGCGTTCGCCCAGCTCTTCGACGTCCCGGCGCTCCCCTACGCCGAGCATCAACTGGCGACGGTGGCCGGCGGCGGAACGGTGGTCGGCCTGGCGATCGACCCCGAGGAGGCGTTCATCGACTACCTCGACATGTTCTACAACCTGCGCCGCTCGGCCAAGGTGCTGCGCCGGATGGGTCTCATCGACTTCGTGACCACGCTGGCCCCCGGGGTGCGTGACGTGCTCCTCACCGGAAAGGTGAAGGAGGCCGCCGTCCGCAGCGACTCGAGCGGCCGTCCGGTCTACGACGCGGTGGTACTGGACGCACCGCCGACCGGGCGGATACGGCCGTTCCTGGAGGCCACCACCGAGGTCGCGAATCTGGCCAAGGTCGGGCCGATCAACCGGCAGAGCAAGGGCGTGATGGACCTGCTGCACGGCGTTCGGACGTCGGTGCACCTGGTCACGCTTCTGGAGGAGATGCCGGTGCAGGAGACGGTGGAGGCGGCGGCCGACCTCACCGGCGCCGGTTACCAACTCGGCAGCGTGATCGTCAACCGGGCCCGCCCGCAGCTGGTCGCCGCCGGGCAGGTCGGGGCGGACGGCAGCGTCGACGCCGCGTCCCTGGCCCGGGGTTTGAAGGGGAGCAACGTCGATCCGTCGTTGGCGGCGGCGCTGGCCCAGCAGCTGGCCGAGTACGCCCACCATCAGGGTTCGCAGCTGGCCAACACTGAGTCCCTGGCCACGATCGGCGCCCCCCGCATCGTCCTCCCGGAGCTATCCCCACCGGTGACCGTCGGCGAACTTCACGAGCTCTCCGAGTACTTCCTGACCGAGCCGAGCAATGCGGGCGGCCCAAATGAGTGACGCGCTCGATCTCGGCAGCCTGATCAAGGATCCGTCCACCCGGATCATCGTCACCTGCGGCAGCGGCGGCGTCGGGAAGACGACCACGGCGGCGGCGCTGGCGATGAAGGCGGCCGAGGCAGGCCGGCGCACGGTCGTGCTCACCATCGACCCGGCGCGCCGGCTGGCCCAGTCGATGGGGCTCACCGAGCTCGACAACACCCCGCGAGAAGTGCCCGGAACCGACGGCAACCTGCACGCCATGATGCTCGACATGAAGCGGACCTTCGACGACGTGGTGACCACCCACGCGACGGCCGACCGGGCCCAGGCCATCTTCGACAACCCGTTCTATCAGGCACTCTCCAGCTCATTCGCCGGCACGCAGGAGTACATGGCGATGGAGAAACTCGGGCAGCTGCGGGAGGCCCAGAGCACCGACGGCGCCGACGCCTGGGATCTCATCGTGGTGGACACGCCGCCGTCCCGCTCGGCCCTCGACTTCCTCGACGCCCCGCAGCGCCTCGGGCGCTTCCTGGACGGCCGCCTGATCAAGCTCCTCACCGCGCCGGCCCGGGTCGGAGGTAAGGCGTACCTCAAGGTCGTCACGGCCTCCTTCAGCGTCGTCACCCGGATCCTGTCGAAGATCCTGGGTAGCGCGCTGCTCACCGACGTCGCCTCCTTCGTCTCCTCACTGGAGGCGATGTTCGGCGGATTCCGGGAGCGAGCCGACCACACGTACCAGCTCCTGAAGGCTCCGGGGACGCTCTTCGTTGTGGTCGCCGCACCCGAACCGGACGCCCTGCGGGAGGCCTCCTACTTCGTCGAGCGCCTCAGCGCCGACCAGATGCCACTGGCCGGTCTGGTGGTGAACCGGGTGCACTACGCCGTCGACGGCCTCTCCGCGAGCCGGGCCGAAGCCGGCGCCGAGGAACTCGCATCAGGCAGCGGCACCGCGCGGGGCTCGGGGCACCGTCCGGCCGGCGGGAAGGCACTGGCTGGCGGCAAGGGGCTGGCCGGCGAGCGCCCCGAGCGGAAGGTGAAGGCGGCGGATCTGCAGTTGGCCGAGGCGGCGCTGCGGGTGCAGGTCGAGGTGGCACTGTCCGCCGAGCACGACCAGCGGATGATCAAGCGCTTCGCCTCCGCGCATCCTGAGGTCGCCCGGGTGAACGTCCGGGCGCTGCCGAGTGACGTCCACGATCTGGACGGTCTGCGGGAGATCGGGGCCCTCCTCACCGGCGACGGCGGCTGAGCCCGTCAGTATTCGGACAAATGCCGCAATCAGGTTCCCTTAAGGTTTCTGCCGTACCCTCAATCCCGTGCCAGCTGACTCTCGCGACCGCAATAAAGCCATCTTCAAACTCGTAGGACTCGTAGTGGTCGCCGGAGTTCTCGTCGCTGGATCGATGCTCCCGGTGGTCGGCGGCATCGGCCTGGCCGCCAAGACCCAGACCGACAAGTTCCTCACCACCAGTTGCGACCTGCAGGAGACGACACCCCCGCAGAAGACGACGCTCTACGCGAACGACGGCAAGACCGTCATCGCCACCCTCTTCGCCCAGGACCGCCAGCCCGTGCCGCTGTCGCAGGTCCCGAACTACCTCGTCCAGGCGCTAGTCGCCACTGAGGACCGCCGCTTCTACAGTCACAGCGGCGTCGACATGCGAGGCCTGCTTCGCTCCGCGTTCAGCACCGGCAGCGGTGACACGCAGGGCGGCTCGACGCTGACAATGCAGTACGTCAAGCAGGTGCGGTACTACCAGGCAGTCACCACGCCAAGCTCGACCGAGGCCGAACGGGAGGCTGCGGCCAAGCTGCAGGCGGCGGCGATCAGCCAGAACATCAACCGCAAGATCGAGGACGCGAACTGTGCGCTGTACCTGGAGAACGTCAAGCACGAATCCAAGGACACGATCCTCGACAACTACCTGAACATCGCGTTCTTCGGTGAGAGCTCCTACGGCATCGAGTCGGCGGCCCAGAACTTCTTCGGCAAGGACGTCAGCAAGCTGACCCTGCCTGAGTCGGCGGTGCTGGTCGGGGCCCTGCAGGCGCCGAGCGACTATGACCCCTACCTGCACCCGGTCGCCTCCAAGCAGCGCCGCAACGTCGTCATCCAGAACCTGGTCGAGGTCGGGAAACTGACCCAGGCCCAGGCCGACGCCTACAAGGCACAGCCGCTGATCCTCACCAACTCCTCTCCGCCGGTTGTGCACTACGACTGCACGAGCGCGGTGATCGCCAACGCCGGGTTCTTCTGCGCGTACGTCAGCCAATGGCTCGAGGCCAACAAGACGGTCACCGACCACTCGCTTTACACGGCCGGGCTGAAGATCATCACCACGATGGACGCGAAGCTGCAGACCAAGGTCCAGACGAATCTGTCGAAGGCGATGCCCACCACGGCCCGTTCCAGCGCGATCCTGCCGGTGCTGGATCCCAAGACCGGCAATGTCCTGGCGATGGCGACGAACAAGCAGTACGGCGTCGGCCCCAACCAGTCGGAGAACCCACTCTTCACCGACGCCAGCGCGGCCGGCGCCTCCACCTACAAGTACTTCACCGCGTTGGCGGCGCTGAAGGCCGGCGCCTCGCCGAACTTCGTGTTGAGCGCGCCGAGCCCGTACAAACCCACCTCGTGCCCTGGCACGGACGCGATCGAAAACGATTCGACGTCCATCCCGACGACGACCAACATGACCGACGCCTTCGCCCGTTCGTCGAACACCTATTTCGTGGGTATGGAGGACAAGTTCTTCTTCCAGTGCGACTTGACTCCGGTCGTCCAGACGGCGGTCCAGATGGGAATGACGTCACTGAACGACCCCTACGACCAGAATGATCCCAAGTCGCCCACGGTCGCTCAGCACTTCATCGCGAGCCAGTCGTACTCCTTCACCATCGGCACGCCGTCAACCAGCCCGTTGGAGTTGGCCAGCGCCTACGCAGTGTCGGCCAATGACGGCACGTACTGCCCGCCGACGCCGGTGCTGTCGGTGACGAACGCCGACGGCAACTCGCTGCCGGTGAAGCGGGGGGCCTGCACCCAGGTGCTCACGCCGCAGGTCGCGCGCGAGATGGTGCAGATCATGAACGCCGAGTCGGTCGGCGTCGGCACGGCGGCGCCCGCCTTCCAGGGCTACTACAACAGCGGCGGCTCGCCAGTGGCCGGCAAGACCGGCACCCAGGCCGCCGCCGGAAAGAACGCCAAGCTGAACGCGGCCGCCTGGTACGTCGGCACCACCCCGAACCTCACCGCGGCGATGGCGATCTTCGATCCGAACAACCCAGTCAACCCACTACTCGACGTGCCGGGAGCAGCCAACGGGCAGGCCACCGGTACCACCGCCGCCTCCCTGTGGATGACCGCCCTACAGCCGACGCTGAAGGAATCGACCTGGGGCTGGCAGTCGCCGTCGGTGATGACGAACGGCGTTTCGGTACCGAGCGTGGTGGGGGACACTCTGGCCGTCGCGACCTCCAAGCTGGCCGCCTCCGGCTTCAAGTTGAAGGAGTACAGCTCGGACTACACCGAGAGCGACGGCACTCCGTACTCTGGCCTCACCTGTGCCTCCAACGCGGGGCCGGGCGAGATCGGCTACCAGTCGCCCTCTGGCGTCGCGCCGGCCGGATCGACGATCACGGTCTGCCTGAGCAGCGGCATCCGAATCTACGTTCCGACGCCGCAGCCTCAGCCGCAGAACACCCCCCAGCCTGGGGCGACCCCGAAACCCGGCGCCACGCCAAAGCCCGCTGCCACGCCGAAGCCGAAGGCGACTCCTAAGCCGCATCAGGCCCCGGGGTCCCCTGCGCGCTGACGGCGGATCTTCAGCCGGCGCGCGCGGGCCGTCTCAGGAGAGTTGGCGGCGAACCTCGTCGCTGACCCGCTTTCCGTCGGCGCGACCGGCGACCTGAGGTGAGACGAGCTTCATCACCTGACCCATCTGGCGCACCTCCGAGGCGCCGGACTCGGCGACCGCGGCGGTGACGATTGCTATCAGTTCGTCGTCGGTGAGCTGCTTCGGGAGGTAGTTCTCCAGGAAATCGCCCTCGGCCGTCTCGCGGGTGGCCTGCTCGGTGCGTCCGGCCGCACCGAAAGCCTCGGCCGCCTCCCGGCGCTTCTTGGCCTCCTTGGTGATGACTCGCAGCACCTCGTCGTCATCGAGTTCGCGGGCTTCCTTACCCGAGACCTCCTCGTTGGCGATGGCGGTGAGGGTCATCCGGATGGTGGCGGTGGCCAGTTCGTCGCGGGCCTTCATCGATGTGGTGAGGTCAGCGCGCAGACGCGCCTTCAGGTCAGACATGCCTCCAGGTTAGTGCCATCAGCCAGCGCAATTCCGTCATCGCACAGCAGGTTGATCAGCGCGCTCGCTAGGGTGGGAATCATGGCGCCTCAGATCGCGACGAACACCAAGGTCGATCGCGAGGGACTGCTCGAGTTCCTCCGCCCTCGTCACCACGGCATCCTCATAACCGAACGAAGCGATGGTTCACCTCAGACCTCGCCGGTCACCTGCGGGGTCGACACCGAGGGACGGGTCGTCGTCGCCACCTATCCGCAGAGGGCCAAGACAGCCAACGCGCGGCGCGCTGGGCGGGCCTCGATCCTGGTGCTGTCGGACACCTTCGACGGACCGTGGGTCCAGGTCGACGGGTCGGCCGAGGTGCTCGACATTCCCGACGCGGTCGAGCCGCTCGTCGAGTATTTCCGGGTGATCGCGGGCGAGCACTCGGACTGGGACGAGTATCGGGAGGCGATGCGGCGCCAGAACAAGTCGCTCATCCGCATCTCGCCGACGCGCTGGGGACCGATCGCGACCGGAGGCTTCCCGCCGGCGCAGGACGACTGACCCCGGCGGACGGAGCAGGATCGTGGGAAGCGAAGCCTCCGACGAACTCGACGAGGTGGCCGACGAGCTCTACTCGCTGGTCCCGGACGAGTTCATCGCCGAACGAAACCGCCAGGAGAAGCAGGCGAAAGCCGCCGGGAACCCTGACCTCGCCGCCGCCATCCACGGGCTCCCTAAGCCGAATATCGTCGGCTGGTTGGCCAATCAGCTGGCCCGTCAACACGCTGAGGAGATCGCGCCCCTCATCGACATCGGCGCAGCCATGCGGGAGGCGACCCGGGAGCTGAGCATGGAGCAGCTGCGTGACCTCACCGCCAAGCAGCGGCAGGTGGTGAATGCCCTGGTTCAGCAGGCGAAAGTCATCGCGTCGGCGGCGGAGAAGACGGTCAGCGAGGAGAACCGTCGCGGCCTGGAGGCGACACTGCACGCCGCCCTGGCCGATGAGCAGGCGGCTCACCTGTTGCTGGCCGGACGACTCACCGGCGCGCTGCGGCGTAGTGGATTCGGCGATGAGGAGGCGGCGCTCATCGCCCCTGCGCCGCCGTCCCGGCGCCCGAAGCTCCGGCTGGTCCCGTCGACGGGTAGCGACGCCGAGACGCCGTCGGATCCCGCTGCCCGGCGCAACGCCGCCGCCTTGGCCCGGGCCGAGGAGATCCTGAGCGAGGCGATGGCGCAGGCCGAGACGGTCGGGGCCGAACTGGAGGCGGCCAGGGGCGAGTTCGCCGCGGCACAGCAGGGCGAGGAGTCGGCGCGGGACAACGTGGATCGTCTGCGGGCCGAACTTGAGGATGCCCTCGACGCCCAGCGACTAGCCGAACGCGAGGCGCGACGGCGGCAGACGCAGCTGGAGCGGCAGGAACTGGCGACCCGGCAGGCCCGGCGCGCGCTAGAGAAGGCGGTGCAGGCGCGGGACGACCTCGCCGGCGACTAAGCGGCTGGGGCGTGCCGTCGTGCCAGAACCATGAATGTTTAGCGGCTGAGAGCGGCGGGAAGAGTAGCTGCGTGGCAACCCAGCCAGTAGTTCGTTCCCATCGCAGTCTGGTTCCGGCTCGACTGGACCGTCTGCCGTGGTCCAGATTTCACTGGATGGTGATCGTCGGTCTGGGTGTCGCCTGGATTCTCGACGGCCTGGAGATTCAGATCGTCTCGCAGGCCGGCTACCAGGATTCGCTCGGCCTCAGCAACGGGCAGGTCGGCGCCGTCGGGTCGGTCTACCTGGCCGGGGAGGTCATCGGCGCTCTCGTCTTCGGGCGCATCACCGACCGGCTCGGACGTCGGCGGCTCTTCATCATCACCCTGGGCGTGTACCTCGTCGCGAGCGGAATGGCCGGATTTAGCTGGGGATTGTGGTCGCTGCTCCTCTTCCGTTTCATCGCCGGTCTGGGTATCGGCGGTGAATACACCGCGATCAACTCGGCGATCGATGAACTCATCCCGTCGCACTACCGGGGCCGCGTCGACATCGCCATCAACGGAACCTACTGGGGTGGCGCCGCGCTCGGAGCCGCGGCGAACCTGTACCTGCTGTCGGACAAAGTCCCGGAGAACATCGGCTGGCGCATCGGATTCTTCATCGGCCCGATGATCGGCTTGGCTGTCATCTCGCTGCGACGACATATACCCGAGAGCCCGCGGTGGCTGATGACCCACGGGCGCGAGGAGGAGGCCGAACAGACGGTCGACGACATCGAGGCGCGCGTCGAGTCCGAAGGCGTGACGCTGGAACCGGTGCCCGACAGCAAGGCACTGGACGTCACGCCGGTGCCGAGCGTCGGCTACGTACAACTGGCCAAGGTCTTCTTCGGCCAGTACCCGTCGCGATCATTTCTGGGCTTCAGCATGATGGTGACCCAGGCGTTTCTCTACAACGCCATCTTCTTCACCTATGCCCTCGTTCTGGAGAACTTCTACGGCGTATCCAAGGCGCACACCAGCTACTACTTCTTCCCCTTCGCGATAGGTAATCTTCTCGGGCCGCTGCTGCTCGGGCATCTCTTCGACACCGTTGGCCGCCGGCGCATGATCACCTTTACCTATACATTCTCAGGGGTCCTGCTACTCGTCTCGGCGTACTTCTTCCACGCCGGCCTGCTTACCGCCACCACGCAGACGATCTTCTGGTGCGTCATCTTCTTCTTCGCCTCGGCCGGCGCCTCCTCGGCCTACCTGACGGTGAGCGAGATCTTCCCGCTGGAGCTGCGCGGGCAGGCGATCTCGTTCTTCTTCGCGCTGTCCCAGGGCGCTGGCGGCGTGGTTGCCCCGTTCCTCTTCGGTCACCTCATCGGCGGTCAGAACAACCCGAATCCGGATCGGACGCCACTCTCGTGGGGTTACGTCCTCGGCGGGGTCATCATGATCCTGGGTGGCCTCGTCGCCTGGTACTTCGCCGTCGACGCCGAGCGAAAATCCCTCGAAGATATAGCGAATCCGCTCTCGGTGAGCCGCTCCAGCCCGCCGACGTCTCCGGCCGGCGCGGCTGCGGCGCCGGCTTGACCGGGACGAGCTCGTCGAGGTGAGCGGCACGTCCAACGGAGCAACCGACGGAGCAGCCGAAGCGGTGTCCGACGCGGCTTCCGGCGCGTCGCCGGAGCGCAATGGCGAGAGCCGGCTGACTGTCCTGCTCGCCATGGGCGCCAACCTCGGAGTTGCGCTGGCCAAGCTCGCGGCCGGGCTCTTCACCGGGTCGAGCGCCCTGCTCTCAGAAGCCGCGCACTCCTTCGGCGACACCTCGACCGAGGTGCTACTCCTCACCGCGTTGAGCAAGTCGAAGCGCCGCGCCGACCGGGTTCACCCTTTCGGATACGGCAAGGCACGCTATTTCTGGTCACTCTTCGCGGCCATCGGCATCTTCGCCTCGGGCGCGGCCTTCTCGATCTACGAGGGCGTGCACACCATGCTCGGGCACTACGAACGGGCCAGCGAGAGCCTCTGGATCAACTACCCGGTGCTGCTCATCGCCGCCGTCCTCGAGGGGTTCTCGCTGCGTCAGGGCGTGCGGCAGGCTCGAGGGACGGCGCGACGCCACGGACGGAGCCTCATCGGCTACCTGCACGATCCCGACGACCCGACGGTGAAGAGCGTCGTCCTGGAGGACTCGACGGCGTTGATCGGTCTGGCCATCGCCGGGGCCGGCGTCGCCCTGCACCAGCTCACCGGATCGGCCTACTGGGACGGTGCCGCGTCGCTGCTGATCGGGCTGCTGCTGGTGGTCGTCGCCTTCCTGCTGGCCCGCACCTGCGAGGTGCTGCTCATCGGCCAGCAGGCCGACGCCGGGTTGATCCGGGCCATCGACCAGCGCCTCACCGAACAGCCGGAGATCGACTCGGTGATCGATGTCCTGACCATGATGGTCGGCACCGACCAGGTGCTGCTCTGCGTCCGGGCCGACTTCGTGAACACCTTCACCGCCGGTGACCTGGAGGAGGCCTGCGTCCGGATCGATCACATGCTGCGGGAGGAGTTCAGCGAACTCGACGAGATCTTCATCCAACCGACCGCCCCCTCCGACGCCACGGTGAAGGCCCGGGTGGTCGCCCGCTACGGGCGGAGCCTGGCCGACGAGCGCGATTCCGGCGACACTCCTTAGCCGCCACGTAGGCTGAACGGGTGTCCGTCTTCGTCCGAACCCTCGCCGCAGGCGCCGTCGCGGGCGTGGCGACCGCCGCGTACGGCTCGCTGATCGAACGCAACGCCTTCACCCTGCGCCGGTTCGAGGCCCCTGTTCTCTCCCCCGGCAGCCGCCCGATTCGGCTGCTGCACCTCTCCGACCTGCACATGATGCCGAATCAGAAGCGCAAGCAGGCCTGGATCCGCGACCTGGCCCGTCTGGAGCCCGATCTGGTGATCAACACCGGCGATCACCTCTCGTCGGAGCGTGCGGTCCCGGCGCTAATGCGCTCACTGGAGCCGTTGATGGAGTATCCGGGCGCCTTCGTCCCCGGCAACAACGACTACTACGCCCCCAAGCCGAAGAGCCCGACCCGCTACTTCGAGCCGCAGCGGGAGTTCACCCACGGCGCGAGGCTCCCCTGGCCGGCCATCGCGGCGACGATCACCGACGCCGGCTGGCACGATCTGACGCACGTCCGGATGACCGTCAAGGTGGGGGCGGCCGGGGTGCCGGTGGCGCTGGCCGGCACCGACGATCCGCACCTCAAGCGGGCCCGCTACTCGCTGATCGAGGGGCCGGCCGAACCGGACGCGGTGGTACGGATCGGCGTGCTGCACTCCCCGGAGCCGGCGCTGCTGAGCCGGTTCGCCCAGGACGGATACGACCTGGTGCTGGCCGGGCATACGCATGGCGGGCAGGTGCGGGTGCCCTTCGGCCCGGCACTGGTGACCAACTGCGGAATCGACGTGAACCGGGCCCGCTGGCTGCACAAGTGGGATGAGCGGATGTGGTTTCACGTCTGCGCAGGCCTGGGCACCAGCCCGTACATGCCTATCCGGGTGGCCTGCCGTCCGGAGGCGTCGCTGTTGACGCTGGTGGCCCGAACCCGCTGAATCAGCCTTCGGCGGTGGCCTTGATCGCGGCCAGCGTCGCCGGAATGCCTGCGTGGGCGGCCTTGACCCGCAGTTCGATCTGCGCCGGCGCCTCGTCGCCGTAGCGCTCCTCGAAGAACGAGTAGGCCGAGGTCGGGAAGTCCCAGTGCTCGGTGAGTTCGGTTCCGCCGTCGACGGCAGCGAAGGTGTAGCCCCAGCGGACGCGGGACGAGGTGACCTCGAAGGCGAACTCACGGCCCCGCTCGGCCGCGACGACCTCGGAGCGGGTCTCCCAGGTACGGTCGGGGGTGACATTCCGGCCCCGGAAGATGGCGCCGACCTCAGCCCGGCCGGGCTCCTCCTCCCACCAGCAGGCCTTGCAGACCGGGCTCCAGTCGCCCATGTTGGTGACGTCGGAGACGAGGTCGTAGACGTCTTCGGGGCTGCGCGCGACCGTGATCGACGCTGAGAAGTTGAGAGCATCCATGGGGCAAGTATGCGTCTGCCGACTGGGCGCTATGGAGGCCCGGGTGCGCTGGGACGCCCGCCGCCCGGGCTGATTTCGCGACTCGCTTTTGGACAGGCTATGCTGGAGCGGTTGTGCTGACCGGGCCAGTGGCCGGGTCGGACAGAGCGGGGTGTGGCGCAGCTTGGTAGCGCGCTTCGTTCGGGACGAAGAGGTCGCAAGTTCAAATCTTGTCACCCCGACAGTTCAACTTTCCCGACACAGGGCCCGTGTTTCCTCGGAGACACGGGCCTTCGTGCATTCGGAGGGCCGGCCTGGACGGGCCCCGAAATCGGCACTGATTGTCTACCTGAGTGACTCGACACGTAGCCGGGAGCCCGCAGAGCGGGTGCGAGAATTGATTTCATGACCGGATCTCCCGCCGACGTGGTCCGAGGCTTCCTGGAGGTTGTGCGATCCGGACGGGAACCCCATCGCGCCGGTGAGTTTATGGCCCCACTTGTGCGCGCCCACCAGGTCAGCGCCGACTCCCCGATCACGATCGAGCGGGAACCCGACGACTACGCCGATCACGTTGAAGAGATGCTCGTGCAGTTCGGCCGCTTCGAGATTCAGGTGGACGAGTTCCTCGTGGACGGGCCGAAGGTCTATGTGCGGTGGACCCAGTTCGGTCGCCATCTCGGCGTGATCGACGGTGTTGCTCCCACCGGCCAGGCACTGGTCACGGTTGCGAGTTCCGTCTACCGAGTCGATGCCGGCAAGATCGTGGAGTACTGGATGCAGCAGGATCACGCTGGACTCACTGCCCAGCTAACTTGACCGACCTCGCCTGACAGGCTGGGTGGCTCGCCCAGGTCAGGGCAGTCGGCGATTGAGCCACCGCAAGGCATGACCCAGGACCGGCACGCCCTGCAGCTCGTAGCGCATGACGACGGTTCGAACGAGCTGTGTGCTGCTTCGCACCAGACCAGTGATCGACAGGTGGTCGGCGTCGCGGATCGCCTGCGCTCGCCGATTCAGGAAGCGCGCGCAATCAGCGCATACGCCCACTTCGGGGTGACTACCCAATCGGGCGAGCGCGCCCTCCCCCACCACGGAGCCACAGCACCAGCACTCCTCTGGGCCTCCTGGCTCAGCAGCCTCGACGGGACCGCCGGGTGTCTCGACGCCGTCCGCTGTCGCGCGGGCGCTACTCTTCAACGCCTTCCTTAGCGCCCGGACGTCCGGGACACCCGCCGGCCCATCCGGCCCTTCGTACATCCTGCAGGCCACCGCCGGCGCAGCGACGTTCGAGGCGAACGGGTCATGGCCGTCGATCAATATCGTTGGCGATCCGAAGAAGTTGAGGCGCTCAGCATCCGCCTCGGTCTCGACCACCGTCGTTACGAACGAAACCGCCGTGAGACCCACGTCGTCCAGCGCCCCCCGAAGCAATCCGGCTGCGACATCGGCGTTCGGGCAATCCGGGATCACCAGCAACTCGATGTCCATGACAAATATTGTCCCCCGTTCGACCTCGGGCGAGACGACTGAGGCGCTTCCGGGTCAGCGGCGAACGGATACTGTCCGACCTCGATAGGCGAGAAATGGCAACGCGCGGCGGCACATTCAAGTAGGCGATGGCTTGCAGCCGCGGAGGGAGCTATGCGGCGACGGCATTTCGGCTACGGACGGATTTGAGCGATTGTCACCTCCGACAGTTACCCCCTACAGGGGCTCATTCTCCTCGGCGACACGGGGCTTCGTGCATTTCTGGGAGCCCGGTGGTACCCCAATCGAGGCGACTGACCACGTTCATCCCCGGAGGGTGAGACGTCTGGGTCGATGCTCGGGCGACGGTGGTTGTGTCCGCGTACGTCGTTTAGGAGTTCGAGCATGGGGTACTCACCGAAGGATGCCACCGCTGCGACTGCGGCCGCGAACCGTGACGCGGCGGCGTTGTACGACCTGGCCAATCGTCGCGACTTCGATGATGCGGACGCGGGTCTCATCGCTCCGTTGCCGGGCAAGGTCGTCGCCGCGGATGGGCACGTCGTCTATGACCCGGAGTGGTTGGAATTCGTCGGCGACGATGTGCCGGCGCCGGACACGGTGAACCCGAGCCTGTGGCGCCAATCCCAGGTCATGCGCCGCGGCGGGCTGTACAAGATCACCGACGGCGTCTACCAGGTGCGCAACAACGACCTGGCGAACCTCACCATCGTCGAGGGCGACGACGGGATCGTCGTCATCGACTGTATGGCCGGGGTGGAGTCGGCCAAGCAAGGCATGGACATGATCCGCGAGCACGTCAGCGACAAGCCCGTAGCCGCCGTCATCTACACGCACACTCACATCGACCACTACGGCGGTGTCAAGGGCGTCGTCGACGTCGACGACGTGGCCTCAGGCCGGGTGCCCATCATCGCGCCGGGCACGATCAAGTCGTTCGACAAGTTCGCCCTCGGCGAGAACGTGGTCGCAGGAAACGCGATGGCGCGCCGCTCGTTCTACGCCTTCGGTGGCCTACTCGACCTCGACCCGAAAGGCATGGTCGGCTGCGGTATCGGCGTGATCAGCACGAAGGGTCCGACGGTCTCCTACATCTCTCCGACCGACGCGATCACCGAAACCGGGACCAGACGTGAGATCGCCGGCATCGAGTTCGAGTTCTTGTACGCGCCCGACACTGAGGCGCCGGAAGAGATGCACATCTGGATCCCGCAGCTCAAGGCGCTGACCTGTGCCGAGAACGCCAACCATTCGCTGCACAACGTGCAGACTCTGCGTGGCGCCCGGACGCGCGATGCCCGCAACTTCGCTCGCTACCTGGACGAGACGCTGCAGCGGTGGGGCGACGATGTCGAGGTCCACTACGGCCCCCACACGTGGCCGGTCTGGGGGAACGACCAGATCGTGCCGTTCATCGAGGCGCAGCGCGACACCTACAAGTACATCCATGACCAGGCCCTACGGCTCGCGAACAAGGGCTACACCCCGCTCGAAGCAGCGGAGGAGATCGAGCTACCCGAGGAGCTGCGCCGCAAGTGGTTCAACCGCGGCTACCACGGCACGTTGCACCACGACGTACGGGCCGTCTTCACCAAGGAACTTGGCATGTGGGACGGCGATCCCGTGTCCCTTCATCCGCACACCCCGGTTGACTCGGCGACACGTTACGTCGACCTGATCGGCGCCGACGCGATCATGGCCGAGGGGCAGCGCGCTTTCGATAGCGGCGACTATCGGTGGGCCGTGCAGATCCTGCACCATCTCGTCTTCGCCGACCCGAGCAACACCGCAGCGAAGAACCTGCAAGCCGACGCCTACGAACAACTCGGCTACCAGATCGAAGGTCCGCAGTGGCGAGGCATCTACCTCAGCGCCGCCCTGGAACTACGCGAAGGGGCACAGCCGCCGCCCTACGTCACCGCGAGCGCCGACAGCATCCTGGCAATGCCCATCGACATCCTCTTCGACTTCGCCTCGATTCATCTGATCGGCGACCACGCGGCAGAGGTAGACATCCGGATCGACTTTGCGTTCACCGACCTCGACCAGACCTGGACGATGTGGGTCAAACGGGGAGTGCTGAATGCACGCGAGGGTGCCTCCGCGGCGCCCCAGCTGACTGTCTCGGGGCCGAAGGCTGCCCTTGTCGGTGTCCTCCTAAATCCGGCATCAGCCACCCAACTCGCCGGCGCCGGAAAGGTCGAACTCGAAGGCGATCCGGCCGTACTCACCACCCTCGCCGGCGTGTTCGATGACTTCCAACCGAAGTTCAACATCGTCACCCCGTAGCGAACGATCGGCGGCCACTGCGACTCGATCGGAAGAGTGACTGGATCACAATGAGTAGACAAACACGCAAGGAACACCGTGAGCAGTGGAATGACCTGCATGATCGAATCCTGGCGGAGATCAGGTTTCGCGTAGGCGACAGGTTCAGTCCGGAGAATGATTTATCGTCCGATAGTTTGGCGGACCATATTGCTGACGTAATAGTGGCGCACTATGAGATAAGCGTCAGATCGAAGCACAAACCTTAGTTGCCAGCGGCAGGTGTATAGCTGCCTCAATTCGTCCGACCAATCGCGGCCTCCACTACGCGTGCCGCGGCTCTCGCCAGGAGGCAGGACGGCATGATCGCCACCACAGCGCGCAAGTCCCCGCCCGCGTGACTTACTGAGCGAGCAGCCAACTTCCAGACATCGCAGCTATCGCGTGAGCAACGTTCCCGCTGGAGCCTCAGCCGGCAACTGCCCACAATCGATGACCGACAATGACGGCGTCGCGACCGGAGCATTCGCCAGCGGGATCGCCGCGCGATAGCAGACTGCCGTCACGGCTATTGCCGAACCGGCCAGACTCGTCACTGAATATTGATCGGCCACCCTGAAGGTCGCATCCGCACTCGATCCGGAGCGGGCGAGAGCGATCTGGGTGATCGGACTAGCCGGTTGCTGCAGAGCTACCGAGCCCGACGCCAGACCACCGGACAGATACTCCACATAGTTTTGCGCGGTCTTGGCTATGCGCGCGTTGGCTGATCGTTCGTTTCTACTGTCAGCGGAGTGCGCGCTGTAAAGCCACCACAGGGCCCCGCCGACCACTGCGACGAGCGCGAGCATGCCGGCGCCGACGATAGCCACTGCGACGCGCTCGACCCAACGGAGGATGGCACTAGCGCCGCTCACGGGGTTCGTCGCCGTAGGGTCGCCGCGCTGCCAATCAGGGCGGCAGCCACGAAGCCGCCGATCACCAGGATGCTCCGCCAGAAGGCAGAAGTCGCCGACGCATGAGTGAGCACTTCCTTCGTCGCGTCAATGGCGTATGACAGCGGCAATACGTCTGACACCCAGTGCAGTACGGTCGGCAGCTCGTCACGCGGAACGATGATTCCGCAGAGGATCAATTGGGGCAGGAGCACCAGTGGCATGAACTGAACGGCCTGGAATTCCGTGGTCGCGAAGGCACTCACGAAGAGACCCATCGCGGTCCCCAGCAGCGCGTCCATGACCGCGATGACGACCACCAACCACGCGGAGCCCTGCACGTCCAGGCCGAAGAGACCGAAGGAGACCCCGGCGGTCACCAGGGCCTGCACGATCGAGATCAGACCGAAGGCGATGGCGTAGCCGAAGACGAACTCCGCGCGCCCCATCGGCATCGTCAGTAGCCGTTCCAGGGTGCCGCTGACCCGCTCGCGCAGGGTTGTGACGGAGGTGATCAGGAACATGATGATCAGCGGGAAGAGCCCGATAACTATTGGGCCGTAGTGGTCGAAGTCGTGCTTGGGCAGGATCCACGCCATCAGGCCGGTCAGGACCACCGGCACCACGATCAGCATCGCCAACGTCCGCGGGTCCCGGCGAAGTTGCCGGAAAATGCGGATGGTCGTTGCCCACATGCGCATCCAGGTCATGCCGCTGCGCTCTCGACCAACGCTAGAAAAGCCGACTCCATATCGTTCTTGCCGGTCTGGCGGAGCAGGTCGGCCGGCGTGCCCGACGCCAGCAGGCTGCCCTCACGCATGAGCAGCACCTCATCACACCGGGCGGCCTCATCCATGGCATGGCTGGAGACGAGCAGCGTGACACCGCCACCGGCGAGCCGTTTGAAGAGACCCCAGAGCTGATTGCGCAGCACCGGATCGAGTCCGACCGTGGGCTCGTCGAGCAGCAAGATTTTGGGTGAGCCGAGTAGCGCGGCCGCGAGCGACACCCGATTGCGCTGACCTCCCGACAGCGTGTTGACGACGCGGTGCGCGAAGTCGCCGAGGTCCACCTGGGCGATCACCCGATCAATGTCGCCCGGCGGCGCCCTGAGAGTCGTGCTGAAGTATTTGAGGTTCTCGGTCACGGTCAGATCGCCGTAGATCGATGACGACTGGGTCATGTACGCCACGTCGGAGCGCAACTCGGACGCGCCCGCGGGTCGCCCGAGAACGTCGATAGTGCCGCCGGCGACGATCTGCGCACCGACGATCGAGCGGATGAGCGTGGACTTGCCGCAGCCGCTCGGACCGACGAGCCCGACGACCTTTCCCTGCGGAATGGTCAATGAAACACTGTGCAATACCCTGCGATTGCCGCGGATGACGTCCAACCCGTCCACACTCACCGCCAACATGCCGGCCCCTTCCTGCCCCAATCGACAATGTATCGCCCGACGACAGCACCGAGAGCCTGCACCGCCGACACAGTGCCGATTGGGGCAAGTCGTCTAGCAGCAGGCGAGGGCCGACGCCGAGGGCTCAGCGTTCACTTCGTTACCACAGCACGTCCCGCCGTCGGGCTCCTCGGCCGAGAACGTCTCGGAGTCGGCGACGACTGTGTAGATCTCCCAACGTTCACCGTTCGGGGCGCCTTCGACCCAGAACTTCTCCTGCTTCGCGTAGCAGCAGGTGGTGCCGCGCTCGTCGACTGACGCCAGACCGGATTCGGCGAGGCGGCTCTGCTCGGCATCGACGGCGTCGACGTCCGCGACCTCGACGCCGAGGTGGTTGATGCTGCCGCCCTGGCCAGGGTTCTCCATGAGGATCAACTTCAGCGGAGGTTCGGTGACGGCAAAGTTCGCGTAACCGGGCTTGATCTTTGCCGGCTCAGAGTTGAACAGCTTGCTGTAGAAGCTGATCGCGTCGTCGAGGTTGTCGACGTTGAGAGCCAGTTGAACACGGGACATTCGGACCTCCAGAGTGAGATATTGATGAACATCTATGTCTGATGCGACCCCAAGATTGCATCACGTATCGACGTCTGTCAATATTGACGCGTGTCGAAGTCATTGCCACTCCTCAATCCGGTCGAGACGGTCGCCTGCTGCTCCCCGCTGTCCCGGGAGCCGCTCTCCCAGGCTCAGGCCGACCAGGTCGCACCGCTGCTCAAGGCGCTGGCCGACCCGGTCCGGTTGCGCCTGATGTCGCTCGTCGCATCTCACGAGGGCGGCGAGGCCTGCGTCTGCGATCTCAACGACGCCTTCGACCTCTCGCAACCGACGATCAGTCATCACCTGAAGGTGCTGCACGAAGTCGGGCTGTTGGACCGTGAGAAGCGCGGCGTCTGGGTCTACTACCGAGCCCGCACCGACGCGCTGGCCAACCTCGGCGCCCTCATCGGCAACCCGTCGGCATGACTGCGCTCGCACGGCGCGCCCTGGCCGAGTTCGTCGGCACGGCATTCCTGGTGGCCACCGTCATCGGCTCCGGCATCGCCGCCGCGCGCCTCTCGCCGCACGACGTCGGACTCCAACTCCTGGAGAACAGCCTCGCTACCGGTGCCGTCCTGGTCGCCCTCATCCTGGCCTTGCAGCCTGTTTCGGCGGCCTTCAACCCCGTCGTCACCCTCGTCGAGCGTGCCCTCGGAGCACTCTCGACCGGCGCCGCTTCGGTGCTCATCGCCGCTCAGGTGACCGGCGGGTTCGTGGGCGCGATCGTCGCCAACCTGATGTTCAACCTGCCGGCCATCAACGTCTCGACCCACCACCGCGACGGAAGTGGCCTGCTCCTCGGTGAGGTCGTCGCGACGCTCGGGCTGCTTCTCATCATCTTCGGCAGTATCCGCACCGGACGTTCCGATCGCGTCGCGTTCGCCGTCGGCGGATACATCACCGCCGCGTACTGGTTCACCAGTTCCACGTCGTTCGCCAACCCTGCCGTCACCTTCGCGCGGATGTTCTCCAACACCTTCGCCGGCATCGCGCCGTCGTCGGTGGGCCCCTTCATCCTGATGCAGGTGATCGGCGGGGCGCTCGGTTACGGGTTGATCCGCGGCCTCTACCCGAACACACCAGCCATCGCCCACGAAGCCGTCGCCCCTGCAACCGAGAAGGCACTCCCATGACCACGAAACCCACCGTCCTCTTCGTCTGCGTCCACAACGCCGGACGCTCGCAGATGGCCGCCGGCTGGCTCAAGCAGCTCGCCGGCGACCAGGTCGACATCCGCTCCGCCGGATCGCAGCCCTCCGACCAGATCAACCCGGTCGCCGTGGAGGCGATGCGGGAGGTCGGCATCGACATCAGTGCCGAGACGCCGAAGATCCTCACCGTCGATTCCGTCTCCTCCGCCGATGTCGTCATCACCATGGGCTGCGGCGACACCTGCCCCTACTTCCCCGGCAAGCGTTACGAGGACTGGCAGCTGACCGACCCGGCCGGAGAAGGCATCGACGTCGTCCGTCGAGTCCGTGACGAGATCAAGGCGCGCGTCGCCGCACTCGTCGACGATCTGGTCAGCGTCGGGTAATCCCAATGAATCTCGAAGCGATGACGTCGGCTCACGCCGCGCAGGTGCTGTCGATCTATCAGGCCGGGATCGACGAAGGGAATGCGACCTTCGAGACCGCCGCGCCGAGCTGGGAAGAGTTCGACGCCCGCCGACTCGATGGGCACCGTTTCGTCGCCATCGACGAGGATGATCACGTCCTCGGCTGGGTCGCCGTCGTCCCCGTCTCCGACCGGTGCGTCTACGCCGGAGTCGTCGAACACTCCGTCTACGTCGCACCGACTGCTCGCGGCCGAGGGGTCGGCCGAATCCTGCTTAACCGGCTCATCGAGTCCACTGAAGCAGCCGGGATCTGGACCATCCAATCCGGCATCTTCCCTGAGAACACAGCCAGTGCCGCCCTGCACCAAGCGGCTGGCTTCCGCCAGGTCGGGTACCGCGAACGCCTCGGCCAGCATCACGGCACCTGGCGTGACGTCGTCCTCATCGAGCGTCGCAGTACAACGGTCGGACTCTGACGAGAGCCGCTGGCTACTGGAGAAACGCGCCTAGGCGACGGCCTGCTTCACCAGCGCGACGATCCGCTTCTCCTCGGTCGGGCCGATCTTGAGGATCGCGTAGGAGGTCGGCCACATGACGCCGTCATCGAGGTTCGCGGTCGGGTCGAAGCCGATGGTCGAGTACCGGACCTTGAACTTGCTTGCCGGCTGCATGAAGACGCAGACCTTGCCGTCGCGGGCCCAGCCCGGCATGCCGTAGTACGTCTTCGAGGCGAGCACCGGTGCGTGCTTGCGGACGATGGCGTCGATCTTCTCCGCCATCTTTCGCTCGTCGTCCGGGAGTTTGGCGATCGCCTCAGCGAGGGCCTTGTCGAGGTCCTCCTGCTTCTGCGACGCCTTCCGCTCCGCGGCCGCCGCTCGCATCGCGGCCCGCTCTTCGGCGCTGAACTCGCTCTTCGTACTCTTCTTCGTCTCGGCCATGACCAGACCCTAGATGAGAAGACCCGCTCCTCGAAAGACCGGACCCTCGTGCATTCTGATAGATATGCGGGCATACGGACTGATCGTCAGACACACCATCAAACCGGGCCACGAGGCCGAGTTCGACCGTCTGGCCGCGGTGGCGGCCGATCACATCCGCCGACTCGAGCCGGGGACGCTGGTCTACGTGTCGCACTTGCTCGCCGAGCGACCCCAACAGCGGATCTTCTACGAGCTCTACCGGGACGAGGCGGCGTTCGCCGAGCATGAGCGGCAGCCGCACGTGGTCTCATTTCTGGCCGCGCGGGAGGCCCACCTCGACGGGATCGAGGTCGAGTTCCTGTCGGCTATCGACGGTAAGACGCCCACCTGATCCCGCGCTCTCCGTAGGAAGGGTCGGCGGCAGACGGCAGCCGAGGACGTCCGACCCTCGACCGATGTCACACCCCCGGCCTAGGGTGGTTTCTGTTCGCGCCGTGCAATCGCCCTACGCTCAGGAGCTACTTGAAATGACCACACGAGACACCCCTTTCGCCGCCGGAACGCCCTGCTGGGTCGACCTACTCAGCTCTGACGTCGAAGGCGCCAAGTCCTTCTACGGCAGCCTCTTCGGCTGGACCAACATCGACGCCGGCGCCGAGTTCGGCGGCTACGTCAACTTCTTCTCCGACGGCAAAGGCGTCGCCGGCATGTCGGAGAACGCGAACCCGGCTGAGATGGGTCCCGACCGCTGGAACACCTACATCTCGACCGACGACATCGCCGCCACCGCAGACGCCGCCAGTGCCGCTGGTGGCCAGGTCATCTCGCCGCCGATGGAGGTGATGGACCTAGGCTCCATGGCCATCCTGCAGGACCCGGCCGGCGGCATGTTCGGGCTCTGGCAGGCCGGAAAACACACCGGATTCCAGAAGTACAACGAGCCGGGCTCAGTCACCTGGGACGAGCACCACAGCAAGAATTTCACGGCCTCGACGCCCTTCTACGCGACGGTCTTCAACTGGGGCCTCGAAGTCATGTCCGACACCGACGACTTCCGCTACACGACCGCCACGGTCAACGGTGAGACGGTCGCCGGGCTGATGGACTCCAGCTCGTTCCTCCCGGCCGAGGTGCCCTCGCACTGGGGCGTGTACTTCAGCGTCGCCAGCACCGACGAGGCAATAGCCAAGGCCGTCGAACTCGGTGGCACGGTGCTCCGACCGGCTGAGGACACCCCATTCGGGCGCATCGCAGACTTGGTGGATCCGACCGGGGCGCCGTTCAAGCTGCACCAGGCAACGCCGGAGGCCAGCTGACCTCGTCCACCGTTCCGGGAGCCTGACCGGCGTGTGCTGCCTGTTAGGCCAGCCGTTGATACCCTGCCTGTAAAGGGGTTGCGTGGCCGCTAGTTCACGCCGCGGTGGTCGATTTCGGTACGTCTGGAGAGTGAATGGCACGCTGGCGCAGAGGGCGGGGCGGCGAGACGTCGCTCTTTCCCGGCTTCGTTGACGTGTCGGAGATCGGCATCGGCAGCCTCGCGACGGTCTTCCGGGCCAAGGAGAGCAGCACCGGGCGGGCCGTCGCGCTGAAACTGCTGAACGTCAGGGACGTGTCGCCGCGTGCTCTGGAGTCGTTTCACCGTGAGTCGCTGGCCCTCGGCGCGCTGAGCTCGCACCCGAACATCGTCACGCTGTACCGGACGTTCCAGACACCGGATGGGCGCCCGGTGCTCGTCCTGGAGCTCTGTGTCGGCTCAGTGTCGGATCGGATCCGGGGCGGAGTCGGTATGCCCGCGTCCGAGGCCGTCTCCATCGCGATCAAGGTCTCGGGCGCCCTGGAGACGGCGCACCGCAGCGAGATTCTGCACCGTGACGTCAAGCCGCAGAACATCCTGATCACCGAATTCGGCGAGCCGGCACTGGCTGATTTCGGGGTCGCGATGCTCCAGTCGTCCAGCGAGACGACGGCCGGGCTCTTTGACTTCACGACGCTGCACGCCGCCCCTGAACTGCTGGAGGGGAAGCAGACGTCGGCCGCGACTGACGTCTACGAACTGGCCTCCACCCTCTATCAGCTGATCACCGGGCAGTCCGCGTTCCGGGCCTACGAGGGTGAGTCGCCGGCGTCGGTGATCCTGCGGATCCTGCGCGACCCGGTGCGACCGGTACTGGCTCAGGGCGTGCCGGTGCAGCTGTCGGACCTGCTGATCGGCGCGATGTCGAAGGACAAGGACCACCGCCCAGAGACCGCGGCCGAGTTCGCCGCTGAGCTCGCCATGATCGAGCAGGCCCAGGGGTGGCCGCAGACTCAGTTCCTTGTCCGCGGGGCAGGCGGGGCTGGCGGGGCTGGTGCATCGACGATCGCCGGTCAGCCGGTCGAACGGGTGCCCGCGCCGGTGAAACACCGCGAGGCGATTGAGGTGTCCGCGGCGGCGCCCTCCGTGGGGGCGCAAGCTGTGGTGGCGCCGGTCCCTGTGCTGCCGGCTCCTGTGCCGCCCGTTCCGGCGCCGCCCGTTCCTGTGCCGCCGGTCGCTGAACCGCCGGTCTCTCTGCCGCCCGTTCCGGCACCACCTGTTCCCTTGCCGCCTGCTGTTGCGCAGCCGGTTCCTACGCCGCCCGTTGAGGCACCGCCGGTCGCGGAAGAAGCGCCTGCCGCGGAAGAAGCCCCAGTCGCGGAAGCCGAGCCCGTCGCGGAAGAAGCCCCCGCCGCGGAGCCCGAGCCCTCCGCAGAAGAGCTACCCGTCGCCGAGGGCGAGTCCGTCGCGGAAGCGGTTCCCGTCGCGGAGGCCGAGCCGGTCGCGGAGCCCGAACTGGTCGCGGAAGCCGAGCCGGTCGCCGTGGCTGCGCCCGAGCCTGTGGCGATTGACGAGCCACTGCCGATCGACGATTCCGTCGCTCTCGCCGAGCCCGAGGCGGCTGAACCACTCGTCCCGACAACTCTCTTTGCCGTCGCAGCAGCGACCCCGTCAATCGCTCCGCCGCCACCGCCGGTCCGGTTCGAGCGGATGCTGGTCGAGAACCCCGAGACCACGCTCTTCGTCGACCCACTCCCCTCTACCGAGGCTGAGGTAGAACCCACGGGACCCGACATCCCGGCTCCGATCGAGTTGGCACCAGAGCCCGAACCCGAGCCGGAGCCGGAACTAGCGCTCGAGCATGAACCCGAACCGGAGCCGGAACCCGAAGCTGAACCCGAGCCGGAACCCGAGCCGGAGCCCGAACCGTTCCGACCGGCCCGCACCGCTCCCCCCGCTCCCGTCCCCGCTGCGGCCAGCAGTTCGTGGTCCGAGCCGGTCATCGTCCAGTACCCGCTCCCGCCGACCGGCCTCCCGTCCGCCGCCGGACCAACCGAAGCGCAGCGCCACAGTCAGGACGCCGGCTTCGACGACCTCGACGACCTCGACGTCGACGCCGCGCACCCGCTCCCGGCCGCCCCAGCGCGGGATCAGCCAGCAGTCGGAACCCCAGAACCAGCAATGTTCTCCGACGAATCGGCGTCCGCCACCGAGACTCTGACATCGTCCACCCAAGAATCCGTGGTGGATGCTGACTCAGCCGACACGGCGGCCAGCGACCAACGCTCCGCACCAGCGCTGAGAATCCCGACCGCATCGACCCCGCTCGCGCCAACCGCCTTCAGCCAGTCGATGACACCCGCCAGCGGCCAGTCGACCGCATCGGTAGCCAGCTCGCTGACGTCGCGATCGGGCCCGCCGGCCAAGACCTCCACGACGCCGATCGACCCCAAGTCGCTGCCACCGCAGCTCGTCCTGAAGTCCTGGTCGCACACGCCGGACGACAATCCGGGCGTCTTCTGGGTCGGCGGCATCCTCTGGGGCGCGGTGCTCGTCGCCATCTTCCTCTACGCCATCGCCAGTTTCGCTGGGCCCAGCTCGCACACAGGTCTGGTGGTGCTTGTGGTGGCGGTCCTGGCGATCGCTACCGGCCTCGCCGTGGTGAAGGGACGACGCACGCTGCGAGTCGATGACGTGCACATCCGGGCCCGGGACGGTTTCGGCACTGTCACCCTCCCCTGGGCGGACGTGCAACTGGTGGACGTCCAGCCGCTGCCCGACTCACGAACCGCGAGCGATCGTTTCGTGGTCGCGGCCCACACCGGTGACGGGCAGACGCTGCTCTGGCCAACCACCGGGGCCAGCTCCGAAGTGACCGAATGGCTGCGGATCATCGAGGGGTACCAGCAGCGCTTCCGGATCGGGCAGGCGTTCGCCCCGCGGAAGTCGGACCGCCCCTCTCGCTGACCGCTGACGGGCGAGCCACTCGGCGCCGCGTCCGTGGGAGTCCACCACGACAGCCAGCCAGTGCCGCCACCACCAGGCTATGAGTGCTGCGGACAGCAGGGCGTCAGTGCCGCCGCCGGTCCCCACCGAAGAATCCGCGAAGGCCGGCCAACCAGCCCGACCCGGCACCCGCCTCGCCGTCCAGGGGCGGACGCTGCCAGGAGTCCGGACCCTGCGGCCCCGGATCGGGGGACGAGACCGTCGAATGACGGAGCATGGCCACCAGTCGCGCGCGGCGACCGAGCTGATCGTGCAGCGAGCGGGCCAGCGCCAACTGGGTATCCCACGCATCGTCGGCCAGTTCGTCGCTGATCGCACTGCGCGGACTGTAGATGGCTCGATCAGCCGAGCGGGCCAGCGTCGCTACCTGACCACCCGACTCGTCGCCGAATTCCTGCGAAGTCCGCGCGGCGACCTCCCGGCCGGTGAGATGGCTCAGGTCGCTGAGCCCGGATTCGGCGAGGAGATCCAGGCTCTCAGCCCAGGCGCCGATGAGCCGCTGCCGCGGGTCGGCCAGCTGCGACCGCCGCTGACGGCGACGGCGCTTGCGCAGCAGGAGTAGCGAAACGACGATCGCGGCGACCAGCAGCACCAGAATCACAACCAGCACAGTCGTCTGCAGCCACGACGAGCCACCGCTCCCCGGCACCGCGCTCTTCTTCGCGACTGCGTGGCCACCGTTGCTGGTGTCGACCAGGGCATTCTGGCTGGGCGGCGCGGTGGCGATCGGCGTCGGAACCGCGGCGCCAATGCCCCGGCTCTGCTGCTGGTTGAGGTACGAGGCGGGGACGGCGTCGACCGGAACCCAACCCAAGCCCTGCACCGGAACCTCGACCCAGGTGGTGGCCTGCGCGGCCGTCACCGAGTAGGTGCCGGCCGGAACGTCGCTTCCCTTCGGCTGCACGCGGAAGCCGGTCACCACCCGGGCGGGTACACCCAGCTGTCGGGCGACGAGGGCGAAGAGGGTCGCGAACTGCTCCGGCGTCCCGGAGCGCTGCGGCCCGATGATCGACGCCACCACATCGGAGAAGTTGGTGCCGCCGGTGTGCGTCCCCGAGACCGGTACGCCGTCGGTTGCCGAACCTGATGAGTCCGTGGACGGCCCACCGGAGAGGCCGTAGTTGTTGCGCAGATCAGCCGCGAGCGCCTGCAGAAACTCCACCGACCCGGTGGCGGACTTGCCGGTTTCATTGGAGAAGGAGTCCACCACCTTCGTCATGGTCGCGCGGATCGAAGGTGGCAGCTGCGTGTTGATCGGGGCGCCACCTACCTCCAACGCCGACGAGGTAGGCAGCTCGGTGAGCGTCTGGGCATCAGCCAGCGACGAGACCTGATAGCTGGCGTCGGAGCGAAGCCCGTTAGCCGGAACGATCATCCCGCTCACCGAGTCAACGTTGATCCCGAGGTCGGCGACCGTCACCGGACGATTCAGGTAAGGCATCCAGGGCGAGGCGATCAGCGTCGGGGACGTGACGCGGTAGACCTGCGTGATCAGCTGGTCCTTCGGGCTCAGCGACGGGTCGAGGTCAGCCGGGATGACACCCCCCGACGGGCGGAACGTCCGGTTGAACGACCAGCTGTCGCCGTCGTAGAGATCCACGCTGGCCAGTGCGAAGTAGCCGTTCGAGGCCCGATCGGTGGCGACGGTGAAGAGCGGCGCGCCAACTGGGGCACCGACCGCCGGACGCAGCGCCGAGACGAAGGCCAGCGGCGTCACCGGTGCCGCCTGGTTCACCGCCGGCACCCGCTCCGGCGCCGCCGGCACTCCGCCGAAGAGGTCGGCCTGCACCACGGACGCGGCGAGCAGCGCGACCACGACCGCCGACACGAGCCCGATCAGCATCGGACGCACCGGGAGCTCGCCCTCGCCCTCCGTCGCGTCCCGCCCCACCGCGCCGCGCAGCCAGACCTGCACGAGTCGCAGCAGGGCCATCGTCACCAGCAGGCCCGCCGCCAGCTCCGCCTCGACGATCCGCGCCGCGCTCAGGTCGATACCGGTGGCCCGCTCGGTGGCCGCGTAGGAGGCGACGAATGCGAGCAGCCACCCGGCGTTCGGGACGAGCGAGATCGGGCGCCGGCTCAGCACCTCGCCGCTGATCGCACCGGCCAGCCAGCAGATACCGATCGGGGCGATCATCAGCGTCGGTGGGCTGACCAGCGGTAGCGCGAAGGTCAGCAGCTGCGACGGTCCGTGCACCAGCCCGTCCACGAGATCGCCGAAACCGAAGGGCTCACCGAGCACGGCAACCAGCGAATACAGCAGAAAAGCAATGACATCGACGATGATGCCGACCACCAGAGTGGCACCCAGCCGGGCCGTCACCAGCGGCAGCAGCACGCTGATCAGCGCGGCACCGAAGAGCGGCAGGGCCAGCGTCGCCGCCGGGAAGGCACGCAGCCAGGGCGAGCTGGCGAACCCGTTCGCGAGTACCGCGAGCGGGAAGATCAGCAGCGGAATCAGGCGGCGAATCATCTAGCGGCCCTGCACATTCCAGAGCGCACACGCCTCGTCAGCGTCCTCAGCCACGATGACGCGCACCCCGGCGAAAGCGACCGGCGTCTTGGATCGCGCGTTGATCGAGATGACGACGAGTCGTTCGAAGCGCCGGCGCAGCGCCGCCACCGCCGGCAGGTCGGCCGCGTCCAGGACACCGGTGACGACGACCAGCGACGTGCCGCCGTTGGCGCGCCGAAGGGCGAGCAGTTGGGACTCGAGCGAAGCCTCGTCGCTGGTCTTGATGCCGGTGAGGTAGTCGATGAGCGGGGTGGCATCGCGCAGCCGCGGGCCGCCCAGCACCGTTCCGTCTGAGCTGCGCAGTTCAGCCGGCGCTTTATTGCTGGAGACGGCCGTGACGACCGAAGCGCAGACGTCGACCGCGGACTCAAAGGTCTCCGGCGTGTAGACGGTGGCGGACTGATCGAGGAGCACCACGCTGTAAGGCTGCGAGGTGTCGACGTTGTGCTTCACCACCAGGCGTCCGGTGCGGGCCGAGGAGCGCCAGTGGACGAGACGGAGGTCGTCACCGATGTTGTAGTCCCGCAGCCGGTGAAAGGTGATGTTGCCCTGCGGGGACGTGTCCGAGGACGGACCCTCCAGGTGCCGCGTCTGTCCCGACGGCAGCCGGCGGAACGGCAGCACGCGCGGGTAGACCCAGATCCGCTCGACGTCGCCGTAGCGGCGGGAGACCCGGAAGAGCCCGAACGGATCGGCTCGATTCACCTCGACCGGCCCGACGTCGAAGATGCCGCGCTGCGTCGTGGGCAGGCGGTAGGTGCGCATTCCGCGTTCACCGCGGCGCAGGCGCGGGATGACGGTGCGGACCTTGATCGCGCCGAAGGGCTGGCGGGCCACCGTCACACCGACGCTGCCGCGACCTCTATTGGCGAAGGTGAGAAAGGCGATCGCCGGTGAGCCCTTCGGCACCCGCGGCGGCTGGATCTGCCGGTCGATCGTCAGTTGGGAAGGCCGGGCAACGCTGATGCCGCCGAGAATGAGCAGCAGAAGTAGGCTGATTGCGATCGCCGAGATGGCGACCCAGTTGAGCCACAGCCCCGCGGTCAGCATGGCTAACGCGGTGATCAGCGCGATGATCCCGGTACGCGTCATGCGTTATCCGACTGGCGCCGAACGGGGAACCGGGACGCTCTGCAGCGCACGGGTGATGATCTCGCTGGCGGTGCGCCCCTGCAGCTCGGCCTCGGGCTGCAGGATGAGACGGTGGGCCAGCACGACCGGCGCCATCTCCTTCACGTCCTCCGGGGTGACGTACGGGCGACCGGCCACACCGGCGGCGGCCCGGGCCGCTCGCAGCAGGGCCAGGCTGCCACGCGGAGAGACCCCGAGACGAAGTTCTGAGTACGTGCGGGTGGCGGCTGCGATCGACACGATGTAGTCCTCGATCACCGGCGCCACGTCGACATTCACCTTGATGTCATTGATGATTCGCTCGATATCGTTGGCCGTCAGCACCGGCTTCAGGTGGATGACGGTGGACTCCATCTTCTGCGTCCGCAGCACCGCCGCCTCAGCTGTCGCGGAGGGGTAGCCGACGGTCAGCTTCATCAGGAACCGGTCGAGCTGCGCCTCGGGCAGCACGTAGGTGCCCTCCATGTCGATCGGGTTCTGGGTCGCGACCACCATGAACGGACGATCCATCGGGTACACCGTGGCGTCGGTGCTCAGGGTCGCCTCCTCCATCACCTCAAGCAGCGCCGACTGCGTCTTCGGCGATGCCCGGTTGATCTCGTCAGCCAGCACGATGTTGGCGAAGATCGGCCCGGGGCGGAACTCGAACTCTGAGGTGCCCTGATTGAAGATCGCCACGCCGGTGACGTCGGAGGGGAGCAGGTCAGGGGTGAACTGGATGCGGTTCCAGGTAACGGCGATCGACGAGGCGAGCGCCCGGGCCAGCGACGTCTTGCCCGTGCCCGGGACGTCCTCGATGAGCAGGTGTCCCTCGGCCAGCAGGCAGATCACCGCGTTACGGATCACCTCGGGCTTGCCCTGAATCACCAGGCCGATGTTGGTGCAGAGCCGATCAACGGCACGAGCGATATTGCCGGCAGCGGTATCCGGATTCGTCATGTCTCTCCTGCTTGCTGGGTTACTCATGATGGAGTCGGTTCTGGTGTCGGCTCCGGTGTGGGCGTCGCCGGGGTGAAGCTGGGTGGTGTGCCCGTGACGGTTGCGGAGGCATTCTCCGCAGCACCGAGGAAGTTGTACTGGATGGTCACGGTCCAGGTACCAGCCGGGTCGGCGGTGCTGTCGCGGCAGGCGTCGGTCGCGGTAAGTGGAATGGTGTACGTCGAGGTCGGGCTCGGCGAAGCGAAGCTCGCGTTGCCGCAGTTCGTACCGTCGCGAAACACGGTGAAGACGAAGCTGCGATAGAGGCTCGCCGCCGGGTCGTGGCCGGAGTAGCTGGCCACCACGTTGGTCGCCGTGCTGTCGAACTTGGCCTGGAAGTCGCCGCTGGCTCCGCCGTAGGCGGGCCGATCGATCGTCACTGTGCCGCCGCCGAAGGGAGGCGAAGGTGTGCCACCGAAGTAGGTACCACCGGCCGCCTCGGTGATCGACAGTCCGGTCACACTGCACTGGTCGTAGTACAGCACGCGGTTGATGTTCTTGAACTGCAGCGGTGTCGACGAGTCGAAGGAACCGTCCAGCGACAGGTTCATGCTGGTGTTCCCGCAGGTGAGGGTGCCCGAGTTGAGGACGTAACGCTCACCGGCGGCCACGCCATCACCGAGCCCGGTGATGGAGACCGAGAGGGTTCCGGTTGTCGCGCTGCCGGAGTCGGGGGCGAAGGTGGAGGTAGCGTTGAGCGGCGGCCACTCCGAGGAGGCCGGCGTCATCGCGATCGGGCCGACAACAACCCCGCCGGCCGGTGAGTGCGGCGGCGGCACGACCAGGACCTCGGCCTGATAGACCTTGCCGGCGATGAGCCCGGTAAAGACGACCGACGTCTTCGAGGTCGGCCCCTGGCTGTTCACCGGCACACCGTCGGCGAGCAGTTTGTAGTTGTACTGCGCACCCATGCCACCACCGGCGACCACCGGATCCCCAGCAATTGACAGGGTAAACGTCGAGGTGGACGTCTGACCGAATCCGGTCGTCGGCGGCTGGCTGGCCCGCAGCGAGTAGGCCGAGGCGACCAGCGGAGCCCAGCTGTAGACGCAGGACCCGTCGACCGTCGTGGCACCGGCGTCGCCCTGAGCCCCGATCCCCTGGACCGAAAAGCTGACCCCGCGGCCGAGCGTCTGCGCGGTTCCGGGGTAGGTTGCCGTCACCTTGGCGAGGGTCGGGTCGGCGGTGATCACCAGCGGCGCCATCGGGCTGGAGAGCCCGGCTCCGTCACAGAAGGTCGGGGTCACCGACCAGTTGGCGGCCTGCACACAACCACTGGCGTCGGACCCGCAGGCATTCCACGTAATCGACCAGTTGCCGCCGTTGTCGGCGACCGCCTGCACATTGGTGGGTGCCGCCGGCCCCTCCCGTCCGGTGGTGAAGGGCATTGCGGTCGAGGAGGTACCGCGTCCGTTGATGAAGGCGGTGACGACCACCTCGTAGCGGGAGTTCGGGTAAAGGCCGGTGAAGTTGGCCCCGCTCTGCCCCTGGACGGTGAGCGGTCCTGGAGGCTTCGGCGCCGAGCCGCCGGTGAGCGACACCTGCACCGTGTACGTCGACGGGATGCAGTCCTGGCTGTCGAGCAGCGGGTAGCTCCAGACCAGGTTCACCGAACGTGCGGCCGGAGTGATCGTGGTGACCTTGGGAATGTGGGGGATCTGGGTCGTGGTGCTGCACTGCGCCGTGTTGTTCACCTGCTGGGCCGGCGCCGCGATCGCCGGTGTCGGCTGGCCGGGGGCCGGCGCTGGGTGCTGGCGGCGCTGCTCAGCGGTGCGGGTGTCGGCCACCGCGGCCGCGCCACCGGCGGCGTTGAGGTCGACCGCGGTGCTCTTATCAATCGAGAGGGGCTTGGCGCTGCCGTCGGTGAAGAGGATGACGGCCAGCCGGTGGTTCGGGGAGTTCACCACGACCCGGCTGCCGCGGGCGATGAGATACGTGTCGGCGAAGTCAGCTGATTCGAGTGCCTTACCGCTGGAGTCGTTGACGATCGGGTACTTCGGCATGCCGGCGATTGCGCTGGCGCGTCCGCTCTCCGGATTGATGGCCAGCAGCGTGCCGGTCGAGCGATCGAGCGTGTACAGCACGCCGTTGCTGATCACCGGCTGGACCAGATCAGCCTGGTCGACGACGCCGGTCAGCCGGGTCTGTTCGGCCTCCTGCCCCGAGGTCGGCGTGGTGACCAGCGTCCAACCGCGCGGGCTGTGAAAGAGGAAGCGCTGCGGTCCGACACCACCGGAGGCGGCCAGGATCTGGTCGGCGTCCTGCAGGCCGGAGATGGTGAAGCGGCTTGTCCGGTAGCCGGTGGCATCCTGTACGTCGCGGGCGTAGCGGGTGAGCGCGGTGTCCGTCGCCAGCGCCACTGACTCGCCGGAGATGCCGGTGCTGCCGCTGGCCGAAGTTGACGTCTCATCCGTCGTCACCGCGAGCGCGCCGAGCCGAGCCGCGTCGCCGCGCACCGTCGACGCAAGCACAGCGCCGTCGCCGGAGCCGGCAGGGAGGCTGAGCTGACGCAGCGTCCGGTCGCCCGAGGCCGTACCGGAGAGGACCCACAGGTCACCGTTCGCACTCACCGACGAACCGGCGAGGTCCGGGGTGGACTCCGCGATCTTGGCCGAGGCCCGCGGGCGGACGTGGGCTGAGGCTGCCTTGGCCGACTCGACGGTGGTCTGCCCGACCAGGTAAACGGCCGTGTTCTGTGCCCCGGACTGGATGACGAAGGCCGAATCTCCGGACGGGACGGCCTGGGTCGCGCTCTGTCCGGCCACCTTCGGCAGCGCGACGCCACCGTCGGTCGTCTTCACGACGAAGCCGGCCGTGTCGACGACGTTGAACTCGCCGGTTGCCTTGTTCAGCAGCAGCGTGCTGGAGCTGAGCGGCACCACGTCGATACCGGTCTCGCTCTCCGCACTAACCTGGGCGTAGGCGTTCAGCAGGCGGACGGTGGGCTTGCCGTTGGTGAGGTCGACGGCGACCGGCGCCCGGTCGTCGCCAAGAAAGAGGGAGCCGTGGAAGAGGTCGAAGGCGCGGGCCTTGCTCGGTTTGATCACCGCTCCAGCTAGTACAACGCCACCGACGAGGACCACCAGGGCGGCGAGGAGGGCGGCGGCCTGGGTTCGGCTCAGGGTCGACCGGCCCGGCCCGGTGCCACCGGGGGGCTGATCGCTGCGTCGCTGCGTCGCTGCGCCATTCGCCATTCGGGAGGCGCCATTGACGGTCTTGGCTCCGTTGGGGGCCGAGTTGGCGGGGTTGGCGGGGTTGGCGGCACGGGCCGACTTGGACCGGTGCACCGGGTTGGCAGCATGCCGACTCAAGCTCTACCAACCTTCCGATCTCGCGGGCGTGCGGGGACCCCATTCCTCACGCGATTTCATACGGACGTACTAATCAATTCGCAGACTTTACCGTGATCGGCCTCATCGACAGCCACAAAACGCAGTGCTGATTCGGATGCTCAGCAACCACGCAGCGGGTGGGACCGGCACAGCAACCGCAGCAGCCGCTACGTTTTGCGAGGGAACGCGGCGAATGCCCTAAATGCACAGCAACCCTCGACCGACTTCGGTCGAGGGTTGCTGTGGCGATCTAAGTCTTAGATCAGACCGGGCGGACGTTCTCCGCCTGCGGGCCCTTCTTGCCCTGCGTGGTGTCGAACTCCACGCGCTGGTTGTCGTCGAGGCTGCGGTAGCCGTCAGACGCGATTGCCGAGTAGTGAACGAAAACGTCCGGTCCTCCGCCGTCGGGTGAGATGAAGCCGAAGCCCTTCTCCGAGTTGAACCACTTAACGGTTCCCTGGGTCATGCTGTTTTTCTCCCTTGAGGGGGCCTTTGTGAGGCAGGTGGGGCGATGGTCGCGGTGCTGCACCGTGCAGAACCACGGGTTGCCGCGTGATCGCTTATCCCAACATGGAGCGCGCCTTTGATACTCCCCCGGCTGCACCGAGGTCGCACGTGAAACAAGGCCCCAAAACTAAGAACAAGAAACTCGCTGCCTTTACCCCGAAGATCCAGGACCATACGGTCGCAAATCCGCGGGATGCCTTGCAGGCAACCGCTTACAACGGTAGCACGGTGATCACCCTGCAACGGAACGTTGACGAGAAAACCCTGGACAAACACTCGGTTACGTGCAATTTTGCAGGTTTACCCATGAGTAGGGCAGCTGTGCGGTCGCGTCGGGCGCCGGACTGACTCCGACGGCGACCCCGATCGCGGCGCCGCTAGACTCGGCAGCCGTGTCTGGAACCGCGCGCAAGGTCAGAGTCGTCGGCGATCCGGTGCTCCACGCGGCTACTCGGCCGGTTACCGAATTCGACGCGGAGCTCAGCGATCTCATCGACGACATGTTCGCCAGCATGTACGAGGCGGAGGGCGTCGGCCTGGCCGCGACCCAGATCGGGGTCGACCGGGCCGTCTTCGTCTACGACTGCACCGATGCCGAGCGGAAGCAGCACGTGGGGCATGTGGTGAACCCGGTCGTGGTGGCTACGGCCGGCCCGTTCGACGACGGCGAAGAGGGGTGCCTGTCGGTGCCCGGGCCGTTTGAGGAGTTGCCGCGTCCGTCTAAGGTGACCGTCCGCGGCGTCGACAAGACGGGCGCCCCGGTCGAGGTGACCGGCACCGGGTTCTTTGCCCGCTGCCTGATCCACGAGACCGAGCATCTGTCGGGGATCCTGTACATCGATCACCTGCCCCGCAACCGCCGTCGCCGGGTGCTGCGGGACATGGAACCCTTCCCCTGGAACGCCTAGCCGTCTGTCGTCCGCTTTTGGCAATCCTGCACGCGATACCGTGTCAGGCTGCCAAAAGCCGAGTCAGGGTGGCGACGATTCCCTCCGGGTGCTCGACCAGATCGGCCCAGGTGAAGCGCAGGACCGTCCACCCGGCAGCGACGAGGGTGTTGCCACGGCGACGATCGCTGCGGAATCTCTCGACGTCGGAGTGAAACGCCCAACCGTCGATCTCGATCGCGATCCGGCGCTCCGCGAAGGCGATATCGAGTACGAAAGTTCGGCCGCCGACCTCGATGACGTGATTGGCCGTCCACCCAGCGATTCCCGCCTGCCGAAGAATGCGGATCATGCGACGCTCCGACTCCGCGTGAGCCCCCATCGCTGACTGGCGGAGCAGCCGCGCGAGCTGGCGGTTGCCCCACCGGCCCGGCTGCTCATCCAGGCGCCACTGGATCTCGTGGCCGGTGAGCCATTTCTGCTGCAGCGCGCGGTCGATCAGCGTGCTCGCCGGCCCCAGCGGAAGCCAGCCCGCGCAGTCGAGGATGGTCTCGGTGCGCGTGGTGATCGGCATCCCGAACCGCTCGGTGATGTCAGACGGCTCCAACCCGACTCGATGCACCCGCACTCCGGCTGGGGCCTTCGTCCGGCGGCGATTCGGCGCGGTGACGTGAACCCTGCAGTCGTCCGGGACGGGCAGCTCCCACCACGCCGCTGCCGACAGGTAGCTCAGCACGCAGCGCGCATCGAGTACGGCCGCCCATTGGGTCGCCTCCGGCGTGCTCGGCGTACCGGCCGCCCGGTATACCCCGATCCAGCGCGGCAGCGTCTCGAGGCGACCGCCGCTGACCAACCCGCTGATCTGACCTCGCCGATACCCTGCGGCGGGCAACTGCTGGCGCGAGACCATTCCCGATTGCCTGGCGGCTATCCGCGTCCACTTCATGACACGGAAGTGTGCCGAAATGTCGGCCGAAGCGTCGCGGGCTATCCACAGCCTTCGCTTTTGGCAATCTTGCACGCAATACCGTGCAGGATTGCCAAAAGCGGGGTTAGAGGAAGAGCTCCGCGATCTGCACGGCGTTCAGCGCCGCACCCTTGCGCAAGTTGTCATTGCTGACGAAGAGCGCCAGACCACGCCCATCCGGCACACCCGGATCCTGACGCACCCGGCCGACCAGGCTCGGGTCGATTCCGGCCGCCTGCAGCGGGGTGGGGACGTCGACGACCTGAACGCCCGGCGCCGAACTGAGCAGCTCCAGCGCTCGGCTCACCGACAGCGGCGAGGCGAACTCGACGTTGAGGGAGAGCGAGTGCCCCGAGAAGACAGGGACGCGCACGCAGGTTCCGGAGACGAGCAGCTCCGGAATCCCCAGGATCTTGCGGCTCTCGTTGCGGAGCTTCTGCTCCTCGTCGGTCTCGAAGCTGCCGTCGTCGACGATCGAGCCGGCCATCGGCAGCACGTTGAAGGCGATCGGCGCGACGTACTTCACCGGTGCCGGGAACTGCACCGCACCACCGTCGAAGGCGAGCCCGGCGGCCCCGTCAATCACGGCCTTGGCCTGCGTGTCGAGCTCGTCGACGCCGGCCAGCCCAGAGCCGGAGACGGCCTGGAAGGTCGATGCCACGATCCGGAGCAGACCGGCCTCATCGTGCAGCGGCTTCAGCACCGGCATGGCCGCCATCGTGGTGCAGTTCGGGTTGGCGATGATGCCCTTGCGCGCCTCGTGGATCGCCTCCGGGTTCACCTCGCTGACGACCAGCGGCACGTCCGGGTCCATCCGCCAGGCCGAGGAGTTGTCGATGACCTTGACGCCGGCCGCCGCGAACTTGGGCGAGAGCGCCTTGGAGGTCGATCCACCGGCCGAGAAGATCGCGATGTCGAGGCCGGACGGGTCAGCCAGGGCCGCGTCCTCGACGATGATCTCCTCACCGTTCCAGGGCAGCTTCGTGCCGGCCGAACGGGCTGAGGAGAAGTAGCGGATCTCGGCCACCGGGAAGCCGCGCTCGGCCAGGATGCTGCGGACCACACCGCCGACCTGGCCGGTGGCTCCGACAACTCCAACGCGCAGCCCACCGTTCACTGAGGCGCTCATCGGCCCGTTCCTCCGTAGACCACGGCCTGCTCGTCTTCGCTGCCCAGCTCGAACGCGTCGTGGACGGCCCGCACGGCGCTGTCCAGGTCGGTGTCCCGGCAGACGACCGAGATGCGGATCTCCGAGGTCGAGATCATCTCGACGTTGATGCCGGCGTCGGCCAGCGCGGCGAAGAAGCTGGCCGAGACGCCGGGGTGTGAGCGCATACCCGCCCCGATCAGCGAGAGCTTGCCGATGTGATCGTCATAGAGCACCTCGGCGAAGCCGACCGACTCCTTGACCCGGTTCAGCGCCTGCAGCGCCGTCGCCCCGTCCGAGGAGGGGAGGGTGAAGGAGACGTCGGTGCGGCCGGTGCCGCCGGTGGAGATGTTCTGCACGATCATGTCGAGGTTGATCTCGGCCTCGGCCAGCACGCGGAAGAGGGCCGCTGCCTCGCCCGGACGGTCGGGGACCCCGACCACAGTGATCTTGGCTTCGCTGCGGTCGTGCGCAACTCCCGAGATGATCGCGTCTTCCACTGCGAGGTCCTCCATTGATCCGGTGACCGTGGTGCCGGTCTTGTTCGAAAATGACGAGCGCACGTGAATCGGCACACCGTAGCGGCGGCCGTACTCGACGCTGCGCAGGTGCAGGATCTTGGCGCCACAGGCCGCCAGTTCCAGCATCTCTTCATAGGTGACGGTGTCCAGGCGGCGAGCGTTCGGCACGATCCGCGGGTCGGCCGTGTAGACGCCGTCGACGTCGGTGTAGATCTCGCAGACGTCCGCCTTTAGGGCAGCGGCCAAGGCGACGGCCGTGGTGTCGGAGCCGCCGCGTCCGAGCGTGGTGATGTCTTTGGTGTCAGGGCTGACGCCCTGGAAACCGGCGACGATGGCGACGTTCCCCTCCCGGTAGGAGGACTCGACGCGACCCGGCGTGATATCGACGATCCGGGCCCGGCCGTGGGTCGACGTGGTGAGGACACCGGCCTGCGAGCCGGTGAAGGACTGTGCGGTGTAGCCGAGGGAGTTGATGGCCATCGCCAGCAGCGCCATCGAGATGCGCTCGCCGGCGGTGAGGAGCATGTCGAACTCACGTCCACCGGGGACCGGGACGACCTGCTCGGCGAGGTCGATGAGCTCGTCGGTGGTGTCACCCATGGCGGAGACGACAACCACGACGTCGTCACCGGCGCGGCGCCGGGCAACGATACGTTCCGCGACGCGCTTGATGCGCTCCGCATCGGCGACTGACGAGCCGCCGTACTTCTGCACGACGAGCCCCACCGGGTGTCCTCTCGAGCGGATTACGTTTTCGGCCCTGAGTTTACCTGCCGGGGCCAATCGAAATGTCCATCGAGCGGGCTCAGCCGCTGACGAGAACGAAGAGCGTGAAGTCCGAGGAGCCGGAGCACTTGGCCGCACCGCAGACCCGGGTAGCCGTGATGGCCGCGCTCCCCGGCTGCAATCCGGTGAAGCTCCGGGTCACCGAACCGCAGTCATCGGCCGGCGTGCAGCCGGGTCCGAAGCCCGAGTCGACGTTCTGCGAGTCGCTACCGACGACGGACTCCGGTACGGCCTTGCGGATCTTCCAGTCGGCCCCGCCTGGTTGCCCATCACCGAGGGACACCACCAACTGCTGTCCGACGGTGATCGAGATGGTGCCGCCGTTGTCCCCCATTCCGGCATGCGCGGCGCCGACCGGCGCCCGGGTCGGGACCGGTGTCGATTTCGGACGGGGCGTCTTGGTCGGCGTCGGGCGAGCGGTTGCCGTCGCCTTCGGGGTGGGCTGCGCAGTGGGTGACGGGCTTCCAGTCGGGCTCGGCTTCGGTGTGGCGGAAGGGGACGGCGTGAGCAGCGGGGACGGGGTCGGGGTGATGGCGAAGGGCACGACCGCGACCGGCACCTCCGTCGGCGTGGCGGAGAAGGCGGGCGCCTGGGCGGTGGGGCTGCGGTGGTTTCGTGCGCCGACATACGTCACCACGCCGGCGATGACCAGGACCATGATCGCCGCAAAAGAAAGGGCGATCCAGCTCGCCGCCCGGTGCCCGTCCGGCTCGTCGGCGATCGGGAAGACCATCTGCGGCGGTAGCGATCCGGGCGGGACCTGCCGTTCGGCGAAGGAGCTCAGGCCGCCGCTGATCCATTCGTCGAGGGGGTCGGGGCCCGCGCCGCCCGACCCGAAGCCGTCGGTCACGCCTGATCCCGGACGAGTGAGCCCGGCCCAGCCGGAGTCGGCCCAGCAGAAGTCGGCCCGACGGCCCCGGGCCCAGCAGAACCCGGCCCAGCAGAACCCGGCCCAGCAGACGCTGGCCCGACGGGACCCGGCCGGACCGACTGGAGCGCGGCCGCCAACGCCGTCCGGGCGGAGTCGCTCAACCGGGCCACCTCCTCGACCGGGACGTCGAGGAGTTCCGCCGCTTCGGCATCGGTCAACCGGGCCCACCGGGTCAGCACGATCACCTCGCGCTGCTCCCCCGGCAGCCGGCGGAGCGCGTCGATGAGCACGTCACCGGCCGGCTCCGGGTGCCGTTCGTGGCGCCGCTGCGGGCGAGCCTTCTCGACCACCTTCCGTTGCAGATAGCCGAGCGCGTCCTCGAGGTCGCCGAACTCGTTCAGGTGCAGGTCGAGGGCGACGAAGGCCGCCTGGGTGACCTGCGCGGCGTGGGCCCGCTCGTCGGTGAGGAGCACCGAGAGGCGGGCGATGGCCAGCGAGTGCGAGGTGTAAGCCTCGGCAAAATCGACCGGCGGATAGGCGGCCGGCGCATAGTCGACTAGCGGATAGGCGGCCGGCGGATAGTCGGCGGCATTGGCAGGAGTCGGGTAGTCCGAAGGCGCATAGGGAAGAGCTGCAGTGCTCGGCCCGGCATCGAAGGGCCTGGCATCGAAGGGCTCGGCGACGGTGAAGGCCTGCGTCGGAAACGAGACGTCCAGATGCGGCTCGGAGTCGTCGGCGAAGAGCCAGCGCGTGTCGTCGTCCGGATCCGGGGCATGCGAATTCGAGCCGCGCCCCCCACCCGACAGTGCCACCGGAGTTCTCCCCTCACTCCCGGCTAGCGTACTTAGCCGTCAGTGCGATGGTACCGAGCGGCTAGCTCTCGCCGGCGAATGCGGCATCGAGCAGGTCCAGACCCTCGCTCAGCAGGTCGTCGCCGATGACCAGCGGCGGGAGGAAACGCAGCACATTCCCGAAGGTGCCGGCGGTGAGCGCGATCAGCCCCTGCTGGTGGCAGGCTGCGGCAACCGCAGCGGTCAGCGCCGGATCCGGCGTCTTGGTGCCCGGCTTGACCAGCTCGACGGCGAGCATCGCGCCGCGCCCGCGGACGTCACCGATCGATTCGAACTTCTCGGCCAGCAACTGCAGCCGGGGCAGCATCACCGATTCGATCCGCTTGGCCGCACCGCAGAGGTCCTCGGCCTCCATCGTCTCGATCGAGCCGAGCGCCGCCGCACACGCCACCGGATTGCCACCGTAGGTCCCGCCGAGGCCACCGGTGTGCACCGCGTCCATGATCTCGGCGCGGCCGGTGACGCCGGCCAGCGGCAGGCCACCGGCGATTCCCTTCGCTGTGGTGACCAGATCCGGCACGACACCCTCGAAATCACAGGCGAACCAGTCGCCGGTACGGCAGAAGCCGCTCTGGATCTCGTCGGCGATGAAGACGATGCCGTGCTGGGCGCACCACTCCGCGACCCGGGGCAGGAAGCCCGCCGGCGGCACGATGAACCCGCCCTCACCCTGGATCGGTTCGATGATGACGGCGGCGGTGTTCTGCTCCCCGACCTGCGCGTGCACCTGCGACACGAAGAGCTCGAAGGCCTCCTCGGCACAGTTCTCAGGACCGGTCGGCCAGCGGTACGGGTAGGCCATCGGGGTGCGGTAGACCTCGCCGGCGAAGGGACCAAAGCCTTGTTTATACGGCATGTTCTTCGCCGTCAGCGACATGGTGAGGTTGGTCCGCCCGTGGTAGGCGTGGTCGAAGGCGACGACCGCGCTGCGCCCGGTGGCCACCCGGGCGATCTTGATCGCGTTCTCGACCGCTTCGGCCCCGGAGTTGAAGAGCGCGGTGCGCTTCTCGTGGCTACCCGGCGTCAACTCGTTGAGCTTCTCGGCCACCGCGACGTACCCCTCATACGGCGTCACCATGAAGCAGGTGTGCGTGAAGTCGGCGACCTGCTCCTGCACCCGGGCGACCACCCGGGGCGCGGCGTTCCCGACCGAAGTCACCGCAATTCCCGAGCCGAAGTCGATCAGCTGGTTGCCGTCGGCGTCGACGATGATGCCGCCCCCGGCGGCGGTGACGTAGACCGGCAGCGTGGTGCCGACCCCGTTCGCGACCGCGGCCAGCTTGCGGGCCTGCAGCTGCGTGGAGAGCGGCCCGGGGATGGCGGTCTTGAGGATTCGTTGCTGGCTGACGCTCATCTGAACTCCTAGCTCGCTGCTTCGATTACCGCGATTACGTCACCCTCGGTGACCTGGCTCCCGACCTCGACGGCCAGCGCCGAGACCACGCCCGGCACCTCGGCCAGCACCGGGATCTCCATCTTCATCGACTCGATGATGACCAGCGTGTCCGTGGCCCGCACCGTGTCCCCCACCTGCACGGAGACCTGCCCGATACTGCCGACCAGCTCCGCGGAGACGGTATGTGCCATTGAATTCCCTATCTTTGCCGGGGGATTGTCGGGGGACTAGCTGGGACGAGCTGGAAGCGCTGCAACTGCGATGTGTCAGAAATCGATGTTGTGCATGACGTGCTTGATGCGGGTGTAGTCCTCCAGACCGTAGACCGAGAGGTCCTTGCCATAGCCGGAGTGCTTGAAGCCTCCGTGCGGCATCTCGGCCACGATCGGGATGTGCGTGTTGACCCAGACGCAGCCGAAGTCCAGGCGCCTGGTCACCCGCATCGCCCGTCCGTGGTCGCGGGTCCAGACCGAGGAGGCCAGACCGTACTCGACGTCGTTGGCCCAGCGCACCGCCTCGTCCTCGTCGCTGAAGGACTGGACGGTGATGACCGGGCCGAAGATCTCGGTGCGGATCTGCTCGTCCTCCTGCTTGATGCCCGAGAGCACCGTCGGCTCGAAGAAGTAGCCGCTGTCGCCCTGACGCCGGCCGCCGGCCAGCAGCGAGGCGTGGTCAGGGAGGCGGTCGACCAGGCCCGACACGTGGGCCAGTTGGTTGGCGTTGTTCAGCGGGCCGTAGAGGACGTCCTCGTCCGGGGCGCCGGTGCGCGTGTTGCGGGCCTGTTCGGCCAGCGCCGCCGCGAACTCGTCGGCGAAGCCCTCGCGGGCCAGCACCCGGGTGGCGGCGGTGCAGTCCTGGCCGGCGTTGAAGTACCCGGCGATCGCGATCGCCTCGGCCGCCGCCTCGACGTCGATGTCGTCGAAGACCACGACCGGCGCCTTGCCACCGAGTTCGAGGTGAACCCGCTTGATGTCGTCGGCGGCCGAGCGGGCCACCTCGATGCCGGCCCGGGTCGAGCCGGTGATCGAGACCATCGCCGGGGTCTTGTGCGAGACCAGGGCGCGGCCGGTGTCCCGGTCGCCGCAGACGACATTGAAGACGCCGGGCGGGAAGAAGTCGGAGGCGATCTCGGCCAGCAGCACGGACGAGGCCGGGGTGGTGTCCGACGGCTTCAGCACGATGGTGTTGCCGGCGGCCAGCGCCGGGGCGAACTTCCAGACCGCCATCATCATCGGGTAGTTCCAGGGCGCTACCTGCCCGCAGACGCCCACCGGTTCGCGGCGCACGTAGGAGGTGTGGCCAGCCATGTACTCCCCGGCCGAGCGCCCCTCGAGCAGCCGAGCGGCACCGGCGAAGAAGCGGATCTGGTCGACCATCGGCGGGATCTCTTCGCTGCGGGTCAACTCCAGCGGCTTGCCGGTGTTCTCGCACTCGACCGCGATGATCTCCTCGGCCCGGGACTCGATCGCGTCGGCGAACTTCAAGAGTGCCTGCTGCCGCTCGCTCGGCGTGGTGTCGCGCCAGGACTCGAAGGCGGTGGCGGCGACGGCGTAGGCGAGGTCGATGTCCTGCTCGTCGGATACCGGGGCCGAGGCGTAGGCCAGGCCGGTGGCCGGATTGATTACGTCGGCGCGGGCACCGCTCAGCGCGTCGCGGGACTCGCCCCCGATGAAGTTCTGAATGGTCTTCGACATCGGGCGGCTCCAATTGGGGGTTCGGGCTTCGGTCGCTGATGCAACCGTACATCCAAGGCTTTCCGGCATCTACAACTGATTTCGTTGTTCCTCGTCAATTTCTAGCCAATTACGGCAGGCAATGAACCTCTGAACAGCCACTTTTCGAAGAATTCGTCGAGCGAATCGCTACTCCAGGCCTGCGCGTGGGCGATGAAGTCGGCCGTCTGCACGCAGTCGTGGGCATATTCGGCCGTCCAGGCCAGCAGCAGTTCGAAGAACGCCTCGTCGCCCAGACGGCGTCTGAGCGCATGCAGGGTCAGGGCCCCGCGCTTGTAGAGACGGTCGTCGAACATCAGCTGCGGCCCGGGGTCGGCGATGATCAGGTTCTGCGGCAGGGCGCGGAGCCGGTCGAAGTGCTTCGTGGCCAGCTGCTGGGCGCTGGGGCCGCCGGAGAACTCCGAGAAGAGCCACTCCGCGTAGCAGGCGAAGCCCTCGTTGAGCCAGATGTCGCGCCAGCCGGCGACGGTGAGGCTGTTGCCGAACCACTGATGGGCCAGTTCGTGGGCCACCAGCCGCTCGTAGCTGCGGCGCCCGTCGACGAAGTTCGAGCCGAAGACCGACATCCCCTGCGCCTCCAGCGGGATCTCGAGTTCGTCCTCGGTGATCACCACCGTGTAGCGGGCGTAGGGGTAGCGGCCGAAGAGGCGGGTGAAGATCTCCATCATCAGCGGCTGCCGGCCGAAGTCGATGTCGAAGCGCCCCCGGACCCGCGGCGGCAGCGCGGCCAGCTGCGGCACCGGAGTGGTGGCCACCGAGATCAGGTCGTACTGCCCGACCTGCACGCTGGCCAGGTAGGTCGCCATCGGTTCGGGCTGGTCGAAGATCCAGGTCGTCTGCCCGGCGCCGGCCCGCTGCGACAGCAGGGTGCCGTTGGAGACGACGCGGTACGGCGAGTCGGTGCTGAAGGTGATCCGGTAGCTGGCCTTGTTGCTGGGTCGGTCGTTGCACGGAAACCAGGAGGCGGCGCCGTTGGGCTGCCCGGCGACGATGACCCCGTCGTCGAGCTCCTCCCAGCCGATCGTGCCCCACGGCCCACGCAGCGGCTTCGGGTTGCCGGAGTAATGCACCTCGATGATGAAGCTCGCGCCGAGCGGGATCGTCCGGGCGAGCCAGATCTGCAGCCGGCGGCGCGCGTGTACGAAGCGCTTCACCCGCGCCCCGTCGACACTCACCTTCTTCACCTGCATGCCGGCCAGATCAAGGCTCAGCATCGACAGGCTGGTATTGGCCTGGGCCGAGATGATGGCCCGTCCGGCGAGGCGATTGCTGGAGAGCCGGTAGCTCAGCTCGAGGTCGTAGCGATGTACGTCGAAACCGAGGTCGCCACTATCGGGAACGTAGGGATCGGCGACTCCGCGGCCGCTGCTCAATGCCCCGGCTCGCTGGGGCTCAGCTGCTGCGACGCATCGATGGGCGGCGTGCGCGACGGCTCGGGTTGCGATTCGCCCCAGGGCGAGATCGGGTTGCCGATCCAGCGCGTCCCGGCCGGCACCATCTCGCCACGCATCACCAGTGACGCCGGACCGACGGTGGCCCCGGAACCGATCGCCGCCGCCGGAAGGATGACACCGTGCGGGCCCAGCGTTGCTCCCGCGGCCAGGTCGACGGTGTCCATACGCATTATCCGATCATGGAACAGGTGCGTCTGCAGGACGCACCCCCGATTCACCGTGACCGCATCGCCCAGGCGCACCAGGTCGGCTTCCGGCAGCCAGTACGTCTCGCACCAGACACCGCGGCCGATCCGCGCCCCGAGCGTCCGCAGCCAGAGATTGAGCACGGACGTGCCGGTCGCCGCCCGCGCGAACCAGGGGGCGGCCACCATCTCGACGAAAGTGTCGACGACCTCGTTACGCCAGACGAAGGAGCTCCAGAGCGGGTGCTCGACGACCTGCAGCCGCCCGACCAGCAGCCACTTGGCCGCCGTCGTCACCGCTCCGGCGACCGCGCCGGCCCCCAGCAGCACCAGGCCACCGCAGACCGCGGCGAGCCAGTAGCCCCGCTGCCCGGCCAGCCACTGCAGGGCCAGCAGCACACCGGCGCCGATGCCGAAGGTGACCATCAGCGGGATGGCCCGGCAGAGCTCGACGCAGGAGCGGGCCACCCGTACCCGGCGGCTCGGGGCGAAGGTGCGGGCCCGGTCCGCCTCATCGGCCGAGCGGCGCAGCTGAACCGGCGGGCTACCCAGCCAGGACGACCCCTTCTTGGCCTTCTCCGGCGAGACCGACAGGACGGCGATGAGACCGTTCTTCGGCACCGAACGTCCCGGCGCGGCCATCGCCGAGTTTCCGAGGAAGGCGCGCTTCCCGACCTTGGCCGGCGCGATCCGCAGCCAGCCGCGGCCCAGCTCGTAGGAGGCGATCATGGTGTCGTCGGCCAGGAAGGCGCCGTCGTTGACCTGGGTCATCTTGGGGAGCAGCAGCACGGTGGAGGCCTCGACGCCGTGTCCGACCTGAGCCCCGAGCGCCCGCAGCCAGGTCGGCGTGAAGAGGCTGGAGTAGATCGGGAAGAGGAGCGAGCGGGCCGAGTCCATCAGCCGCTCCGTGGCCCAGACCTGCCAGCCGATCCGGCTGCGGACCGGGAACTCGCCGGCCCGGACACCGATGCCCAGGCAGCGCACGATGATCAGCGTCAGCAGCGCGTAGCCGACGAGCCAGCTCAGCGCAACGGCCGGGATCGCGATCGCCACCGCGTGGGCGGCCAGGGTCAGGGTGTCAGCGTTCTGCAGCAGATTCCCAACCAGCAAAAGCCCCGGGACGAGCGCGATCACCGGCAGGAGCGCGAAGAAGGCCGAGGCCAGGGCGTAGGCGATCACCCAGCGACGGCGGCGCGGGGCGTGGCTCGGCCAGTCGTTCCCCTTGGCCGGTCCCTGGTAGGCGGCCGGGGCGCCGGCCCACCGCTCGCCGTCACCGACCTGACCGGTGACGAAGGAGCCGGCCTCGACCTGGGCCTCCCGGCCGACCCGGGCCCCGGGAGCCAGCGTGCTGCGCGAGCCGACGGTCGCGTTGACCCCGACGTGGACGCGTCCCAGGTGGAGCACGTCCCCGTCGATCCAGTAGCCGGAGAGGTCCACCTCGGGCTCGATCGCGGCACCGCGCCCCAGCGTCAGCATGCCGGTGATCGGAGGGAGCGAATGCAGGTGCACGTCCCGGCCGACCTTGGCCCCCAATGCCCTTGCGTAGTAGGCGATCCAGGGCGCGCCGGCCAGGTTGGCCGCCCCCACCGCGTCGGCCAACCGCTCGGCCGTCCAGAGCCGCAGATGCACCGAGCCGCCGCGCGGATGGTCACCGGGCGCGACCCGCCACAGCAGCGCACGTGCCCCGACCACGGCCAGCCCCATCCGTCCGGGTGGGCTCACCAGGAGCAGCAGCGCGGCCAGCAGCCACCACCACGAGACGGTCGGCGCCCACTCGTAGCCGGCGTCCCGTCCGTAGTGGTTCAGCAGGTTGTTGAGGACGCCGAGCACCGTGAGCCAGCGCAGTCCGGTCACCGTCTGCAGTGCGGCGGTGATGAGGATCTGGAGCAGCTGCGTGCGGCGTGGTGTGGGGCGCATCGTCCGGACCACGACGGCCTTGGCCGGCGCCGACGCGTCCAGTAGTTCGGCCAGGTCACCCAGTCGCGGGTTCTGGTAGATGTCGGCCACCGTCACGCTGGTGAAGCGCTCGCGCAGCATCGAGATCAGCCGCGCCGCGGCCAGGCTCCCGCCGCCGTGAGCGAAGAAGTCGTCGTCGAGCCCCAGAACCTGGCCGCCGAGCACGGCCGACCAGCGTTCGGCCAGCCACGCGGCGGTGCCGGTGAGGTCGTGGGTCGCCTCCTCCGGCGTCCCCGCGGTGAGCGGCCAGGGGAGCGCATTGCGGTCGACTTTCCCGGAGGTTCGGGTCGGCAGGTCCTCCACCTCCGCCAGCACCGGAACCAGCGCGGCCGGCAACTGCTCACGCAGCCGGGCCAGCGCCTGTGCCGGCACGAACTCCTGGTCGGGCGCGATGACGACGTAGCCGACCAGGATCTGGTTCCCGGCCGGGGTGCTCTTCACCGCGGCCGCGGCCGCCATCACCTCGGGGAGGGCCTGCAGGGCCGCATCCACCTCGCCGAGCTCGATGCGCCGCCCGCCGAGCTTCACCTGCTCGTCGGCTCGTCCTTGAAAAACAAGGCCATCCGGCTCGTAGCGGACCAGGTCGCCCGAGCGATAGGCCCGCGCCCAGCCCAGCGTCGGGAAGGGTGCGAACTTCTCGGCGTCCTTCGCCGGGTCGAGGTAGCGGGCCAGCCCCACGCCGCCGATGATGAGCTCACCGACCGCGCCGACCTCGACTGGCTGCCCCTGCCCGTCGACCACGGCCAGCTCCCACCCGTCCAGCGGCAGTCCGATGCGGACCGGCTCGTCCTCGCGCAGCAGAGCGCCGCAGGCCACCACCGTGGCCTCGGTCGGGCCGTAGGTGTTCCAGACCTCGCGCCCCTCTTCGACCAGCCGGTCAACCAGCTCCGGCGGGCAGGCCTCGCCGCCGAAGATGAGCAGCCGCACCCCGTCCAGGCAGTCCGGCGGCCAGAGTGCGGCCAGCGTCGGGACGGTCGAGACGATGGTGATCCGCTGCCGGATCAGCCACGGGCCGAGGTCGATGCCGCTGCGGACGAGCGAGCGGGGCGCCGGCACCAGGCAGCCGCCGTAACGCCAGGCAAGCCACATCTCCTCGCACGACGCGTCAAAGGCCACCGAGAGGCCGGCCAGCACCCGGTCACCCGGGGCAATCGCCTTATCCTGCAGGAACATTCGCGACTCGGCGTCGACGAAGGCGGCGGCACTGCGATGGCTCACTGCGACGCCCTTCGGGGTGCCGGTCGACCCCGAGGTGAAGATGATCCAGGCGTCATCCTCCGGCGTCGGCGGCTGCGTCTGCGCGTCCGGCGACTCCGGTGGTGGCAGTTCGGCGTCACCGGCTGCCCCCAACGTGCCAAAAGCGGACCAGAAGTCGGTGTCGACGATCAGGCGTACCGCCGCTTCGGAGAAGACGAGTTCAGCCCGCTCTGGGGGGTCATCGGCATCGACCGGGACGTAGGCGGCACCAGCGGTGAGGATGCCGAGGATGGCGATGTAAAGGTCGTGCGTCCCGGACGGCAGCCGCACCCCGACCCGGTCGCCGCGCCGCACCCCGGCCCCGGCCAGGTTCGTGGCGAAGCGCTCGACGCAATCCTGCAACTGCGCGTAGCTGACGGTGCTGCTGCCGTCGTCCAGTGCCGGCGCCTCCGGGAACGCGGCGACGGTGGTGGCGAAGACGTCGATCAGGGTGCGCACGGGTGGCGCGGCGCCGAGCCGTCCGAGGACATGATCGGCCAACTGAGCGGCGTCAGGCCCGGAGGGGTGAAGCAGATCAGGCGGGGCGGGCTCTTCGGTCACGGTCCTGTCTTCGAGTCGGCCAACGGGGCAGGGGCGCCCTCATCCTCTCAGGTTCAGGTGAACGGTCGTTGACGCGCGCGCTACCGACGGTCGCCGGGTAGCAGGGCGGCGACCCAGGCGTCGTGACGGACGCCTCTGGCCACGCAGCGCGAACGGGCCACGCCCTCGAACTGAAACCCGACGCGCTCGGCGGTGCGGCGCGATCCCCAGTTGCCGACGAAGGCCAGCCACTCGATGCGAGCTAGCCCGAGCGAGTCGAAGCCCCAGTCGCAGATGGTGCGCAGCGCGGAGCTCGCGACGCCGTTGCAGCGAGCCCAGGGCGCGACGTTGAACCCGACCTCGGCCGCTCCGTCGCCGTCGAGGCGGAGGTCGATGCTGCCGGCGTAGGGGTGCTCGTCGGTCGCTATCGCGAAGACCGGGTTGCGGCCACTGGCGAAGCCGGCGGCGGAATGGGCAATGAAATCCTGTGCGTCCTGCTCCGTGTACGGCATCGGGATCGTGGTGTACTGCTGGGTCTGGACGTCCTGGCAGGCAACCACGATCGGCGACACGTCGGCCGTCGTCAGCGGCCGAAGCCGGACGGCGGCCCAACCGGCGGGGGCGACCGAGTCGAGTTCTACGGGCGCGATGGCCGGCGACTGCGTGATCTGACCCATGGGTCCATCGAACACCACGACGCGGCCGAACGCACCGCAATTTGCGCTCAGTTGGCGATGGCCCGCACGCCGATGTTGGCCAGCATGGCCGGTGGGATCTCCGGGCTGATGTCGATGAGCGCGGCGATGAGCTCCGACGGCCAGTCGAGCATCATCGAGTTCGGGACCGTCTTCAGCTGGTACCCGAACTGCTCGGTGACCTCGAAGCCGGCCGCGGCCAGGTCCCGGCCGAGCATCTCGAAGTCGAAGACCCGCAGGTGCCCGACCAGGCGGTCACGGTCACTCAGCACGTCCAGACGATCCATGAAGCCCATCCGGACGGCCAGGCGCCGGTGCAGCGACTCGGCATTGGGGACCATGACGATCAGCGCGCCGCCCGGCTTCAGCCAGGTACGGATCCGGCTGAAGAGGGCGACCGGGTCGTCGACGTGCTCGGCGATGTGCAGGGCCAGCACCGCGTCGTACGGCTCAGTCGGGACGAACTCCTCGAACATCGCGGTGTGCACGACCAGGCCGGTGCCGGCGTGCTTCTCCAACGCAGCCTTGCTCAAGCGCGGAGACCCTTCGACGACCTCGATGTTGACGCCCCGCGACAGCAACTCGCCGGTCACCAGCCCGGTGCCGAAGCCCATCTCCAGCACCCGCTCAGCGCCGTGCAGGGCAGCCAGGGTGCGGTCCAGCGAACGCTCCTGCCCCATCTCCTCGATATCGACGTCGGCCACCGCTGTGTTCAGGTAGTACTCGTCGGCGAAGGCGTCGAGCTTCTCCGGGGTGAGTTCGTTGGAGACGCTCGGGGTCTCGGTGGTGATGGTCATCTGGTCAGCGCCTCCGCTGCTCGTAGTCCTTGGACGATCTGCTCGCCGAGGGCGTCGGCCCCGAACTGCAGCCCGGCGCCGACGATCTCGGCATTGAGGTTCATGTTGTCGACCGCGCTCGCCGCGTGCCGGAAGAGGTCGGCGTTGGCCTGGGTCGGCAGCGGAAAGGAGGGGACGGCACCGCTTCGCAGCTCGACCATCTCGGCTCCGGCCCGCAGGATCGCCGCGCGCTCGACCGACTTGCGGGCGGCACCCACGATGTCGGCCTCGAGCGTGTCGTGACGGAGTTCGACGGTGAGCACTGTGCGTCCGGGCGCGCCCAGGCCGCCGGTGGAGATCCGGATCGCCGGCACGTCCGCGTCGACGACGTTCAACAACGAGGGGAGGTGCAGCAGGTCCTCGTCGGCCACCTCGAGCCAGCTGATAACCGTCCGGGCCGTCTGCGGCACGTACTCGGCACCGACGGCGGCGAAGAGCTGGCCGGCCGGGGCGCCGATCACTGGGTAGTCGGCGTCGAGGGCCAGACCGTCGGCGAAGCCCAGACGTGTCTTGCCGTTGGCCAGGGAGTCGAGCGCCGTGAGGGCGCCGACCTGCTCCGGGGTGACCCCGTGCAGCGCGAGACGGGCCAGCAACTCCGCGACCACCTCACCGGCTCCACCGCCGGTGACGCTGTGGAACGGGCGGTCGGCGACGAACTGGATCTTCTCGTCACCCGCGGCCTGGGCCAGCGTCTGCGGCCAGAAGAGCGGGAGCCAGATCTTGCGGCGCAGGGCGGCGATCACGTCGGAGCAGCCACCGGCCACGAACTTCTCGGCCATCGGCTCCATGAAGAGGCGGTGGAAGGTCTCGCCGTGGTTTACGAAAGAGGCGTCGCCGAGGGTCATCTGGTCGAGGCGGCGGACGGTGTCGGCGGCCAGCAGACCAGCCGGATCACCCATGCCACGCCAGCAGGCCATCGCCTCGCAGCGGATCGCGGCCCGCTCGGTCTCGCTCAGGGCCTCCCGCAGCGCGGAGGCATCGGTAGTGAAATACAGGTCGTCGACGATCCGGCCGTTGAAGAACATCTGTGGGCGGGCAACCTGGACCAGCCGCTCGCCGACCAACTCGGTGAGGTAGTCACTGATCGCGGCGACGAAGTGGCGGTGCCCGGCCGGCCCCGGCACGTAGGAGTTCAGCGGCGGCGTCGTAGCACTCTGCTCGTAGCTCAGTTCCAGCAGCCGGACGCCCATCTCCAGGACGCGCCCATCCAGGCGCATGGAGCCGAAGCCGCCACCGGCCGGTCGCTTGTCGACCAGCAGCCGCACCGGCACGCCGGCGGCGGCCAACCGGTCGGCCGCGACCAGTGAGGCGATGCTGGACCCGACGACGATCCGCTCAGTCATCGGTGCAGACCAGGCTCTCGGTGACGGCGAAGTCGAACTGCGTCTGCGGGGTCAGCACGAGGTAGTTCATCGCCGAGACGTCGGGAAGGTGCACGGCGCCGCGGATGAACCCCTCGATGACGTCCTCCGGGAGCTGACTCATCAGGCTGTTCGGCAGTGGCTTGAGCATGACGCCCTCGCGGGCGGCGACGCTCAGACCGGCCCGCTCGGCCAGCGACTGCAGCTCCTCGGCACTCCACAGGCCCCGGGTGCCCCACTGATTGCCGCGATCGGAGATCTCGTCCAGGGAGGAGATCAGCCCCATCTCCAGCGCGCAGAGACGGTGCATCGAGTGCGGATTCTGCAGTGTTATGTGGATCATTCCGCCCGGCGTCAGCAGCTGCGCACAGCGGCGCAGGAACTCGACCGGGTCGGCCAGTTCGTGGAGCACGTTGGTGGCCAGGATGTGCTCGTAGCGCTTGGTCCCGACCTGGAGGTCGTCGAGGTCACCGAGTTCGAAGCGGGCGCCGAGCAGCCCGCGCTGCCAGGCGCGGTGCAGGAAGATCTCGGAGCGATCGACGCCGACCCAGCAGCTCGGGGCGCTGAGTGCCAGTGTTTTGCTGGTCATCAGCCCCGTCGCGCAGCCCAACTCGAGCACCCGGTCGCCCACCGAGATGCGCGCGGCGATCCGCCGGGCCGTCGCGATCGTGTAGTACCGGTCGAAGTCGGTGTCCGGGTCGTAGGTGTCTGCGTAGTCGATTCCGGTCATCGGAGGTCCTTAATCAGCGTGAATCGTGGCTCGATCTTGGCGAGCACGCTGCGCTTGAACTGCACGAGTCCGGAGTTCGGGACCAGCCCCGAGCCCCCTTCGTGCAGGCGCAGTTCGGGTTCATTGGAGATGCCGAGGTCGATGACACCGACCCCGTCGGCGATCGCCCGCTCCACCAGCCGGTAGGCCAGCAGCATCATCGGGGATCGCTTGAGTTCGTGTTCGGAGTCACCCCAGGCGACGACCAGGTCGCGCCCCGGGGCAACCCGGTAGACCAGCGCGGCCGCCACCAGCTGCGACCCCTCGCCGTGGCCGTGGCGCAGCGCGAACATCCGCACATGCGGGCTGAGCTGGGTGCGGGCGCGGGCGAGGTACTCGGCGGAGAGGGCGAAGCGACGCCCCTTCCGCAGCCGGTTCTCGGCCAGCAGGTTGTAGGCCTGGGCCCAGACGGCGTCGTCGGTGACCTCGCCGAAGGTCAGCTCCTCGGTGAGCAGGTAGCGCAGCGTCTTCTGGGCCGCCGGGCGGAGGTTGTGCACGTACTCCAGCGGCGTGCGCCAGCTGGCCACCGGAATGTGCTGGTTCAGTTCGCAGCGTTCGACGGTGAATCCGGCGTTCAGCAGGGTGAACTGCACCACGGGCTCGTTGTCGGAGTAGCAGGTCGGGGCGAGCTTGAGGCGCATGGATCGGACGCCCGCGGCCTGAATGTTGCTCACCGATCCGAGCACCACGTCGGCGATGTTGTCGTTGGTCTCACGGTCGTCGACGAAGTCGAAGCCGCCGAAGGGCGCGCTGTAGCCGGAGATGAAGGTGTCCCCGTCACGGACGCCGCTCAGGCCGCCGAGCATGCGACCGGCGTCGTCGTGCACCTCAGTGAAGAAGACGTCCTGCTCGCTCAGCCCGCTGCCTGAGGGGCGGCCGGCACCGCCGAGGTTGAGCTCGTGGAAGGAGGCCCAGTTGAAGAGGCGGCGCCAGCGGGCGTTCTGACTTCCGGGCGCGGCAAAGCGCAGGGTGTCGAGCTCCGTCACGAGGGTCACATCTGCTCTATCGGCCCGGGCGGCAGATACCTGAGTCCCGGTAGGTAAATGTGTTGATCTCGCTCACATTCGTCGCGTCCAGGTCGATTGGGGGTTCAGCCGGTATCAAACGGGCGCCCGAGTTGAGTAGGAGAATCCGAGTGTCAGCCACTCCCCTGACGGATCTGACCAAGTTCCCCAGCACCACCGTGCGCACCCGCCCGGCCAACCCGCTGTCCCGCTCCAGCGTCGTGGATCTGCCGATCATCGCCGACCCGCGCGGCAACCTCACCTTCGTCGAGGCGGGCAACCACATCCCGTTCCCCATCGAGCGGGTCTACTACCTGTATGACGTCCCCGGCGGTGCCAGCCGCGGCGGCCATGCCCACAAGGCCCTGCACCAGCTCATCATCGCCATGTCGGGAAGCTTCGACATCATCCTCGACGACGGCGCCGAGCGGCGGCTCCACAGCCTGAACCGCTCGTACAAGGGCCTCTACGTCCCGCCCATGGTCTGGCGCGAGATCGACAACTTCTCCTCCGGCTCGGTGTGCATGGTGCTCGCCTCGGCCCACTACGACGAGGGCGACTACTACCGCGAGTACGCGGACTTCGCGGTTGACGCCGGGAACCGGGTGGGCTGGGACGCATGAGCGACGGCAGCGCCATCTCAGCGCCTGCCGCTGACCACGCGCTCGCGGCCAACCGGGCCACCTACGACGCGCTGGTCGACGTCGTCGCCGACCACCTGCTGGCCGGCGATACCGAGAACGTGCTGCTGGCGGCGACGACGGCCGCGAACTTCGCCTGGAACGCCGCGATCGGCATCCTCAACGACCCGAAGCTGGAGACGATGATCATCGACTCCGTGCGAGGCGTCGGTGCCCCGCCCCCGGAGGTGGAGACCACCCGCTCGAACGCGCGGGTGCTGCACGTCCTCACCCACTGCGGCGACATCGGCGGCCACTCCCGGCTGGCCTGGCGCTGGATCGACCGGGACACCCGCCGGGCCGACGTCGCCCTCACTCACCAGACCTCCGCGGTGCCGGCTGAGATGCTGTCGGCCGTCGCCCGCTCCGGTGGCGGCGTGCACGACCTCACCGCCGCCTACGGCAGCCTGCTGGAGCAGGCCCAGGAACTGCGGCGTCTGATGGCCCGGGCCGACATCGTCGTGATGCACACCCACCCCTATGACGCGGTCGCCGTCGCCGCGGCGAACCTCCCGGGCGTCCGTCCGCCGATCATCTTCGAGAACCACGCCGATCACACGTACTGGTTGGGCCTGTCGATGGCCGACGTCGTCACCGACAACCGTCCGATCGGCGCCCGACTCTGTGGTTCCGTGCGGGGCGTCCCGGCCGAGCGGCTGAGCCTGCTCCCGCTCTCGGTCGACCCGCAGCCGGCCCCGGCGGCCAGCACCCGGGCCGAACTGCGGGCCCGACTGGGCATCCCTCACGGCAGCGCGGTCGCCGTCTGCGTCGCTGGTGAGGCGAAACTCCGTCCGGTCTTCGGCACCGGATTCGCCGAGATCGCGGCCGAGCTGCTGGATGAGGTTCCGGCGCTGACGCTGCTGCTGGTCGGGGCGCCGGCCCAGGGCGTCTGGCGGGAGCTGATGGATCGCTATCCGAACCGCTTCTTCGCCCTCGGGCTGGTCAGCGACGCCGCCTCCCTCTACCCGAGCTGCGACCTCTATCTCGACGCGTACCCGATCTCCTCGGGCACCGCGTTGCTGGAGGCGGCCGTGGCCGGGCTGCCGACTCTGAGCCTGCAGGAACCGCAGAAGTACAGCGAGATCTGGACGGCCGAGTCTCCGGGTCTCACCGACGCAATACACCGGGCCGGCGATCGCGGCGAGTACCGGGAGAGGATCGCCGCCCTCGCCACCTCGGCCAAGGTGCGCCGGGCGCACGGCGACGCGGCTCGGCGCAGCGTGCTGGCCGCGCACACCGGCTCCGGGTGGAGCGAGCAACTGGAGGCCGTCTACGCGCAGGCCCGCCGGGTCGCGCCGGCAACGCTGGAGACGATCGCCGAGGCGCCGCCGACCTCAACCCAGGCCCAGTACAACCGGGAGCTGCTGCGCTTCATGCGCGGCAGCGATGAGGAGACGCCCTTTGAGCGGATCAACCTCCCGCTGGCCTCGGTCGTCGGCACCGGGCTGCACGCCGAGCTCTATGCCGCGACGCTCGCCGCCAGCCGCCGCCGGTCACCGCTGACGCTGCGGGTCGGGCCGCAGTGGCCGCAGCACCGCGCATGGATGCTGCGCGCTCTACGGCTCTGCGCGGCCAACCCGGCCGTCGCGCTCAGCCTGCCGATCCTGGAGGGGGCGCAGGACGACGCCCTGTTGGCAATCGTCCTTGAATTACTGGACGAACTCGGCCTGGACGGCGACTCCTGCGGCAGCGTCTCGATCGAGGCCGACGCCCTGGTCGACCCGCTGGCCCTGCGCCTGCAGTTCACCGCGAACGCGCTTGACTTCTTCGCCACCCTCAGCGGGCAGCTGCAGCGGCGGGTGCTCCGCGACGAGCCGCGGCTGGTCGATTCGATGGCGGTGGCATGAAACTCCGCGTCGCCGGTTGGTCGCGCGATCGGTTATAGTCAGCTCACTATGCGCGCGCTGCTACTTCTTGCCAGCCGCGGCGAGGCCTGAGAAACACTTTTCAGTCGGCCCCTCGTCGCGGGCCGCAGTGCTGCCGACGTCGTCCTGCCTTTCCAACTCCGAGTCGTGAGCCACAACTCGCGCTCGTGAGTTCGCATCCGCTGCCACCTCCCTCACTCAAGCCGGTTGGCTTGAACCGCCAAGGGCTGGTCGGCACACCCCACGACTTGGCACACTGAAGCTGTGCCCCATCAGGAGAATCTGAAGATGAAGAATCTGCAGCAGCCGTCCGGCATGCCCTGCCACCGGTACCAGCCCTTCCCGCCGATCGCCCTGCCCGACCGGCAGTGGCCCGATCAGCGCATCACCGCCGCCCCGCGCTGGCTCTCGACCGACCTGCGCGACGGCAACCAGGCCCTCATCGACCCGATGAGCGCATCGCGGAAGCGGGCCATGTTCGACCTGCTCGTACGCATCGGCTACAAGGAGATCGAGGTCGGCTTCCCGGCGGCCAGCCAGACCGACTTCGACTTCGTCCGGGAGCTGATCGAGTCCGACCGCATCCCAGACGACGTCACCATCTCCGTCCTGACCCAGGCCCGCGACGAGCTCATCGAGCGGACCGTCCAGTCGCTGGTCGGCGCGCAGCGGGCCACCGTTCACATGTACAACGCGGCGGCCCCGGTCTTCCGCAGTGTCGTCTTCGGCTGGCCCGGTGACGGGCGTGAGCAGTGCCGCGACGTGGCCACCTCGGGCACCCGTTCTGTGATGAAGTACGCCGAGAACTATCTGGCCGGCACGACCTTCGGCTACGAGTACTCGCCCGAGATCTTCATGGACACGGAGGCCGACTTCGCCCTGGACATCTGCGAGGCGGTGATGGACGTCTGGCAGCCCGACGCCGAGCGCGAGATCGTGCTGAACCTGCCGTGCACGGTGGAGCGGAGCACCCCGAACGTCTACGCCGACCAGATCGAGTGGATGAGCCGCAACCTCTCCCGACGCGAACACATCGCGCTCAGCGTGCACACCCACAACGACCGGGGCACCGCCACCGCCGACGCCGAACTGGCGATGCTGGCCGGGGCGGAGCGGGTCGAGGGGTGCCTGCTGGGCAACGGCGAGCGCTCCGGCAACGTCGACCTGATGATCCTGGGCCTCAACCTGCTGAGCCAGGGTATCGACCCGCAGATCGACTTCAGCGACATCGACGAGATCCGCCGCACCGTCGAGTACTGCAACCGCATCGGCGTCCACGAGCGCCACCCGTACGTCGGCGATCTGGTGTACACGTCCTTCTCCGGTTCGCACCAGGACGCGATCAAGAAGGGCTTCGACGCGCTGGATCGGGCCGCCGTCGCCGCCGGCAAGCCGGTGAGCGAGATGCCTTGGCACATCCCGTACCTGCCGATCGACCCGAAGGACGTGGGGCGTTCCTACGAAGCGGTGATCCGGGTCAACTCGCAGTCCGGCAAGGGCGGCGTCGCCTACATCATGAAGACCGATCACCACCTGGACCTGCCGCGGCGCCTGCAGATCGAGTTCAGCCAGGTGATCCAGCGGCACACCGACGGCGAGGGCGGCGAGGTCGACTCGGCCCAGATGTGGCAGATCTTCAGCGACGAGTACCTCACCAAGGACGGCCCCTTCGAACTGCAGAGCTTCAGCTCGCGCAGCGCCGACGAGATCGAGAACATCGCGACGACGGTGCGCGCCTTCGGGACCAGCTATGAGCTCAACGGCGTCGGCAACGGCCCGATCGCCGCGTTCTGCGACGCCCTCTCCGGGATCGATATGGGGCTGGGTGGCGTCAACGTCCGGGTGCTCGACTACGCCGAGCACGCCCTCACCGCGGGTCGGGACGCCGAGGCGGCCGCGTACCTGGAGATCGAGATCGGCGAGCGGGTGCTCTGGGGCGTCGGGGTCAGCGAATCGATCGTCGGTGCCTCGCTGCGGGCCGTCGTCAGTGCAGTGAACCGCGCGGCCCGGATGGACGCAGCCTCCGACTGAGACTCTCCGCCTGAGACTGATTGGGCCACGGACCGGGATGCCGTCCCGGTCCGTGGCCCATTGCTATTTGGCGCGGGCGATCGCTACAGGTCGCGCTCTTCGGCGGAGATGACGTCCTGCCACTGCGCCGCGTCCTCCTCCTCGACGCTCGGTAGCACGGTCCGCTGAATCGGCCGGGGCGGCTGCATCGGCGCCGTTGGCGTTGGCGTCGTCGGCGTCGGCGTCGGCGCAACGGACGACACCGCTGCTGGTGGCGACGGAGCCTGAACCGTCTCGGCTGAGGCCTGCGCGGGCGGCATATGCCCGAGGTGCGGTTGCGCGGCCGACGGCTGGTCGGGGTACCCGCCTGCAGTCTCCGGGACGACGTGCCAGCCCTGCGGTGGTCCGGCAAACTGCCCACTACCGGCGGCGAAGCCGTAGACCTGCGCGGTCGTCTGGGCCGAGGCCGCGCGGCGACGGCGCGAGCGCAGCCCTCCGAGCATCAGCAGTACCAGCAGCACGAGCCCGAGAAGCGCCACCAGGAGCGCGGCGACGACGGCCGACGACCAGGGCGACGGGGCCGGACCGATGATGACGCTGCCGGGGATATGGGTGTTCGTCGTCGACGGCGGTGACTTCAGGGCGGTCTCGGCGTCTGCTGCCTCCAACTGCGAGACGTATGGTTCGACGCTGTCGTAGACCACGTTGCGGGCGTTCGGGTTCCCGGAGTGGATGGCCGTGTTGGGATTGATGATGCCGAAGCCGTAGGCCGGATCGCGGGTTAGTGAACGCTTGTCGAAACTGGAGATCGCCTTCGACACGATCTGGCGTCCGGTGAGCTTCGGGAACTTCGACCAGATCAATGCCAGCGCCGCCGACACGAGCGCCGTCGACTGGCTGGTCCCGTCACCGTGGAAGACGTGCCCCGGCACTCGGCTGAGCGTCGGAATGTTCACTCCGGGCGCCGTGGTCGTCAGGTACGGGTGCCGCGAGGAGAAGGAGGCGACGTTGTTGGCCGAGTCGACCGCACCTACCGAGACGACGCCGAGGCAGACGCCAGGATCCTCAACCGGGCTGCCTTCGTCGCCGGCATTGCCGGAGGCTGCCACCACGATGAGGCCCTTGCTGATCGCGTAGGTGATCGCGGCCTGCTCGTCGCTGGGGCAGGGGACGCTGTCCTCAGCGGGGTCGCGCTCGCCCCCGAGCGACATGCTGATGATCTTCCCGCCGTTGTCGGCGGCCCAGCGAATTGCGTCCGGAAGGTGATCGGCGCCTGATCCGGCGGCGTCGTTGGTGCCGTCGATGGGCAGGGCGATCGGCATGACCTTGGCGTCCGGCGCCAGGCCGACGACACCGAGATCGCTGGGTTTGGCCACCATCAACGACGCCATCGCAGTGCCGTGGCCGAATGACTTGATCTCGTGGTCGACATAGCCGATGCCGCCGGGCACCCCGAAGTCGAAGCCGGGGACGAGGCTCGACGTGATCTCAGGGACCTGCGCGTTCACACCGGTGTCGATCTCGGCGATCGTGATTCCGCCACCCCGCGCGCCGGCGTTCCATAGCGCCTGCACGCCCCACGTATCGAACCACCATTCGGGATAGCCGGGCGGCCCCACGGCAGTGGCGGTACCGGTCTGACCGGCGACGACAGCCACGCACGTTGCCAGCGCGACAAGAACTCGAGCGCTGCGCCCGAGCCGGCCCCTCACTGGTTCTCCCAGACAAGTTGCGAGGGGTCGCCGGCCAGCGTCTGCGCATTGAGCGTGATGCTGCCAATGAATTGCTTGAGATGGGGCAGGTTGTTGAAGTCGAGTTGACTGTAGGTTCCCGTGACCGGCACCGTGGCGTTCGCGAGCACGATGCCGTCGGCATCCGAACTCACCGACAACATTGCGTTGGTCGAGGCGGGGTTGCTGGCCACGCCTTTGAAGGTTCCGGGCACCGCGCGGGGGTCGTTGGGGGCGGGGCAGAGGGCCGGCGCCGGTGCCTTGCCGGAGATACAGGCGGTGAATGCCTGATTGAGACTCGCCTTCACGGCCGTCCCGCCGGCGTTGCTGAGCCCGACCCCAAGCGGCGAGGGCATCGACAGGAAGCGGATCACCGCCGACTGCGGTGAAAGTTCGAGATTCTTGGTATCAAACACGAAGGGTGCGGCACCCGGGAACATGAGCTGTAGCCCAGTGGGCACCGTGGCACCAGCGACGGTGATCCGATTCGCCGCTCCGGTGAAGGAGACCTGCACCGGAACCGCGCTCGACTTCAGCCGCCAGGTACGCCCGCTCGGCACCATCGCGACGGTGTCGGTGACGGTGATCGGGGGTCCAGTCGAAGTGAGCGTGTACTGCACGTCGACGTCTGTCTCGCTGCCGACGTTCGACTCGGCCAGTACCGCGACGTCACCGATGTGCCCGCGGGCCAACTGCGCCTTGAGGACGGGCTCGGTGAGCATCGCCCGCGAACCTGAGGGGACGGTGCCGAATCCCAGGGCCGCGGCCGCGTCTCCGCTGGAGAGCGCCGAGAAGTAGCGCTCCACCACGCCGCCCGCCTTCCCCTCGTCGAGGTAGGTGATGACGGCGGTGACCAGACCGGCGACCAGGAGGACGACCGAACCGAGGACGGCGACCCAGTAAAAGCCGCGGAGACGACGCTTGGGGCGGAGAGTCGAGGCCGGAGTTGCGTCCACGATGGGCAGCGGCGCCGAGAAGGAGGTGCCGGGGTAGCCGTACTCCGCCGTCGGACTCGTTGCCGTCGGGCTCGTCGCCGTCGGGCTCGTTGCCGTCGGGCTCGTTGCCGTCGGGCTCGTTGCCGTCGGGGTTTCGACCGTCGGGGTCACTGCCGACGCCGGGTTCGCTGATTCCGGGGTCACTGATTCCGGGGTCGCCGCTGAGATCGCCTGGGCGGTGCCCGAGCCGTCCGTCACCGGCGGGTCGTCCGGGTGGCTCATCTACTCCACCCGCCTGCGGCCGGAGAACGCCCGTCCGAGCGTCACCTCGTCGGCGTACTCCAGATCGCCACCGACCGGCAGACCACTGGCCAGGCGCGAGACCGTCACTCCCATGGGGACGACGAGCCGAGCGAGATAGGTGGCGGTGGCCTCGCCCTCGAGGTTGGGGTCGGTGGCCAGAATCAGCTCGGTGACGCTGCCGTCAGCCAGGCGGACCATGAGCTCTCGGATCCGGAGATCGTCGGGGCCGACGCCGTCGATGGGGCTAATGGCCCCGCCCAGAACGTGGTAGCGCCCGCGGAACTCCCGGGTGCGCTCGACGACAACGACGTCCTTCGGCTCCTCAACCACACAGATCACCGACGGATCGCGCCGCTCGTCACGGCAGATGCGGCACTCCTCCTGCTCGGTGACGTTGCCGCAGATGCGGCAGAACCGCACCTTCTCCTTCACCCGGCGCAGGGCGCTGGTGAGTCGATCGACGTCGGCGGGCTCCGTCGCGAGCAGATGGAAGGCGATCCGCTGCGCACTCTTGGGACCGACGCCGGGGAGGCGACCGAGTTCGTCGATGAGGTCCTGGACGGCGCCCTCGTACATCGCGGACAACTAGTTCTCCGTACTGCGATCAGACAGCAGGGTCACAGGCCGGGAATGCCGAGGTTGGCGCCACCGAGCGGCGCCATCTTCTCTTCGGCGAGTTCACTGGCGACCCGATTCGCGTCGCGGACGGCGGCGACGACCAGGTCCTGGAGCGTCTCGACGTCATCCGGATCGACGACGCCGGGAGAGATGACGATCGACTTGAGTTCACCCGATCCCGTGACGGTGGCCGAGACGAGGCCGCCACCGGCTGAACCCGTGACTTCACTCTCAGCGAGCTCGGCCTGCGCGACGGCAAGTTGCTGCTGCATCTTCTGCGCCTGCTTCATAAGCTGCTGCATGTTCGGCGCCCCTCCGCCGAAACCGCCGCCACTGCGTGAACTCACAACAATCCAACCTCTCTCGTTTCACCTAGGGTAGCCGCAACGCCTGACAAAATCCCTAGCGAGCCACCGTGCGGAAGCATAAACATGCCATGAGTAGCAGCCAAGGGCGCGCAGGATTGACGGCCTCGACGTGTCAGAGTGTGCGGGTGCCGTTCTCCACATCCCGCTCGCATCGTCCGGACGTCTCGCGCCGTCCGGCCGTCTCGCGCCGTCCGGTTGTCTCGCGTCGTCCGGTCGTCTCGGGCCGTCCGGTCGTAGCGGCCGCCTCGCTCGGCGTCCTGCTCGCCGTCGTGAGCGCGCTCACGGCCTGTGGGGCACAGCACCCCAGCGCAGAGTCAGCATCACTGAGCCTGGCGACGACGGCCACGGCCACTCCGACCCCAATCCCCGCCACGCCGGCGCCGACCCCGACACCGCGCCCGTCGCCGAAGGCGACGGCCACCCCGCGACCCGCCACCCCCACTCCGCGGGCCACTCCGGTGGTCTCTACCTCAGCGCCCGTCGGCGGCTCAGTTCCGCTGCCGAACGTCTCTGGCTCGCCGTTGATCGTGCTGAACCCCGGGCACAACGGAGGCGACGCGGCGAACCTGGCCGCGTTGAAGCGACAGGTGCCGACCGGGTTCGGCGAGATGAAGGACTGCGAGACGACCGGGACCAACACGAACGCCGGCTACCCCGAGCATGCCTTCAACTGGGACGTCTCGACTCGGGTTGCCGCATTGCTGCGGGCACACGGGGTGCGGGTGACGATGACCCGCCCGAATGACGACTCGTTCGGGCCGTGTGTCGACCAGCGGGCCGCCATCGGCAACCAGCCGGGCGTCGCCGCCGTCATCTCCATTCACGCCGACGGCGCGCCGACCTCGGGTCACGGCTTCCACGTCTGCCAGGACAGCCGGCAGCCGGCCGGGGCCGCGGTCGCCGCGCAGTCGAGTGCGCTGACCCGCGACCTGCATGACTCGCTGCTCGCCGGGTCGGGGATGACGGTGTCGAGCTACCTCGGCCAGAACGGGTACTACCCGCGCGACGATCTGGCCGGCCTGAATCTGGCGTTGAAGCCAGCCACTTTTCTGGAGATCGGGAACATGCGCAACGCCGGTGACGCGGCGATCCAGTCGTCGGCGGCCGGTCGGCAGCGGATCGCAATGGCTGTGGCGTCCGGGATCCTGACGTACCTGAGCCGGTAAGGTCCACCCGGCCTAGCCCAAGCCCCGCCTGGCCACAAACCCGCAGACCCGGGGACTCGCACTGTGCCGCCGGCAACGCTCCTGCCAATTCAGCGTTCTAGCCTCCGATTGGCAGGCTAGATGGCCAGCGCCTCCGGTCAGCGCCCGCTGGCATCCAGCGGCTTGGCGTCGAGGGTGCTGCGCAGCAACTGGATGGCACTCGCCTCGGGGTCGAGGCGGGCCGCCGCCTCGCCCGGCGCAACCGGCTCACTGCTGTCGCGCGGGTCAAGGTCACCACTGCTTTCGACCGCCGCCTGCGCATCAGCCACCTCACGGGCGGCCGCCCGGGCCGCGGTGGCCTTCGCCGCTGCGGCGGCCTGCGCGGCGGATGCCTCCTCCTCTTCGGGCGTCGGGCCGGCGTCGGGCACGGGACGGCTCTGACCGGCGCCGTCGGCCTCGACCTGCACCTCGACCTTCCAGGCGCCGCCGACCTCGGCCGTGAGCGCGGCCCGCAGTACGGAGGTGTTGCTGTCGTCGCTGATCATCTTGGCCAGAGTGGCGCTGGGGGCGGTCAGGACCACGATCTGTCCCTTGACGTCACCGACCTGGGCGTTGTCCAGCAGGGCTCGGGTGCGTCGCGAGGACTGCTTGACGACGTCCAGCAACTGCGGCCAGAGGCGACGGATCGCGGTGGCGTCCAGGGCTCCGGGATTGGCGGGCGCCGCTGCGGCAGCAGCCGGGGCGGCTGCTATTCCCGGCTCGGCGGCGGGCGCTTCGGCCACGGCGGCCGGCGGAGGCGAGTCCGACGCGCGGCCGATATCAGCTACGGGCGCCACCCGAACGGGCTCAGCGGCAACCGGCGGGGGATCGGCCGGCGGGGGATCGGCCGGCGGGGCAGCTGCCGGTCGCGCCGACGCCGGCCGCTCGGGTGCCGGACGCTCGGCTGCCGGCGCGGAAGACGTCAACGGAGCCGTTGCCGCCACCGGAGCCGCGTCAAAGCGCCGCTCGATCCGCTCCAACCGCTGCAGCAAGGCCGCCGAGTCCGCGCTGGCGTCCGGGAGCAGCATGCGCGCGCAGAGCAACTCCAGCACCAACCGGGCGGAGGTGGTGCCGCGCATCTCGATGAGGGCGTTGTGCACGATCTCGGCGTAGCGGGCCAGCGAGGCGGCCCCGATCCGCTCAGCCTGCTTGCCCATCAGGTCGGCATCGTCCCCGGAGGACTCGATGAGTCCGCGGCTTACCGCGTCCGGCACGGCGGCGAGGAGAAGCAGATCGCGGAAACGGTCGAGAAGGTCCGAGGCGAAGCGCCGCGGATCGTGACCGGCCTCGACGACGGAGTTGACGGTGCCGTAGACCGACGCAGCGTCGCCGGCGGCGAGCGCGTCGACCATCGCGTCCAGCAATGCGGCATCGGTGACGCCGAGAAGCGCGACGGCGCGCGCGTAGGTGACGCCCTCCTCGCCGGCGCCGGCCAGCAACTGGTCGAGCAGCGAGAGCGAATCACGGGCCGAGCCGCCGCCGGCCCGGACCACCAGCGGCAACACGGTCGGTTCGACCGTGATTCCCTCGGCGGCGCAGATGCTCTCCAGATGGGCCCGCATCGCGGCCGGCGGGATGAGCCGGAACGGGTAGTGGTGGGTGCGCGAACGGATGGTCTGCAGCACCTTGTCGGGTTCGGTGGTGGCGAAGACGAAGATGAGAAACTCCGGCGGCTCCTCGACGAGCTTGAGCAGGGCGTTGAAACCCTGCGTCGAGACCATGTGCGCCTCGTCGATGATGTACACCTTGAAACGGTCGCGAACCGGGGAGTAGAAGGCCCGCTCCCGCAGGTCGCGGGCGTCGTCGACGCCACCGTGGCTGGCCGCGTCGATCTCGATGACGTCGATGGAACCGGGGCCGTTGGGGGCCAGCTCAACGCAGGAGGGGCAGACGCCACACGGGGTGGGCGTCGGACCTTCGACGCAGTTGAGCGAGCGGGCCAGGATGCGGGCGCTGGAGGTCTTGCCGCAGCCACGGGGGCCGGAGAAGAGGTACGCGTGGTTGATCCGGCCCGCCGTGAGGGCCTGCATGAGCGGGGCGGTGACGTGCTCTTGGCCGATGACGTCGGCGAAGGTGGCCGACCGGTATTTGCGATACAACGCCAAGTGTGAAGCCACGTACCGACCTTAGTTGACACCACCGACAGGTCGTCGGCTCGCCGGGAAGATGTGAAGGACCCCTCGCGCACCCGCCAGAGCCTTCTTATCCTTGCTGCCTTCCGGCCCTGGGGAGGTTCGTAGGATGGGCGCCGCACGAGGGGCCGGGCCTGAACTCTACGCGGTGCCCCCGTGGGCATGCCAAATCGCGGGGACGGGTGCCCGCGGCCGGGGTGAAGTCGTCGGTTCGGCCCCGATTGCAGTAGTCTCACCGACGGAGGATTCGCCTAGTGGCCTATGGCGCTCGCTTGGAATGCGAGTTGGGAGCAATCCCTCGGGGGTTCAAATCCCCCATCCTCCGCCATTGTCGTGAGTCGCGTGATTGTTGACAGATGAGTCGCGTGATTCATGACGAGGAGAGCCCTGGCCATCGGCCGGGGCTTTTCTGTTTGTTGCGCCAGTAGTTGCTGGTGGGGTCGATGGTGTGGCTGCTGAGGTGTCAGTGTTTGGTGGAGTCGGACGATCTGATCTCGTAGTTCTGGTGGTGTCTGGTTCGGGTTGGTTCGTGGTCGGTGAGACCGGGCGTCGACGGCGTCGAGACCCCTGTCGCGCTATCGGGTGAGAAGTTGGTGGACCGATTGCCGGGAGATCTCGAACTTCGTAGCGGCCTCCGAGATACTCAGGCCCTGCTGAACGACGGACAACACGATGACCCCTCGGCTTCGACGTGAGCGACGTCAACAATCACGCGACTCAGCTGTCAACGATCTCGTGAACCTGAACACCCAACTTCGAAAGCAGCGTCGGTTCAGCGGGAAATTGTCATACCCACAACTATCGAATGTTGGACAACCAACCAGGGAAGTGACTCTGGCGGAGTCATATATGGCGATTGCGCTTCGGGGCGTGCGGGCCTCACAGAGCTTCTCCCATTCCGGGTCCGTCGCCGCGAACCGCTGGCGACGCCGATTGGACGCATCAAGACGCGCCTCGGCGGGTACGGGTGGCCCGCCAGGAACTCATCGACAGCCTCGCCGTCGATGGGGTGTACACCGACTAGGGCGGAGTGCTTCGCGCCCTTTTGGTACGCATCGGCGATTTCTCTCTCGGAGACGTTGGTCCTGAGGGATCTACATCGTCAGGGTGGGTCAGACCGATTCGAGGATGAGGCCCCAAACATTCCCGCGTGTCATGAGGTTCGCTCCGAGCAAGTTGAGATGCCGTCCCATGGTCACCTCGGCAAATGGTGGTTCCGGGGAATTCGCACCCCATCCAGAAGCAGCCCCAGCGGCCGGATCGACAGCGCGAAATGATGGGGACCGGCGCTGGGGAACCAAGATCCAACCAGCGTCTCGGAACTCCAACGGCGAATCCTCGTAGACATCCCCGGTCCACGTCAACGCGCATTCGGCACGCTGCAACCAGACAGCTGGCTGTCGCCTGATCTCGGCCACATCCCCGATCTCCACACGTCGCCCCCGTGCGTACCGGTTGATCGTTACCCGCGCTTGCACCAGCTCCATGGTAGGTGTGTTGGCGTGGTAAATCGCCTGTACTAGCGACCGACGGTCCTCGGCCGTCAGCAAGTGGACTGAACCCGCTAGTTGCTTGAGCTTGCTGAGATCGCCGGACCGTAAGACATCGGCGACCTTGCTCCGTGTGTTGCCGAGGCTGTTGGTGACGGATGCGTCCCGACAGAATTCGCATCCAGGTCCACCTGATGCCCACTGGTCCGCATATCGGCTATCGAGGTCGGTCATCGTCACGGTGCCATTGGGTTTGCGTGCCTTCCAGAATCCGGTCGCTCGGTCACGGGCGAAACCGCCGGGCACCATTTCTGGGTACACCTCGATGTAGAAATGTTCGGCGCACCTGGACTCACCGCAACGTGGACAGACTGCGGCGGCGTACACACCACAGGTACAGACGTCTGGCATTCGACCCCCCGGCACTTACGAGACACAGAGATAGTACCTAGGCGCTAACCGCCCGGCCACGCTAGCCGCAGGCTTGTTCGTGGACGTGTTCAATGTCGTGATCTCTGCGCACATATCTGACCAGGACTGCCACACCCACCCGTGATCTCTCCCGAGCTGCAATCAGGAACCGATCGACGGGAAAGGCGGCACCGCGCGATAGGGGGGTAGCCTCCGCGTAACTGAGCATCACAGCGAAGCAACGACCCATCAACCGCCGCGATCCACGACGTTGGAAATCGTGTGACATGAAGCAGCTGCCAAATCCTCGAGCGCCGCGAGGCGGCACGCTTCGCCAAACTTGGAAATCGCGAGCCTTGACGATTGATCTGCCGTCCGGCATACGTTGCCAAGAGACGGTCGCGACCCAGCCGCTTTCACTCTTACTCGGCTATACGCCACATCGGGACGCGCAGCCCAAACCACATTCTTCAGTCAAATGCTGGCGGCCTTCGACCTTGCTTCCCGGATGTTGCTAAGGGTTCGCCTGACGCTGGTCGCGTCACCTATCGCCTAGTCACTTGGATCTGTGTGATTAGGCAACAAACGCTCGGCAGTAGGCAATCGACTGAAGGACAGTTACGCTGAGCCCACCAGCGTTCGCGGGGACGCTGTGGAGGGGCTGATTGCGATGAACTTGACCACACCCGGTCGCCGAAAGGTTGCGAAGCTGGCATTGCCAAGAGCCGGTGGCCAGACGCGCATATGCTTGTTGGCGGTCGTAGCGATGGTTATGGCAATCTCGAGCTTCGTGCTGTCACCTCAGGCGTCGGCGGCCTATAGCTTTGCAAATTCCCAGATTGTCGCGAAGGCCAACTCATACGCTATTGGATACAGCGGCGGCCAATGCAAGGTCTGGGCTGGAAACGTTGTCAACGCGGTTCTCGCTGCCAACGGCATCAAAGCTCGCGTCGGGGGATACGGATCGCCTGGGGGCGCGTACTACGGTGCCTATGCAAACGCCGGTGGCACGCTGATTAGCGCGAGCACCGCTCAGCCTGGTGACCTGGTCCAGATCGTTAACGCTTCGCAAAGGAACTCAGACTCTCCGACTGGGCGTCTCCACACTGCGATCATCGTCGGAACGACCACCACCGCCGGCACATTCGTGGTGCGTGACTCGAACTGGAATCTTGATGGGAAGGTCTCGCAGCACAACCTCAACCCGGTCACCTGGGCAAACGCTGGTGGTTCGACCGCATACTTCTGGCGCTTTGGCGCAGCGTCTGGCGGCGGAGGCAAAACAAGCGCGACCCAGATGATCCTCGATGCTGCCGGCAACGTCTGGGCCAAATCCAGCGTCGGCGTCGGCGGGTGGACCGAAGAAGTCCAGGGCGGCATCGGGAAGGTGGCCGTCGGTTCCGACGGAACCCAGATGATCCTCGACGGCGCCGGCAACGTCTGGGCCAAATCCAGCGTCGGCGTCGGCGGGTGGACCGAAGAAGTCCAGGGCGGCATAACCGCGATCGCCACCGGCGGCGGCGTACAGATCATCCTCGACGGCGCCGGCAACGTCTGGGCCAAATCCAGCGTCGGCGTCGGCGGGTGGACCGAAGAAGTCCAGGGCGGCATCGGGAAGGTGGCCGTCGGTTCCGACGGAACCCAGATGATCCTCGACGGCGCCGGCAACGTCTGGGCCAAATCCAGCGTCGGCGTCGGCGGGTGGACCGAAGAAGTCCAGGGCGGCATAACCGCGATCGCCACCGGCGGCGGCGTACAGATCATCCTCGACGGCGCCGGCAACGTCTGGGCCAAATCCAGCGTCGGCGTCGGCGGGTGGACCGAAGAAGTCCAGGGCGGCATGATCGCCATCGCCACCGGATGACCGGAAGCAGAATCTGATGCCGACCAAAGTGGCGCAACGGTCGGGCTACAACCGCTCATACGGCGCGCATCGGCTGACAGGTTGACCCACGAGACCGGCAGGGAACGTGGAACCGTCGCCGACCCCGGCGCCCCGGCCAGCGTCCGCTCGCAGCAAACGTCACCGACGCAAAGACCTCGACACCAGCGCAGCCCCGGGCCAGCCGACAGAATGATGTACCGAACGATGTGCGACGTCACTTCCGTTTCGATGCCATATCCGATCGCCGGTCAACGAAACGCGCTTCCGTCATCGATCGCACCACACATCATCGGAGGACTGGTCGAGCGCCCCGCTCGACCCGAACCTAGCGATCGTGGAGTCCGCTTTGCCAGGTCGAAACCTCTCAACCCGCGAGCCACTGGAACCAGATCCCGGGGTGACGTGTCGTTCCTGGGCGTCGACGCGAAGGACATTTATCTTGCTGGTCGGGATTCGTTGCCGCCTCCGGCGTCGGATACCAGGTCGTATCGGATCAAACGGGAAGAACCTAACAACTCCGGCAGAGCGTTTGCCTCAGCGCTTGATCCGCTCCACTCACGCGTCGACCGATCAGACGTTGCGCCTGATGACAGCTTGACCTCCGGCCCTATCTAGACAGCGGTACGGCACCCAAGTCAGCCCCGCGGAACACACGCAGTTGCTGCTCGACGTGCTCATACACGTCAGCGGGCGAAGTCCATCGCTCCCGCTCGGGCGCCGTACGCATCACGGCGACTATGGATTCCGTGTCAGCCCTGGCATAGACGCGCTCGCATCGATCGCACAATGTCCAGAACGACGGCAGCGTATGTCCCTTGCCGTACGCCCGGTACCGGACTGAGTTCGGATCAAGATGGTGGACCCAACGCACTGGGCGGCGCGAGCAGAAGGAACAGTGCTGCGATGCCGCACACGGTGGCACACGCGGGAATTCGCCTTCTGAAGCGCCTGGTTCGCTCGCGCCTCCGTCCTCCACCCGGCCAGCCTTGCAGTCGGCACTGTGGTCGGCAAGGTTCGTTGATGTTCCAACCTCGATCGGATCCGCTGCGCTCACGGGGACTTGACCCGGGTGGTGACAGTCTCGAATTGCGGGAGATTTGCTCAACAAGTGCACAGGTTGGAGTCAACGATGACTGAACAGACCACCGAATCCCAGCAGTTTGAGATCTCCCGACGCGCGGCCCTCGCAGGCCTTGGCGGACTCGCTGTGATGGGCTCGGCCCTCTCGACCGGACTCCTTGGCGCTGCCCCCGCGGGCGCCGAGTCCATCACCGAAGCGTCGCGCAGCGGTCCGGCGCCACTGCCGCCGCATCACCGCCCCGGCGGCGACGAAGCGAAGATCAGCGCCCTACTGCGCCGGATGACCCTGGCCGAGAAAATCGGCCAGCTGCAGCTCGTCAATACCGCCGATCTCGCCCGTCAGGCGTTGAGCAGCAACCCCTGCGGCGGCGTCTTCTCGGTCGTCGGTGCGGCCACCCTGAACTCCCTGCAGCATCAGGCGGTGGAGCAGACGCGGCTGGGCATTCCGCTCATCTTCGGACTGGACGTAATCCACGGCTACACCACGAACTTCCCGATCCCACTGGGACAGGCGTCGAGCTTCGACCCCGACGTCGCCACAACGGATGCCACCGTCTCGGCCGCCGACGCGCGCCGCAGCGGGATCACCTGGACGTACGCGCCGATGATGGACGTCACCCACGAGCCCCGGTGGGGACGCATCGCCGAAGGCGACGGGGAGGATCCATTCCTGGCGACGCAGATGGCCGTGGCGAAGGTCGAGGCCTACCAGGGCAGCGACTACTCGGCGGCCGACAAGCTGGCCGCCTGCGCCAAGCACTACGTGGCCTACGGCGGCACCGAGGGCGGCCGTGACTACAACACGGTTGACGTCTCGATCTCCGAACTGCACAACCACTACCTGCCGCCGTTCAAGGCCTCCGTGCAGGCTGGGGTGGCTACCGTGATGGCCTCGTTCAGTGCGATCTCCGGGGTGCCGGCGCACGCCAACGCGTACACGATCCGCCAGGTGCTCAAGGGCAGCTACCGTTTCGATGGCTTCGTGGTGAGTGACTACACCGGAATTCATGAACTCATCGAGCACGGGGTGGCCGGCGACGGAGCCGACGCCGCGGCCGCCGGCATCAACGCCGGCGTCGACATGGAGATGGTCTCCACCGACTACGGCGACAACGCGGTGCAGTTGCTCGCCCAGCACCGCATCACGCAGCAGGAGATCGACGATGCGGTCCGGCGAATTCTGCGGATCAAGTTCGCCCTCGGCCTCTTCGATCACCCCTACGTCGACGAAGCGGGCGAGGTCACCTCGGTCACCCCGGCCAACCGCGCCGAGGCTCGTCGCACCGCCGGCAAGAGCATTGTGCTGATGAAGAACGACAACGCGCTGCTCCCGCTGAGGAAGAGCACGAAGATCGCCCTCATCGGACCGCTGGCCAAGGCCACCTTCGACCTCAACGGCACCTGGTCGGGGCTGGGGACGGGAGCGAGCACCACCCCTCCGGTGACGGTCTTCGACGGCATCAGTGCCAATGCCTCGAGCGTCAGCTACTCGCCGGGGTGCGACATCGAGTCCACCGATACGTCTCAGTTCGCGGCCGCGGTGGCGGCGGCGAACGCGGCCGACGTGGCCGTGCTGGCCCTGGGCGAGAGCGCGGCGATGAGCGGGGAAGCCTCTGCACGAAGCGACATCGACCTCCCCGGCGTCCAGGAGCAACTGCTGGCCGCCATCGTGGCGACGAAGAAGCCGGTGGTGGTCGTCCTCTTCAATGGACGTCCGCTGACCCTGCAGTCCACGCATGACACCGCGACGGCGATCGTCGAGGCCTGGGCCCCGGGCGTCGAGGGCGGCAATGCGGTGGCCGATGTGCTTTACGGAAAGGTGAATCCGGGCGCGAAGCTCCCAGTCTCCTTCCCCCGAGCCGTCGGTCAGGTGCCGATCTACTACAACCACCTCAACACCGGTCGCCCGTCGGACCCGAACAACAAGTACACGTCGAAGTACCTCGACCTGCCCAGCGGGCCGCTGTACCCGTTCGGATTCGGCCTCAGCTACACGACCTTCGCGATCAGCAATCTGCGGTTGAGTTCCGGTCGGATGAGTCGCCGCGGTGGCAGGATCACCGTCTCGGCGGACGTCCGCAACACCGGTTCCGTGATCGGCGACGAAGTCGTGCAGTTGTACATCCACGACCCGGTAGCGAGCTACGCGCAGCCGGTGCGCAGGCTGCGGGGATTCAGCCGGGTCACCCTCGGTCCGGGCGAGAGCAAGACGGTCAGCTTCACTCTCGGCACCGACGACGTCGGCTTCTATGACAACGAGGCGCACTTCCTCGTCGAGCCGGGTCTGATCGAGGTGTACGTCGGCAACAGCTCCGAGGCCACCCTCACCGGCACCTTCACCGTCACCTGAGGAGGATCGGAGAAAATTTCTTCAGCTACGGTGTCGATCTACGGCAGCGCCGTTCGACCTGAGGTTTGAGAAGGTCGAGAGCCGGCCTTACCGCTAAGGAGATTGAAGCCGAGATGCCGAAGTACATGCTGATCATGCGGGGCACGGATGAAACCGTGGCGAAGATGATGGAGACCCCGTTCGAGCAGATGCTCGACACCGTGGGTCAATTCAACGAGGAGCTGATCCAGGCGGGTGTGCTGCTGGCCGCCGAGGGGCTGGACGATCCGGCGCAGGGCGTCGTGGTCGACTACAGCGCCGAGACGCCGGTGGTGACCGATGGCCCTTACGGGGAGACGAAGGAACTCTTCGGCGGCTTCTACCTGATCGACGTTGCGTCGAAGGAGGAGGCCGTTGAGTGGGCGAAGCGGATGCCAGCCTTCGCCGGGTCGAAGTGCGAGATCCGGCGGGTGCCGACGATCGAGGAGTTTCCGCCGGACAACGAGTGGGTCGTGAAGGAACGGGCCTGGCGGGAGCGGACGGGTCAGCTCTAACCGACAGGGTCGTAGAAATGGTCGCCGGTGGTCCGCCTGACGCTGCCTCGGCAGCGCGGCGGGCCGTCGAGGCCGTGTGGCGGATCGAGTCCGCCCGCATCGTCGCCGCGCTGGCCCGCTACACCGGCGACTTCGAGTTGGCCGAGGACGTCGCCCAGGAGGCGCTGGCCGAAGCACTCGTGAGCTGGGCCCGCGACGGCGCTCCGGAGAACCAGGTGGGTTGGCTGCTCGCGACCGGTCGGCGCCGAGCCGTCGACTCCTTCCGGCGCCGCACTGCGCGGGACGAGCGGTATTCGTTGCTGGCCCAGCCCCTGCTGCCGGGCGAGGCGAGCTCGGGCGGGACGCGACCGCCGGAGCGCCCCGACGATCTGCTCTGGGATCCGGACCGGATCGACGACGACGTCCTCGCGCTGATGTTCGTCGCCTGCCATCCGGTGCTCGCGCCGGAGGCCCGGGTGGCGTTGACCCTGCGCGCCGTTGGCGGCCTGTCGAGCGAGGAGATCGCGCGGGCGTTCCTCGTCCCGGTGGCGACCGTCCAGGCGCGGATCACCCGGGCCAAAAAGACGATCGCGGCTGCCGGCGTGCCCTTCGAACTGCCGCCGGCAGCGGAGCGACGGGAGCGGCTCGGCGGCGTCCTGAGCGTGCTCTACGTGATCTTCACCGAGGGTTCGACGGCGACCTCCGGCGAGGAACTGCTGCGCACCGACCTCAGCCACGAAGCGGTGCGGTTGACCCGCATGCTCACCGCATTGGTGCCGGACGAGCCAGAGGTTCACGGGCTAGTCGCGCTCCTCGAACTCACCTCCGCCCGCTTCCCGGCGCGTACCGGGCCGCAGGGTGAGGCGATCCTGCTGGAGGATCAGGATCGCCGGCTCTGGGACCAGTCGGCGATTCGACGCGGGCTCGCTGCCCTCAGCCACGCCCAAGCCGCGGGGCGGGGACTCGGTCCCTATGGGCTACAGGCGGCGATCGCCGCGTGCCATGCTGTCGCGCCGTCGGTCGAGGCCACCGATTGGGACCGTGTGGTGCTGCTCTACGAAGCGCTCGGACGGGTCGCCCCCTCCCCGATCGTCGAGCTGAATCGGGCGGTCGCCGTCGCCATGAGCCAGGGTCCACACCCCGCGCTGGAACTCGTCGACGAACTGGCCGTGACCGGCCGCCTGTCAGGCTCACACCTGCTGCCGAGCGTGCGGGGTGAACTGCTGGCCCGTCTGGGGCGGAGCAATGAGGCGCGAGCCGAACTGGAGTTCGCGGCTGGGCTCTGCCGCAACCTGCAGGAGCGGGCGGTGCTGCTGCGCAAGGCAGCAGCGCTCCGGTCAACCACGGAGCCCTGATCCGCCTTACAAAGACAGGCGCCGCGGGTTCAGGCGTCGAGGCCGAGTTCGGCGAGCCGGACATCGATCAGCTTGCTCACCAACTCGGCCGGAAGAGGCTCGTCGACAGCGAAGTGGAGCGACCCCGAGGTCTGCGTGTAGCCGGCCAGTTCGTCTTTCAGCGCAGCCAGAACGGAGCCGCTGTGGGGAAGGTAGCTGACGTGGTTCTTGAAGGCGGCGAACCCGACCACGACCTTGCTCCCGACCTTGAACGCGGGCATTCCGTAGGAGATGCACTGCTCGGAGTCGGGGAGTACCGCGAGGATGTCGCGACGGAGTTGCTCGAGGGTCGCCCGCTTGGGTTCGGGCACGTCAGCCAGGTAGCTATCTATCTCAGCGGCGGTCATCCGTTCAGTCTATGAACCTGGGCGGGTTCACATCTATCCGCGCGTACGGTGGAAAGTACCGCGGGCACTTCGAACGCTGACACAACCTCGGCCTCGCCCATGGCGATAGACGACCGGCCGAATCGGCCTGGATGGGCGCCGACAGATGAATATCGAGATCACCGACACCGCGCGGGTCGGTTCAATTGCGGCGGTTTCTCGGGGCAGCGACTTCGCTCCGCTCCGCCGCCGGGTACACGAAGCGCACCTGCTCGAGCGCCGCCGTGGAAACTACGCGCTACGCATCGCGCTCACCGGCGCCGGGTACGTGCTGGCCTGGCTGGCCCTCTTCGCGGTCGGCGACTCGTGGTTCACGATGCTGGTGGCAGCAGCGATGGGTATCGCCTTTACCCAAGTGGCGTTCCTGGGTCATGACGGCGGTCACCAGCAGTTCGCCCGAACCAAGCGGAGCAACGACATCCTCGGGTTGGTCACCGGTGATCTGCTGGTCGGGCTCTGTTACGGCTGGTGGGTCGACGAGCACAACCAACACCATTCACACCCGAATTTCGAAGGGTACGACCCGGATATCGGCGACAGCGTGCTGACCTTCACCGCAGCTCAGGCCGCCGGCCGCACCGGGGTGGTGCCGCGATTCATCACCCGCCACCAGGCCTGGCTCTTCTTCCCGATGCTCACCCTCGAAGGTCTCAACCTCCATCTGCAGAGCGGCATCTGGCTCTGGAAGACCAGCATCCGCCGCTACCGCCGGATCGAGCTGCTGCTCCTCACCCTGCACATCGTCGCCTACTTCTCGGCGGTGCTGCTGGTGCTCTCGCCGGTGAAGGCGCTCGTCTTCGTCTGTATTCAGCAGGCGGTCTGGGGCGTGTACATGGGCTGCTCGTTCGCTCCCAATCACAAGGGGATGCCGATCATTGCGCCGGGAACCAAAATCGATTTCCTGCGCCGCCAGGTGCTCACCACCCGCAACGTCCGCGGCGGACGCTTCACCGACATCGTGCTCGGCGGCCTGAACTATCAGGTCGAGCACCATCTCTTCCCGAATATGCCCCGCCCGAATCTGCGACTCGCGCAGCCGATCGTGCGGGCCTACTGTGCGGAGCTTGGGATCAGCTACACCGAGACGAGCCTCCTCGGCTCATACGTCGTCGCCCTGCGCTACCTGCACAGCCTCGGCGCCCCACTGCGGGCCGCCTCGAATGCGCGCTAGGTTGGCTTCGAATTACTTCGAGGGCTGCGGGAGACTGCAGTTGAGCTTCGGGTTGAGGCCCAAGTAGTTCAGCGGTCCGGCGATCACGGTAACCGCGATTGTGCTGGCTTTTGCGCACGTTTCGCTGGAGTTGCTGAAGTAGTGACGCTGCCCGGCGGCCAAGAGGCCGATAGCCAGCCACACCACGACAATGGGGACGAGAATGCCGTATCCCCGACGAGTCATTCCGTATCTACGTTGCCTAGTAGTCGTCACGGGACATCATTTACCCCGAACATGACCCGGCGAAACCAAGTGAGCGCACCGGATCAGGCGCTGACCAACTCCGCTTCACGCTGCTCGGCCCGCACCGGGATGAGTGGGATCGCCAGCGCCGGGAGGAGCGCCGCCAGTAGGAACGCGCCGCCGTAGTTGCTGTTCGCCCCGATCACCACGGCCAGCACCGGCGCGGTGACCAGCGACGCAATGTTCTGCCCGGTGTTCTGCACACCCAACGCCCGTCCGGTCCAGGCCGGCCCGGCCATCTCGGCCACCGACGTGTAGGCCAGCCCGTTGTCAGCGACCGTGACGACGGCGGCCAGACCGAAGACGATGACGATCCAGGCGGAGGAGGTGATCGAGCCGAGCATCAGCCCGAGCATCAGGATCATGCTGGCCACCGCCAACTGCCGCATCGGCCGCAGCCGGCTCGCCACCCGGTCCGACCAGACGCCCGACCCGATCCGCCCAATGGCTCCGACGAGCTGGAAAACAAAGATCAATCTCCCGGCGTCGACCGGCGTCCAGTGCCGCTCACCCACCAGGTAGACCAGCGTGAAGGCCGAGACCGCGAACTGGGGCACCACCAGGCAGGCGCTGGAGGCGTGAATCCGCCAGATCGTCGCCTCCCGGTACGGCGACCCGACCCGTTCGCCCGGCTTGGGGGCCGAACGCGGGGGATCGACGACGCAGCAGGCGATCACCACGGCGATCACCCCACAGAAGACGGCGGGAAAGGCCAGCGCGACACCGACGCTGTAACGATGAGCCAGCAGCGGCAGGGTCAGTGCGGCGATCGCGACACCGAGCGGCTGGGCCGTCTGCCGGGCCCCCATCGCCAGTCCGCGCTCGTTGACGGCGAACCAGCCCATCACCACCCGGCCGCTGGCCGCGTTCACCGATGCCCCGGCCGCACCGGCCAGTCCAAGCACCAGGCAGAGCGGCACGACACTGCTCAACTGGGTACTGATGGCCAGCAGGATGGCCGCCATTCCGGTACCCGAGGCCATCACGATGCGCTCACCGAAGCGGTCGGCCGCCGCGCCCCAGAGGATCAGCGTCAGCAGCAACCCGGCGGTGGGTGCGGAGATGACGACGCTCGCCTGCAGCAGGGTGAGGTGCTCGGCCGAACGCAGCGCCGGAACCAGCGTGGGGAGACCGTAGATGAAGGTGCAGGTAGCGGCCTGCGCGAGCACCCCGATCACCAGGATCACCCAGCGATAGCCGGGGTGCACCGAGGGATTGACCATGCCAGGAGCCTAACCGGAATCCCGCAAAATAGGATTGTGATCTCAATTGCTGAGACAGCGGCTCTCGCCACCCAAGTCTCAAGCAACCCCTACCCCGGCCGCTCGGAATAGCTCGTAGGCTGGACGGAGAACGCGAGGGGGAGGCCGCACATGCAGTCAGATGAAGAACTGGAGCGAGGACCAGCGCGACCGGTGCTGGTGCTCGTCGAGTTCCAGCGACAGTGGACCGACGCCGGGCTGTATCGCCGCCTCCTCGAGCCGGAGCTCACCCGGCGGGACGTCATCGCCCGCACCATCGCACTCACCAAGCACGCCCGTGACTGCGGCGTTCCAGTCATCCACGCGCCGCTGGTGATCGACCCGCGTGCGCTGCGAGGCCGCTTCGCCAAACTGACCCGCGGCCTCGTCTTCACCCGCGGCAAGGCCACCTCGGAGTTCACGCCCGACATCTATCGGGTCGGCGACCTGATCGCCCGTGGTCGTACCGCCTTCGATGCCTTCACCGATAGCGACCTGCAGGAACAACTCACTGCCCTCAACGCCAGTGACGTCCTCATCGCCGGGTTCACCACCGACCAGTGCGTCAGCAAGACACTGCGTACCGCGCACCGGATGGGGTTCCACGCCAGCATCATCGGCGACTGCACGGCCACCTACTCCCGGCGCCTACAGCGCCGCACCGAGGCCAAGTTGGGCGCCCAGAGCCTGCCGCTGGCCTCGGCCCACGCGCTCTTCGCCGCGCACGCCCGCACCTGAACCGAAGCGCAGGCGCCTGAACCAGGACGCCAGCGCCCGGTGGCCGGACACCGCCGTCAGGTATATGCTTGCTAGCAGGCAAGTAAATGGAGTGAGCAGATGTCAGACTTCGACGACGACGAGATTGTGCGGCTGCGCGCCGCCCTTGGGCGCATCTCCCGTCTCCTCGACCGGCAGGTCTCCGGCGACGGGATGACCCGCACCAACCTCTCCGTCCTCGGCGCCATCGGTCGCCGCGGGCCGATCGGGGCCAGCGAACTGGCCGACCACGAGGGGATCAACCCGACGATGCTCTCCCGCATCCTCACCAAGCTCGAGGAGCGTGGACTCGTGGTCCGATCCGTCGACGAGCAGGACCGGCGCGCCGTGCAGGTGCAGGTCACGCCGGCCGGGGCCGAACTGCACAACCGCATCCGTGACGAGCGGGCCCGCATGCTGGCCGAGCGACTCGAACAGGTCCCCCACCCGCAGGCGCAGTCGCTGCTGGCCGCCCTCCCCGCGCTGGAGGCCCTGGCCGTCGAGATGTCGCGCGATCCGGCGGGCAGCGTGAGGAAGGCATGACCGCAGCACTTCGACGGGCCCAGTTCACCGCGCTCCGCGGCGAGACCTTCTCCTCGCTGCGCAACCCCAACTACCGGCTCTACTTCGGCGGGCAGGCCATCTCGCTGGTCGGCACCTGGATGCAGACCGTCGCCCAGTCCTGGCTCGTCCTGCAGCTGACCGGCTCCGGAACGCAGGTCGGCTTCGCGGTTGCCCTACAGACACTTCCCATTCTCCTGCTCGGCCCCTATGGCGGCGTGGTCGCCGACCGGATGGACAAGCGGAAGCTGATGATCGGGCTGCAGTCGATGATGGGCGTCCTGGCCCTCATCCTCGGCATCCTCACCCTCACCCACGAGGTCACCCTGTGGCAGATCTACCTGCTGGCCTTCCTACTGGGGATGAACAACTGCTTCGAGAACCCGGCCCGTCAGTCCTTCGTCCTCGAGATGGTCGGGCCGGACGAACTCCGCAACGCCGTGAGCCTCAACTCCGTGCTGGTGAACGCCGCCCGCGCGGTCGGCCCGGCGATCGCCGGCATCATCATCGCCACCGGCGGGCTGGGAATCTGCTTCCTGATCAACGCCGTCAGCTTCATCGCGGTCGTCAGTTCACTGCTGCGCCTGGACGTCAGCAAGCTGCAGCAGCCGAAGCCGACCCGGCGCAGCAAGGGGCAACTCCGGGAGGGGCTGCGCTACGTGCGGCACACGTCAGCTCTCGCGGTGCCGCTGCTCATGATGGCGATCATCGGCTGCCTGGCCTACGAATTCCAGGTGGTGCTCCCGGTCGTCGCCCGCGAGACCTTCCACGTCGGGGCCGACGGGTACGGCTTCATGACCGCCGCCATGGGCATCGGCGCGGTGGTCGGCGGCCTCTACGTCGCCGCGCGGGGCAAGACCGGCATCCGTTCGCTGATCCGCTCCTCGACCGTCTTCGGGGTGGTCATCCTGCTCGCCGCCATCGCGCCGAACATCGCGTTCGAACTCCTCGCGCTACTGCTGGTGGGCGCGGCGAGCGTGGCCGTGCTGGCCAAGGGGAACAGCACCCTGCAACTGGCCTCGGCACCGGCCATGCGCGGACGGGTGATGGCGCTCTGGGCGGTGGCCTTCCTCGGCTCGACGCCCATCGGCGGCCCGATCGCCGGCGCCATCTCGCAGCGCTGGGGCGGGCGGGCCGGCCTGCTGCTGGCCTCAGCCGCCTGCCTGGTCGCCGCCGCCTTCGGCGCGCTACTGGCCCGCCGGGCGCAGCGCGCGGCGGAGGCCGCGGCCGAGGTCGTCACCCCCGAACCCGCCATCGCCTAGCCCGCCCTAACTGTTCGCGGTGGGCGGAAACTACGCAGGCGCTTCTCACCGTAGGCTTTCGGTATGACGGATGCTGCCCCCGACATCGCTGCGGCCGACATCACCTCGCTGATCATGGACGATCACGAGTGGTTCCGCCGCCAGTTCGCCCGACTCGACGATGCCCGCAGCGACGCCGAGCTGGCGGCCGTCTGGGAGCCGCTGGCCCAGCGCCTGGACACGCACGCGGAGGCCGAGGAGACGGTCTTCTACCCGTTCCTCCTCAAGAAGGGCGGCGACGAGGCGGAGGAGGAGACCGACGATGCGATCCGTGATCACAACAAGATCCGCGACGCCGTGGCCGCTGCGGCCGGCGCGAAGGTCGGCAGCCCGAGCTGGTTCACCGCCGTCGGTGATGCCCGGCGCGAGAACAGCGAGCACTTGACCGAAGAGGAGGACGAGGTCCTCCCCGACTTCCGCAAGCACGCCACGCACGCGCTGCGAGCCCAGCTGGCCGCCGACTGGGTGCGCTTTCACGCCGAGCACCCGGCTGGGCGGGGCATTGACCCCGGCGACCGCGACCCGGAGGCCTACATCGAGGAGAACTCGTGACCGCACCGGAGCCGCAGCGCCGTCCGGCCATCCTCACCGTCGATGACGACCCGAACGTCTCCCGGGCGGTGGCCCGGGATCTGCGCCGTCAGTACGCCGAGGAGTACCGGATCGTGCGGGCCGAGTCCGGCGCGCTGGCCCTGGACGCGCTGCGCGAGATGAAGCTGCGCGGCGACGACGTCGCGGTCATGCTGGCCGATCACCGCATGCCGGAGATGAACGGCCTGGAGTTTCTCGAGCAGGCGATGGACGTCTACCCGGCGGCGAAGCGGGTGCTCCTCACCGCCTACGCCGACACCAACGCCGCGATCGAGGCCATCAACGTCGTTGATCTCGACTATTACCTGCTCAAGCCGTGGGATCCGCCGGAGGAGAAGTTCTATCCGGTCATCGACACCCTGCTCAAGGAGTGGACGACGAGCGACCACGCACCGGTCGCCCAGACCAAGGTGATTGGCCACCGCTGGTCGCAACGCTCTTATAAAGTAAGGGACTTTCTGGCCCGCAACCAGGTCGCCTACCGCTGGTACTTCTCGGACGAGGGTGAGGCCGAACGTCTGCTGGCCGCGGCCGGCATCGATGATCAGGTCCTCCCGGTGGTGATCACCACCGCCGGCACGGTGCTGGTGAATCCGACCGACGCCGAACTGGCCGGGAATGTCGGGCTGAGTATCGCGCCGACCGAGGACTTTTACGACGTGGTGGTGATCGGCAGCGGTCCGGCCGGCCTGGGCGCGGCCGTCTACGCCGCCTCCGAGGGGTTGAAGACGGTCGTCGTCGAGAGCCGAGCCACCGGGGGCCAGGCCGGGCAGAGCTCCCGAATCGAGAACTACCTTGGTTTTCCGGATGGAGTCTCCGGATCACAGCTCACCGAGCGGGCCCGTCGGCAGGCCGTGAAGTTCGGCGCCGAGCTGATCACGACGCGCGAGGTGGTCGGAATCCAGGCCAACGGCGCGGCCCGGACGGTGCGCTTCGCCGACGATGCCACGGTCAACGCGCACAGCGTGGTGCTGGCCACCGGCGTCTCCTACCGGCAACTCACCGCGCCCGGTGTCTCCGACTTCACCGGGCAGGGCATTTACTACGGCTCGGCCCTCACCGAGGCCGCCAACTGCGCCGGCGAGGACGTCTACGTCGTCGGCGGTGCGAACTCGGCCGGCCAGGCCGCGGTGCACTTCGCCCGTACCTCGCGATCGGTGACGATCCTGGTCCGCGGCAACGGGCTGGAAGCGTCGATGTCGAGCTACCTCATCGACCAACTGCGGGGCATCGAGAACATCGTGGTCCGCACCTGCACCGAAGTCGTCGGGGCCAGCGGGGACGGTCACCTCGAGCAGTTGACCCTGCGCAACGCGAATAGCGGCGAGACCGAGACCGTCAATACGCAGTGGCTCTTCGTCTTCATCGGCGCCGCTCCCCGCACCGACTGGCTCGACAGCTCGGTGCGGCGTGACGATCACGGTTTCGTGCTGGCCGGGCCGGACCTCATCGTGGAGGGGCGACGACCGGAGGGGTGGCCACTGGACCGCGACCCGTACCACCTGGAGACGAGCCTGCCCGGGGTCTTCGTCGCCGGGGACGTGCGGTCGGACTCGGTGAAGCGCGTCGCCTCGGCCGTCGGCGAGGGCGCGATGGCCGTGACGCTCGTGCACCGCTACTTGTCGAAATCCTGATATCTGAACCCGCCGGGAACGTTGGAGAGACCGTGATTGCCCCGACCTGCAGCATCGAACTCCTGAGAAGCCTCTTCCTCTTCGAGAAGTTGAGCGACGACCGTCTCGAGTGGCTCTGCCGCGAGGGTCGCATCGAGGTCTTCGAGCCCGGCTACGTCTACCGGGAGGGCGAGCCACCGCGGCAGTTCTACATTCTCCTCGAGGGGACGGCGGTGCTTTCGCGGCGAGTCGGGTCGGACGACGTCGACACCACCCGCACCTCGCAGCGCGGTGTCTACGCCGGTGCCTGGCAGGCCTACCTGGGTGATCGAGCACCGCAGGCCTACAACAATTCGCTGCGGGTCACTACCGATGCCGCCTTCTTCGTGCTGGACAGCGAAGTCCTCACCGAGATGATGAGCGAGTGGTTCCCGATGGCACTGCACCTGCTGGAGGGGCTCTTCTTCGGCATGCGGGCCTCCTACGAGACGGCCGGGCAGCGCGAACGTCTGGTCGCCCTCGGGTCGCTGGCGGCGGGCCTGACGCACGAGTTGAATAACCCCGCCTCGGCCGCGGTCCGGGCTACCGGCGCGCTGCGCGATCGGGTCGCCGGCATGCGGAAGAAGCTTACTTTCATTGCCTCTGGACGCTACGACCCGGAGCACCTGGCCGCGTTGGTCGAGCTGCAGGAGGTGGCGGCCGAGCAGGTGGCCATCGCCGAACGTCTGGGCGCCTTGGAGGCGAGTGACCGGGAGGACGAGATCGTCGACTGGTTCGCCGACCACGGCATCAGCCAGGGGTACGACCTCGCCCCCAACCTGGTGCAGGCGGGTCTGGACAGCATCTGGCTGGACAAGGTGCTGGCCACCGTCGGCGAGGCGAGCCTCCCCAGCGCGGTGAAGTGGCTCGACTACACCATCGAGACCGAGCTGCTGATGAACGAGATCGAGGACTCCACCGAGCGGATCTCGGCCCTGGTGAAGTCGGCGAAGCAGTACTCGCAGCTCGACCGGGCCCCGTTCCAGAACGCAAACATCCATGAATTGCTGGACAGCACGCTGGTGATGCTCTCGGGCAAGCTCGGCGCCGGGATCACGGTCGTGAAGGAGTACGACCGCTCGGTGCCGACGGTGCCGGCCTATGCCGCCGAGCTGAACCAGGTCTGGACGAACCTCATCGACAACGCGGTGGCGGCGATGAACGGCTCCGGCACCCTGACGATCCGGACCTCCCAGGTGGATGACTCCGTGCAGGTGGCCATCGGCGACACCGGCGGCGGCATCGCGCCGGAGATCGTCGAGCGGATCTTCGAGCCGTTCTTCACCACGAAGGCCGTCGGTGAGGGAACCGGCCTGGGGCTGGACATCTCGTACCGGATCATCGTCAACAAGCACCACGGCGATCTGCGCGTCGCGTCCGAGCCGGGGCAAACCTGGTTCACCGCGACACTACCGATCCATCCACCAGACGAGCACGCCGAGCAGCGCGCGCTCGACACCGACCCGATCGGATAGGGGCCAACATGGCAGAGATTGACGGTATCGACCCGGCCGTGGCCCCCAGCGGGGAGGGCTGCGAGGAGTGCAACGCCACCGGCGGTTGGTGGCTGCACCTGCGCCGCTGCGCCCAGTGCGGACACATCGGCTGCTGCGACACCTCCCCCTCGCAGCACGCCACCAAGCACGCGCTGGAGACGAAGCACGACTTCATCACCAGTTACGAGCCCGGCGAGAACTGGTTCTGGAGCTTCAGCAACAACGAGTTCTACGACGGGCCGACACTGGCCGACCCGCAGCACCACCCGACATCCCAGTCGACGCCCGGCCCGCGAGAGCGGGTCCCGGCCGACTGGCAGAGCCACCTGCACTGACCTGCCGCTGAACGTCCTGCACTATGCGTACCGGGCGCCCGGATATGCAGGATCTTCGCCGTCAGGGCAGGACGCTCGAGAGCGGCAGCAGGTGGATGCAGTCCCCGCAGTAGGCGCTGCTCGGCGGGTCGGTGGCGCGGTAGATGAGGCAGCAACTGCGCCGCTGGAACTGGCTCGAGCCGCCCCGTCCGCTGGCCGGTTGGCCGACGAAGCCGCCCCGCAGCCGTGGGTGCTCGAGCATCCATCCGGCCAGCAGCCGCGTCCGGTCAGCTAGCTCCGGACGAGCTCCGACCAGCATCGACGCGCTGCCGTTGATCGCCGAGGCGACGTTCCCCCAGAGCACCAGCGATGAGACGGAGCGGGCGGCCACCGCCGCGACGATCGCGCCGACCGTTGCGTCCAGGAATTCCAGCAATCCACGCCGCAGCTCAGCATCGGCGGGCGACGGCACCAGCGGTTCGGAACCCATCTCGGGCATTGACAGCGGGTACGGACCACCGAGCACCGGCCGCCACCAGATCGACGGAAGTTCGACGCGCAGCAACTCGCCGCCGATCACCCCGGAGGCGAGCACCGGCGAGACGAGCCGGGCCACCAGGCCGAGTTGGGCCACGGAGGCGGCGACCCGGTGGTCGATCTCGCCCGGATCACGTTCCGCCCCGGCCGCCAAGGCCGACCGGACGCCGGCGATTCTCTCGTCGAGGATCGCTGGCGTCCGGGTCAGTGCGTCAAGGGGGAGCCACCCGTCGGTGGGTTCCCTACCGGCCGCGTGCGTCTCGACGGCGAAGTACCCGCCGAGCGCACTCAGTTCGTCGAGCAGCGGCAGCTAGACCACGGCCGGAATCGGTTCGCCGGCCGGCTTCGGGGCCAGCCCCGGCGAGAGGAGCCGGTCGGCCAGCGGTGCGAAGATGAGGCCGAGCGAGCCCCAGAGGATCACCTGCGCCGCCACCGAGTAGAGGCGGAACTGGAAGAGATCGTCGGCCGGGAAGCCTGGGAAGACGATGTTCCCCTTCGGATCTCGCAGCGGCGGCGGCGTCTCGGTGGCGTGCCGCCCGTAGACGGCCAGGTTGGCCGAGAGTTCGCCGAACTGGGGAAGCACGGCCATCAGCGCGCCGATGAGCACGATGAAAGCGCCGCCGGCCAGCAGGCTGGCGTTCCAGTTGCCGTAGCGGGCCTTCAGGCGCTGCCCGAGCCAGACCGCCCCGGCCAGCAGCACCACGGACGCGAAGACCATCAGGAGGTAGAGACCACCCCGCTGCTTGATCGTGTCGGGGTGGCCGATCGACGGCGGGTTGGCCGGATACTTCATGAAAGGCACCAGGTAGACGCCCAGGAACCCGCCACCGGCGATCAGCATCGCCAGGCTGCGGGGGCGGAGGTTTCCGACCCGCCCCAGGCAGACGCAGTAGACGACCGCGAAGAGCGCGCCCATCGCCGCTCCGAAGGCGATAATGCCGACGCCGATACCCAGGTTGGCCTGGATGGTGCGGCTGAAGATCTCCGACTCGGGGGCCTCGACGGGGAGGCCAGCGGCCTTGTTCAGGGCCTCCTGGGCCGCGTCCCGAGCGGATTCGTAGTTGATCGCGGACGTGATGATCGGCTCCGCGAAGATTCGGGCGAAGACGAATGCGAGCAGGCCAGCCACTGCGCCGGCGAGAACGCCGCGCAGGATGAGTTTCTTAACCATGTCCAGTTAGCTCCGTACTAGCGGCGGCTAGTGGCAGGGGAAGCCGAGGAAGTGGCGTGAGTCGTGGACGAACTCGTGGATGACCATGCTCTTACCGAAGACGGACATCGCACCCTCGTCGACACCGACGAAGTAGTAGACGGCCAGCGCCAGGATCGTCGAGCCGACGAGCCAGAGCACCGCCTTCGACAGCGGCAGCACGACGGGCGTCGCGGCAGCGGTGGGGACGGCGGTCGGTGCGGCGGTGTTGCTCATGTGGTTCTCCTTCAGGGATCTTGCGTCCCTTGTCGATGGGATGCGAGATGGCGAAGATCTGACTCACAGACGCTCGCTGAGCGCGGGCGACCTGATTACAGTGGCGCGACCGTGCCGGACTCTCACCGGCTTCCTCGTGCCATCACGCGTGCTCACCGTATCGGTACCGGCACCTCACTGGCAAGGCGCACCCCCGGCTGGCCGCCGGGCTCACGGGGCTCACCGGGCTCCCTCAGCTCGCCGCGGACGCCATGGTGGAACCAGGCCACGATCTCCTCGCCCGCCGCCACGCCGCGGGACGGCGTCACCGCCACATGCGGGGCGCTCCACCCCTGTTCGGCCAGCTCCCCGTGCGCCGGACGGATCCCACGGTCGGCGCCGGCCAGCAGGTCGATGTCCAGCAGCGAGTCGCCGGCGGCCAGCACCAGGTCGCTCCCCTGGCGGCGGGCCACCTCGGCGACCGCGGCGGACTTGGTCAGTGCGTCCGGGACCCAGTAGAGCTTGCGTCCCTGCAGCGACGTCCGCCAGCCGTGTTCGGCCGCCCAGGCCGTCGTCTCGGCCAGGAAATCCGGTGGCACCGCCGCCCGATCCAGTACCGCGTAGCAGAAGAGATCATCGGCGCTGCGCAGCTTCCGGACCCAGTCCCGCTCGGCCAGCGGCTGCAGCTGCTCCCACATCCGTCGGTACGGCAGCGCGCTGGCCAGAGCAGCGACGACCCGGTTGGCCCACGCCGCGTCCGGCTCGCCGTCGCGCAGCAGCACTCCCCCGTTGGCGGCGACCGCGTACTCATGGGCGGCGGGCAGCTGCACCCTTCGCAGCTGGGCGACGGTGCGGGTGGTCACCGGGACGAAGGTGCAGGCGGCCGCGAGCGCGGTCAGCGAGGTGGCCGCCGCTTCAGTCATGAACGACAACGGCGCGCCATCGAGCACCTCGACGCAGCAGCGCAGCGCACCCTCCCATGCTCCGGCCGCCGCCTGCGAGTAGATGAGCGTCCGGTCAAGGTCGGAGGCGACCAGCACCGCCGGGTTCACCGCTCCACCGCCGTGCCATCGGCGCCGATCGCGCCCCGGGTGAACTGCGGGTGGATCAGCCCCACACAGCTGAAGGCCAGCTCGTCGACGAACTCGATCTCAACCCCCCGGCTCTGCGCCAGGTGCGTGATGTGCCCCAGCCCCGGCGCGGCGTCTGGGCGCATCAGGATCCGCCACGGCACACGGCGCAGCAGCACCCGGGTCGTCTCCCCGACTCCGGGCTTCACCAGGTTGACGCTACCGATGCCGTACTCGGCGCTGATCTTTTCGACCGCCTCCCAGCCGGCCCAGGTCGGTCGGCGGTCGCTGTCGCGCAGTGGCCGCCACTCCGCCTCGACCCGCTCGGCGACGCCAGCGAAGCGGGCGCTGATCGCGTCCAGGAAGAGGTTCGAGACGTCGGATCCGGCCAGTTCGCGGTAGAACTTCGCCCCATGGAACTGTCCAGGGCCGATCAGATCGTTGAGGACGGTCCGCGACACCAGCCCGGAGACGGTCGAGTTGAGGCAGGCCGACGGGATCAGGAAGTCGTCGCGGGTGCCGTAGAACTCGGTGCAGCCGCCGGTGTCGGCCAACACGGCGAGCTCTGGCGAGAGGCGGCCGGCAGCGAACTCCCGGTTGGCCAGGGCTACCGCGTCGCTGAGTTCCCGGGTGATCGCGCCCTTACCGGTCCAGCCGTCGACGAAGATCAGCCGCTCGGCGCCGAAGCGCGAGACGAGGTAGCGGAGGGCCACGCTATCGATGCCCCGACCACGGACGATGCTCACTGCGAAGTGCGGGAGTTCGACGTCGTGCGCAGCCTCGGCCCAGCGGCGCATCAGCACGCCGACCGGGGTTCCGGCCCGGGCCAGCGACACCAGCACGACGTCGCGGCCGCGGGCATCCAACACCAGTTCGGTGACGAGTCCGACGCCGTGCGCGATGCGCTCGGCCGAGGTGGCCAGGGCATCGGCGAAGAGCCGCTGATACTCCTGGCTCGGTTGGTACTCGATCGGCAGCGACTCCGCATAGTGCGCCCCACCGGCCTGGATCGCCTCCTCACGCTCCTCGGTCGGCGCCTCCAGTGCTACATCGCTGAGATCGGTGAGCAGCCAGCCGACCTCGGCCGCCGAGTAGCTCCCGAACTCGGGCGAGCGTAGCGGTGGCCGCAGCGCCGGGCGGTAACTGGGCAGCACGACCAGGATCAGATTGGCGCAGTTCGCCCTTAACTTATCGAGTAATCCGTTCGCAGCCGCCAGCTCAGGTGTATCGGCCACATCGTCGATGACGAGGACGATGTCACTGAACCGGCGGCCCGCGATGTTGTACGCGTAACGCACCCCGGCCCCGTCGGCCGGATCGTCATGGCTACCGAAGGCCAGGCCGGTGCGGATCGCGTACCCCGGCTCGTCTACCGCTAGGACCGGCGAACGCGACGTGCTCGAGAACCGCACGTCGACGGCGCCCGCGCTGAGGCTGGTAAGGCTCAGGGCGATCTGCAGCGGGGCGTACATCAACTCCTCGAAGCCCAGCACCAGCACGTCAGTGCCCGATAATTGCGGGGCAGTCTCCGCGGCGACCTGTGCTGCGGCGCAACGGATCGCCTGGGAAGTCTGCGGCGACACCCCGTGCCGCGCCCCGTCCGGCACCCCGGCCGGCCAGTGCGTCTCGACCCGCCGCAGCTCGGCCGGCGCCTGCAGCGTCGCCGGTGCCGAAGCCGGGTCGACCGAGCCGGCCGTCTCTACCAACCGCCGCCCCGCCTCGGCCGAGCCTTCAGGCACGTCGAAGGTTCCGGCCACCAGCGAGACGACGTCGATCTGAATATCGAGTTCCGCGGCGAACCGGTTCATCCGCTCACGGTCGGCGTCGCTGCGCAGGTCGACGAGCGCGGCCACCAGGTAGCGGCGGCGCGGGAACTCGGCCTGCAGCGAGGTGATCGTGTTGAGCAGCGTGCTGCCGGTGGAGAACTCGTCATCGACCAGCACCAACGGAGAAGACCCCGAAAAAAATGCCGGATTCTCCGGCAGGAGCAGGTGACTGCTGGCGTGGCTGTGCTCCTCCTCGAAGCGGCCGACAGGCTGGGCGGTGAGCACCGGCCGCCGGGTCGAATGCAGGTAACCCGCCGACAGCACATCGGCCACCGCGTGACCCAGCGCCGTCGCCGTCTCCGCGTAGCCCAGAACAATCGGAGGATCACCCGCAAATTCCGCCATATTCCGGCCGAGCTCGACGAGTTCCGTGGCTGCGGTGGCGGAGCCCCCCAGCGCGGCCCGCAGTAACTGCCCTCCCGTCTCCCGCTCCGACGCCTCGCTGCCGGCCAGGCGATCGGCGACGAGCATCCCCAGCAGCCGCCCCGCGCCGTAGACGACTCGGGGATCGGTCGGCACATGCTTACCGAGCACCGTCGAGACCAGCAGCTGCACCCTCCGGGGATTACGCCGCAGGGCTAGGCCGAGCAGATCGGTGAGTTCCAGTCCCACCGGAGAACTCGTCGTGGTCAGCTTCAGGTCAATCCGATCACTGACCCACGCGCCACCCCACGCAGCCCCGATCACAGATGCAGACCTGCGCCGAGGAGATCGACGAAGGAGACCTCCGGGTTGGCGACGCCGAAGACCCGGGAGCGCAGCATGATCCGCCGGGCCCAGGCCGCGTGCGGCTTGCTCTCGTTCATCTTGTTGTTATAGGGCGACGCCACCGCGCCTCCCTGGGCCGCGGTCCCGGCGATGTCGAGCGCATCCACGTACTCCTCATGGGTTACCACCGAGAGCGCGTGCACCGCGGCGATGTGCGTCGGGTGGATGATCGTCTTGCCGGTGAGCCCATTTGCCTTGTCCAGCGCCACTTCGCGAATCAACCCGTCCAGATCCTTCGCGATCAACTGGGTGCGAAGTGCCCGCTCCTCCCGCTCGATGAACGGCGACTCGCGCAGCTGCGGCTTGAAGATGCGTTCGGCTGCAGCGAAGTACTCCCACACCGGACCGGTCACGACGAAGCCCCTGAACGCCTCGTCACCGGCGGCTCCGGCCGGGTCAATGCGGCCGAGCACGTTGACCACGTCGGCGATGACGTCGGCGATGATCCGGACGTCGTAGACGGTGAGCCCGCGCGCCCGGCGCAGGCCGAAGACCGAGGAGAGATCGGTGGCTCCGATGCGGACGGCCAGTACGCAGGATCGATGCGCATTCAGCAGTTCACGGACGGCCAGCAGGGTCGCGGTCCGGGATTCGGCGAAGATGACTTCGGGCGACTCGATGACGGGCATCGCCAGCAACTGACGGCCGATGTCGGCGCTCGCTTTCTCCACCGCGTCGAGGAAGGCAGCACCGTTCTGGGGCGTGAACTTCGGCAGCACGAACCCGGTGAGGACGTCGACATGCTCACCCAACCCGGCGACGACGGTGGCGATCTGATCGGCCGAACGCACCCGGACGAAGATGAGCGGCCCGTTCACCGGGCCGCCCCCGCCCCGGCCCGCGTACTCACGGATCTGTTCGACGACGTTCAGCTCGGCGCTGGCCACCTCGGCGTCGGGCACCGAGTCCTCCAGGCAGATCACGCTGCTGACCAGCCCTTCGGCGTTGCGCTTGGCGAGGTCTTCGGCGAGCGTGCGCCGGGTACCCGGCGTGTAGAGCGTCGCACCCAGAGCGATGGCTAGAAGTTCACCGTCTCCGTCGGCTGAGAAGTCCTCTGGTTCGCGGTAGAAGAGACGCGACCGCTCGGACTTGCTGAGGAAGTGGAAGTGACGCATCGAATCCCCTCCTGGTGGAAAGCCTCTTCGGTTGGTCTACCGGGCCGAGTTGAACGGCACACAAACTAGGAAGGTTGGCTACTCGACCGGTGAGTGGTCGTCCAGCCAGCTGATCCGGTCATACCCGTATGCCTTACATGCTTCACGTATCGGCCCACTGATGAGTTCCATCTCGGCCCGCAGGACGAACTCGCCGCCGATGTTGTACAGCGACATCACCGCCAGCGTCCCGGTGGACGGGGCCAGGTCGATCGGCACCTCGATACGCGCGCCACCGAAGGTCGTCACGACGAAGGTGCCGCCCCAATTCAGCGGCGTCACGCTCCCGGCGTACGCACCACTCTCGGAGAACGCGTAGATGAGCAGCCGCTCCAGGCTGTGATTCTGCCGAAGATCCAAGGAGATCTCCTCGAACTCATTCCGCGCCGTGATCACCACCGGCCGCTTCGACGACTTCGGCCCGTAGCGATTCCCCTGCGCGTGCTGGGCCGTCGAGGCGTGGCCGTCGCGCAGCTGGTACGCGCAGCCAAGACGCAGGTCGCCGACGGAGGACGAAGAGGCCGCCTCGAAGCGCAGCGATCCGACGCCGCTCTGCAGCCGGGTCAGGGTCACCGTCGGTGCCTTGACGCTCAGAATCATGCGTGAACCACTGGCCACCCGCGGCTCGACGAACTCGGGCCCGCGCCGGACGGTGCGGTGGGTGACGTGGATGCGCTGCTCGGCGGGTGCGGACGCCGGACCGGAGGCCGGCGCGGAGAGGTCCAGCGAGGAGGACGTGGCTGACGCCGCCGGCGCCAGCGGCGCGGAGAGGTCCAGCGAGGAGGACATGACCGGGGCAGCGGGCGCGGCCGGTGGAGCCGCAGCGGCAGTTGGCGCCGCAGCAACTGGCGCGGCGGCCGGCCTGGGGCGGGAGCGGTGGCGCAGGAAGGTCAGATCGCCCCGCGGCTGAGCCCGCTGCGGAGCACGCGGGTCGGCCGGGGTCACAGCGTCAACCCGTAGTCGGCGGCCAGACCGGCGATGCCCTTCGAATAACCCTGCCCGAGGACCTTGAACTTCCACTCGTCGCCCCGCCGATACAGCTCCCCGAGCGACGCCGCCAGCTCGCCACCCAGGGTTGCCGCCAGATCCTCTGAGCGGACCAGTTCGGCGTTCCCGTCCCGGTTCAGTACCCGGATGGTGCAGTGGCGCAACTGCCCGAGCGTGCGCCGCTGCGGGGAGCCCTCGTTGACGTAGAGGATGACCACGATCCGGCTCACCTCGGCCGGGACGTCGTTGAGCGCGACCTCGATCTGCTCGTCATCCCCACCCAGGGCCTGCTCGAGCTGGCTCACCGAGAGCTCCGGCGAGGCGAGCTGATTGAAGAAGACGAAGTGTTCGGCCGAGAGCACCCGCTGGTTGGCGTCGCAGAGCAGCGCCGCCACCACCAGGTTGTCGGCCAGCGCGGCCTCGGAGCCCGCGTCCCAGCTGATGCCGAGTACTACACCGCTGAGACTGGGGATCTCGCGGGTGAGGGACACATTGGCCCCACGCATCATCGTCGCCATTGCCTGCTCGCCACTAGAGACTCGTCATGTGAGGTGTCGCCGCTACAGGTCAAGGTCGGAGCCGGTGAACTTGGCGCTGAGGAAGCGTCCCTGGGCCAGCAGCGCGTCGGCGTCCTGATCGCGCACCGCGGTGAGCAGTTGCGTGCCGGCCTGGCGCAGCGAGTTGATCTGCTCAACCAGGGACTGGGCCGGTGAATGCCCAGACGGGCGCTGGACGTTCACGACACCGGAGTCCAGGGCCAGGTAGCTGCGCAGCGTCGTCGGCAGATAGTCGTTGAGCACGCCCTTCACGGTAACGACCGCGTAGATGTCCAGCGGCCGCACCTCCGACGTGTCGATGACCTCACGCATGGTGTCGGTGACGCGTCGCGCGGCGACCACCGCCTCCCCCGGCAACTTGCCGGCGTTGGCGTTGATGAGCCGGTTCAATTGGTAGGCGTTCCAGCGCAGCATCGCCGGACTGTCCTCGGCCTCGGCCGGACCAGCCGGCAACCCCTTAGCGGCCTTCTTCGCCGCCGCTGCCTTCCCCGCCGCCGCCTTCGCCGCGGCGGCCATTCCAGCCGCGCCGGGGCGATCGCTGCCGCCACCAGTCGGCACGACGTCCCTACGAAACCAGGCCACCATGCCCTCCCCGTCGCGCCTCCGTGTCCAATTCTCTCCTCAGCGCCAGCGCGGTCAGGAGCCGAGCTGAGGTGGCGTCGACGTGCCGATCGACGGCGCGCGGGACTCCGAGACCTCGCCCTGACGGGTCCGCTCCAGGTACGGCTTAGCCCGGGTGATCTGCCCCTCCAGGGCCGTCACCGTCTGGCTCATGCTGTCGACGGCCTGGGCCCGGAAGGTGTCGATGGCGTCCATCGTCTGGAAGACGTTGTCGAAGGCGGCCTGCAGCTTGTCGATGTCGATGGTGCTGCTGGCGGCCTGCTGGTTGATCTGCCCGCCCTGGATCCGCAGCTGCTCCGACGTCGACTCGATGAGGTTGGAGGTGACCGTGTTCAGCGCGGTGATCTGGTCGAGCACCAGCTTCTGCCGCGACAGCGCCTGGGCCACGATGACGGCGGTACGCAGGGCGGCGATGGTGGTGGTCTGGGCCCGATCGACGCCCTTGATGAGCTCGATGTTGTTCTTGCGAACCAGGTCAAGAGCCATGTAGCCCTGCACCGAGACCGCCATCTGGGTCATGATGTCCTGACGGCGCTGCCGGATCGGGAAGAGGGCGTCGGCGCGCAGGGTCGTCGCCGCCTCGGTGTTCCCGGCGGCCTCGAGCTCAGCGGCCTTGGCCTCGACGGCGGCGTCCAGGGCGGAGGCGAGCTCGTTGTACTCGCTGAGCTTCCCCATGGCCGTCCACATGTTCGCCTTCTCGGTCTCGATGCTGGCGTTGTCCTTGCGCAGCTCGTCCTGGCCCGAGGCGAGGGACTTGATGATGGCGTTGAGGTGGCTCTGGGCCGTCTCGTACTTGGCGAAGTAGCGCTGGATCTTGTCGCCACCAGGCAGGAACTTGAGCACCTTCTTGGCACCGCCGAGGTCGGCCCGCGCCGGGTCGAGTTCGGTGACCGTCGCCCGCAGATCGACGAGCGTGTTCGAGACCCGCGTCTGGGCGTCGGCTCCGCCCTTCCCCTTCGCCGCGCTCAAGGCGGCAGCCGGGCGATCCAGCATCCGGCTCGAGACACTGGCCGAAGAACGCATATCGGCGTCACCCATGGTGGTGATCGCGTTGACCTTCTGCGAGAACTCGGGCGACCGGACGTCCAGGGCCGCCAGTTCACCGGCGAAGGACTCCGCCCGCGCCTTCAGCTCCAGCTGGCGGGCGCTGTCGACCGGCACCGCGCCGGCCGCCTGCTCCTGCTCAACAACCGGAACCGGAGCCGGTGGGGTGAGCACCAGCGCGTTACTCGCTGCCGGTGCGGCCGCCGCGGCCGGCGCCGGGGTGGACCCGAGGTCAAGCTCTGACATGGGTGGAACTCCTTCTCCAGGAATGAAAACCAGTTGAAACTTACTCGTCGACGCTGTGTCTCTGCCGCACTACTTGCGTCCGTTCTGCCGCACTACTTGCGTCTGTTCTGCCGCACTACTTGCGTCCGGGAGCCCAATTCATCCCCCAGCCGTAGGCCCGGTCCAGGGCGCTCTGGCCGCCGTCGAGGTAGTTCACCTCGCGACGCACACTCAGCTCGCCGTTCAGGCTCTCCAGCATCGCGATACCGCAGATCCGCGCCCCTTCGCGCGTCTCGTCCAGGCGTACCTCCACCTGAGGACCGGCCGCCGGGAAGAGCGTGACCAGACCGTCGGCGGCGGCCCAGTTGGCGACACCCTGATAAATAAAGGCGAAGACCATGATGCGCTTGATCTGGTTGACGTAGCTCAGGTCGACGAAGAGGTTCTCCCCGGCGTTGTTGGAACCCGAGCGATCGTCGCCGTCGAGGCGGATCACCGGAGCCATGACGCCCTTGGGGCTGGCCGAGAAGGCATTGCCGAGCGCCTGCACAACCCCTTTGGAGCCGTCGGTGAACTCGTAGAGACAGCCGAGGTCAAGGTCGATACCGGCCTGCGGGGCGAGACGCTTGAGGAACCCGCCACCGCTGGCCCCCGCCGGCCGGGCGTTCCAGTTCAGGTTCACCCGGAGCATCCCGTGGGCCGAGCCCCGCTTGGTGAGCGAGACGGTGGGGACGGCCTTGGTCAGCGTCACCTTGGTCATTGCCGCCGGCGCTGCTTCAGGCGCCGGTGCCGGCTCACCCGTTGGCGCCGCCCCAGCCACGGGCGCCGGCTCAGCGGCCGGAGCCGCGGATTCGGCCGGCTTCGGTCGCTTGGTGTA